>CAUZEA010000111.1:0-17962 GCA_963578605.1 Planctomycetota bacterium
GCCATGGCTATAACGGCTGGTATTCAGCCCCAACCTGCTACACCGGTGGGTATTACGCACGCCGGTCGTGCTATCGCTACGTGCCCAATTACTGTGGCTACGGCTCCGGTGGCTACGGCTCCGGTGGCTACGGCTCCGGTGGTTACGGCTCCGGTGGTTACGGCTCCGGTGGTTACGGTTTTGGTTACGGTGGCTGGTAAATGCCGTCACTCCCCGCCTTTCCCTTCGGCGGTCGTCGGGCCCTTGTGCCCGGCGACCGCCTTTTTTTTGCGAACCGTACCGCCAAATGGCGACCCCGCCCGAACCCACCCAGAGATTTCGGGCCATTTTTTTCCCAGCCGCTTGTAACAGATTTCCCCGTTTCCCGCTTAGCCTGTCAGAGGCCAAACGAAGCCCTCAACAACCCCTGTCACCCCTTTTTTTCAAGGAGAATCGTCATGTCCCGTTCCTTCCGTCAAGCAGCCGTTTGCTCGCTCGCTGTCGCCGCTGTCCTGATTGCAGCCAACTCCAGTTTGGCCGGTTGTGGCGGTGGTCACTACCGTGGTGGTTACCACAATTACTATGCTCGCTACCGTGCCCCAGTGGTTCGTCACGTTGTCAGGCCTGTGGTTCACGTGGCACGACCCGTGTTCGCCGTGGCACCGCCGGTCGCCCCAATTGCAATCGCCCCACGGCCGATTGGAATCGTCCCACAACTACCTTCGGTTCCCGCTGGTTCAACCCTTTCGTTGCCCGGCAATTTCCTCGGTCCTGTCGCCGGTCACGTATTTCTCGTACTCAACGAAGTGAAGCTTCCCGCACAGATCATCTCGTGGAGCCCGAACGGCGTAACAATCACGCTTCCGCCAATGGCCGTAAAGCAGCCCACCCCGGCTCGGCTCGATGTGGTCCTTCCGCACGGACAGACGATCAGCAACGTGAAAATCTTGCTGACACCTCCCGCGCCGCTCGTGATTCATCCCACGCCTCCCGCCTCGCCGTTGCCCACAGGTCCCGCCGCAGGCCCCCTGCAAACCGCCGTTCCCCAAATCGGCAACCCCCTCGTCTTGAACCCGCAGCTGTAAGCCTCCTGCTGCAATCTTTCCCCGCAACCAGGCCGGGACGTCCCCCAAAGGCGTCCCGGCCTTTCTCTTGCGCCAACAGGCGTGCTCTCCTGGTGAAAACAACGGCAAACCAGCCCTGTTCTTAGTCACGACCGACCGGGAACCGGCATGAAAGATACCGACCCCGGGCAGTTCATGTTTTCGGATTGGCGAGATTTGCCCGTATTTGCCTGTAACAGGGGGACTGGCTTTTCGCTTTGTTCTTCAGAGAGGTCAAGACACGTCGAGCTTGGCCGGACCAACTCGTTCCCGTCTGTTCAGGAGACCTGTTATGAATTGTTTTGCGAAGGTGTTGTTGTTCACCGTCGTGGCCATTGCCGCCATTGGAATCGTCGGCATGGAAAGCGCCGAAGCCCGTTGCTTTGGCTACAACGGCTGGTATTCCGCGCCAAGCTACTACACGGGTGGGTATTACTACACGCCCTACTGCGGTGGCTATGGCTACGGTGGCTATGGCTACGGTGGCCATGGATACGGTGGCCATGGATACGGTGGTTACGGTGGTTACGGTGGTTACGGTGGCTACGGTGGCTACGGCTACGGTGGTTACGGCTGCGGTTACGGTGGCTGGTAAACCGTCGGTCCCTACCTTTCCCTTCGGCGGTTGTCGGGCCCTTGTGCCCGGCGGCCGCTTTTTTTTGCGACCCGTACAGCTTTTGCGAACCGTACCGCCAAATGGCGACCCCGCCCGGCCCGACCCAGAGAGTTCGGGCCACTTTTTTCCGGCTGTGTGTAACAGATTTCCCCGTTTCCCGCTTAGCCTGTCAGAGGCCAAACGAAGCCCTCAACAATCCCCGGTCACCCCTTTCTTTCAAGGAGAATCGTCATGTCCCGTTCCTTCTGCCAAGCAGCCGTTTGCTCGCTCGCCGTCGCCGCTACCCTGATTGCAGCCAACTCCAGTTTGGCCGGTTGTGGTGGTGGTCACTGCCGTAGTAGTTACAGCCGAAACTACTCCCACTACCGTGCCCCAGTGGTTCGTCACATTGTCAGGCCCGTGGTTCACGTGGTACCCCCGGTCATCGTGGCACCGCCCGTCGCCCCAATTGCAATCGCCCCGCGGCCGTTTGGAATCGTCCCACAGCTACCTTTGGTTCCCGCTGGTTCAACCCTTTCGTTGCCCGGCAATTTCCTGGGCCCCGTCGCCGGTCACGTACTGCTCGTACTCAACGAAGTGAAGCTTCCCACACAGATCGTCTCGTGGAGCCCCAGCGGCGTAACGGTCACGCTTCCTCCCATGGCCGTAAAGCAGCCCAGCCCGGCTCGGCTCGATGTGGTCCTTCCGCACGGACAGACGATCAGCAAGGTAAAAATCTTGCTGACGCCTCCCGCGCCGCTCGTGATTCATCCCACGCCCCCCGCCTCGCCGTTGCCCACAGGTCCCGCCGCAGGCCCCTTGCAATCCGGCGTTCCCCAAATCGGCAACCCCCTCGTCTTGAACCCGCAGCTGTAAGCCTCCTGCTGCAATCTTTCCCCCGCAACCAGGCCGGGACGTCCCAAAGGCGTCCCGGCCTTTCTCTTGCGCCGACAGGCGTGCTCTCCTGCCCAAAACAACAGGAACCTAGCCCTGTTATTGGTCACGATCGCTCAGAATTTCTTGCAGGCGGCTAACACCGCGGGAGAGCATCACGCGGACCGCCCCATCCGATTTGCCAAGCTTTTTGGAAATTTCCTTAGAGGGGAGTCCGATGAGATAGCGATATCGAATGGCTTCGCGTTGTTCTGTAGGAAGCGTGTCGAGTGCGGCCAACATTTGCAGCTGCTTCTGATCACGCGAGAAAGCCTGGCTTGCCGTGGTCAAGCTGGCGGCCAGCAAGTTTACGAATCCATCTCCCGCCTGGCTTCCGCCGCCCCATCCTGATTCGCGCGACGCGTCACGCTTTTGGCTCGCGAAGAATTTTCGGTGTGCGTCAATGATTTTGCGTTCGCAGATTTGAAAAAGCCAGTGCAACAGATTGTCGTACCGCAACTCGACGTTTTCGACAGCCCGAATGGCCTCAATACTCACCTCTTGAAGAAGATCTTCCGGATCGATCTTGCGCTTGAGCGATGTTCCGACACGTTTTTGGATAAATGCCAGGAGTCGTGCCCGATTGGTTTCGATAAATTCGACCAAATCCTCGACGCATTCCTTGCCCGCTTCTCCGGCCGGTTTGGAATTCGGTTCGCACATGATTGTGGACCTCTCCCTTTCGAAGCGAGAATTCTAACCACGAAAAAACGTCGCCATCCGGCCATAATTGGCAGATCAATCTGACATCTGCCAGGCCGTATCGCGTTGGATTCCACTCTTTCGGTGGATAACCGGATGGGCTAAACCGCTGGCCATTCTAACGACCCGCCTCGTCCAGAACAGGACGAAGAACTGCTTTGGGAGTAGATTGCCGAAAAGATCGACACGTTGGTCGCTGCCTGGTCCAAATATTCAAGCAAATTGGCGAATGCACCGGACTTGAATGGTGTCGGCAGATGAACTCCTGTGCATCACTCTCCTAGCGGTAACACGGTGTCGTTAATATTCACCTTGTTTCCCGAAGTCTCACGACTTCAGCGGCAAAGTCGTTGGCAGCCTAGCGTAGATAGTCGTGAACAATCCGGGCATATCCTTCGGTGAAACTGGTTTCCGTATAGTAGACTTTCCCGATTTCCCGGGGTGACAAGCGACTCAGATCGCAGGCCTTGTTGGGCATGAATTGGACCGAGCCGGTGCCACGGCGGCAGTCATGAACGATCACGTCACTCACCGGGGACGAACCATTGATCAATTGTTTCAAGGCCGCGCCCGGGCCATCGGCTCTAGGAATAATCTTCAGTCGCCACGAAGGCGAAACAGACGGCAACTCGTCGGCGCTACAAGGTTCGTCCGTGGTGGAGCGGACTGTCATCATCATCTCTCCCGCGACTTTACATGTTGTGCGCATCGTGCTGTCGCTCTGGTTGACAGCTATCTCAGCAAAGATCTTGGGGGTTCCATAAATCTCGCGGCCAGCCGCAATCGCGTTCGGCTGGTTGTGGGGCACGCGGGAACAAAACCAACCTTCCTGGTCTCCGAAAAAACATTTCATTTGCACCCAAGTCTCCTCAAAAGCACCATAGTTGTCACACTGCGCCACGGCGAGGCCCCCGGCAACGCAACTGCCATCCGACGCCCCCACCAAACCCTCTGGGAGAAATGTCGCGACAGCTTCTGGTTCCGCCCGAAAAAATACCCTCTGCAGCTTCACGTGCTCATATCTCGCAGGCAGTCGAGGATAGTACGGGTGGTCGTGCGGAATGTTCCAATCGGGGAGTGTTGTGGATGTCATGGTGAGTCCCCTGAGTCGACAAAAAGGCCAGCTGCCAGTGCGAACAGCTTGTCGTGCCGCAACTGGACGGTTTCGACAGCCCGATTGTTTTCGATAAATTCGACCAAATTCTCGACGCGTTCCTTGCCCGCTTCTTCGGCCAGTTTGGAATTCGGTTCGCACATGACTGTAGACCTCTCCCTTGCGAAGCGGGAATTCTGCTCGCGAAAAAACGTCGCCATTCGGCGAAGTACCCCCGCTCAACAGCACCTGACCCATAAATCGATAGCGTCAGTCTTTGCCAACAGTCGCCTTCCGGCCATAATTGCCAGATCGAGCTGACACCTGCCAGGCCGTACCACGTTCGATTCCACACTTTTCATGGATAACCGGATGGGCCAAACCACAGGCCATTCTAACGACCCGCCTCGTCCAGAACAGGACGAAGAACTGCTTTGGGAGCAGATTGCCGAAAAGATCGACACGTTGGTCGCTGCCTGGGCTAATTATTCAAGCGAATTGGCGAATGAACCAGACCTGGAACCACTCGTTGCCGATCTGCCTCCCCACCAGCGAATAACCGCGCTTGGTGAATTGATCAAGGTCGATCTGGAACACCGCTGGCAAGAGGGCCGGGCGCCGCGCAAGGTGGAATCCTATTTCGAGCAATTCCCCGAGCTGCGTGATTTTGATGCCGCAGCCGTCGGTTTGGTTTTTGAGGAAATACAGATTCGCAGGCAAGCGGGCGAAGAGGTGGGGCCAGGCGAAATTCACGAGCGGTTCCCAGAGTATGCCGTGGAACTGACTCCCTTCATCGGTTCGCTGGCCCTGCCTGGCAGCCCCAACGAGACGTTCGTTGTTTCCGACGTCCGACTGGCCGAACCAGCCGACAATCGCCAACTGCTGAAAACCACCACCTACCGCGGCACTCCCCCCAAAGCCGCAGAACCACCTGGCGATCAAGCGGAACTGGCCGTTAAAGAAATGAACGCCTTGAATGTCGGTGATTCCATCGAAGATTTTGATTTGTTGTTGTCACTCGGTCGTGGAGCATTCGCACGCGTGTTTCTGGCGAGGCAACGGAGCATGGAACGCCTCGTCGCGCTCAAGATCACCATCGACGACAGCAGCGAGCCGCAAACGTTGGCACAGCTTGACCATCCCAATATCGTTCATGTGTTTGATCAGCGATCGTGGGGAGAGCCAACGCTGCGTTTGCTGTACATGGAAGTGGTTGGCGGGGGAACGTTGCAGGAGGTCATTCGACGCATCGTGCAGACTCCGCCTCCGGAACGCAGCGGCAGCATCATTCTCGAAGTCGTCGACAAACATCTTGCGGCCAACGCCATGGCACCGCCTGAAGGATCGACACTCCGCCAGTCGCTCGCCACATGTGCCCTGCCAGACGCCGTCTGCCACATTGGCGCTCGCCTGGCCGATGGTTTGGCCTATGCGCACGCGAAAGGCGTGCTGCATCGCGACATCAAACCGGCGAACGTTCTGCTGACGGCCGAAGGGTCGCCCAAACTTGCCGATTTCAATATTAGTTTTAATTCAGCCCGGGAAGCAGAGTCACCCACCGACGTCTTCGGCGGTTCGTTGTCGTATATGTCGCCGGAGCAACTCGCCGCGTGCCATCCTCTTTTGGGAGGATCACCCTATAGTGTTCACGAAGCGAGCGACGTCTATTCGTTGGGCGTTGTGCTCAGCGAATTGGCACTCGGCCAGCGCCCGTTCGACAATCCCGAGCCGGGACAGAAAATCACTACCGCAATTCAACGCATGATTGACACACGCGTCGACGTTTCTCACAAGGAGATCGAAGAGCGGCTCACGCAAGATTGCCCCCCGCCACTTCGACGCGTGTTGGTGCGCGCTTTGAGCCCGCAGCCGGTCGACCGATTTCGTTCCGTCAGTCAGTTTTCCAAAGCGCTGCGGCTTTGCCTGCAACCGCGCGCGTGGAAACTGCTGCAGGCACCGACAAGTCGTCTTGGAAAAACAACCACCAGGTTCCCCGTGGTGATGGTGATCCTCGCCACGTTGCTGCCCAATATCGTGGTTGCGGCAATGAACTTTCTATACAACAAACAGACGCTCATACCCCAGCTGCCGTCCGCCAGCCTCAACACGTTCATGCTGATGGCGAACATTGTCAACGGCGTCGCATTTCCGCTCGGTATCGGCGTGGGTGTTATCGGTGTCTACCGGGCCACGCGATTGCTCTTCGCGTCCCCGCCCGACCAGCCGGCCCCAGGAGGTCGCAGGGTCCTTTTTTTGGGCCGTTTTATGGCCCTGATCGATGTCGTGCTTTGGTGCGTCGCCGGGCTGGCCTATTCGACCGTGTTGCACCTCGACGTGCCCAGTGATCAACTCGTCACACTCTACATCCATTTTCTCACGTCATTGACGCTCTACGGCCTGCTCGCCGCAACATATCCGTTTTTCTTGGTGACGTTCTTGTGCGTTCGCTGGCTGGCACCAACGTTGATACGCCACGAGGTCACCCAGGGTCCAACGTCTCGCGATTACGATGATCTGAAGAAATTGATGCGTTTCTTCCTGGTGCTTGCTGCCGCGGTTCCCCTCCTCTCGGTCCTGTTGACGCTAGCGTGGTACGACCAGCAAAAAGATCTCTTGATCATCCTCACGGTCAGCGGCATGGGCTTTGTGGGACTTTATTACCTGCTCTATCGCCCCATCGAAGAAGACCTCAATGCCCTCAGCGAACTCGCGCCCGACAACCCAAATCGCTTTGCCGGCTAGGCTCTACGATGCAATGGCTAAACGTCGAGCGTCAGAGCCACCGAGCCAGGCAGCCGTATTTGGCCATTTTCAGAATTGAAATGGATCCTCTCAAAGACCTTCAACCGGGCCCATGATGCCCGCTTCAATACGGCAACAAGCGGGCAAGAGGCAAGCGTTGACCCTGGGCCCCTTTCAAGCGTTGACCCCGAGTCCCCTCCTCCTATAGATTTGCTGGGGCACCCAACCGCTGATCTTCCTCATGACCCGCCTGGATTACCTTTCTATTGAGATGAGGATAAAAGAAGTATGAACGCGAGTCGTCGTCCGGGATCGGATCGGATCCCATCTACTCGGCTCAGCGGGGAGGAATCGCAGCCGAAAGGGCTCGTATCGATCTTCGCGAGCGAAGAAAAACGGCTGGTCTTTTTTACAAGACTTCTGGCGATCTCCGTTTTGCTCTGCCTCGCCTTCTCCTGGAAACTTTGGATTTCAAGGCAGTTTTATCCCCTGGTTCCTCTTTTTGGACTCATTCCGGCCTTCCCGCACCCGGTCGATTCTATTTTTCGCGCATTGTTTGTTACGGTACTTCTGGCTGTTGTCATTGGGCTTCGCTCAAGAATATGGGTTGCGTTAGTCCTCGCGATTTTTGCAATTCTGTTCCTGCAGGATCAAAGTCGCCTGTGGCCCTCGTTTTACCAATTCTTTTTTCTATTTCTGATTCTGGTCACCGTCAGAAACCATGCAGGTAAGAGCGATGCGCCACGACTTCTGGCGGGAATGCGATTCATTACCGCGGCCATCTATTTTTGGAGTGGCGTGCAGAAGCTCAACACGCATTTTTTTAACGAGGAATTTCCCAGCATCGTCGAGCCGCTGACCCGTCTTCTCCCTTTCGACATTCCGTTGCTTCCCACTGTGGGGATTTTTGCGGCCCTGTTCGAAGTTTTCATTGGGCTAGGCCTGCTGACAAAACGATTCCGCAACATCGCGCTCTACGATGCGATGTTGATGCATCTACTCATTTTCTTTTGTATCGGGCCGTTCCGAGACAACTGGAACAACAGTTCCTGGATATGGGGCCAGACCGTGGCGGTACAAACCTGGGTGCTTTTTTTCAAAGCGCCTGCCTTCGATTTCAAAAACTTGTTTAGTGCACCCTGGTTTTGTAATATTCCGCAGGCGCTCGCCGTCCTCTTTATTGGGATCTTGCCTGTCTTGAACAACGTGAACCGCTGGGACTCCGCCCTCTCTTTCAACGTCTATACGGGAAACGTCAACTACGCTGAAATAGTTATGCGCCTCGATGTTGTGGACCAACTCCCGGCAGAACTCGTGCCATTCGTGAGCGTGTATCCCGAGTTTAAGATAGCTGTGCTCAAGTTAAACGCGTGGACTTTAAGCGAATTTAACGCCAACCCCTATCCAGAAAAAAGAATATTCAAGGCCGTTTTGCGCAAGGTTTGTGCGTACTTACCGGATGATTCCGCCTGGCTTTTCTTCCGGGAAAAATCCAGCTGGTTCTTCCCGATGACCACACATCGATACGACTGCGAAAAAAACAGTTGCGGCAATATAATCACGGTCCAGCGGCCACCGGAAAGTTAAGCCTCGGCAAAGCCGACATGGCAATCGGTTCAGACCAGGCCCGGAACCGCCGGAAAACGCCGCAGCAGATCTTTGGCGGGCAGCCCGTTGCTGCCACAATTGGGCCTGCGCGAATCCTTCCGAGGCGTCGTTCGCCAGGTGCGTCAGGAGTAAACGATGGAAATACTCGAGTGGATTCTCCTGATGCTCGCTGCAGGTGCTGCAGCAGGGTTCATTGCAGGCCTTGCGGGAATCGGTGGCGGTATGCTCCTCGTGCCGGCACTCTATTTTATCTACAAGAACATGAGCCTCTCGGACGACGGTGTGATGCACCTGGCGATTGGAACCTCGTTATGCATTATGGTCGCCACGAGCATCTCCGCGATCACGTCACACCATAAGCAAGGTGACATCATCTGGCCCATTTTTTGGAAAGTTCTGCCGGGGTTGGTCGTCGGGGTCGTCGCCGGAGCCATACTCGCCCACTTCCTGCCAAGCAGGACACTCGCTTTGATCTTCGGAGTGATCCTGGTCGTCGTGTCGCTGACGATGATCACTGGATTGGCGGAAAGTGCCGGACGCAAAGACCTGCCGCCCAACAGGATCATGGCCTCAGTAGGCGTTGTCATCGGGTTCAAGTCGGGGTTGCTGGGGGTCGGCGGCGGGGCGCTGAGCGTTCCCTTCCTCAGCTGGTGTGGGCTCCCGGTGGCAAAGATCAGCGGCACCAGTTCGACGTTCACGTTCCCAGTGGCGGTCGCCGGAACTGTTGCCTTCATGATCTCCGGCATCATCGGGAAGATCGACGTTCCGTGGACGACAGGATACGTCTACTGGCCAGCGGCAGTGACTGTTGCCGTGGGGACGGTGATCCTGGCACCACTGGGCACGAAGGTGTCGCACCACATTTCCCGGCGGGGAATGCGAATCAGCTTCGGGGTCTTCCTCCTGTTGCTGGGCATCAGGATGATCACGGTGTAGGAATTGGCAACTTCAATCGCCCTGCGATTTCGTGAAGCCACCGTGTACGAAGCCGGAGCGGTCCGACACTGTCTCGATTTTTCCCTGGATGTTGCCTGTCTGGTTTTTGTTCCGCCACAAGTCTCTCGGGCCAGCAACGACCGGAAAACGAGCAAAACCCAGCAAAAACTTGACGACGACGCCCCCCCAAGGCTAGACTGAAACAGACGAGGGAAGATTAAACTTCCTATCAGCAATTCGGCCCCCATCTGCGTGCCGCTTTCGCTCCTCTTCCCTTGCCGCGTTCGTGGACCTTTCCAGAAAGCCTACATGCCATAGTTCTGCTTATAGGTCCGTACGTTGGAGAAACTGCTGTGAACAAGTTGCCAAAGTATACCTGTCTTTTAGGATATGTTGTTCTCCTATCGTCAGCGTCAACTGGGTTCGCAATCACTCCCAGAACCATCGACGGGTCAAACAACAATTCAGCAAACTCGGCCTGGGGCCAAGCCAACACTCAGGAAATTCGATTGACCCCGGCTGATTATGCTGACGGTATTAGCGCCATAAGAACTGATATTCACGGTAGACCAAACGCGCGAGACGTCAGCACTCATATTTTTTCGCAATCAGCCAGCGAGCAGTTTCTTGACGAGAACAATCTCAATGAAATGACTTGGGCGTGGGGTCAATTTGTTGACCACGATATTGACTTTACGGGAGACGGAATGGAATCTCACCACGTTGACATTCCACCCACTGACCCAGATTTTGCACTAGATTCTGATGGCGTAATAAATCTCCCACGTAAGGCGTTTGCACCTGGCACGGGAACGTCAATCGCAAATCCCCGACAGTTTAACAATGATATTACTAGTTGGCTTGACGCAAGCTTGGTCTACGGATCAGATGCCACTCGCGCCAGTGCTTTGAGGGCAAATGCCGGGGCGGGCGCAAAACTGCGGACACACGAATTTGGCGACCCGAGCACCGATAGAGACAACCTGTTGCCGACGGCACAAGAGTTAATAGATGCTGGCATCACCGTTCCATCCATGGCCATGGACACTAATCCTCGGATGGGCGACAGCGTTCGGTTTATTGTCGGAGATATCCGTGCTAACGAAAACACCGCGATACTTTCGTTACATACGTTGATGGTCCGCGAACACAATCGAATTGTTGATTCGCTGACAATTGCCGACCCTGGTTTAAGTGACGCAGACAAATTTGAAATTGCTCGCAAGGTGGTTGGGGCTGAGATGCAAGCCGTAACCTACCAAGAATACTTACCTGCTATTGGTGTGAACGTAGACACTTCAGGTGGCTACGACCTGGGCGTCGACCCACGCATCTCGACTGAGTTTGCACACGCTGTGTTTCGGATGGGCCACATGTCTGTCAATGAGCAAGCCTTGCGGCTGAACAATGACCTGACACCGCATGCGGAAGGGCCGATTACACTTGAGGACACGTTCTTTAATCCTACGGAACTGTTTGATACCGGAGGGATTGAGCCATTTCTGCTTGGATTGATTTCAAACGTTCAGGAAGGTACCAACACAAAGATGGTTCCGGGGCTACGGAACGCCTTATTTCAAATTGGTCCAACGAGCATGATTCACGACCTGGCAGCTATCGATGTCGAGCGTGGGCGGGATATTGGAATAGGCGATTACAATGAGGTCCGACAAGCAGTGGGTTTGCCAGCTGTCACGGACTTTGCCGCGATCACGTCGGACCCAACAATGCAAGCTGCGCTATCTAACCTCTACGGCGGCGATGTCAACGATATCGACTTATTGGTGGGAATGCTCGCTGAAGACCATTTCCCGGGCGTGACATCCGGGGTAACAATTCAGGCTGTGTTAGCAGAACAATTCGAGCGCCTCGCAGTCGGCGACAAATTCTTTTATGAGTGGGACCCCGACATTGCGATGATTGAATCTGTCTACGGGGTTTCCGTGTTGGCTAGTCTTGCGGAACTCATGATGGCCAACACAGATATGCACAGTTCGAGTATTACAAACCCCAACAACCTGTTCTTCGCTCAAGAGCCAGTTCCGGAGCCATCTGCACTCGCCTTGACCGCCATCAGCTTCCTTTCGCTTGGTATATCTGGCTGGCGAAAGCGAACAACTTCGTGAAATGGTGAAAATAGCAATTCACAGAACCGGTCCGATAACCGACACTTTGCTGGTCTCTGATTCTTCCCGCGAATCCTGAGGCTCAGTCAAGAGCCCCCTGTAGCATGCGCAGCTGCGGTTAAGCCACGGGCGGTGTTACCAGGTGATGCGGGTTCCGAAGAGAAAGCGGAAATCGGGTTCAATCAAGCTCTTCAGGTCGCCGATGACGGGCAATTGCAACGACGCCTCGACGACCATGTTCGGCAGGTCCAGCTCGAAGCCGGGCAAAACTAATTACAGACAGGCAAGGTTGTAAAGTCCCGGAATGTTGCCTGTGTGATTTTTTTGTTCTGAGTTTTGTTCCTGTCTGATTTTTGCCCTGGATTTTTCCTCAACGGCTACTGACCAGCTAACGAACCCCTTGGACCGAGGTGAGCGAGCCCGAAGCAAAAGCTGAATCATTCATGGGAAATCCAACAACCATTCTTGCTTCCCGACCACTTACCGGATAAAGTCGTAACGCGTTTGGGAGGTAAGATGGAACCCGCTGGGATTAGAATTCCTGTCAGCCGTCTGGAGTCGTCAAGATGAGAATTGCGTACTGGGTACTCGCCTCCACAATGTTGCTCGTCCAACCTGCCGATGTGGGCGGGGAAGTCGCCGGGCGGGACTGGCCGTGCTGGCGGGGTCCAGAGCGGAATGGCATCTCGCGCGAAACCGGCTGGTCGTGGCAGTGGGGATCGGAGGGGCCCAAGGTGCGTTGGCGGGCCGCGGTCGGCAACGGGTTCTCCTCTTTCGCAGTCGTTGATGGGCGGGTTTACACGCTCGGCAACACGGAGAACACCGACACGGTATTTTGCTTTGACGCCGACACCGGGGACATCCTGTGGCGCCACAGCTATCCTTGCGACCTGCAACCCGCCTCCTATGAGGGCGGTCCCGGCTCCACCCCTGCCGTCGACGGAACGCATCTGTTCACGTTCAGCAAAGGAGGTGACCTGTTCTGCCTGCATGCGACTACGGGCAAAACCATCTGGTCCAAAAAGTTTTCGCCTTGGCCGTATCTCCCGGGTGACTGGCAGAACACCTGGCGCTATGCCGGTTCACCGCTGCTCTGCCAAGAACGGCTGATGATGAGTGTCGGTCAAGCCGGCCTGGCCCTTAACAAAACGGATGGCGACGTCATCTGGGAAAGCGCCGCGGGCCACCCGGGATACTCATCGCCGGTACCCTTTCCTACTCAACAGGGACAGGCAGTTGTATTTTTCTCAGGCCATGCCGTAGTTGGCGCCATGGCAGGCTCCGGCCGCCAACTGTGGCAGTTGCCCTGGAACACCGAGTGGGATCTGAACGCGGCGGATCCTATCATCCACGATGGAAAGATGTTGGTCTCATCGGGCAATGGAGTGGGCTGCGTATTGTTTGATATTACCGCGGATCCGCCGGTGGAGCTCTGGCGCAACAAGCGAATCAAAAACTTGATGAACAGCTCGATCTACTGGCAGGGGAACGTGTTTGGATTCAACGAGACGCACCTGGCGTGCATTTCCTGGGACACCGGCGAATTGAATTGGACGACGCGGGAGTTACGCAAGGGATCCTTGATCCTGGCGGGCGGGAAGCTCATTCTGCTGGATGAGACTGGCAAGTTGGTCGTCGCCGAGGCCACAGACCAGGGCTACAAGCCGCTGGCGGAGGCCCAGGTCCTCGACGGGCGATGTTGGACCACGCCGGTCCTGGCCGGAGGCCACATCTATGTTCGCAACGCGACGGGGCAAGTCGTCTCGCTCGATGTGCGAACAGGCGACCAGTAGAGCCTAACTGCTGTTAAAACACCGGGCACGTCCCTTGTGTGAACCGAAGAATCTGTTGGCAAGAGCCAGAGACGAACCGGTCGCATAACGTCACTTGGCCGACTCAAACATTTTAAACACGCCCGTTCAAACATTTTAAAAACAGTGGCAAAAGCTAAGCCACCTGAACCACTCGTGCTACGAAGCTCATACACCGTGCAGACGTCGAGCCCGAAGCAAAAGCTGAATCATTCATGGGAAATCCAACAGCCATTCTTGCTTCCTGACCACTTGCGGGTTAAAGTCGTAACGCGTTTGGGGGGTGAGGTGGAATCTGCTGGGATTAGAATTCCTATCCGCTGACCGTGGCTCGTATCTCCGCACACTCGATACTTATCAATGGTGGAACCAAAGCATGGACCCAAACAATCCCTATAACGCCCCTTCGCAATCAGCACCTCCCATCCGACAAGCCATCGGAAACACGGTGGCGATCAAACGGATCGACATCGTCTCGGCGGGGACGATGACAGGTGCCATGTATGCGTTCATTGGTTTGCTCGTTGGCGGCGTGATGTTGGTAATCGCACTTCTGGGGACTGCGATCGGAGGTGATTTAGCCTCCGGCGGAATTGTTGGTGGAATTGTCATATTTGTAGTTGCTCCCTTTGGGTACGGCATCGCCGGTTTCATCGGCGGACTCATCGGGGCGGTGATCTATAATGTCGCGGCCAGGATGACTGGTGGCATTCGCATCGATCTGGATGGCTAGAGCCATTCGTTTTGGTGTTAGTTTCGACAATGTACGCTTGCGACCATTGGCAATAGACTGTACGCAAAGGCTCAATCCGGTTCACGGTTGGGGTGTTGTTTTCGCTCGTGACGGTGTCCGAGATCCTCATTACTTTTCAAGGTGCCGGACGAATGCCACCGTTCTGACACCTGACCTTTACTTGCTTGGAACATGCTACTTGTGATTTAAACGCGGTGCACGTTCAGTGTTACTTTATCGCGTGGAACTGAGTAAATATACCGAGCAAATGATTTCCGACTAGGATGTAGCACCTCTAGTACGTAACGCCCACTTGTCCAAAGAGAGATAACAGGCACCCTATCCATGCCCAACCATCGTGGCCACCTTGGACTCATCGGGTTACTATTTATCTCGGTTGGCGGCATCCTGGGATCCGGTTGGCTGTTTGGCCCGCTCTATGCAGTGCAACTGGCCGGACCGGCAGCTTTGATCGCCTGGGTCATCGGCGGCCTGGCAATCATGGTCGTAGCGTTTACTTTTGCCGAGCTCGGCGCCATGCTGCCAATTAACGGGGGCATCACTCGTTATTCCCTGCTTTCTTATGGTCGCACGGCTGGCTTTTTTGCCTCGCTGGCTTCCTGGCTGACCTTCACGGTCATCGTGGCGGCTGAAGTGCAGGCAGTCATGCAGTACGCTTCCATCTATTTTCCCTGGTTAACCAAACGGCAATTGGGTGCAGATGGACATACTATTTCCCATCCCCTGACACCTTACGGATTTTTATGCGCTGCTGTGATCTGGATTATTTTTTCGCTGATTAACTGGCGGGGAATCAAACTTTTCGCCCGCATTAACAACAGTCTTACCTGGGTCAAAATTGCGTTGGTGGTTGTCGTTACGGTGTCATTAATGGTCATTGCTTTCCGTTGGGAAATGTTTGACGACATCAAGGAAGGAGGCTTTGCTCCTTACGGATTAGAAGGTATCTTTCAGGCCCTGGCGTATGGAGGCGTGGTGTATGCGTTCACCGGGTTCCAACATGCGGCAATTGCATCCGGCGAATCCAAAAACCCACAACGGGATGTCCCGATTGCGGTGATCGCATCGATTTTCTTTTGCATGCTCTGTTACCTCGGACTGCAGACAGCCTTTCTGGCAGGTTTGAGGCCAGCTAATTTCCCCAATCCAGGAAACTGGAGACAGCTTGGTTTCGCCGATCAAGTAGGGCCAATGGCCGGGTTGGCGAAAAGTCTTGGTGCCCTCTGGTTGTTTTATATTGTTTTTGCCGGAGCGATCGCTTCTCCCCTGGGTGCAGGATTGATTAATCTCGGTTCGAGCATACGAGTTGTTTGTGGCATGAGCCATGATCGTTACCTTCCGCGTCGTCTTAGCCGCTTGGGTCGTTACCACTCGCCAGGTTTATTGATCGCATTCTCGTTTCCCGTCGGGCTCTGTCTCTTCTTTCCCTTTCCAGGTTGGCAAGACCTGGTTGCCTTTCTCACGGCTGTCGTCGTCATCGCCTACGCCATGGGGCCGCTCAGCGTGCTGGCGTTGCGGCAACAGCTACCCGATCTGGAGCGGCCTTTTCGGTTATCCTGGGCCAAATTCGTTTGCCCCCTGGCTTTTGTTATTTGCGGGCTGCTGATTTACTTTACGGGGTGGTCGGTCATCTGGAAATTAGGGCTCATATTTGCTGTTTGTGGCACTTTGTTTATTGGCGCACAGACTTTGCGCGGTGAGAAGACGGACCTGCTGTCATCGTTGTGGATCCTCCTGTTGTTGGCGGGACTGGTACTGATTACCTGGCTTGGTGGGCATGGCGGTGGGGAAAAGATCAGCGACATACAGGGACTTATTTGTGTGGTCGTCTGGTCCCTGATTTGCTTTTTCATTGCCCGGCCACTTGCCATCGCACCAGAGCAGACAAAGGTCTATTTCGACCAGATCGAGGCTGCACGTCAGGCGGACCAGGAAGACATTCAATAAATTCGCAGTTTGATGATCCACTTTGTTTTCAACGGCGCGACGCTAACTCTGCAGTCACGGCTGTAGTACCAGAATAAGAGAAGCAAAGGGGCGTCGAAAGCACTGACTTATAGATCGTCTATCCCACCTGGTGCGTTTAACTTCATCCTCGGACGCGATCGATTTCTGCAGACCTGGCTGCGTTTCAAGGGATCGAGAACCTCGTCTGACGGTGGCATCGCCTGTGATTGGATCTACGGTTTCGATACGTCGATAACGATTTCGTCATCGCCGGTTACGTCGACGACGAACGGAGACCGATCCCCGTCGAATTTTCCCTGCCATACGTCACCCAACCCGTTTGGTGTTTCGCCTTGGAGATACACGGCAACGCGATACTTGCCGGCGTGAATACCCTTGCCGTCCATGCCCTGAACCTCGAATGAACCGTCTTGCTTGCAGAACGCACTCTGCGTGGGGGCATTGGGATCGGATGCCACATTTCCTGCTTCGTCGAGCAGAATGAAATCGACCTGCACGCACGACCCCCCTTCCTCGTAGTTGGCTATGGCAATCGGCTGATTGTCATCCACCACTTTCCCCCTCACCGATACGCGGGACTCACCGCTACCGCAGCCTCCGGTGGCGATGCATAAAACCACTGCCCAAGACACACCGAACTTCCTCACGCGCAGATCGACCAACATGAACAACTCTCCACTGAAATCGAAGCAGGTGTTACGGTATCGTGAATGAACCACCATCCATTGGATGGCACATTCTTGCGAACACAACGATATCGACATCATATGAGATGTGAGGTGTTGAGCCGTCTGCAAACAGGGCATTGACTCCTGATGAATGGGACGAGCCAAAGTGGTACAGGGGGTTCACACCAGGCTGATCCGGCAGCGGAGGCCAATCTCCCCGTCTCATAACGTCCCAGTCCCAACCAGAGCTGTAACCCTCGTTGTCGTACCCCGGATTCTTTCCGATTTCGTCCGGGTTGAATCGTTTCTCGGACACCACCAGCGTATTTGACGTGCCGTCAACGAGATCCGCCAGATCCCTGGTCCTCTTTTGGTCGGCGTAGTAGTCGGTATGAATGATCGCACCGTCTGTATCCCACGGCAGGTCAATAAAGCCTGCGGCGCTCACAGCATTGTTGTCGGGGAACTGGGACAGATGCCACTTGTTGCGCAAATCATACCAATCCCCATTCAGGCAACAGCCAGCATAGTCGTTTTTGCCAAGTGTGCCCCCCGTCACTTTATAGTAAACCTTGTTGTAATTCTTATACCTTTTCTGCTGTGGAACCGAACAAGGGTCTGCACTGGCACTTCGGCGGCTGGGACAGAAGTACACAGGTATCGCATGCCGCAGAGGCTCGTAGGCTCGGGCAAAGCCTGTGTTCCCATAACCATCCCACAGTGCTGTGTACTCCAAAAACGGCAGGATCTGGTACATCCATCCCGCTCCCTGAACGGGTGCGATATCCGGGGCGCCCGTGTATTGAAAAGGGCCAGTCTGGGCTTCCCCCCTTTAACTGATCCAGGTCTATGAGAGAATCGCATCCGGGCGAAGCCCGGAAAGGATTTCCTCAGATGAAGAAGAACCGACACACGACCAAGCAGATTATTGAGAAGCTTCGTCA
>CAUZEA010000112.1:0-16592 GCA_963578605.1 Planctomycetota bacterium
CCGATCACGTCGACAACCGCACCCGTGACGGCAACAAGGTTCGTCAACTGGAAATCGATTTCCGAATTCGTGCCGCTGACTCGCAGGTAGAACTCCTCGGCGGCGCTGGCAAGCCAGTCCACACGTTCGACGTCGCCCACTTCCGAACTTAAGACGAGGGCGTTCAAATTGCTGTCGTACAGGGCGAGGTCAATGTTTCCTGCAGCTGACGAAAAGGTGGCTTCTGCCGTCAAGTAGCCTGCCTGGCTGGCTACCAATCGATACCACGATTCCCCGGCTGAGGTAATGTCCTGGTAATGGTCGAAATCAACTTGTCCCCAATCTTCAAAGGTGAAACTGCTTTCTGCTTCAATTGCCAAGTCGTAGTAGCCCAGACCATCAGCAGAAGAGATCCCCACGTAGTAAGACTGGCCCCCGATCACATCGATGGTGTATTCCTCTCCTTGGGTACCACTTACCGAACCGACACCACCCTGTACGGACCAGGCAGACGTCAAATCGTGGGATGTTGTTGAGGTAAAGCTAACAGTCCCCGTTGCGTCGGCAGTGAAGCCGAAGTAGTCCAAGTCATCTAGCGTGCCGATCACTCCCGATACCTCGGTCGTGTTCGCGTTTGTGATCGCACCGAGGTTGCAGGCATCGGTGGAGGAGTTTCCAAAGTCGTCGGTTGGCATTAAGGCGTCAATTGCAGCTTCCAGATTTAGACGGTTGTAATATTGGCTAGTCGCTGTGTCGAAAAAGCTGTCGGCTGTGGCGACCATGTGATTGTAGATCGTATCCTGTGTGATGTTTGAATACCCGGAAAACTCCATCGCTTCGCGTACGATAACACTTGCACCGGCGATGTATGGGGCGGCCATGCTGGTGCCCGACCAGGTGGCGAAATCGTCGTCGATAGAGTCCGCATCGCTGGCGGCGTAGTCGGGAACGGTACTGGTGATCCAACGCCCGGGTGCCCCAATCGCACTCTGGTGTCGCTGGCTAAAACTGCTGAGTTGCCCACTGCTGTCGGTCGACATTACGGGAACCACATGCGGACTGGCGGCTGGGTAACTCAAGCCGGGCGTATTGAAGCTTGCGAAACTATTGCCGGCCGATACCGAAATGAAGATCCCGTCAGCTTTCAGTTGAGCAAACTCGTCCTCAAGCATGGCCCATTGTGGAATCGATTCGGAGTTATAGTAAGTACCGAGGGACAGGTTGACTGCTGTAATAGGATTGTCATAGGAGTTTCGGTTGGTGTGAACCCAATCAAGGGCCTGTTCGACCCAACTGAAAAATCCGTTTCCGGCATCATTAAAAACGCGTAGTCCAACCAGGTCGACGTCGGGGGCAACCCCTGAATTGCTGGCCGCATCTCCCCCCACAATGCCGGCTACGTGCGTCCCGTGCCCACCCTCGGGACCGTCATCGTAGGGGTCACTATCACCTTCGGTAAAGTCGAATCCCCCTACCACGCGATAGCCGTTACCTAAACCCCCGCCGAGCGCGTAGTGGCTGTAAGCGATACCACTGTCGATGATGGCAACCGTCTGGTTGTGCCCACGAAATCCATACGCGGTCTGAACCTGGGTGAGACCTGTTTGATTGTGAGCGCTTGCCAGCGTAAGCTCGATGTCCTGCAAACCTTGTTCAAGTCCAATGTCGCTTTCGGGGGGGATCCAAAAGTCGGCGTCCCGTTCGAGATGATGCTGCAGTTGCTGGTTTTCAAATGTCTGGTGGAGAGAAAGCGGTGGAACGGACGAGTTTGCAAGCGCTTCGTTGTCCAAAAGGTGGTGCTGGACTTGCCCCGCCAACAGGTCACCCAGCGCGTTGGCAGACATCACGAGCCGGTCTTCCAACGATTCAATGTGGGGTCGCCGCGCTACTTGCTGGCGGGCGCAATCAGTTCGCATGCGGGACGCCTCTATGGGTAATACGAGTCGCCGTTACCATGCAGCAAGCGCAAAGCTCGCGCTTTCACCACTGGCGATGATCGACCCGTTGCAATAAGTTGCAAATACAGATAGTGCTCGCGACCGTTGAGGGGCAGTCGCTGGTGAAAAGGCTGTCCAGGAGTTCCGTGAGCATCATGCTCCGCCCGGCATCTCAAGCTTAGTGCAGAAACCCGTGCCAGGCTGTCAAAACTTCAAGGTTCGATAACCAACCCTTTCGAATAGTAAGTACGAAGCAACCTGCCGGAGGGTTCACTGTATATTTTCAACAACATTTATCTGACCGTTCATCCTGTTCAGTCAACATGAGGCCCCAATACCTCGGTGAATTGCTGGTCCAGTATGACAAACAACCCAAAAAAGCCGGCCAGCAGGTGGTTGACCAACGTGCACGGTTATGCGATTACACCCACAGATAAAAATTCCTTTCGCTACTGAAATGGCTATGAAGACGCGAATCCAGCACGCTACGGTCGTCTTTCCCGAAGGCCCGGTTGACGTCGACGTTGTGATTGAGGGCTCTCAGGTCGCCGACATCGATCCGGCCCGTCAACTGCCGGTCGATGAAGTGATTGATGCAACTGGGTTGCACCTGTTGCCTGGCGTAATTGACGATCAGGTTCACTTCCGCGAACCGGGGCTTACTCACAAAGAGGATCTCGAGCATGCAAGTCGAGCTTGTGCCAAGGGTGGTGTCACGACGTTCCTTGAGATGCCGAACACGATTCCCAACACCACTTCCCAGGCTCGCATCAACGAAAAGCTGGAACTTGCCTCCCGAAAATCACTGGTGAACTACGGCTTTTATATTGGGGCAACTCCCGACAATATTGCGGAACTAAAGGCCGCGCGTCGCACTCCCGGCATCAAGATTTTCGTCGGGTCCAGCACGGGCGATCTTCTTGTCGACGATCAGGAAACACTGGAGCAGATTTTTGCGCAGACGACACTACCGATTTGTGCCCACTGTGAGGATGAATCAATTGTTCGCAGAAATATGCAGAAGTATCGTGGGACTCGTGACATCACCGACCACTCTCGGATTCGTGATCATCAAGCAGCCCTGGTGGCTACAAAGCGGATGATTGACCTCGCACATCGACATGCGCACCGTTTTCACGTGCTTCACGTATCGACCGCGGCCGAAACCGAACTCGTTGCCGACCATCGTCGACTCGTAACAGGTGAAGCTTGTCACCATCATTTGTTGTTTAACATTGACCACTACGCTCGGTTAGGGACCTTGGTCCAGATGAACCCTTCTCTGAAACGACAAGAAGATTCAGCGGCTTTGTGGTGTGCGCTTGACGACGGGCGTTTGCAGGTCATCGCGACCGATCATGCCCCCCACACTTGGGAAGAGAAACAGCAGGCTTATCCCGAGTCCCCGTCCGGGCTTCCTGCCGTCGAGAATTCGTTGGCGTTGATGCTCAATGAGGTTGCCGCCGGACGTTGCTCCCTTACCCAGGTGGCCCACTGGATGTGTGAGGCGCCAGCCCGTGTTTGGGATATCGTCAATAAGGGGCGGATTGCTGTGGGATATGACGCCGATTTAGTGCTGGTTGATCTCGCCCTGGTGAAAGATGTTCGTAACGACCAGCAAGAGACCAAATGCCGTTGGAGTCCCTGGAACGGTGTCGCGCTCACTGGTTGGCCAGTACAAACATGGGTAATGGGGCACGAAGTTTTCAGACATGGAAAGTTCACTGACCAACCACAAGGTCAGGAGGCCCGTTTTGACCATGCCCGTGGTGGGTACTGGACGACAGCCGAGGCACAAGATTGAATTGCCGAGGGTTGGTCAGCGGAAAAGTTTCAGCCAAGGTCATGGGGTGACTATCGAGGCATAAGTGTCCTGTGAAAATGGAAGCTGTCTTAGCGACCGACAGCAGTGACGGTCTATTTGGCAGGGGCCCCGAAGTTTTTTGCTCGTTCGCCCCGGCGAATTCGGAGCGAATACCGTTGTAATTGGGAAGGTCGTGAGAGAACTTTACCTTATGTTACATCTCCAGTCCGAGACGTCCGATCGGTGGTTGGAGCAGGTCGACCGCCACCTTGACGAAATCTTGATCGACCACGCGCACTGTGAAAAAAAAGCAGCCGGCACGGCCCTCAATCTGATTTTTGCCTATGTGGAGGATCTTGAACTTTGCCGCGAAATGAGCGAAATCGTCGGTGAAGAACTCGAGCATTTCCACATGGTGATCGAATTGCTCCAGCAACGTGGAATTCGCTTTCGCCGACTGAAGCCAAGCAGTTACGGCCGAAAGCTTAACGACCTGGTTCGCAAGCAAGAACCGGATCGTGCCGTCGACCGCTTACTGGTTGCGGGACTGATAGAAGCCCGCTCTTGCGAGCGGTTTCACGCCTTGGCTCGGCACGTTGCCGACGAGCAACTCGCAACCTTCTATCTAAGCCTCTTCGAGTCGGAAGCCCGTCACCACAGAACCTACACGAGACTGGCAACCAACTTTGCTCCCGAGTCGCAAGTCTTCGCGAGGCTCGATGCGTTGGCAACGATCGAAGCCGATATCATCAACCTGGGCGAATCTTTGGCAAGAATGCACAGCTAGCACTGGTACACCGCTCGTCTTTGGTGCCAGACGATGCGCCCTGGCTGATGTCTTGGGCCACGGGCGACGTGGATCGACTCTTGGCCGTCCTGGTAGAAACCCAATCCGGCAGATCCCCCAGGATCCGCCGCGACGAGGGAGTCATCCATGCGGTTTCCGACCCAACGGCAACCGGTCAGTTGGACGAATCGGACCCTTTGAAGTCGACCCCAAGGGATCGAGATTTCCGGGGAGAAGTACCATTTTTGCCGGCAATCCCAGACCAATCGGAAAAAATTGACGCGAAAATCCCGCTCGCCTGAAAATGGGTAAATTGGGAATTTTCGGCGCCTTGCGAGTTGAGCAACGTCCGGTTATGTTCAAACGCTTGTTGAACCCACTTGGCCGACAGGCCGCAGGCGGCTCTTGCACGAAGCAACGTGTGAACCATGCAACGGAGGCCTCATGCTCAAGTCCCAATTGAGCCGCGCTTTCTTTAAATTCTGTCACGGTAATCATCTTGTATACAACACCTGTTGGGAAGATCCGCGCCTCGATCGTGTGGCACTGAATCTCAAGCCAGGCGATCGTGCGCTGGTCATTACCTCTGCCGGCTGCAACGCCTTGGACTACGCGCTTGACGAGCCCGACCGCATTGATGCCGTCGACATCAATCCACGTCAGAACGCTTTGTTGGAGCTTAAACTGGCGGCCATTCGCAGGTTGGAATACGCCGAGTTCTTTGACTTGTTTGGCCGGGGTCGTTTGCCTGAGTGGCCGGAAATTTACAAGCGCAGGCTGCGGAGTGAGCTAACGGACCAATCACGCAAGTATTGGGACCGCAACGGCCAGTTTTTTCATGGTCGCGGGCGGCAGAGCTTTTATTTTCGCGGCTCGGCTGGGACATTCGCCTGGGGGATGAACGCCTACATCGATCGTATTGCCAATATTCGCAACCAGATTGAAGAGTTGCTTGCCGCCGGTTCACTGGAGTTGCAAAGCGATATTTATTTTTCCCGGGTCAAACCCCAGTTTTGGGGCCCCATGATTCGTTGGACATTGCGTCGGGACGCAACCTGGTCGTTGTTGGGTGTACCTCGGGCACAGCGTTGGCAGCTGGATCGTTACTATCCTGGCGGTATCGTACAGTTTGTAGAAGACCGACTTGACGAGGTCTTCGCAAAAATGGTTCTGGCCGACAATTACTTCTGGCGAGTTTACATGACCGGCCAGTACACGCCCGATTGTTGTCCGGCTTATTTGCAGGAGCGTAATTTCGACCGACTCAAGAACGGGCTGGTTGATTGCATTCATTTGCATGACAAGTCGGTGCTCGAATTCCTCAATCACAATAGTGAGCCACTCACGCATTTGGTCTTACTGGATCACATGGATTGGCTGGCTGAGCGGCACCACGATATTCTTCAACAGCAGTGGCAAGCAATTGTTGACGGGACCGTTGATGGTGCCCGCGTGCTGTGGAGAAGTGCAGCGTTGCAAGTCGAATTCGTCGATCCGCTGGAGATCAAAGTGGGAGACCGAGTGGTTCGCTTGGGGGATTTGCTCAAGTATCACACCGAACTCGCTGAGCGACTTCATTTGCAAGATCGAGTCAATACCTACGGCAGTTTTTATGTTGCCGACTTGCGTCATCCGAGTTCCAGCCGCGAAAGCCAAGACTTCCAACATGAGCACTCTGGAACGACTGAAGACTCTCTATTACCTCACGCTCTCACCGATTCGCGGTGATACACACCAACAACGTCTTGAGAGCTTCTACCAGCATCAGGCGGTCGATTACGACGACTTCCGGGAGCGGCTGCTGCACGGTCGTGATGAACTTTTCGCTGCGCTGCCGGTGGCTGACGGGCAAGAATGGATCGATCTTGGAGCAGGCACCGGACGCAACGCCGAGCGGTTTGGAGATCGGTTGCAAAAGTTCTCGTCTGTACAGCTCGTGGACCTCTCCCCATCCCTGCTCGAGGTGACTCATCAACGTATAGACCAACATGGCTGGTCGAATGTCACGGCTGTTCATGCCGATGCCACATCGTTTGACCCGCCCGATGGATCTGTTGACCTGGTCACATTTTGTTATTCGCTAACCATGATTCCCGGCTGGTTCGCCGCCGTTGAAAATGCCTGGCGAATGCTCAAACCCGGGGGAATTATCGGGGTTGTCGACTTCTATGTTTCCCGCAAATATCCTGATCCCGATCAGATCCGGCATGGCTGGTTCCAACGTACATTCTGGCCAACCTGGTTCGCCATGGATAATGTTTTTCTCAGTCCAGATCACTTGCCCATGCTCCGCAGCCGATTCGAAACCATTTCGACCGAAGAGCGAACTGGAAAAGTCCCCTGGATCCCGCTGCTGGCCGCGCCGCATTACATCTTTGTCGGGCAGAAGCCCGAGTGAGCTGCACTTCGCTATTCGGCAAGGGGGCGCGAACGGGTAGAATGCTCCACACGTCAGCCCCCACGGTGATTCGAACCTTCTGCGCTGGGTCATGGGTACCATTTTCTACAGTTTGATGGGCGAGGGGCGGGGACATGCTGCGCGGGCACGCGCCATGACTGAGCAACTGCGGCACAAGCACCGCGTTGTGATCTATACCTCCTTCGAAGCGCTTGCCTTCCTCCGCAAAATTTATGTCGACAGCTCGGATGTTGAGGTTCGTGAAACGACGGGCATCATCATGGAGTACACTCGGGGGCGATTGGATCTTCCGAAGACCGTCATTAAAGGTCTTGGCTTGCGTTGGAATCTGAAAAAGATTGTGCAGCCCATCTGCCACGATATCGGGCGCGATCAGCCCGATATTGTGGTGACCGATTTCGAGCCTACCGTGGCGCGGGCAGCGCAACAAAGTGGTGTACCGGTCATGAGCCTCGACCACCAGCATTTCATCGTGGCTTACGATCTGGGCAGTTTGCCATGGAGGCTCCGGTCTTACGCTTGGGGGATGGTCCCTGTGGTTAAGTCCTTTGGGCTGGGGCAGCAAAAGACCGTCGTTTCAGCGTTCTTCTTTTCTCGACTGCGCCCTGCTTATCGCGACGTGATTCAGGTTGGCCCAATTCTCCGCCCGTTGGTCCGCCAGACAAAAGCAACGCTTGGGGATCACATTCTCTGCTATTTTCGTCGTCACACACCCGAGCGGATTGTCGATTTGATGACCCATGCCGAACGCCCAGTCCGTATCTACGGCCTGGGAGAGCGGCCAGCCCGAGACAATCTGCATTTTTGCAAAATCGCCGAGGAACCATTCGTTGCCGATTTGGCTTCCGCCTGGGCCGTTGTGGGCGCTGCCGGGAATCAACTTTCCGGTGAAACCCTCTATTTTGGTAAGCCATTCCTGACGATTCCCGAGAAAAACCATCACGAGCAGCGGATCAATGCCCACTTTGTCAAGGAATTGGGGGCTGGTGACTGCCAATTCATCGAGAATATCCAGCCGGATGATCTAACCCGGTTTCTTGGCGAGGCCGAAAACTATCGTAACAACCTCGCCAATTCCCCCCATCATTTCGACGGTACCGAGGCTGCGCTGGCAGAGATCGAGGCCTTTCTCCAGTTGGCCGCGAAATGATACCAGCAACTTGGTTTTGGGGTAGCACGGCGGCCCGGTTTTGAACCTGCTTGGGGCAAGTCTGTGTTGGCCAGGTTCGCGTTCACAAGTTCACCAAGCGAGAAACTCGCACCGGCGGGGTCGATGTGTGGGCCAGAAAAGCAACGACCACGTCTTCTTAATCGTACTGCTGAACTGCCGGCCATCTCCCCCCTTTAAGTCACCAGTTCCGACGCTTACGATAGGAAGCTGGCCCAGGCGGTCGGAAACAGGCACCCAACTGCGAAAATCGAAACGACTCATGGAAATGATCAAGGGACCCGCGGTCTTCCTGGCCCAGTTCATGCGCGATGAAGAGCCTTTCAACAGCATTGACACGATTGGCCCCTACATGGCGGAACTAGGCTACCGGGGCATCCAAATTCCCGGCTGGGACGAACGCACGATCGATATCGACCAGGCCGCCAGTTCCAAGGCTTACTGTGAGGACTACCAGGGGAAGCTCCGCGAGATGGGCCTCGAGATCACCGAGGTTGCCGGATATCTCGCAGGCCAGGTGCTCTGCATGCACCCGGCTTATGAAATCCTCTTTGAGAGTTTTCACCCGCCGGGTCTCAAGGGCAACGCACTTACCGAATGGGCCGCTGGCGAACTGAAAAAATGTATCCAGGCTTCGGTCAACTTTGGCGTCACGTGCGTTCCAGTCCTCTCTGGTGCGTTTGCGTGGCACATGGTTTATCCGTGGCCACAACGCCCGGCAGGCATCATCGAAGATGCATTCAAAGAGCAGGCGAAACGTTGGCGCCCCATCCTCGACCTGGCAAACGAGAGTGGCTGTGTGCTCGGCTTTGAGCTGCACCCCGGGTCGGACGTGTACGACGGCGCCACTTTCGAGATGTTCCTCGACGTGACCGAAAACCACCCGGCAGCCTGCATTAACTACGACCCCAGTCACTTCCTGATGCAACATCTCGATTATCTGGAGTTTATCAAGATCTACGGAGAGCGGATCAAGGGCTTCCACGTGAAGGACGCCGAGCTACAGCCAACCGGAAGAGTTGGTGTCTATGGCGGTTACCAACCCTGGGAGTGCCGCGCCGGCCGTTTCCGTTCCCCAGGGGATGGCCAGGTCGATTTTCGTCGTGTCTTCACCCTGTTGACCGAGGTCGGTTACTCTGGCTGGGCGGTCCTGGAATGGGAGTGCTGTATCAAGAATCCACGACAAGGCGCAGTCGAGGGCGCGCCGTTTATCGCCAGGCACATTATCGAAACCACCGATGTGGCGTTCGACGATTTTGCTGCTGGGAATGATCCAAAAATGAACCAGCAGATCCTGGGACTCTAACAAGGTGAACGAGCCAGTTATTCCCTCTTCGGCCCGCATGGATACCCGAAATCAAAATATAGAAATAATCGACCGATGCTGCTATGAGTTCAACCGGATGATTATGCTTTCGGGCAGGTCACTGTAGGCTCTTGTGATTCTGAGGTATCATCGAGCAGACCACCGAGACGTTGGTCAAACACAGGATAGGTAGTCCTCGGACTTGAACGGAACGGGATCGAAGCCGCTTATGGAGATCTTTTCAAGTCACGACTTCACGGATGCTCAGCGACAACGCATGCAGGAAATTGCCGATTGCGATGTCCTCCATTTCTTTGGCGAATTCGAAGATGACGACCACATGCCGGATGTATTCCCCGGCTGTGAGGTCGTTTTCGGAAACCTGCCTGCCCGCTGGCTGATCACGACCAAAACCCTTCAATGGAAGCAGCTTATCTCGGTCGGATTCGGTGAATATACCCACCTCGACTGGTCAAAACTCGTCCGGCAGATCACCGTGACCAACCTCGCCGGGTTTTTCGCATGCCCGGTCGCTGAAACAGCGCTCGGCGGTATTCTCTCGCTGGTTCGCGGTATCGATGAACTCTCGCGATTGAAAACCGGGGTGGATTGGCAGAAGGATTCCTTGAGAGAGCGAAGTCAGCTGCTGGAGGACGCCACCGTTGTCATGGTGGGATTTGGATCCATCAACCGCCGGCTCGCCGAACTGCTCAAGCCTTTCCATTGCCACATCACCACGCTGAGGAGTCGGTCTACGACAGCCGACCTGGAGACGCTGCTTCCTGACACAGATATCGTCGTCTGCGCCGCCCCCGAGACCGACCTGACCAGGGGACTGTTCGATGATCAACGGCTCGCTCGGATGAAGCACGGGGCGATCTTTGTGAATCTTGGTCGCGGCTCCATCGTGGATGAGCGGGCCCTGGAGCAGGGCCTGCGATCAGGACAACTCGGCGGCGCCGTACTGGATGTCACGGACGCCGAGCCGCTGCCAAAGGATCATTCGCTGTGGCAATGTCCTCGCACTATCCTCACACAGCACACCGCTGGCGGCACAGCCGACGAAATCGATCGCAAGATCGAGGTGTTTGCCCGGAATATGAGACACTATCGGGCTGGAGAACCCATGATTGGAGTCGTGGACTGGGAGAAGGGATATTGAAGACACTATCGATCCCCGGTCGCGAAGCCCACGTGAGGTCATACGCGGGCATGACCTCACGCGTCGCCCGCGGCGCCAAGAGAGGATGAACACATCGGCATGCCAACCATCCAACATATCCGCAGCATCCTGCTCAGTTCCTCCTATGCCGACACAGACGAGCCGGAAATCAAATGCAATTTCCCGAACGGACCAAAACGCACCATTGGCATGGTCGAGGTGGTACTGGACAACGGCGTGACCGGCCTGGGCGAAGGATATCTGGCCGTGTTTGCGCCACGGGTGTTCGAAACCATCGTCGAATTGTGCACCCCTTACCTCCTGGGCAAGGACGCCTTTGAAATCGATGAATGCGTTCGCGACCTGTGCGGTGTGTGTGATTACTGGTCGCTGCAGGGCGCTGCCCGGCATGTCACCAGTGCGTTCGAAATCGCGTTGGTTGACGCTAAGGCGAAGAGCCTTGGCGTTGCAGCGTACGATCTGTTCTGCGGTGCGCCGACCGATTCAATCCGCATGTACGGCAGCGGGGGGTGCTGCGACACACGGGAGCATTTCCGGCGGGAGTTGTCCATGCTCGATGCGATGGGCATCGACCTTTACAAAATCCGCGCAGTCAAGCACGACATTCTCCGCACGGCCTGGATTCTTGAAGAAGCGTCAAAACACGGCATTGAGATCGGCGTGGATATGTGTCAGAACCTGGCACAACCATCGCAACTCGTCGAAGACGTCGTTGCCTATGTGGAGAGCGTGCACAAGCTCACCGACAAAAGAATCGTCTTTCTCGAAGAAGCGATTGGCCCAGCCAACCCGCAGGGCTTCAAGGCGTTGCGGGAACGCGTTAAGCCGCGGGTCTGCGGCGGGGAGATCATCACGACTCCTACGGAAATGATCGAGCGGATCGAGAATGACATTTACGACTTTGTACAACCAGATGCATCGGTCATCGGGGGCCTCGGGGCGGTGATGAAGGTGTTCGATGCCGCAGCGGCCAGAGGTACCGACGTGGTCGTTCACGCCTGGGGTGGTCCGGCGGCCCTGATGGCCAATTACCACGCCGCCTTCGCCGGCAATGGAAAACTCGTCGAGTATCCCATGCTTGCCTTTCCACTCCGCGAGGCCATGGTGGGTGATCAGATGCGGATCGAAGGTGGACGCCTTTTGCGTCCGACGGCGGCGGGGATCGGTGTCACGCTTACACCGCAAATCGAGGCGCAATTCCCGTTTGACCAGACCGCCGTATACGATTGTCAGGGCATCGACTACGGCTCCCCACCTGACGAGTCCTGGCAATAGATTGGCGAAGGTTACCGCTCCCGATGTACCTTCGTGAATGGTGATTCATGTTCGCATCCGTAGAACGTTGCTCCCCGCGCGTGCTCTCTTGTAGGCTTGAAGAAAGAGTTACTCATCCAAACCGTCGGTGACAAGCTTGTCCTGGCCGGTCAGGGGGAACGTGGCCCGCACGATGCAGTCTACACGTTTCTGGAAAATCGGCACGGCAGCGCCCGAACCGGAAGGTCGGTTGATCCCAAGAACCGAGCCCGCAAAATGCAAATGATTTCGATTTCTGGATGAAAATATAGACGTTTTTAGTGGCCCATGTTATACTCAAAAGTTGTGGTACTTGAGAGCCTCTCGCAACGTTGCACCTCACACCCATCTACACGTGAAATACGAGACCAAAAACCGAAGACTGCCGGCGGCCAAAAACACCCACCCTGAACACGGCCTTTGGTCTTTAACGGTGACGTTAAACTGGGCCCAAAAACTCGACTCCCGTCGAACGCATTGGGGACCACAAGAGGCCTAGGAACAGTGAGATATGGCGATTTCTTCTGGTACGAGTTGGTGGTACCCGTGGCGGACCTCTAGCCGCGCCCGTCCCGGGAGACACGCGCTGGCACGTCGGCCAGTCTCTCGTTATTGCCGCCCACTCGCACTGGAATCGCTTGAACAGCGATGCTTGCTCTCCTTCACGGCAGTTGGCTCGTTTGGCGGCTCGCAAGCTTCGTGGGCCGATTTTGACAACGACAATTGGGTGGACTTGTACACCGACGGCATGGTCTATCGCAACAACAATGGTACTCTCACCTCTTTCCAATCGTTAGGCGGTGGTGTTTGGGGCGACTTCAACAACGACAGCTTTATCGACATATACAATTTCAGCAGCAACATGTTGTATCAAAACAACGGTGGCACGGGGTTTATCAACGTCTCGCCGATGCTTCCGGATCTAAGTCATTTGCCCTCCAGGCACGGAGCTGCCTTTGGCGACTTCACCGGTGATGGCTTTCTCGATTTATACGTGGGCGGGTATGAGGGGAACGGCTATTACCCTGACGTCCTGATGGTTAACAACGGTGGGCAATCGTTTGACATCGCTTGGACCCAAAGTAACGACGCAGTCATTACTGTGGGAAACCCTCGTCCGGCGCGGGGAGTCCACCCCTTTGACTACGATGAAGACGGCGACCTGGATATCTACGTCTCTAACTATCGATTGGAACCCAATCCCCTGTGGGAAAACGACGGGGAAGGAAACATTACCGATGTATCGAACACAACGGGCTCGACCGGCGGATATGGGCATACGATCGGCTCGGCCATCGGTGACCTCGACAACGATGGCCATCTCGATATCTTCGTCGGCAACTTTTCACACGACCCACCTTTTGCGCCCCAGCCGGGAGCCCGATTCTTGCGTAACACAGGTCCCTCGGGGGACTACAACTTTGAGCAAATGTTGGACTGGGACTACCACGGCGACAACCGATCCGAATGGCAGGAATCTTACGCCTCCGGTAGCCTCGCCGACTATGACAACGACGGCTACCTGGACCTCTATTTCACCACTGTCTACGGGGGAGACAACGCGCGACTTTATCGCAACAACGGTGGTGTATGGAACTTCAACAACGTGACCAGTTCTGAGGGGTTAGCAGGCCAACCAACAACCTACCAGGCAGCGTGGGCCGACTACGATAACGACGGCGATGTAGACCTCATAACTGGGGGCACGCTCTACCGCAACGATACTACCGGCAACAACTGGCTGAAAGTCACCCTGAGGGGCGACGGATCTAATGTGAGCACCACGTCGATTGGTGCGGTGGTACGGGCTGAAGTGAACGGCCAAACTCTTACCCGGCAGGTCGACGGCGGATCGGGACAGGGCAATCAGAACGACCAGACGTTGCATTTTGGTTTGGGCAACTACTCAGGGAGTGTGCCACTGGAAATCACCTGGCTCGACGGCACGGTGGTCACCCTCACCGCCCCGGCCAATCAGCACTTTGAGTATTCTTATGGTGGTTCCGGTCTTGAAGATACGGTCCTCTATGATATTGGCGAAGTTGGCCGAATCACCAACCTGACCCATAACGCACAAACAGTCACACTCGACCGCAGCTATAAAAACCCGGTCGTGTTCGCCCAATCCCCATCCAACAACGAAAGCCAGCCAGCCGTGGCGCGCGTGAGCAATGTCCAGTCCAACCAGTTCACAATCGCTTTAGCCGAGTCCTCCGACGGCAATACCACACACGCCAGCGAGATGGTGACCTACGTGGTTGTCGAGGCAGGCCGGTACACCCTGGGCAACGGGACTGAACTGGAAGTCGGGCTGGTGAATACCGCAAAAACAGTTGGAAACCGGATGTCCAATTCTTGGGAGTCGGTAAGCTTCTCGGAATCGTTTTCAGAAACTCCTGTTATTTTAACCCAAATCCAGACCACCAACGGTTCGGATTTTCTTTCAACCCGGTATTTAGCAACCTCTTCCTCCTCGTTCCTTTTCGGACTAGAGCAGGAAGAGCTGATGTCGACGCCCGGTGCGGAAGAAACCGTTGGCTACCTGGCCATTGACAGGGGCACGGGCAGTTGGAACAGCATGAAATACGACGCGGGATCGACAGCCAATGCTGTGACCGATGCGCTGTACGACCATTCGTTTGCGACCTCGTTTGCAACACCCCCAGCTTTGCTGACCTCGCTGGCAACCTATGACAGCGGTGACAACGGCCATGTACGGTTTGATAACCTCACCGAAATTGGTGTACAGCTAAAGGTCGAGGAGGACCAATCGTATGACAGCGAGACGACCCATACCACCGAAGTTGTGGACTACCTGGCCATTGGCGGGGACGGGACACTGACGGCACAAGTTCCCCAACTGCCAGTGGGAGAAGTTGGACAGATCACCGATCTCACCCACAACCACCAAACCATTTCGCTGAACAGAACCTACACGGATCCTGTCGTCTTTGCCCAATCCGCCTCAAGCAACGACAGCCAGCCAGCCGTCGTGCGAATACGTGATGTCCAGGATGACCAGTTCACAATTTTCCTGGCTGAACCCTCAAACCAGGGAAGTTCCCACGGTAGCGAAACGGTCAGCTACGTGGTTCTGGAGGCTGGCAAACACCGGCTCAGTAACGGTACATGGCTGGAAGTCGGCACGGTTAGTACCAGCAAGACGGTTGGCAACCGGATGACCAATTCCTGGGAAGCGGTTAATTTCGAAACAAGCTTTTCCGAAACCCCCGTGATCCTGAGCCAAGTCCAAACCAACAACGGTGCCGATCTCCTGCAGACCCGCTACCTGGCAACCTCTGGTTCCTCCGTGCTGCTGGCCTTGGAACAGCAAGAAAGTACGACAACGTCCAGTCCGGAGGAAATCATCGGTTACCTGGCCATCGAACCAGGCTCTGGCACGTGGAGTGGCATGCGTTACGAAGTCAACCATACGCCAAATGCCGTCACTAACGACTGGTATCCGCTCTCTTACGCAACCGGGTTTGAATCCACACCCAACCTGCTCACTTCACTAGTAACCTACGACAGCGGGGACAACGCCCATGTTCGCTATACCAATTCCCAAAAAACGGGGGCAGAACTGAAGGTCGAAGAAGATACGACCTATGACCCCGAGGTAAACCATACGACCGAAACGGTTGCCTACCTGGCGATTGGTGGCCAGGGCAATCTCACCGTGCCCCCGCCCCCCCTTGTCATCGGTGAAGTCGGCCAGGTGACTGCATTGACGCATATGCCGCAAACGATCCTGCTTGACGGCGACTATGCATCCCCGGTTGTATTTGCCAATGCGGCCTCGATGTCCAGCCTCGAACCAGCGGTGGTCCGCGTAAGCGATATTCAATCGGACCGCTTTACGATGTACCTGGCTCACCCCTCCAATGGTGATGGTATCCACAACACCCCAGAGACAGTGACCTACGTCGTACTCGAAGCCGGATCGTACCAGCTTGCCGGCGGTACCAAAATCACGGTCGGTGCAGTGGAAACCTCGGCCACGGTGGGTAACCGGATCTCGAACTCTTGGGAATCTGTTACTTTTCCCACGCCCTTTGAATCGACCCCGGCGATTATGAGCCAGATTCAGTCAACCAACGGTGCGGATTATCTACAGACGCGCTACCTGGCAACCTCTGGTTCCTCTTTTATTCTTGGCCTGGAACCACAAGAGTCGACCACCACGCAAGGCGTGGTCGAGACGGTTGGTTATTTGGCCATCGATGCTGGTCCCGGAACGTGGAATGGCCTGCCCTATGAAGCGGGGATCTCTGGCAACGCCGTTACCGATTCGTGGTATCAACTCACCTATACCAGCACCTTCGAAGAAATCCCCAATTTATTGACGTCGCTTTCTACTTATGACAGCGGGGACAACGCCCACCTTCGCTATCAGAATTTGCTTGCCACCGGCGTGCAGCTAAAGGTCGAAGAAGACACAACGTACGACAGCGAGACACTGCATACCACCGAGGCGGTCACCTTTTTAGCAATCGCCGGTGAAGGGCTTCTGACAGCGGCCTTTTCGCTCTCTCCTCCGACGATCATCGCGTTTGAGCAAAACGGCCCTTCCGGGATATCGAATACCCTGGAGAGTCTTTCGTACACATTCGACAACGATGTTGTCGTTACGGTTGATGACCTGACTCTCAGGAATATCAGCACCGGAGGCGCTGCGGTGGATTTGACGGGCATTGGGTTCAATTACGATTCTGC
>CAUZEA010000113.1:0-16428 GCA_963578605.1 Planctomycetota bacterium
CGACGGGGATAACAACATCGATCTGGCAGACTACAACGCGCTGGCTTCCAATTTCAAACCGCTTGGATATGGCACGGTGGCGGTACCAGAACCGACTGCTGCACTTCTTGCCCTGCTGGGCATGCTGCTATTCAGTGTGTTTGGCAGGTTGCCGGTGTTAAAATAGCTTCTGGTTTGTAGCGTTCGACTACGAGGAGGAAGTCTATGCGTCAACTCTCTCTAATGCTTGCCCTCGCAATGTTGGTCAGTGGTTCAGTAGCACAGGCAACTAGTCTGCGCGTGGCGGCCTGGAACACATTCAATCGCCCCAACGGTGCTGAACATGAAGCGTGGTTCACCACGGGGTTTCAGGCGATAGGCAATGAAACGGTGGAGGGTGTGGCCCGAAGAATCGACGTGCTCGCCGTATCGGAAACAGATACCGGATCGGCTCAAGACCTTGTCGACCTGCTGAACAACCTGTATAGCGTCTCCTCGTATTCCGTCATCACAAGTTCGTCCAGCGGTGGTGACCGAACCGGCATCGTGTACGACACAAGTTCTATACAGCTACTCGGATCAACAGAATTGGTCACGGGACTCACCCATCCGATTATGCGTGCGCAGTTTCAATTCGTGCCTACCAATGGTGGCGCCACTTTCTATCTGTACTCCATCCACCTCAAGTCGGGGAGCGCTGCCGCAACGCGAGCCGATGAAACTGGCATCATTCGCGCGGATGCTGACGGCTTAGGTGAGGGCGAGAACATTATCTATGCGGGTGACTTCAACATGTACGGCAGTTCTGAAGGAGCCTGGACCGACATGGGTGATTTTGGAAATGGCCAGGCCTTTGATGTCGCAAGCTCACCGGGTGAATGGCGCGAGAATGCGATGTTTGCCGCCCTTCACACCCAAAATCCCGGGGCTGCAATGGACGACCGTTTCGACATGATGTTTGCTACGGGCGAACTGTTTGACGGTACGGGGCTCGAATACGTTGCCGACTCTTATCGTGTTTTCGGTAACGATGGGTCCCACACGTTCAACGGCGCGGTCACGTCGGGCACAGGTGCGCCATCCAACATTTTGACGGCCTTAGCCAATGCGAGCGACCATCTGCCGATTGTGGCTGACTACGTAGAGGCTCCGGAATTAAGTTCGGGGTTGCTGCTGATTGCTGGATTCCCGATTGCCGTGATTGCTATGGCTATTCTTGCTTCTCGGCATGGGCGACCAATTGTTCGCTCCACTTGCGGAATTCCCGCATTCGCCCTCGCGCCAGCGACGCCTAAGGTACAGCATCACCCTGGGGAATTCGCAATCGAGCGGCTGATGGTCAGGATGGTCTGCGTTCCACGAATCAACATCTTCAATCAGTTGCCTTGAGTCGTCGACGAGAGTAGTAAGCTGATCGTAGGGGTGCATGCTGGCTTGGGGACATCAATGGGATATTTCACCGTCTTTGAAAAAGTGAAACGTCCAGGCCATTGTAAAAAATTTGGCATAACGTGGTGGATGCGATGAGCGTTCAACGATTGTCCAGGTTGCTTTGTGTGCTGCTCCTAGCGCATGCCACGACAGCTCGCGCGACCACGTTGATCAACGTTACGCCCGCCCAGGATTTAAGAACGATCATTGAATCGGCTGACAATGACACGGTGATCAACCTCTCAGCCGGCACCTTTAACCTCACGCGTAACGCTCCCTTCAACCAGGCGATTCTGATTGAAAACAAGACGAATCTAACCATCATGGGACAAGGGCGGGACCAGACGATCCTCAATCTGCCAGCGGACGCTCAATTCGGGTTCTACACAGGCAGCAATGTACACGATCTTACGATCGAGAATCTTCATATTCGGGGAACGCTACCGCTGGCGACTAACACGCATGGAATCGGCAATTTCACCGGAACCACGAATGTCACCGACGTGCGGTTTAGCGGCTTGCGGGTCACGAACACGGCCGTCGGCATTAGTGCTGACACAGGCACCTCAGGCACCTACGATGGTGTGACGATTACGAACAACGAAATACTAGGCACTTTCGGATTGGATCCGGGATGGGGTTACGGCATTGAGGTGACGAATCCGACGAACGTTCTGATCGCCGACAACCTCATTCAAGAGGCCACCCGCCATTCCATATACATTGCCCGGGCTGCACCTCTGTCGAATGTCAAGGTTCAGGGCAACACTATCCTCAACCACGACTTGCAGGGCGCCCAGCGTGCCACGACAGGGCGCTGGTATCTGGCCGCGCTTGCCGTTAGCCGGGCCAGCGATGTCGACGTGGCCTTTAATCGAATCATCAATCCCCGTGCGATCGCGCTGAGCGTCGAGCCGGATGACATTCTGGGCTGGCCAACTGACGATATTAACCTGGTAGGTAATGAGATTATTGACGCCTGGTACGTGGGGATGTGGGCGGTAACCAACGACACGCACACGACGCTGGGCAACACGATTACGCACTTTCAGAATCCCGACGCAGATGGCAATGGCTGGGGTGATGAGATTAGCTTTGTCAACTTTCCAGTTGGTGTGAACACCAGTAGCGCCTTTGAACCGCCGAATCCGCGCTGGTCAGAAGTCGATCTGATTGCAGGGCTGAACGAACACGTATTGGTCATGCAAAACGGTGTCCTCGACCGAATTGTCCCCTACAGCACGTGGGCCTTTGATACTTCTCCAACCGTTTGGACCAATGCGGCATCAATGACAGCCATGCCCGAGGTTGGCGATGACGGTCTGGGGCGATTGCACATTGTTCATGGTGGGACGACGTACGAAGTTCACCCGATCAATTGGGACTCGGTGATCTTGGGCAATGGTCCTGTTTCCTGGACGGGTAATGGCAACTGGACGGACGACTCGAATTGGTCGCTGCTGGGAGTGCCAGGTCCTGAGTCGGTGGTCACGATCAACAACAACTTCACGAGTTCGATCGCCAAGGCCGTCGTGGAAGACGACTTGACGGTCGGCAGTATCAGCTTGCTCGGAAGTTCCGGCCCGATGGTTCTCAAAGTTACCGAAGGGGCCATGCTCACCGTAAGCGGTGGCATGACCGTGGGTCCGGGAGCGATTCTCAAGGGCGAAGGGGCGATTGTTGGCGACATCAACGTTCCAGGAGGGATCGTGGCGCCTGGCCACAACCCAGGAGTTCTGACAATGACCGGCGACTATACACAAGGCGCTGCCGCCAGACTGGAGATCGAACTGGGGGGCACCGTTCGAGGCGATGAATATGACGCGCTGGTTGTCAGTGGCGACGTCACGCTCGCTGGCACCCTCGACGTATTGGCGATCGGCGGAGTTGTGCCGGTGGCCGGTGACCTGTTCGATATCCTCGATTTTGCGCCGGCCAATCTGATCGGTTCGTTTAGCGCGGTGAACCTGCCCGTCCTCGCATCGGGCCTGGCTTGGGATCAGACGAGTCTGTACACCAGCGGTAATCTTCTGGTGAGCTCTGCGAGTTTCGACCCGTGCGGCCTGGGCGGAGACGCGGGGTGTAACACGGACGACCTGGACGCCCTTTACGCGGTGATGGGCACCAGCGTGCCGCCCACGAACTCGCTGTTTGATTTGAACATGGACAACGTGATCAATACGGCTGATTTGGACCAATGGTTAAGCCTGGCCGCCACCGTAAACGGCCACAACTCACCCTATCTGCCTGGTGATACGGATTTGGATCGCGACGTGGACCTGGCAGACTACAGCGCGCTGGCGACTAACTTCGATCCTACAGGTAGCCTGGGGCCACACGGGTGGGACCATGGTAACTCCGACGGCGACAACGACGTGGATCTGGCAGACTACAACGTGCTGGCGAGTAACTTTTCTCCCGCCGGTTACGGAGCCGCACCCGTACCCGAACCGGCCAGCCTCTGCCTGTTGCTAACCGCGATGCTACTGCTGGCCCGCGTAAGGTTTTAAATTGTCAAAGAACTGTTAACGCAGTCACGCCTGGTGCATCGCCCGCGCCCGCAAGGCGCCGGGGTGGGGGTAACGGTGGTGGTTTATGTGTGTTTTACTGGCGGGCATTGGTGGTAAACTGGAGAGCTGACATTCAGGTGTTTTTCTGCAGGAGAAAGTCTAATGGGCAGGTTTGTGCTGGTCGTTATTGCTGTGATGTTGCTTAGTGGTTCTGTCGCCCAAGCAGCGAGTTATCAGAAAACAAATGGGACCATCGTTGATCCCATCCTGCACAGAGATGGGTCCCCACATAGCTACAGCGGGAATAACCTGGAACCCGACGCGAAGCTGACCGGCGCGAAGCTGACCGGCGCGAAGCTGACCGGCGCGAAGCTGACCAACGCGGACCTAGAGGGCGTGGAATTGGTCCGGGCGGACCTGCCCTTCGCGGACCTGGCATTCGCGAACCTGTCCAACGCGGACCTGTATTACGCGAACCTGTCCTACGCGAACCTGGACTACGCGACCCTGACCAACGCGACCCTGACCAACGCGACCCTGACCAACGCGAACCTGGGCTACGCGAAGCTCAACCACGCGAACCTGACCAACGCGTACCTGACCAACGCGTACCTGACCAACGCGTACCTGGCCAACGCGAACCTGTACGCCGCGGACCTGACCGGCACAAACCTGACCAACGCGTACCTGTACGGCGCGAACCTGGAAGACGCGAACCTGACCGGCACAAACCTGACCTACGCGGACCTGCCCTTCGCGGACCTGGCCTTCGCGAACCTGTACCACGCGGACCTGTATTACGCGAACCTGACCGGCGCGAACCTGTACGCCGCGGAGCTGACCAACGCGGGCCTGACCAACGCGAACCTGTCCAACGCGTACCTCAACCACGCGTACCTGTACGGCGCAAACCTGGACACCGCGGACCTGACCAACACGAACTTGGAAGACGCGGACCTGTACGGGGCGGACCTGGCGGACGCGTCCTACGTCGAGTACAGCATCGGCTTCCCCTACTACTACGGGAACACGAGACTCCCTGCCGGCTTCGACCCTGTAGCAAAGGGCTGGACGTTATCGCCTTATTGCGACTTTACCCCAGACGCTGCTTGTGATGTGGCAGATATCAATCAGATGTTCGACGCAGGGGATCTGGTTACAGGAGTTGCGGTTGCATACGCGTACGTCAATTACCCGGGGCCTACCGACAGGCTGGACCTCGTTGACAACGACACCATTAACGCGGCAGACATCACGGAATGGCTTGGGCAGGCGGCTATCTTTAACGGTCACAGCTCACCCTACCTACGTGGCGACACGGACCTGGATCGTGACATTGATCTAACAGACTACAACGCGGTGGCGACCAACTTTGATCCCCTCGGCACCCACGGTCCCTATCTGTGGCAGGATGGCAACTCCGACGGCGACAACGACGTTGACCTGGCTGATTACAACGCAGTGGCTTCCAACTTCCAGCCGCTTGGTTACGGAGCCGCGGCGGTGCCAGAACCGAACTCAATCGTTCTAGTTCTTGCAGGGCTCCTGGCTGCCGCAGGCGCTGGCGGTCACCGTCATTGATGCCAAGAGGGGGCGGTCCATGCGACAAACGGAGTTGGAAGAACAGTTTCCCAGCCACGTGGTCTGCCAATGGATTGGAAACAGCCGGCAAGTGGCGTCAAAATATTACCTCCAGACCACACCCGAACACGTCGCCGACGCGGTCAGTGGTGCGTGCACCATTTTTGTAGCCAGTAGTGCGCCGCAGGGGGTCGCAAATGAAAAAAGCGACGCCTGCGAAACTGCAAACACAAGCAGTCTGGCGCAATGCGTCGCATTGGCAATAGGCGTTACTGGACTCGAACCAGTGACTTCCACCGTGTGAGAATTCTCTGAATCCCGCGAATCCACCCGTTTCTTCGACGTTTTCTATACGTTAACCACTCTTATTGGCTGTCGCAAGTCGTCGTACCTCTATTCAGTTTTTAGCAGTATCTGTTACCACATGCTGGCGCACAAAACGGTACGTACTGTCATTTATACAAACCCCGCCACAGAACATCGCAGAGGCGATAGATTGGTGGCGCGTGGGCTACACATACCGAAGGAGCAAAATATGAAACGTCTGCTGGGTTTACTGCTGGTGGTGGGGTGTGGCGGGCCCCCGGATTAACCACCCAGTCGATTGCGGATTAGCTCCAAGGTTTCATCGCTAGATCGACGGAGAATACCTTCAAGTATCTGACGCCGTTCCTCGATGGATTTCAGTTCCGCCTGCCGAACACTCTTTTCGTTTTCGTCGGCTGACTTCCGGCGAATCTTGGGCAGGATGTCTTTCAGAAACCAACGCCGATCTTGCCTGGCAACCGTCAGCAAGTTCCAGGCACCAGGGCTGGGCGCGTCTGCAGGTGTAAGATTTCCTGCGCCGAGATGAACATAAACCCATTCGACGTCATCTTCCAAAACCACCTCGTTTTCGGAGGCGTTGAACTGCGCTAGTGCTTCTTCCAGCCCCTCGTTGCCGACGTCTCGGGATTCATCACACTCTTGTCTCTCAGATTCCGGGGGGGGAAACTCTGCCAGGGGCCTGTCGCCAAGCCTGGTCGGCAGCTTCCTTCCGTCGCATGCCCTGTTCACGCAAAGCAGCCCGGAGCTGTTCCCGTCGGGCGTTGAAATCCTCAAGACGCCCTTCTCGATTCAACCGGTGCCAGGCTCCTGCCTTGTCGAGCTGTGAGTCGTCATTTTTGTTTTGAGTCACCAGGAATGTTCTCCTTGTAGATGACACGCCGAATGTCGGCTTGTTGCTGATCGGTCAATGGCACGGGGCACGCCTGGAGCCAGGCGTGCAGATCGGATGAACCCCCGGCGCGCTGCGCAATCTGCTGCTTCACACAACATCGCCAAAAACCGGCAAGGGGGGAAGGAGCCCGAGTTGGGCCATGGCCCAACTCGGACTCCTTCCCCCCTTCAATTAGCCATTCTCCGCTGGTACTCTGATGGCCTGGTGCTGAAAAGTAAATTCCGATCAGTTGTTGATGTTGAGAGGCTCTCCTCATGAGTCGTGATGCGCAGTCGGAACGTAAGAAGCTCCTCCTCCTATGCATCCCCATCACAATGGGCTTGGGCTACATCTACTACGGTTGGACCAGTCTCCAGGATGCCAGGACTAGCGTCAACTGGCCTGTTACGCCGGGTACAATCGTCAACTCGCGAGTCGAAACTCACACTACTGACGGAGAAACCTATGACTCTACCACCGTTGAGTATGTCTACACCGTGGATGGTGTCGAGTACTCCTCGGATGTCGTGAGGTTTGGTGCACCGCGTCCAGGGGCAGGGAGCCTTTCTCAGTATTTTAGCCGTCGACCAGATCTACCAAGTCCGGGGTCCAGGGAATCGCCTATGTATCCCGTCGGCAAGGCCGTATCTGTTTCGTACGAGCCCAGTAATGTTACAAATGCCGTACTGGAGCCCGGTGGCGAGTCGTATGATTTTCTTTACCTCGGTGGAGTCCTTGCCCTGGTCCCCCTTCTGGCCGGCCTCGGAATCAACACGCTCCATCGAGTGCAACACGCCGAACCGACTGGACAAAGTGGTCACGCTCTTTTTCACGGGTGTGGCAATGTTGGTCGCTGTTCCCTTCACTCTGAGCTACCGTTTCGCTTACCTCCTAACAGCTCTCGGCGTAATTCTCCCACTCGTTGGAAATTTCTTGGACGACGAATTGGGTTTCCCGTTGATCATGATCAGCCTGTGCTGTTGTCTCATGCCGGGAGTGGGGGGAATGCTCTTTCGCTTCGTGGGTTGGGTTAATATTGAACTTCCTGAGAAAATAAATGACCCGGATCCAGCAGTGAGGCGGCGTGCGGAAATGATGCAGGGATGGATTATGATCATGATTGTCGTGTTTATTGTTGGTGCGTTCCTCTTCGTGTTCGGGCGGGAAATATGGCTGCATGGATGGTCCCGTTAGCGGCTTCGGAGTCGCGGGCAAAGGCTACTTCCGCTTGAGTGCTTTCAATCATCGGTACACCGGCTTCTGAACGTGATTGGTTAGTTCGTAATCAAAAAGGCGTTGGCATAGTGCGTACTCCAGCTCTTTGTTGGGGCAAAACGGTAAATACCGTTTTGCATCGAAAGAAAGGGGCCGCACTGCCGACCAACGGCAGGTATCAGAATGATTGATTCGGCGGATTTTACGGGCAATGGGCGTTACTGGACTCGAACCAGTGACTTCCACCGTGTGAGGATGGCGCTCTAACCAACTGAGCTAAACGCCCGGCAGCCCGGTTTCCTTGAAATGTAGTGCAAGAGGTGACGCGCGACTAGTCGAACTCAGCATCGCCGCCAGATTCTCCAACGTAACAACCGTCAGGGGCAACCGATTCCCACGAGGTCGTCAGGATTCCGAATCTGCTGGCGCTTCCGGGTCAGACATGCTGGTGTCGGACCCTGGCGAATCAGATACTGTCACGTCGGACCCTGACGAATCAAATACTGTCACGTCGGAATCCGATGAATCGGATGCTGTCGGTTCGGACGTGGGCGGTTCAAATTTGGGAGCCGTGGGAACGTCCTGCTCCTGGTCACTTGTGATTTGTGGCACGTCGTACGACGAATAATCGGTACTGTTGGCCTCCGAATAGACCTGCGAGTTAAAATCGGACTGGATGTCACTCAGGCCGCGCCGGAACTGGTTATAGCTCTTTCCCACCGAACGCGCCACTTCCGGTAGACGTTTGCCAAACAAAATCACGGCAATCATCCCGATGACAAGGATCTCTCCCACGCCGGGGCTACCGAAAATAAAGGCCAGGGCAGGCAGTTCAAGTAAGTCCAACATCTTTGATCGGTGTCGAAGGAGGAAAAAGAAGAGCGCCGCCAGACCATCAGCGGCGGCACAGACGGTCGCTGCCAGGGCTAATCACCCTGAGACGAATCACCCTGAGACGAAACTTTTTCCTCGTCGGTTTCTTCCCCGACTCGTTCCAACTCTTCGGTCATGCCCCGGGCACCTTTTTTGAACTCAACAATACCCTTACCCAGGTTCCGCATGACGTTGGGCAGTCGATTGCCGAAAATCACCAGCACGACAAACGCCACCACCGCCAGGATGACAATCTCCGGCAAACCGGGCATTCCGTAAGAAAATAACATAGATACGCACTCCCACAATCAAAAATATTACCGATGGGGCACGCGTACAAGCGGCGAATGCCGGCAATGGCCCTCCAAAGGGGTCGCCAGAACCAACTCGTGCGGCTTTGTGCAATACGAGCACAAAATCACCCTTGCTGTGTTTATTTTACTGGGTCACGTTCAACTGTCAAACGGGAATTGGCAGCAGCGTAAAATGCGGTAGGTGGGATGCGGAATAGGCCTAATCGGAGGTCGGTTCAAGACTTCGGCCACTTGACGAGTGTGCTGCATGTTTTTCAAAAGGCGCCGGAAGTCGGAAGTTTCCCCCCCCTGCCGGGTGTTCACTTGTTGACTTTCGCCTGTCGGAGGTTCGACGTGGGCAAAGTGTACCGATAATAGACCTCCAGACAGAGCGCGGCCATCGCGGTCGTATAAACACGGCCCCCGTAACCACCCCACACGGTCTGCGGATCCCAACTGCCCGCCAACGAGCCCTGGCTGCGCTGCAGACCCAGAATCTCGCGCTTGAGCGCCACGTTCCAACGTTCCCACCGCTCGTCACCCAGCGGGTGCAGGGCCAAGGTGGCGTAATACCAGTAGTAGAGATTCGGTTTGCCGTCACCCGGAAGCTGTTGTCCGATGTAGCGGGCCGCTTCTGCCACGGACGGGTCCTGTTGCGATACGTCCAGAAACAAACGACACAAGAGCCCTTCAGCAGTCATGGTTCGCGACGGTCGCTGCCCGGGTCGATAGCTTGCCAGGCCACCAAACTGGCCACTGGAACAGCTATCCAAAAAATGGTGCATCTGGTCTTGCACTCCCCGGGGAACATTGATTCCGGCCAGCGCGGCGCTCTTGAGTGCCATGACTTGCCAACCGAACTGGCTCATGTCCCCCTGGTCACCAGGTCGGTAGCGCCACCCGCCACCACTCCGGTTCTGGGAGGACAGCGAGTAGTCGACGCCCCGTTGCACGTAGGGTCGCATGCGCTGGTCACCTGTCATGGCGTAAGCTTCGCAGATGGCAAACAGGGCCATGCTGTGACAGTACATGTTGGCATAGGTGGAAGAATCGCCTCCCAAATTTCCTTGACGCTGGCTCCGCAACAGGTACTCCAAACCCCATTGGACTGTTTTTCGATGGGGCCCTTGATAATGAGTCTGGCCGGCACCAAGAAAGGCCAGCAGCGCCAATCCCGTGATGCCCGTGTCAGCACGTATCCCGGCCCCTTGCCGGTCATGCCCCAGCACCCGCTGCTCATGTCCGGCCCCAAACTGACTGGCATCCCAGCGGCCATCCTCCTGCTGGTTCGCCTCCAGCCACCCCAGGGCAGATTCCACTGCCGATTCGGTGAGGATGCTGCCGCCTCCCTGGCGCGTCACCTCGCCCCGCTCCTCACTAATCCGTCCCTGGTACACCTCGGGAATAGGTGCCCCGTCAGCCAGGCGGGCCGGCGCTGCCGTCTCCTCTGGCGGGCTTGTGACAGGTGGCGAGTCACTCTCGACGATTGAATTGGTTCTGGAGAGAGGAACCGCCGCAGTCGGTTTGCGTGAAGCCCTGGCCACCTGATCGGTGACGGAAGCCAGATCGTTCGCCGTGGCCTCCGGCTGCTTCACGAGTTCAGAAACCGTCGACCCATTTTCTATCTGGGTTAAGTCGGACGACAACTCGGGCTCCGGTAACTGGACCGGCTTGGTGATGATCCGGTCAATCTGCGTATCGAGGTGATTCTGTTCCAAGGGAAATTCTATCTCCTTGGGACTGCGCACCAGGTCAGCAAACCCGTCGCTTACATCGACCCGGCGAGCCTTCGGTTCCAACGGCATCTGTTCAACCGTGGTTGTCTGATTATTGCGCTGAGGCACCACAATGGGTGACGCGGCCAATGCCTCGCGAGTCGTGGCCGGTGTGGTGACTTTCTCGCCGGCAGGGTCGATTTCAAAGACGGTCTCGTTCGATTCTGCAGCAACCATCGGGGCATGAGAAGGCTGGCCACTGTCGACCAGTTCCATGTCGGGTTGTTCGCGATCCAGATCTTCCTGGTCCCTGGCGGAGTCCCCTCGCAAAACGGGTCCCACCTCGGGATCGGTCGTTTTTTCTACTGAAAATTTATTCCAGGGCTTCAACGGTTCCTGTTCAACTTCCGGCTGCTCTCTTTTGATGAGGGGCCGTTCTGAGTCACTTGAAACGAGTGTTACACGGATGGAATTTTCAGCTGCCTGGAAGGGAACGAGCGAAAACAGCTGTGTCTTGTAGGCGTACCCGGTCAACAGTAGATGTGAAAACACCGAGAGCACAACGCATTTCGACAGGGGGCGGGTTTGACCCCAGCGAGTGCGTGTCACGATCAACAAAGCGATCGTCAGCGCAGCAAGTCCCGACCAGAGCATGATCCACAGGGACCGCAAGGTGGGAAGTAACGCTTCGAGTTGCTCAAAATCAATAGGCATTGAGGTAAATACTCTTGTCTGCGGATGGCCGCTGCTGACCGGAATTGTCGCACATGAAAGATCAAGGGAGATGAAAACCTAAAACCGGCGTTTATCCAGACGGACGGAGATCCCCATCTCGGACACGCCCGCGGTCCGGCACGCATTCAGCACATTGGCCACATTCTGGAACGGGCCCTCCGCGTCTCCACGTACCAACACTCCAAAATCCTGATACTCCTGCTGAACCACGGACAGTTTCTCGACCAGTTGTTCCAGTGAGACGATCTCGCGCTCGAAGGAAATCACGCCATCTCGATGCACGTTGATTACTCTTTTCTCCGGCGCCGCGGTGAGTGCACCTGAATTACCAACTTCAGGAATTTTCAGTCCAATCTTCCGTTCCAATTCAGTGAATTTCGTACCCACCATGAAGAAGATGATCAACAAGAAAACAATGTCGATCATGGGCGTCATGTTGAGCGATGGCTGGTCGTCCAGGTGGGTCTTGAGTGGCATGATGGCTTGTTAGGATCCGTGGCAGGGCAGGGTAAAAAAAACGTCCTCGCTAAGCTGCTTTATCCTTGCGCATTTTTTTCCGGGGCGGATCAGTTGATTCCCAGGCGTCTCCGGCAATCATCTTCACGACCTGTTGCCCCAGCGCATCGATCTCGATAATCAAACGGTCAACTCGACTCACAAAAAACAAGTAGGCGATCAAGGCGGGGATGGCAACCGTCAGTCCGGCCGCTGTCGTCAACAGTGCTTGACTGATCCCGGCTGCCAACAATTCGGGCCGCCCCATCGCGTCGGCCGTGGCAATGGAGTTGAAGGCCTGGATCATGCCGACGACCGTGCCCAGCATGCCTAACAGGGGGCTGATCGTGGAAATGCCGTTAAACAATCGCAAGTATCGTCGCAGACCATTCGAAACCCTTTCCCCCGCGTCGATAATCGCCTGTTCCACCTCGACCGAGGAACGACCCCATTTGCGAACAGCGGCCTCAAACACTTCGGCCACCGGACTGAGACTTTCCTCACATCGAATGAGCGCTTCCTCAGGGGTCAGTTTTCCTTCGCGTAACTGTTCCAGAAATCTTCGCACAAACGGTCGCGGGATAACGCGCCCATGTCGTAAGCTCACCGCGCGCTCAAATACAAAAACAAGCAGAATGAAGGAACAGACACCAATCGGGATCAGCAATGGTCCGCCTTCGTGTAAAACCTGCAACAGATTTTTCGTCGGAATCGGATTCTCCATCGCCATGGGAGCGACCTGGTCGTCCCCGGTCGACAGGGACGTGTCGACTTCCGGTAACGATTGCGCGTGCGTCACATCAGCAAAGATTGGTACGGTCGCAATTGCCAAGGCGACTACGAGCGCCCGGAAAAGCAACGGTGTTGGCAGCAGCAAGTTGAACATTCTTCTTTCCTTGAACACGATGGGGCGTTCTTTAACGTGTGGAACTTCTCCGTCCGGGATTGTTTTGTTGGCCACCAAGGCTGGTCATGCGCAGTCTCTGAGACGCTTCTTCCGTGACGGTCGTTTGGGGGTAGTCTTTGAGAATCCGTGCGTACAGTTCAATGGCTTCTCGCCAGTTGCCCAACTTTTCGTAACATTTTCCCGCCTGCAATAATGCGTAGGCTTTCCATTGAGGGTAGGGATACAGTATGTCGACTCGTAAAAAAGACCGGATCGCCTCCTGATACTGTTTCTGGTGGAAAAAGGACTCGCCGATCATCCATTGGGCCATCGCAGCGGTCTCCGTTTGGATTCCCGCAATGGAATCCACGGCCAATTGATAGGACCGGCGCGCCTCGGAAAACTTTCCGCGGGACGCCAGACACCTGCCTAGTAAATAATCCACTTCGTACTGCTGCCGAAATTCGGGGAACCGGGTGCCGATCGCTGACGCAATTTCGTAGACCTGGTCCCACTGCTTCTGGTGGGCCAGCATCTGGGCCTGACGTAAGGGGATAATTCCCATCCACGGTTCCCGTTGACTTTCCGTCCAGGATTCCAGGGGCGCAAAATGATCTGCCGCCTGCGAATACCTGCCCTGCCGGTAGAAGGCCTCGGCGGTCCAATACCTGGCGTGCAACGCCAAAACATGGTCCGGCAATTCACGCACCATACGTCCCAGCGGTGCTTCGACCTCCGTCCAGCGATGGCCAAGTGCCCGCACCCGACCTTGCAAATAGAGGGCATGTCCCAACAGCGTCGAGTCACACCCATGCTCGATCATCTCGGTGCACAACTCGTAGGCCCGGTCATACTGTTTCGCTTCGCTCGCCTGTTCGGCAAGACGGAAGGTTGTATCGGGCCAGCACTCACTTTCTGGATAACTTTCATGCAGGCGTTCGAAAAGCGCGATCGACTCCTCCTCTCGTTGAAGGTCCGATAGCACCCAGGCGTGCGTGTACAGTGCCAGGTCCAGGCGGTTGTAATCCGGAACGCGTTTGTCCAAAGTGAGCAGCAGTTCATGGGCCTTTTGATCATGCCCGATCCGGTCGTGCAGGCGTGCTGCTCCGAACAACGCCTGCGGAAACTGCTCCGTACCGTCGTAACGGTCAATCACCAACTGATAAGCCGCCAGTGCACCATCAAAATCTCCTTCTCGCTCCAGAACCTTGGCGCGTGTCAGGACCGACCCGGCTGCCAGAGGACTGCGGGGATTGCTTTCAAAAATTTGCTCAAACTTTTTAGCGGCATCTCCTGCCTGGCCGTTGTGCAATTGCCCCCACGCAAGTCCGGAGAGCCCCTTTTCGACATACTCGGAAGGATTCCCGTCTTTCGCTAATTGGGCAAACAACGTGTTTGCAAATACAAGATCTCCTTGCGCGTACGCGGTTTCCGCAAGAAAGTGCGTCAGAGGCATCAGGAGCGGATGGTCCGAGTGTTGTCGCAGGTACTGCTCGTGAGTCTCTGCAGCTTCTTTCAATTGTCCGGTCTGTGAGTAGCAGATTGCCAGGTCACAGCGGCATTTGGCCACGTCTTGACCTTCAGGAAACAAATCAAGATAGGCCACTAGCGGCGCGATCGCTTCCTCGAACTGCTTCAGACCCATTTGCGCCGTGGCAAGCGCCACGTGGATACCGCCTTGCAGCACTGGCTCCTGCTTGTGGATTTCAACTTTGTGCAGTGACCCGACAGCTTCCGTGTACTGATGCAATCCTAATTGGGCCAGCGCATAAAGATACCAGGAATCACCATCGGGCAGACTCCCTTTCGTTTGAAGCTGACGTTCGAAAAGTTGCTGGGCAGCAAGATATTTTTTTTGCTTCAAAAGCGCGCGAACATGGACCTGCCGGGCGCGATCCAGCAGGTCGCTGTGAGGAAAATTCTGTTCAAGCCGTTCAGCCGATGTTTCACTTTCTGAGTACTGCCCGGCGGCGAATGCTATTTCCAGTTTGGCCAGCAGACTGTCATCTGCCAGAGAATCGTGAGCCCAATTCCGAAGGATCGCATCATAATGCGCCAGGGCAGCTGTAGAATCTGAGTTTTGCTGATAAGCCTGGGCCGCGAAGAAATGAATCTCGGCTGCAGCAGCGTTCACCGGGTCATTGGAAACGGCCGCCGAGAGCGCTTCGGCAGCTTGTGACCACTTCTGCTGCGCACGGTAAGATAACCCAAGCCAATGAAGAGCCGTCGTACGCAAATCGCTTTGTTTCCACTTGGTTTCAAATGCACAAAGATGGTCTGCGGCGCGCTGGTAACGTTTGCGTTTAAATTCAAGCAACCCCCTTTGAAGCTGAGCATCGTCTGCCATTGGGTGATTCGGTTGTTCGCTCAGAATACGGAAGTGCGAATCAGCTTTTCCAAAATCATGCATTTCCAGCGCGGCGCGTGCCACGCCAAAATGACAATCTCCCACCAGTTCGCTTTTTGGATATTTCGACAATGCATGGGAAAACCACTGGCCTGCGGCCAGGGCGTCACCTTTCTCCAGAGCAAGCTCGCCTAAATAAACCAGCGCAAACTCGTTGCGTGAATCGTTCGGATGCTGACGGTGAAAATCCTCCAACGCCTGCTGGGCGACGTCACCAGACTGTCGCAAATAGGCTGTCTCACCCAATCGAAACCGGGCCACGTGAGCCATCGGCGGAGCGCTGCGCCTGTCCAAATAGCGTCGAAAACCATCCGCCGCTTTCTCGAGACTCCCTAACTGGACGAGCGATTCTGATCGAAAGAACATGGCTTGACCTGCCAACTCATGGTCTGCATGCTTGTCAAGAAAGGCTTGAAACTCGTCGCCCGCCAAATTCCAACGCAACTGCTTATAGTGGCTGGCTGCAACGGCAAATTGATCTTCAGCAGGACCCGCAACAGCGTACAGGCTGGGACTAAAAAGAAGTGCAGCGGCAAGCGTTACCGGCTTGATTCGGTATGGGAACATCCCTGTTCCTCCAGACTCGACGATGCCTGATTATAGTGTACCGTTACAAATCGAATATCATACAACCCAGCTTACATACGAAGCAACATCGATGAGAGCTAGCACCGACAGGTGGCCAACTGACGAAGTCCCGCCTCGAAAGAGGGACTCTTTTCTGATTTTCGGTCGCCCCGGGCAGACCACCATAATTTATTCGCGCGGCAAGTCTCAGTTACCCTGTCTGGCCAAGTCAAAGGTAATCACTATTTTTTCAGCAACCAACCATCCACCCGGAAGGCTTCGCAGGTTGCCAGAATCCGACAAGCTTGCTAGCGAGTCTTCTGCCGTTTGAACCCTGGCCGATGACGCAATGAATCAATTACCAGATAACGCTACTTCCGCAAACGGTCCACGACTCGGACTGGGAGATGCTATCAGTATCATCGTGGGTATCGTTGTCGGCGCATCTATTTACAAAGTACCTTCCCTGGTGTTCAGCAATGTGCAGCATGCGTGGCAGGGACTGGGCACCTGGATCCTGGGCGGATTGCTATCCCTGGCGGG
>CAUZEA010000114.1:0-16233 GCA_963578605.1 Planctomycetota bacterium
GAGGACGAGAGGCAACGCGGTGGATACCCTGGATATGAAGGGATGAATTACAGAGACTACGGTGGTGAATAACAGCAATTTTAATCTTTCTGGCTGGCATTTCAAGGAATCAGCAGGTGTTCGGCACAGAATCGACGAGCGAATGAGTTAAGATGGCGTCTGGATGAATCTGGCGGATCACCGCGGCCACTATTTTCACCAATTTTCTCGGTGTGGTAGATACCAATGACCCGACCGCAGGAACAATGACTTCCCATTGTCCAAAACGAAGGAGTCCTCGAAATGGTTCTGCTGCGAAGTAGACGCCTCGTCTTACTGCTATTGCTTGGCGGGTTGTTCTTCGGCGCGTTGAGCCGAGCCACGATTGCTGCGGGTGAGGTGGCCGCCGAGCAATCGCCGAAATCCCGCTTCTTCTACAACGACGACGGCGACCGGAGCATTTTTCTTTTGAAGGGGCCGTTTCACGAGACCCAGTTGTACAACACAGTCGACGTGTTGGTGGGAACGGCGGTGACCACGTTGGTCTATTGTGTTTCGGACGACACGGCTCGCTATCCGTCGGAAGTTGCCTCGGGATACGAGTGGCGCAGAACGGCGTATGTTGACATGCCGGGCAATGCGTTTCAGCGTCTCTATCTTGTCACCCAACAGCTTCGCCAGGAGGGGATCGACCCGGTCAAGGTGATCATGGAACGTGCAGTTCGGCAAGGCCTTGAATTTGTGCCTTCGTTAAGAATGAACGACGGTCATTTCGGTCAGAAGGAGCCTGCCACCAAACATCCTCGGACCTCGCGATTTTGGATGGAGAACCGGGAGCTGGCGATCGAGCCGGGCTCGGATCATTTCCCGACCTGCGTGCTGGATTTTACGCACGAAAAGGTGCGAAATTATCGACTCGCTCAGATTCGTGAGATCATCAACCGATATGCCGTCGACGGTTTCGAGATGGACTTCACGCGGCACTACATGTTCTTTCCTTCGGGCAAGCAGCGCCCCGAACTGATCACCGAGATGGTCCGCAAGACGCGGGGGTGGCTGGATGAAAAAACCAAGCAAGACGACAAGCGGCGGATGTTGATCGTGCGGGTGGCCCGTTCTTTAGACTGTTGCCGGGTCCTCGGTTGCGACGTGCCCACGTGGGTCAAGGAGGGCCTGGTTGACTACCTCGTGCCATCCTCCCCGGATCGGTACTTCACCTTCGATCTTCCGATCGAGGAGTTTATCGAGGTGGCCAAAGGCACCAGGTGCCGCGCGGTGGCCAGCCCTGATTCCTGGAAGGCGACGCCGGACATGTATCGGGCAGGTATCTGCAACTACTACGCCAAGGGCCAGCAGGACACCTACCTGTTCAACTTCTTCACGCCCCGTGCGGAGCAGCGCCAGTATTTTCCGTTCCGGAACGAGGATTACGCCCTGCTTCGAGATCTCAAAGGGCCCGTCACCCTCTGGGGAAGGCCGAAACTTTTTGGCGTCGACCACTTTTTCCGAGGAGGAGGTCGGATCGCGTTGGCCAAGCCAGGCAAGAACTACGACGTGGGCATTTACGTCGGCGAGGACCTGGCGGCCTGCCGGGAAGCGATGATCCTCAAGCACGCCCGGTTGAATCTGAAGATCGAGGGCCGTCAGGACGGCGATCAACTGGAGATCGCCCTGAATGGCCACACGCTGCAACTGGGCGATGCGGAGCTTGAAGCGACCTCGATCACGTTCGATCTGAAGGAGCCGTTGCCCAGGAAAGGCCACAACACCGTGACGGTCACCGTCAAGAAGCTCGCCGATTCCCGCCGCGAAACCCGACCAACCATTACGTGGCTCGAACTGGCGACCGCCTACGACATCACAGGCGTGTTGCCGCCCTAGTGCGTCAAGGTCGCTTTGCGTTCCGACGGGCATGGGTACTCGCGCCGGCACGACCCTTGGCCGCTTGGTTGCCCTCCACCGACGATCAAGATCGGCAGTCTCACTGGTTACGTCTTGGCCAAACGGTTGCCGAGCCGACGTACGTTTCTACCCGAAGGCGTCGGATTGGCATCGTGCCCTCTTGCAGGGAATCACCTTGGCGGATATGGTTTTTGGGGCACGATTCGGTTCTTCCAATGACCGGAATTTTGATCTTCCCGGGCGGGGTTGCAAGGAGCCAGAATCGGCTGGCAAAGAGCCAACAAGCCGACTTTGTCTCGCTCCACTGCCCCTTTAACGATCACACACGGGTTTGCTTGGAGCGGACCAACTCGCTTGCATGAAACCTGCTGCTTGCTCCCCATAGCATTGCCCGGACGGAAAAGTTGTTCTTGGAGACATTGGCCACACGGCTTGTCACAGCATGGTGGGTTTGTCTCGTGGCAAAAGGTCTCGGGGAATGGTCGATGTGGAAGTCTTCGACGGCGCAATCTTTCCAAGGAAGCAGGAACGGCCCCTGGTAACACAAGAAAACTGACGGCGATGAGCAAACGACTTGCTGGAAAAGTGGCTTGGATCAGCGGCGCTACCTCGGGCATCGGGGCTGCGGCTGCTGAGTTGTTTGCCCAAGAAGGTGCTCGGGTTGCTTTGGTGGGCCGCCGTTTGGAACTGGGACAGCAACTGGCTGATAAGATCAAAGCGGCTGGTGGAGAAGCCATGGCTATCGGTTGTGACGTCGGCCAGGAGGATCAAGTGCGCGACGCATTGGTTCGCACCGCCCAGGCCTGGGATGGGTTGCAGATTATCGTCAACAACGCGGGCATGGTGCACGTTCAGCCGTTACATGAGTATAGCCAAACTGACTGGGATCGCCTGATGGCGGTCAACGTGAAGTCCGTGTTTTTTTCACTCAAGCATGGACTTTCCTACTTGAGACAGGTTCCGCGGAGCTACATGGTCAATGTAGGTTCCATCAGCAGTTTTGTTGGCCAGGCAGGCACGCCAGCTTACACCACATCGAAGCATGCCCTGCTGGGGCTCACCCGTTCGATTGCGCTGGACTATGCGGCGGACGGACTGCGTTGCAACTGTGTATGCCCGGGCATCACCGATACACCGATGCTGCGTGAACACCTTGATACGACACCGGATCCGGAAGCAACCTTGGCAGACCGTTTACGACGAGTTCCCATGGGTGTCGCCTTGACGCCGGAGGAAGTTGCCAAATCTCTTTTATATTTTTCCTGCGAGGACTCGGCAGGCATTACCGGTACCTCGCTCACGATTGACGGTGGCTATTTGACTCCCGCAGAATGGGAACACCCCGGCGAGACGGCATTTATGAAGCGGGGCTGAGCTGGCCGTTACAGCATACGGAAGAGGGGGCAATACCAAGTCACTGAAGTGAAAAAATGCATCCGCTAGGCCAAACGATTCTGCCGGGATGCGATTTTTGGAACCGACTCACCCCGAGGGGTAGCGTGTTGGGTGGTTGGAAATTTACGGTCCGAGTTTACTTTACTGTACAAACTGTGTAGACCTTGCCGGCCCATTCCGTGACTGCGTAGGATTCGAGAAGCCCGCATTGGACGCAACGGTATGTTTCGACAACGCGTTTTACTTTGCTCATTACTTTGGCTCTTCCCCAGAAGGAAGGCTCTGGTGGTCCTTCTACCCGAAAATTGGGTTCGCAGTTGCCAAGGTTTTGGTCAGCGATGAATCCACGTTCCATTTCGCAGGAACATTTGGGGCAGGTAGCAACGTCAGGCATTGATGACTCCTGGATGGGGATAGAAGGGGTTCAGTTTGTACCTCAGGAACAATCCATAGCCCCCGACACGCGAAACACGCCCCCTGAGGGTCGTAGAGTCCCCTGGATGTGTCTGGAATAGTGCGCAGAAAATTTCGGCCTACCCTAAAACCACCCACTACCTGTGCCGCATGCGAAGCGGCACAAAGGCCAGACCCGAGAGGGCCAACAACAGGGCGGTGGGTTCGGGGATCGGGACCATTTGGGCCGTCGCCATGCTGAATAGGTCTTGGGGGTTATGTAGCGGTGCAGCATCCGCAAACGTGAGGATGTATCTTGACGGATCAACAAGGGAGTCAAAGTCCGACCCAAGCGAGAACTCAAACGTTTCCCCGGGTTCAAGGATTACGGGATACGATACGTCGAAGAGTTGGTTACCGCTGGGTTCAAATATTCGGTTGAAATCATCAAAGTTTCCGATGTCATTGTTCGCAACTATCTGAATGTTACTATGTGCTATCGCAAATTCGTCATCGTTACCGAAAGTCGCAAAGACTTCTGAATTTGAGGAGTTAAAACTCAGGTCTGAAGACTTGCCGACTTTCGTAATTCTTCCCGCGGGTTCATTATCAATGGTCCACTCGGAGGTTGTCTAATTATTACCTCCCCGAATTTCAATGAACACTTCATCGCCGATACCGACGTTACCCATGTCGCCAGTGTTCCATCTCGCCCCATACCCCTGAGCGCTGAGCCGACTTGCATTCTCAATGGTCTCACCATCTTCTAATCGTCCGTCGCCATCGTCGTCGCGCCGAATTCGTGCTTTCTGAACGGGACTGGCGCTACGGATTCTCAAGTCATTCACGATTATGCCTGTGTCGTTTCTGATCTTCTGCCTGATCAATTTGGCATACCCAGAATCAGCATCATTAAACCAACTCATCCCTAATACGACTACAAAAGCGATTATAGCCGTAGTGGATCGACGAAAATTTGTGCACATAATTCATCTCCAAGGTACGGAAACCAATGCTTCATTCACAACCTTTGCAACGACTGGTTGCTCCGGTACACCTAAACTAGACGCAACATCGCTTGGATCAACGTGTTCATGTGACACCGCCGACTCTCGACGTCCAGTTGCTTCTATCTCGCAAATAGAAATTTTGCGGTACGACCCGACATCATCCGATCGAGAATTCGATGGTGCGGTTCTTGATAAGCGATTTCCGGGCCCCGCGATTTAGTCACTGCCACTATCGGGGGGAGGATTTTATGCAGAAAAATCAGCCCTTGGTCACACGGGCAGGGGGGCTTTGCAAGCTTTGCTCCCTCGCTCACGCTCGAACCTTTAACCTGCTGATTAAGAGTCAGTTGCTCTCAAGTTGTAGTGAGGTGGGTCGAGTTCAAACGGCCTCCCAATCGCAGAATCGTTTGGCCCGGCGTGCAGGTTTTGGGGCATAAGTTAAACAGGTTCAGTTTCCCGACCCACACCAGGGAATCGAAAGTCAATGGCCGTTCTTCGGGAAGAAAACCGGTTAGCGAAAGAACTGGCTACTCGGCCCCTTCGCCGAGAACGCATCGCGAAAGTGCTCGATGTGGGGGTCGGCCCCGTTGGGCCAGATGATTGCGATCACGTCGAACCGGGCCTGCTCGTCCAGCAATCCATGGCTCTTGAGAAACGTCAAGGCCGCACGGGTCAGCTGGCATTGTTTGGCGTGGTCGATTGCCTCGGTTGGTCGCCCCTTCCTGACCGATCGCCGAGTTTTTACTTCCACGAATACGATCGTACGGCCTTCAACGGCGACCAGATCCAGTTCACCAATTCGGGAGCGATCCCGGCGAGAGACGATCTTGAATCCGTGCCGTTTGAGATACCTGGCGGCAAGTGCCTCCCCCCGTTCGCCAAGGGTGCGTGATCGGAACAGATAAGTGAGCCAGTTGCGTAGGCTCATAGGAACCGCCTGGCAGAGCTCACTTCAATTCACTTATACGTCGCGGCGGCGTTCTTTGAGACGTACTGCTTTGCCGACACGACCACGGAGGAAATAAAGCTTGGCACGCCGTACAAGGCCACTCCGCTTGACGTCGACCTTGGCAATGCGGGGCGAATGCAGGGGGAATTTCCGCTCGACACCCTCGTTGGCGACAATCCGACGTACGGTAAACATCTCGCGGCTTCCCGAGCCATTTCGAGCAATCACCACTCCGGAAAAGACCTGGATCCGTTCTTTGTCACCTTCGAGAATTCTCGTGTGGACATCGACCGTATCACCAACGTCAAACTGAGGAACTTCGTCTTTGAGGCCGGATGTTTCTACAAGCTCCAGGATTTGTTGACTCATGGCTATTTCCTCTTCTGGTAAGGTCGCCGACGTGTTGGTTCTACAGCCTGGCACGGCTTTACAACAGGTCAGCCCGCCGCTGGCGTGTTCGTTCCAAGCTATCTTGTTCGCGCCAGCGGGCGATCTCTTCATGATTGCCGCTGGTGAGCACCGCTGGGACTTCCAATCCCCGATACATTCTTGGCCTTGTGTATTGCGCAAATTCCAGCCGACGTTGATCGCCGGTAAAGGAATCATGTTTGTTGCTTTGTTCGTCCCCCAGAACCCCGGGAATCAGGCGAAGTACGGTGTCGATCACGACCATAGCCGCGACTTCTCCCCCGTTCAGGATAAAATCTCCAACTGAAATTTCATCCGGTTTGAGGACATCAATAATTCGTTGGTCAAATCCTTCGTATCGACCGCACACCAAAACCAGGCGATTTTGTTTGGCCAGTTCTTCCACAACCGACTGTTCAAGGCGACGACCGACGGGGGTCAACAATACCAAATGCCCCGGTTGCCGGGCAAGTTGTTGTACATGTTCTACGGATTCGACGACAGGGTCTGGTTTGAGCACCATGCCGGGACCGCCGCCGAAGGGACGATCGTCGACCTGCTGATGCTTGTCATGAGCCCAGTCACGCATGTTGTGTAGTTGGATGTCGACCAGTTGTCGCTCGATTGCCAGCTTGAGCAAGCTTTGACCGAGGTAGGCCGGAAACATCTCCGGGAATAGCGTGAGCACGTCGAATCGCATGTCAACGCCACGACCGTTGTTCGGGAAATCCTGGCCGCCTCCTTCGATTTTTCAGTTCCACAGATTGAGTCGGTTTCAAAATTAACTGGATTTGGCTGCGTCGGTGTCTTTCGGGTCGCCTGAATCGGATTCCGCAGCAGTAGTTTTCTTAGCCGTGGTTTTCTTAGGGGCGGTTTCCGTAGCCGCAGTTTCCTCAGGGGCCTGGGCTTTTGTCGAGTCTTCTGTGGAATCTTCCGCTGGCGATTTGGCTTCGGCGGTCGCGGCTGGTTCGGTCTGTTCTTCGGAGGCTTCCGACTCGGGCAGCGAGGCCGGCTTACCGGGATCAGGAATGACCTTGGGTTGGGCCATTTTTTCCAAAGCCGCTTTTTGTACCTCGAGGTGGCTACCGGCGGTTCCGTATTTTTTGATCAATACGGAAACGTTGCCCGAAGGCTGCGCGCCCACACTGAGCCAATAGTCGATGCGATCGCTTTGAAGAATTGCCCTCGCATCCGTATCAGGTATGGAGGGATCATAAGTGCCCAACTCCTCAAGCACACGTCCGTCACGTGGAGAGCGTTTGTCCATCGCACAGATACGGAAAAATGAGCGATGGGTTCGTCCCATCTTTTTCATACGAATTCTTACAGACACAATGGTCTCCTCTAACAACAGGCTGGCCTGACGAGCTTGCTCTCGGGGGGGGATCCGGTCCAGCGAATCTCTTATTCTGCCCGACTGGGGGCGGAGAAACAAGGCCCACCCGGCCCTGCCAGGGTCTTACTTCTCCTGCTTTTTCTCCCGTTTTCTCTGTCGTAATTCCTTGTCGCGCTGTTTTTTTAGCCTGGCCCGTTCTTTTGGTGACAGCCGTTTGCCAGACCCCTTTTTGGTCCGGGCCAGTTGTCCGTTACCGGCCATGCCACTTTGCACTTGTTGCAGCAACTTCATCCGCTCACGCATACCCTTGCCGGCCATCTGCACCATCAACTGGGCCATGGCGTCAAACTGCTTGACGAGTTCGTTGACTTCGTGGGGCTCGACACCCGCTCCGGTGGCAATGCGGCGGCGGCGGCTTTGATCGATACTCTTGGGTTTATGGCGTTCCAGGGGTGTCATCGAGTCGATGATGCCCAGCAACCGCTTCATGTCCCCTTCGGCGTCGATGTCATCGAGTCCTTCGGTCATTTGCCCCATTCCAGGGATCATTCCCATGACCTTTTCCATGGGGCCCAGGCGACCGACCTGGGTCAGCTGCTTGCGAAAATCTTCGAGCGTGAATTCGCCCTTTTGCAGGCGTTCTTCCTGCAAACGCATTTCTTCCTGGTCGAATTCGCGGTGCGCCTTTTCGACCAGCGTGAGAATATCGCCTTGCCCGAGTACGCGTCCTGCCATGCGGTCGGGATGGAATTCCTCAAGCGCATCGAGATGTTCTCCCGTACCGACGAACTTAATGGGAACTCCGGTGACATGTTTAACCGACAAGGCAGCACCGCCGCGGGCATCGCCGTCGAGTTTTGTCATAATCACGCCATCCAGCTCCAAGGCGTCGTTGAACGCTTTTGCGCTGTTGACCGCGTCCTGGCCTGTCATCCCATCCACCACGAGATAGACCTGCTCGGGTTGGCATTGGCGGTCAATTCTTACAAGCTGCCCCATCAACTCTTCGTCGACGTGCAGTCGGCCGGCCGTGTCGAGGATTACGACGTCGGTGCCAATTTTCCTGGCTTGCTTGACGGCTGCGTTGCAAACCACGACTGGATTCTTCTCAACACGATCGGAATAAACGGGGATGTCGAGCTGCTCGCCAAGAATGTGGAGCTGGTCGATGGCCGCGGGACGCTGCAGGTCAGCGGCAACGAGTAGAGGTTTGCGGCCTGCCTGCGCGAGTAAACGCCCGAGTTTAGCGCAAGAGGTCGTTTTTCCCGATCCCTGCAAGCCACACATCATCAAAATGGTGGTGTCATCGGTTCCCTTCAGGTGCAGAGAATGATCGACCGGTCCCATCAAACGAATTAATTCTTGATGGACGATCCCTACAATTTGCTGGCTTGGATTGAGCGATTTGAGCACCTTTTCACCGACAGCCTGCTCGGTGACGTTTTGCATGAAATCCCGCACGACTTCAAAACTCACATCCGCTTCCAGCAGCGATCGTTCGACGAGTTTAAGCCCGTCGCGCATGTTCGCTTCGCTTAACTTTCCCTGGGTGCGCAGCGTTTTGAGCGCGGAGGTGAGGTTTTCTTGCAGGGATTCAAACATGGGGAGCCCGTGCCCACTGGAGACAGTTGCGGTCAGCCATTCGGCAAAGCCCTGCATTGTAGTCGATGGTGTACGATATCGGCAACGTGTGCCACCGCCTGTTTGAGTTTGAGCATACGAGTTCGTCGTCCGCAGGCTGGATGCCCCACTGGTTTTCCTGCTGATCGGCAAGGGTTCCCCCACACCCCACCGATAAGACCGCATGGTTTTCCCTTGATCGAGGTATGGTCGCGGTTCGAGCCGGCTGTTACGCTCGTCGTCATGTGTTCTCCTGTTGAATCCCAGTTAGCCGTTGACCGGGAAGTCCATTCCGATGACGGGTTTATCCAGATACGTGGTGCGCGGACTCACAACCTGAAGAACGTCAATGTCGACATTCCCCGCAACAAGTTCGTCGTGATTACGGGGGTCAGCGGTTCGGGGAAAAGTTCGCTCGCATTCGATACACTGCTAGCCGAGGGGCAACGGCAATATATCGAGAGTTTGTCGGTCTATGCCCGTCAATTCTGCGCTCAAATGCAGCGACCCGACGTCGACCGGATCGATGGACTTCAACCGACCATTGCCATCGATCAACGCCCAGGAGTCCAAAACCCGCGGAGCACGGTGGCCACGGTCACGGAGATCTACGATTATCTGCGGCTGCTGATGGCACGTCTTGGAGAGGTGCATTGTCCGAAATGCGATGCCCGGATTTCACAACAGACACCTGCTGAGATTGAGGCCCTCATTGAGGCGCTTCCCGAGGAAACACGCGTTATGGTCCTCGCCCCGCTGATCCGTGGCCGCAAGGGAAGCCATACGGAAATATTCGAAAGGATCAGGAAAGCGGGTTTTGTCCGTGCGCGGGTCGATGGACAAACTTATCTTCTCGAAGATGTGCCACCGCTCGTATCGAAAAAAACGCACGATGTCGAGGCTGTCATCGACCGTGTCGTTGTTCGCAAGGGGATCAAAGCCCGACTGGGAGAATCTGTTCGGCTAGCTCTCAAGCACGGTGACGGCGTCCTTGTCATCAGTTATCAAACGCCCGACAAAAGAGCCCGGGCGGAAAACAAAACCGACACCACCGATTGGCAGCTGGATGTTTATAACACCCGGTATGCTTGTCCCAGATGCCAGGCCAGTATTGCCGAAATCGAGCCCCGCACGTTCAGTTTTAACAGCCCTCATGGGGCGTGTCCCACTTGCAGTGGATTGGGTGCCAGCGAAGGCTTTGACCCCGACCTGGTCCTGCCTGACGACAGTCTGTCCCTTGGCAATGGGGCAATTTTCCCGTGGAGGGGAGGATCGGCGGGAGCAAAAAAACGGCAGCGACAACTGCTCGCAGACTTCTGTGCCTCGGCCAAAGTCGATATCGATCAACCTCTCAAGACCTGGCCGGGCATCCGCCGTGAACAACTGCTTCACGGCGATGGCAAGAAATTTCCGGGTTTGCTACCCCATCTCGAAATGGACTACGCCGGGTCGCGCAGCGAAACGACTCGTGACCGACTTGAAGCTTACCGTAGTGCCGTTGCCTGCAGCGATTGCCAGGGGCATCGTCTTTGTCCCGAAGCGATCGCTTGTCGATTCCAAGGGATGGCCATTCACGAAGTCACTGCGCTGACGGTTCATCAAGCGGTAAAATTCTTCGACGGTGTGGAGTTTTCTTGTGATGAGAAACCGATTGGTGAGCCTGTTTTGCGGGAAATCAACCGCCGTCTTGTGTTTCTCGAAAAAGTTGGCGCCGATTACCTCACGCTTGACCGCACGGCCGATACCCTCAGTGGTGGAGAAACGCAACGTGTGAGGCTGGCGACTGGAATTGGATCTGGTCTGGTAGGGGTGCTTTACCTGCTCGACGAACCCTCGATTGGGCTCCATCCTCGCGATAACAACCGGCTCATTGCGGCGCTTCGCGAACTCCAGCAGCAAGGCAACTCAGTCGTTGTTGTGGAACACGACGAGGCGGTCATGCGCCAAGCCGACGAAATCATCGACATGGGGCCAGGGGCCGGATTGCTGGGAGGGCAGGTCGTTGCCCAGGCACCATCCGAGCAGTTCGCCCTCAATCCCCGGTCGTTGACGGCAGAGTATCTCTCAGGAAAGCGGGTCGTCCCGATTCCTGGCAAGCGACGCCTTCCAGACAAAAAACGGCTTTTGTCGTTGGAGGGTGCCACCACAAACAACCTGCACAATGTCAGCATCTCGTTTCCCTTGGGGTTGTTCACTTGTGTCACCGGCGTCAGTGGATCGGGCAAGAGTTCACTTGTGATTGAGACTCTCGGCAGGGCCCTGGCGCAACGGCTCCACGGCGCATCGAGCAAGCCAGGTCCCTATCGCAGGCTCCGCGGGGTGAGTCTCCTGGACCGCGCTATTCGGGTCGATCAGGCACCCATCGGTCGGACACCGCGGAGCAACGCGGCGACTTACACGGGCGTGTTCGATGAAGTCCGCAAAGTATTTGCCAGCACACGGCAAGCCAAGCAACGAGGCTACAAGATAGGCCGCTTTAGTTTCAACGTGAAAGGTGGTCGTTGCGACGCGTGCCAGGGACAAGGCTTGCAGAAGATCGAAATGAACTTTCTCCCCGATCTTTTTGTGACTTGCGAAGTTTGTCGCGGTACACGCTTCAATCGTCAAACTCTCTCGATTAAATACCGCGGTCATTCGATTGCCGAAGCGCTGGAAATGAGCGTTGAAGAGGCGGTGGAATTCTTTGCGAATCATGCCTCGATTCATCGCCTGCTTTGTAGTCTGGCCGATGTGGGATTGGGTTACCTCGCTTTGGGGCAGCCATCGACTACGCTCTCCGGGGGCGAAGCCCAGCGGATTAAACTGGCGACCGAACTTGGACGGTCACAGAGCAGCCATGCGATGTACATTCTCGATGAACCGACCACCGGCTTGCACACGGATGACATCGGAAGGCTTCTGGTCGTTCTACAGCGGCTGGTCGATCAAGGAAATTCGGTGGTGGTGATCGAACACAATCTGGATGTCATCAAGTCTGCCGACTGGGTTATCGATATGGGTCCAGAAGGTGGTGCAGAGGGGGGGGATATCGTCGTAGAGGGGCCACCCGAAGAAGTTGTTCAGTGCGCCGCGAGCCATACGGGCAGCTTCCTCCGCAATGCGATTGCTGGACGTATGAACTGACCAGAACGGCCCGATGACCCTACGCTCAGACACGTTCAAAGATCGTGGCGATGCCCTGGCCAACACCGATGCACATCGTCGCCAGGCCGAATGTGGCGTCGCGGTCGATCATGGTATGGATCAGCGTTGTGGCGATGCGGGCACCGCTGGCACCGAGCGGATGACCAATAGCGATTGCCCCACCGCGAACATTCACTTTGGCGGGATCGCAATCCTGACCGTTGCTATCGAGCATTTGCATGCACGCGATCGACTGGGCGGCAAAGGCCTCGTTTAACTCGATCAGATCGATATCATCGAGCGTCAAACTGGCCCGCCGGAGTGCCTTCTGCGTTGCCGGCACGGGACCGGTGCCCATGACACAGGGATCGACCCCGGCGACGGCCGTTGACCGCACGCGGACGAGCGGGGTCAGGTCAAGCTCCTTCGCACGTTCCTGGGACATTACGAGCATCGCTGCCGCACCATCGTTCAGTGGCGAACTGTTACCGGCCGTAACGGTTCCCATACCAGGCATGAATGCCGGTTTCAGGGCGGCAAGCGCTTCCATACTCGTATCCCCGCGCACGCACTGGTCCCGGTCGACAAGGACTTTTTCGCCCGCCTCGTTGCGTCCCCAGATGGGAACCAGTTCGCGGTCGAACTCCCTGTTCGCATAGGCAGCCGTTGCTTTCTGATGGCTTTCCAGAGCGAATCGGTCTTGCTGCTCACGTGAGAGACCATTGATTTGCGCGAGAAATTCGGCAGTGATCCCCATCATGAGGGCACCCTTGCTGGTCCGCTGGAAGAGTTTGGGGTTGAGATCAAGGCCGGCGTCCAGTGCGACGTGGTGCATGTGTTCCAGGCCACCAACGATTTGGACGTCTTCGAAACCCGCCATGATGGCGTGCGATGCCTGGTTGAGCGCTTGCAGACTGCTTCCGCAGAGTCGATTGATCGTTGCCCCACCGGCTTCCACGGCGATGCCTGCCATCAGGCTTACACTGCGGGCAACGTTAAATCCCTGTTCTCGCTGCTGCTGGGTATTGCCGAGGATGACATCTTCGATGGCAGCGGGATCAATCCCGCTGCGGTCGACCAGTGCCCGCACCACTTCGACGGCCAGATCATCGGAGCGGACATCGCGGAACACACCCTTTTCTGGATGGGCGCGCCCGATGGGTGTGCGGCAGCAATCAATGACGACAGCTTGCTTCATGGTTTGCTTCCCGTATTTTCGGCCAGGTCATAGAATTTTTTACCGTCTTTTGCCAGCTCGTATAGTACACCGGTTGGCTCGAATCGTTTCCCCAGCGCTTCATAAGGTTCGAGCTTTTCAAGAAGTGTTGCTGCTCCGATGGAATCAGCCCAAAAAAGCAGGCCACCTTTGAAAGGGGGAAAGCCGATCCCGAATATCAAGGCGAGATCAATATCGCGAAGGTCACGAACCAGATTGTCTTCGATGATGCGGGTTGCTTCGATCAGCATGGGGAAGAACATCCGTTCGGTAATTTGCTCTGGTGTGAATTCTTGGCGCTGGGCGATGGTCGCTTCAATCAATTCGGCGACGATGGTACTCTCCTGACCTTTTCCTTTTTTGCGACGGTTGTAATCAAAGAATCCCTTGCCATTTTTCTGTCCGAGGCGGCCTGCGTCGAAAAGTTTCGAGGTGATTTCGGCGGCCACCATGCGATCGGGAAATGCGTCGAGCATGACCTGACCTGCATGGACGCATGTATCGATCCCTACCACGTCGTACAACGTGATCGGTCCCATTGGCATCCCAAACGCCTTGGCGGCTTTTTCAACATCTCTGATAGCCACCCCTGACGAGAGCAACAGCGCTGCTTCATTCATGTACGGCAGCAGTAAACGATTGACGAGAAATCCAGGGCCATCGTTCATCACGATCGGGGACTTGCCGAGTGTTTTGGCATACGCGACCGCCGTGGCGATAGTCTGATCGCTGGTTTGTGCACCCCGAATGACTTCCACCAGGGGCATTTTGCGGACCGGGTTGAAGAAATGAAGCCCGCAAAAACGCTCGGGATGCTTGAGCCCCTCGGCCAGCGTGGTGATGGGTATGCTCGAAGTATTTGAGCAAAGAATGGTATCTTTCCGAAGTTGCGGCTCCAGGCGGGCAAAAAGCTCTTGTTTTACCGCGGGGTTCTCCAGGATGGCTTCAATCACCACGTCGGCTGCGCAAATCTCTTCATCCACAGTGGTCGCATTGACCAGCGGCGCCATTTCCAGGGTTCGGTTGACATCCGCCTGCCTCGATTTTTTGTTGTACGAGACTTCACTGAGGATGCCTTGGACTCCCCGAGCCAGCGCGTCCTGGCAGGCATCGTTCAGCGTGACAGGGATACCGCGTTTCACATTGGCTGCCGCAATTCCTTGACCCATGATGCCAGCGCCGATCAATGCTGCCGAACCGATTTTTCCCGGAGTCGCCTGGCCAGCAATGCCACGGTCTTTCTTGTTGCGATCGCGCAGGTAAAACACATTCAGAAGGGACCGGTTGATCGCTGAACCGAATAATTCTGCAAAGCCGGTTGCCTCCATCTCACAGGCAGTCATCAGATCAACGCTTGTTGCGCCGAGCATCAGTTCCAAAGCGGCCATGGGAGCGGGATAGTGCCCTTTGGTTTGTCCCTGGATGTACGCACTGGCGGTCGCACCCAGAAAGCCAAGTTCGGTCTCACTCAGGGAGATTGGCCCTGACCAACGCTGCCGGTCACGACGAAAGTCACCCGAGAGCTGTTCTGCTCGGACCATCCTGATGCCTGCTGCTACCAGTCGCTCGGCCACTTCTTCGCCCGCCGCTTCGATGACATCGTCAGCCAGACCCATCACCTGCGCCGCGTCGGCATCCATCGACTCGCCACCGGTGATTAACTCCACAGCGTTCGAGAGCCCGATTATCCGCGGGGTGCGGGCGGTTCCTCCCCAGCCTGGAAAAAGGCCTAGCTTCACTTCAGGAAATCCGTAGCTCGTCTTGTCTGAACGACTCATGATGCGCCGATCGCACCAGATCGCCAGTTCGGCCCCCCCGCCAACACAAATCCCGTCAATGGCGGTAATGGACAGATAGTCGCTGGTAGCGAGCCGCGAAAAAAGCTGCTGCCCACGCCGAGCTACCGAGATGACTTCGTCGGAAGTGGAGTCAATCCAGGTGATGAACTCTTTGAGATCGGCACCGGCAATGAACATGCCTGGCTTGCCCGAGCAGATGATAAGTCCTGCGACGTTCCCACGAGCATCTATTTTGTTCAGATGTCCTTCCAATTCGTCCATCACTGCTCGGGAGAGCAGGTTTACGTTATTATTCGGGGCATCAATCGTGAGCAGAGCAATGTCAGGCTCGGGAAACGACAGCGTGATTGTTTGATTTTCCGCCATCACGGGACCTTTACGTCAGGAATTGAGCGGTTGTCAACCAGGGATGACATCACCACGGCCTGGGCTTTCCAAGAATACCGTAGTTGGTTTGCGGCGGCTAGGAGACTCTCGTTTGGAAACGGGGTGCTGGCCAATGAGAAGCCCCACTCGTGGCTGGTTGCTGCCGGCTGGCGATTGGACCGGTTGACGATTGAGGTCTTGCCGTCGATGTTGGAGACGTGAACAGTGCGACCACGAACAACATGAATTCGTCCTGGTGGGTCCTGCCGATTTTACTCGCTTGCGTGCTGGCAGGCGTTGTTGGCTCCAGGAGCCTGTTTCACCGTCCCGGCGGTTTGACCGACCCTGCCGACTCACCGGCAGGCCGTATTTCGGTATCTGGTTACGAAAAAGGCTGGCAGCCGACCCCACCGGTCACTGGGGAATCGGCTTCGTTGACCATTGACTTTGGAAATGGGGTCCAACGGCATTTTGACGCGCTCCGCTGGCAAGCCGACATGACCGTGCTCGATTTGCTTGAGACGGCGGTCCATTTCCGGCCAGGGATCACCTTCCAAAAGGTGGGGGAGGGTGAATCCACTTTTCTGACCAGCATTGATGGGCTGGCCGCTGATCGCCGAGAGCGATATTTCTGGCAGTATTGGGTCAACGACCAGCGGGCTGACCGAAGTTGTGGTATCTTTCGGCTCCAGGCGGGTGACCGCGTCTTGTGGAAGTTTGCACCACAAGACTAGAAT
>CAUZEA010000115.1:0-15936 GCA_963578605.1 Planctomycetota bacterium
AAAGGCTTTCTGCGAGGTGACCAGTACGCGGTGGCACTGGCGAGGATTGACACGGGGAGGGTTGAAGTCGGGGCAGTAGGCTGCCCTGAACTGGACATCATTCATGCGGATGAGCATCGCGGACGTGGGACAGTGGCTGTTGCCGAGGTGGGCCAAGGAGCCTTTTATACGACGCTTGACCAGCAGCGGGCGTGGCAGCGATTGTCGGTATCAGACCGGACTTCACCTGTCGACGCCCGGCTGCTACGGTCGGTCGAATCGGCCCACACCAATAGTGGGGCAATCGGAGAACTGATCACCGTGTTGGGGATCGGAGCGCCGCCGGTGCCAATGGATAGTCAAGCCAAGTATGCCGTACTGGCCGCCGGGCAGGGGGATGTTCTATTACGTTTGCTTTCTTCCTCACGTCCCGATTATCGCGAAATGATCTGGGATCAAGCCGCGGGTTCGATAATCGTTGGAGAGGCGGGCGGTCGGGTGACCGATCTCGATGGGAAACCACTTGATTTCGCGCATGGCCGCACGCTGGCAACCAACCGCGGTGTGTTGGCCACGAATGAAAAACTTCATGATGCCATTCTGCAGGGACTGGATCAGATTGGCGCGTAGCAATAGAACTGGGGCGGGGGGCAAAGGCACCCTTGTGACATTCTTATCGGTCACTTGGAGCAAAGGGTTTTGGCACCAGGTTGCGCTGGGAAGACCAGCCACGGCGATGCTGGTCAGGCAACGCCGCTCTTTAAGGCTTCGAAACCTTTGCCATGTACGTCACGTCGGCTCTCAGAGTTTCCAGACGGGTGGCATGGTGTGTCACTCGCCTTGACCGCGCTCGGATTTGCGCTAGCCGTTTCATCTTTTAAGCCCGTACGATCGGCTCTTATCGGGTCGTCCGCGACGTTGGATCGGCAAAGCAATGTCGTACTTCTTGATTTTGCGAGAGAGTAACTTGCGATCGACATCTAGCACTCGCGCTGCAGCACTCTGGTTGTAGAACGTTTCCTCGAGTGTGCGGCGAAGATAGTCGGCTTCCATTTCGGCCAGCGTAGGCCACTTTCCTCTCGGTACAGGTCCCACGTTCTGGCTTACAGAACGGTGCGACGAAGTTTGGCTAAGCGATGGATAGGTTTTCGGATGCAACCACGGCATACCGCCCTTTGCCTGCCCCCGTTCCTCCCACAGCTTGATCAGTTCGTCCAATGCGTCGACTCCGACGACCTCGTCGTCAGAAAACAACAAAGCTCGTTCGAGCACGTTCCCAAGTTCGCGCACGTTGCCTGGCCAGTCGTGTGCCTGGAACAATGAGAGTACTTCTGGCGACAGGCGTTTCAGTGGCAAGCCGTTTTCAATCGAGGCTTTCGCGAGGATGTGATTGGCTAGTGCCTGGATGTCTTCTGGACGATCCAGCAGGGGTTGGGTAGAGATCACGATCACGTTGACTCGATAGAAGAGGTCGAGTCGGAATCGTTCCTCGTCAACATCCAATTGGAGATCGCGATTGGTTGCTGCAATTACCCGCACATCGACAGATTTAGATTGATGACTCCCAACGGGCGTGACTTCGCGGTCTTGCAAAACCCGGAGAAGCTTGGCCTGAACATCCAGATCAAGTTCGCCGATTTCATCCAGGAAAATCGTGCCGCCTTCGGCGGCGCGAAAACAACCCATTGCCGAGTGCTCAGCGCCGGTAAACGCTCCCCTGACATGGCCAAACAATTGGCTGGCGAACAGGCTATTTGGGATCGCCGAACAGTTAACAGGAATGAACGGACCGCTGGCCCGCTGACTATGCGTGTGAATCGCGCGGGCAATCAGTTCTTTACCCGTGCCGGTGGGGCCTTGGATCAATACATTTGATCGATATCCGGCAACTTGCTTGATCCGTTTTCTGGTCTCTTCAACCCATACGGATTCCCCGATGAGATGATCTGAGGAGATAATCTTCATGACGATGTACGCTTTCGTTAGCGTTTCCTTTCTGTTGGTTTTGCCGCCAACCGCAATTCCAAACGGTTTTTTTGGAGCCGACACGCACGAACGGCCTCCCCAAAAAGACTTGCTAATGTAAGGGGGGCACAAACGTAACGGTTATGGTGATGTTAAAAAGCTTCCTGTATGTATTCTGGTAGAAATTGCGAGGAATGCAACTACTTTTAATCAAAAACGCAACTATTTTTAATCAAAAAGGATGTAATACCAGAGTAATTCATAGAAAAATCGATAAATCGACTATATTTTTGTTTAAAATGTCTCTTCATGCGATCAGGCAACGGTCAGATTTAAACGCTTGATTTCTCAAACCAGTCCAGCCGATGGGGGGGTACGGTGGCAGCCACTCGGGTCAGTTGATATTGCAGGTGGGTAGCGTGGGGCGTTGTTTGCTCACGGGATTTAGATCGGGCCACGTTTTTTCGGAACCTTTGGTGTCGTATCTGATGGTTGGGCAATTGACCGTTTGGCGAGAACTCGTTAGGTTGCAGGGCTCAATTCTCTCGCGCGGCCCGAGCAGAAAGCCCCTTTTTGATTCATTCCGGCCGAGTAGTTTTTCAACACTGGCTGTCCCTCTACCACGACGTTCGATCGCCGTACGATGGATCCGTTGGTTTTGGGTTTCCGAGTTGGTGTGCCCTGAAAGAAGGAGACATTTGTGTCAACACTTGTCAAAGAATTAGTAGAAGCCGGAGTTCATTACGGGCACCGGTCGAGCCGCTGGAATCCCAAAATGCGGCCTTACATTTATGCCCGTCGCAACCTGATCCACATCATTGATGTTCGCGAAACGGTTCGCGGGTTATTGCGTGGGAAGAAGTATTTGCAGCAGGTCGCTAACAAGGGCAGCCTGATTCTGTTTGTGGGAACGAAGCGGCAAGCGGCTGAGGCAATTCAGCGGGAAGCTGATCGGTGCGGAATGCCCTATGTGAACGATCGCTGGTTGGGTGGGACGCTGACAAACTTTCGCACGATTCGCAGCCGCCTGACGCGTCTTGAGGAATTAGAGGCCATTCGCGAGGGCGACACGATCAACTCTTATTCGAAGAAGATGCAATCGGCTTTGGGACGCGAATACCGCAAAATGTTTCGCAACCTCAATGGTATCCGTGCGATGGCACGGTTGCCGGAATGTCTGGTGATCGTTGACCCCAAAAAGGAAAAGAATGCGGTTAAGGAAGCACAAAAACTTGGTATTGTTACCGTCGCGCTGATTGATACCGATTGTGATCCCGACACGGTCGACTTGCCGATTCCTGGCAATGACGACAGCATGCGGTCAGTCGAGTTGATCATGAAGATATTGGCCGACGCGGTGACGGTTGGAAAAGTCACGGCTTCCATGCAACAGCAACAGGCTTCTGAAGGGGCTGCTCCGACACCTGAGCCGGTCGCAGCGGCCTCTCAGCCGGCGGAGCCAACAGCTCAATCGGGTGAAGCTTCTGCCGAGGCAGGGTAGCAACGGGACGGATCTGAATTTGTTCGTATCAATTCCCAGGATTCGTTCCTGGAGACCACTTTGGGTTTAGTTAGGTAGAAGCCGCCAGCCTTAGCCATTCACAAAAAGACTGTGCGGCTCGTCGCAATGAGGATTGAATCGATGTCTGAGATCACGGCCGCCATGGTCAAGCAGTTGCGCGACGATACGCAATTGCCCATGATGGAATGTAAGAAAGCCTTGCAGCAGTCGGACGGCGATATCGAAGTTGCCAAGCAGAAGCTGCGTGAGGCTGGCAAGAAGTTCATGGGAAGTCGTCAAGACCGTTCCACCGAGGAAGGTCGAATCTCGATTTTTGCAGATGTCGGGAAAACCATCGGCGCGATCATCGAATTGCAAGTCGAGTCGGCTCCGGTTGCTGCCAATGATGAAGTGATCCAGCTCACCGAGGATCTGGCTGAGCAACTTGCCACTGGCCCGGGTGCATCGACGCCAGCAGAACTTTGGGTACAGCCCTCGCCTTCCAGGAGTGGCATGACCTTGGAGGACCAACGAGACGAAATTCAAAACAAGATTCGGGAGGTATTTCGGCTGGCACGGATCGAGCGTATCGAAGCTCCATGCGGTGGTTACGTGCACCACGACGGAAAAAGCGGTGTTTTGCTTGCGGTCGAAGGTGGCGACAATAGAATCGCCAAGGATATTTCCATGCACATCACGGCCATGAAGCCACAGGCTCTGAGTGTTGGTGATCTCGATCCCGAGTTTGTTGCTAAAGAACGGGCAACGTTGACCGAGATGGCACGCCAGGAGGGCAAACCGGATCCTATTATTGAACAGATGGTCGAGGGGCGGATGCGAAACTTCTATGCCGAGCATGTTTTGGAGGAACAGCCGTTCGTCAAGGATGACAAGCAGACCGTGGGCAAGGTTGCTGCCGAAGGAGGGATGAAGCTCCTGAAGTTTGTTCGCTGGCAACTCGGCGAAACTACCAAACCGTCTGTCACGGCAACGTAATTTTTGGCCGGTCACGGCAAGCCCAGAAACAACAGATTTTGGGCTTTTTTCTGACTGATACGAGTTTAATGGCATCACCTTCCCGCTCCTATCGGCGTGTGCTCTTGAAACTTTCCGGGGAAAGTTTTACGCCCCCGGGAGAACGAAGCATTTGCATGCAGGCGGTTGTGGACATTGCCGGTCAGGTCTATCGCGCAGCCAGCCAAGGAGTGGGAGTTGGCATTGTCGTTGGTGGGGGTAACATCCTGCGGGGAGGGCAATTTACAGCCGGCAATACTCACATCCAGGAAGCCACTGCACATTACATGGGCATGCTGGCGACCGTGATTAACGGCCTCGCTTTGCAAGATGCACTTGAGTCGCTGGGTTGCCAAACGCGTTTGATGTCGGCCATCAAAATGGATGGTGTGGCGGAACCCTTTATTCGGCGACGTGCAAAGCGGCACCTGGAAAAAGGACGGATCGTGATTCTCGCCGGAGGAACAGGTGCACCCTTTGTAACAACCGACACGGCCGCGGCGCAAAAGGCACTCGAGCTGGAGGTCGATATTCTCATGAAGGCAACCCGTGTCGACGGCGTCTACAGTGCCGATCCGGAAAAAGATTCCGCAGCCCAACTTTACCAGTCTCTCACGTTCAAGCAGGTCCGCGATGACAACCTTCGGATCATGGATCCAACTGCTATCGCACATTGCATGGAGCACAACTTGCCAATCCTGGTTTTCAATTATCGTAAAGATGGGAATATCGAGCGCGCTGTACGCGGAGAAAATATTGGCACGCGGGTTACCAACTGAGCCCGCTTGCCTTGCCAAACCCATTGGCAAGTTTTTCGTTTTGGTGAGCTTGCCCATGTTTACTTCCCTTGGCTGCAACCGTTTGCCCCCTCAAATCCACTCCCGACAACGGCAATTGATGAATTCACATGAGTACTGAAGAAATCTTCCTCGATACCGAAGAGCGGATGGAAAAGGCCGTTGCCAAACTAAAACAGGACCTGTTTGGCATTCGCACCGGGCGAGCCAATCCCGGACTGGTCAGTTCGCTACGTGTCGATGTCTACGGTTCCCCAACGCCAATCAAGCAAGTCGCCAGCGTCACTGCCCCCGAACCACAACAGTTGGTGATCCGGCCATTCGATCCGTCCATCATCAAAGATATCGAAAAGGGGGTCATCGCCAGCGATATCGGGCTTACCCCACAAAGCGACGGAAAGGTCATTCGCCTTAATGTGCCACCGCTATCGGGTGAAGTTCGCCGTAAAATGGTCAGTCGTACCAAGGAACTTGCCGAGGAGGCGAAAGTTGCCGTTCGCAATATTCGTCGTGATGGCAACAAGGCCGCCGATGTCGAGCAGAAACAGAAGACGCTTTCCGAAGACGACCGCGATGACCTCAAAAAAGACATTCAGGAACTCACCAAGAAATTCGAAGATCAAGCCAACAATCTGACCAAAGCCAAAGAGAGCGAAATTCTGGAGGAATAACAGCAGGTTCGGCACCAGAGCTCTGTATCCAGATATCTCAGCCCCAGGCGGCAGGCCGATGGCTTCGCCGGCAAAGCTTTGGGAAGAGATTCGTGGTACGCCGCGGGCACCGATGGTGGTTTTGCGAACTCGATTTGCAACCCAACTCCAAGGGTTCCGGAGCGGGTTGTGCTAGCACTTTAGCCTCTCTTGTGAGCTTTGCGCTCCCTTGCTATGCTCCCGACCCCATCCAACGGCGCCCTCCTTGCACCGGCCCTGGCGATTCGGAAAATCGCACCCAACCCTGGTCATCCCCTCGGTTTACGGAGAAACCGTCATGTCCCGCACGGAAATAAAACTCGTTCCCGGCAGTTCACCCCGTTGTTGGAAACGGCCCGTTATTCTGCTGGTAACCGGTTTGTTGGTCGTTGCCGCATGTTTTCTTGCCCGTCGTTATTTGGGAGATCCCCGGGCCGAGGCCGATACCCACAATTTTTTCGGCTTCGCCAGGTCACCTGCTGCCAAAAATAAAGCGACTTCCGAAGAGACCGAGTCGCCACCCGCGGTCAAGGGTCCCAGTCGGCCCGAACATCCCCAGCACGACGTGATGGCCATCGTGAATGGCAAGGACATCAGTCGAGCCCAGTTGGCACATGCGTGCGTTGAGCGTCATGGCGAAGAGGTGCTCGAAAGCCTGGTCAACAAACGCCTGATCCTGCATCACTGCCGCAATCGAAAAATCGAAGTAACGCAGGAAGAAACCAGTGCAGAAGTCGATCGCATGGCCAAACGCTTTAAACTGGGCCGCGAACAGTGGCTCGACTTGTTGGAGCGGGAACGTGGAATTGGGCGGGAGGAATATGGCCGCGATATTCTCTGGCCGACGTTAGCCTTGCGGAAGTTGGCTGCTGACCAACTCACGGTAACCGAGGACGAACTGGCGAAGGCCCATGAAATGCAATTTGGTCCTGCGGTCCATGCGCGTTTGCTGGTTGTTTCCAGTCGTGCGGAGGCCGAAGAACTACACGCTCAATTGGCGCAACGGCCGGAAGAATTTGCCCGCCTGGCAATGCAGCATTCGGAAGATGTCAACAGTGCCAGCATTGGTGGTTTAATCCAGCCGATCCGCCGTCACATGGGCGATGCTTCACTCGAGCAAGCGGTGTTTTCGCTGGAACCAGGCCAGATTTCGCCGATTCTCCCTGTTGCTGAGAAATTCGCCATTCTCAAGTGCGAGTCGCACATACCGGCACAGGATGTCGCACTCGACGAAGTCCGTGCGGAAATGACCGAGCAGATTAAAGAAACCAAGCTACGCGAAGTGGCCAGTAAGTTGTTCGAAAATCTACAAAAGTCGGCCATCATCCAGAACGTTTTGAATGATCCCGATCTGAGCCAGCAATTGCCAGGCATTGTGTCAACGGTCAATGGGGACCAGATTACCATGAGTCAACTTGGTGACGAGTGCCTGATACGCTACGGAAAAGATGTTCTGGAAGTAGAGATTTCGCAGGTTCTTTTGCAGCAGTCACTTGCCAAAAGTCAGCAGACGATCACCCAGGAAGATATAGATCGCGAGATTGGGCATGCTGCAACTCTTGCCGGTGTTGTCGACAAGCAAGGGCAACCCAATTTTGAAGCGTGGTTCCAACTTGTAACTGAGGAGCAGGGGGTCAGCCGGGACATCTATTTGCGTGATTCCGTCTGGCCATCGGCAGCCTTGAAGAAATTGACTGGCGACACCATTCAGGTGCGTGAAGAGGATCTGCAAAAGGGATTCGATGCGAATTACGGCCAGCGGGTCCGCTGCCGGGCAATTGTGTTACACAACATGCGTAAAGCGATGGAAGTGTGGGGCAAAGCGCGGCAGAATCCCTCGATGGAGTATTTTGGCGAGCTGGCTAGCGAGTACTCGATCGAGCCGACCAGCAAAGCACTCCACGGCGAGGTCCCGCCAATCCGCCGTTACGGTGGCCAGCTGCAGCTTGAAAAGTTGGCTTTTGCCTTGCAGGAAAATGAGCTCTCCGAGGTGATTCAGGTCAGAGATCGGTTCATTATCCTCAAGTGCGAGGGACGCACCGAGCCAATCGATATTCGTCGGGAAGACGTCGAAGAGATACTCCGTTTCGATATCATGGAGAAAAAACTCCGCTTCGCGATGGCTGAGAAATTCGAGCAAATTCATGCCACAGCGCAAATTGACAACTATCTGGCGGGAACGTCGCAAGCGGGAACTCGCGGTTCGGAGGCTTCCGCCGCTGCTAAGCGGTACGATTCAGCCGTGCAACCCGCATCGGGGACAACCGTGCGGTGAACTGACCCACCGGTGCGGTGTTTCCGAATGAGGCAGCCCGGTGATCTCAAGCCGGGAACTTCAATGGCACGCAACGTGTTTGCTGCGTACAATAGCGTTGCTCGTCTCCATTGCCATTTATTCGGTTTTCTTGCATGTCCCAGTCCGAAGACAAATCGAGTCGTCCCTTTGAGGTCCAGGTTGCCCAACGTGTCGTGAGGCTGCCACCCTACCTTTTCGGACGGATCAACAAACTGCTTTATAACAAGCGTCGGGCCGGCGGTGACGTCATCGATTTGGGCATGGGGAATCCTTCCGATGCGCCCGAGGGCATTGTTGTGGAGAAGCTGGCTGAGGCTGCCCGCGATCCACGCAATCATGCGTACAGCAAGTCGAACGGAATCGCGAATCTTCGCCGGGAAGTGGCGGCCAAGTATTTCAAACACTACGGTATCCGGCTCGACCCGGAAGATGAGATCATTACCTGCCTCGGCTCAAAGGAAGGCTTCAGCCACATGTGCCTGGCCTTGATGGGGCCGGGTGATACGGCCATTGTGCCAGCTCCTTATTTTCCGATCCACGTTTACTCGGTGGCATTAGCCGCCGGGAATGTCATTTCTTTGGAGGTTGCCAATCACGATAAGTTTCTCTCCAACATAGCCCAAACATGTGAAACGCTGTATCCGAACCCAAAATTATTAATTCTCAACTACCCGCACAATCCGTCGACCGTTTGCGTCGAACAACCGTTCTACGATGAGGTCGTAAAGTTAGCTCGCCGGTACAATTTCATGGTAATCAGCGATTTCGCCTATGCTGACGTCGCATTCGATGGATACCAGCCCCCCAGTTTTCTGGCATCTCGTGGCGCAAAAGAGGTTGGTGTCGAGTTCACCACCATGAGCAAAGGTTACAACATAGCGGGTTGGCGTGTCGGATTCTGCAGCGGTAACCGGAAAATGATTGAGGCGCTTGCCACAATCAAAGGGTACTACGATTACGGCATGTTTCAGGCAATTCAAATCGCGGCTATCGTTGCCATGCGAGATACCGAGGCAGCAGTCGAGAAACAATCCCTAGTCTACAAGCGGAGGCGTGACGCGCTTTGCCAGGGACTTGCGCGGATTGGCTGGGACGTGACGCTTCCAAAGGCAACGATGTTTTGCTGGGTTCCGATTCCCGAACCTTGGCGGTCGAGCATGAGTACCATGGACTTCGGGATGTTCTTACTTGAGAAGGGGAACGTTGCTGTCAGCCCGGGCAGTGGGTTTGGACCGGCTGGCGAAGGGTTCCTCCGCATGTCCCTTGTCGAAAACGAACAACGGCTCCACCAGGCGGTGCGACAGATTGACCGTTGCCTCCGCGATGCCAAGGCAGCCGGCCACGAAGGCCCTGTTGCCAAGGCCGCTGTGAGTTAGGTAGCGGGATCGTGCTTTGCCGCTCATCAGCTGGCAGTGGTAGACCTCCAGCCGCACCAATCTCTTCCCGGAGTTTCATAAGCCTGGATATTTTAGCCAGGTATTTGTCAATTTGTGGAATGTTCTGGGGATCTTTGGCGGTAAGAAAGAACGTAAGTGGTGAACGTAGTATCTGATTGGTTACTGGTTTGAAGAGAGGAGAACTAGCGATCGAAATTACGGATTGAACTGTAAAGTTGAGCGCAATATTTCATCATGTAACCAAAGTCATCGCCGCACTGAATCCACTGTGCCCCTAGACCGAACAAATGTTGGGCGAATTGAGCTTCGGGACCCATACCGGAGCCGATAAATTTTCCTGCTGCCAGGCTTTTGCGAATGATGGTCTCAAGGGCCTTTTGCACTTCGGGATGATTATAGTTGCCCGTATGGCCCATCGAGGCGGCCAGGTCCGAGGGGCCGATCGCGAGTGAATCGTACCCATCAACGGCAAGAATATTGTCCAAATCGGCAAGTGCATCCGCTCGTTCGATTTGTACGACAACGAATATCCCATCATTCGCCGCGGCTGCATACTCCACGCCCCCGCCATAATTGCCATAGTCGGATGCCCGACGTGGTCCATGCCCACGATCTCCTATCGGCTTGTAGCGGCAATGCTGCACAACCTGTCGCACTTCGTCAGCCGATTTGACTTGTGGCGTGATGATACCATCGGCCCCCATATCGAGCACCGGTTTGATGGAAGCCACGTCGGAAGTTGGCACTCGGACAAGTGCCGGCCGACCGATAGCCCGAGCTGCAATCAAGTGGTTCAGTAGCGATTCCAGGCCTAGATGTGTGTGTTCCAGATCGACCCAAAAAAAGTCGACCAACTGGCCCAAAGCTTCGGTGACGCTTGCATCACTGAGCGTGATGCTACAGCCAAGACATTTTTTTCCAGAATGCAACTTTCCACGAAATTCGTGAATGCGGTCCAGCATCGATTTCTCTCTTTCAACATTCGGGAAACGGCCAAACGAGGCAACACGCTAAGCTTCCAGGTTGAGTCCCGTCAAGGAGTGCACAACGGCAGCGGGGTACCAGATCTCCACCGGGGAATGCGGACTCGGCTGCAACCGGCTACAAAACGCTGTGGGAGAACTCTATTATGGAAGATTGTCTGGATAGCCGTAAGCTGCGAAGTTAACAGGCATCCATCATCACGAAAGAGTTGAACGACGCACACTTGATTTGTATATTTTGGGTCACGTTCCATGCAATATATTCATCTCGGAAAAAGCGACTTGAAGGTTTCCCGAATGGCATTGGGGCTGGGGCTCCGCGGACAGTCATCTGCGGACGAAGCCCAGCGGCTCATCGAACATGCAGTCGATTCGGGGATCAACTTTATCGATTGCGCGAACAAGTATCGTTTGAAGACAGATCAGCCCGACGCTCATGGAAGTTCCGAAGAAATCTTGGGTCGAGTGCTGGTAACGCGGCGAGAAGAATTGGTGATTACCAGCAAGGTTGGCTCCGATGTTGGTCCCGGACCCGAAGAGTGCGGCTGTTCACGCCGCCACATCCTCGAGCAAGCCGAGCAGTCATTGCGGAAGCTCCGCACCGACTATATCGACCTTTATCTGTTGCACGTCTTTGATCCCCACACGCCGCTCGAAGAGACGTTGCAGGCGATGGACGAGCTTGTGCAGAGTGGCAAAGTCCGCTACGTCGGCTGTAGTAACTATCAAGCCTGGCAGGTTTGCAAAGGATTGTGGCTTGCCGATCGTATGGATTGGGCCCCTTTCGTGTGCATCCAAAACAACTACAACCTGTTGAACCGGAGTTTGGAACGGGAAATGTTCCCCTTGATCCGCGATCAACAGTTGGGTGCGATGACCTTCAGTCCTTTGGCAGTCGGACTGCTCAGTGGAACGTATTTGCCTGGCGAGCCACCTCCTCCGGGCACTGTGTGGGACGACCGTCGGAAGGAGTACGACTCGGTCATGCAAGGGGCTGCGGCTGCCGCCCTGCAAACAGCTCAAGATGTTGCACGAAAGGGAGGGCACGCGTTGACACAACTGGCCTTCAACTGGGTGCTGGCGCATGAGGAAATTTCTGTGGCAATCGCAGGAACCGATACGATCGAACAACTCGACGACATCCTGGGTGCCCTCGACTGGAAACTGGCCGATGAAGAATTCGCCGAACTTTCCCGGCACTTTGTGGAACGGATGGTGTGGTGAGCCTACAGCTTCCAACGCCGCCAACTGCATGCAAGAGGATCGTGGCTTTTGAAGAAGATTCAAGCGGGCAAAGTTGTTGGTTTGGCCTTGTTGGCCTTGGTCGCCGTCGGCGGGGCCGTGATTCTGCGCCAGCACGACCCGGTCGTGACTTCCTGGTTCCCTGCCTGCATTTTTCACCAGTTAACGAACCTGCATTGTCCCGGCTGCGGCGCGACGCGTGCCATACACGCACTACTGCATGGATGCCTTCTGCTGGAATCCCTTCCTGGTCCTGGGTTGCCCGCTCATTGCCGGGGTCCTCTGGTGGCGCACGCGCCGAGAACGCCGGGGCCTGCCAACCTCCGCCTACTTGCCGCGAGTCCTTCTCGTCGTCGTTGTCGCGTATGCGATCTTGCGCAATGTGCCCACACCAGAGCGATCATGGCTCGCGCTCCGCTCCGACGGCGATCTGGTTCAGCGAGTCCGCGAACTGGGCCCCCACGTGTTCGGGCTGCATTGGCAAGGACATCGCCGATGATGAGGACCTAGGCGCGACTTGCCCTGCCCTTCTCTTTTTGGCGACGGTACTGAGGGACACGGGTTGCCGGCATTGCGACCCGTCCTTTCTGAAATGGACCCCATGGGGGTACGTTCCGGGAAAAACAGTCGCACGCGGTAACACGGGTGGTCAGCTGTAAAGACTTTCTCGAAAACAGGTTACGACAAGTCGGGGCGAAAGGATTCGAACCTTCGACCTCCTGCTCCCAAAGCAGGCGCGCTAGCCAGGCTGCGCCACGCCCCGAATCAAATCTTCTCGGCCTTTGATCCTACCAACTCGGGGCCCGGCCGACAATCGTGGCGGTAAACCCCGGCCGGTTGTCGTGCAGGTCATCAGATTGACTAGGCTGCTTTCGTTAGCTGAGGAGCTTCGCCCTGGAGCAGGCCAAGCAGCCGTTCGAATTCGTCGTGATTCTTGAAGTGAATGGTGACCTTGCCACGACCGCGGGCACCCTGCTTGAGGTCAACTTTTGCCCCCAGGGTGCTCCGCAACTGCTGTTCTAACGACACGAGGTGTTCACTGCGGGTTCGCCGTGGCACCGATTTCGATTGGCCCTCGCTGGTTACCAGGCTCAACAGGTCGTCGTCCAGTGAATGGATGTACTCCTGGACCGCATCTTCGGTTGCCCGGACAGAAAGCTTCTCCTGATTGATTCGTTGGGCAAACTCGATTTGCAACTCTGTTTCACCCAGGGGCAGCAGGGCTCGCGCGTGGCCTTGACTGATGTTTTCTGTGCAGACCATGTCCTTCACCAATTCTGGAAGTTCCAGCAGCCGGATCAGGTTGGCCACGGTCGATCGGTCGATGTATACCCGGGAGGCGAGATCTTCTTGTGTACACTGATACTCATCAATATACCGCTGGAAGGAAACAGCCTTTTCAATGGCGTTCAGGTCTTTTCGCTGAACGTTTTCGACAATAGCCAATTCTGCCATTTGCCGATCTGAAACATCTCGAATTTGAACCGGTACGCGCTCCCAGTTGGCGAGCTGGGATGCTCGCAAACGCCTTTCGCCGGCAATCAGCTCGAACCGATCGTCGATGTGGCGGACAACCAGTGGCTGAAGAACACCGTGTTCGCGAATACTATCGGCCAGGTCAGAAATCTCGGCTTCGTCGAATGCTTGCCGAGGCTGATAAGGGTTGGTTTGAATTGCACTGACACTTAGCCACGACTGGCCTGACTCATCACGGGTCACTTGGTCAACTTCTGGCGCGGCGACCACCGTCGTGTCATTGAGTGGATCCATCGGTGCGTCCAAAGATCGCCCCAAAAGTGCTTCCAGTCCTCGCCCGAGTCGTCGCTGATTCGACACGCCAATTTCCTCCATGACTTGTGGCTCTCAAACGCCGCCTTTTCCTGGCAGGCGGCTCATCGGTTGATTGCAGGTTGTGTACGTTTCATCGGCAATTTACTCCCCCGAGCCGTTACTGAACCGTTGAATAAACCCAGGACAGGTTGACTTCCCCCAAACTACGTAGCTGTAGCCTCCAGCTGAAAACAGCGGTTTTTACCAGGGGAACGGGAGAGATTGAGTGACAACTGGATACCCAAAGGTTCCACGTGAAACAACCGCTAACGTCATTCTAAACTCACGAAACTATTCATAGTATTCAGGATGGCTAAAATACTCTGCCTGTTCAATAGTTTGAAATGGCCTTAGCAGCATTAAATTTCCCAGATATCACATTCATCCTGTTCCACGTGAAACTTGCAGACTATTTTGATGCTGGATCTGTTCTGCATTGCGCAGGTGTTTCACGTGAAAGAACAGGCCGGCGACGGACAGCCTTCCGGTTTCACGTGAAACCCTGTAAATAAAGGCCTTTTTGGAACAGCCTGGTGTTGCCAGTCGACTTCGGTGCAACCATGCAAATCGGTGCGGCTGTGCTACTCAAGCGGATTGATGACGAGGCCGCTCAGGAGTTTGGGGTAGAAGTAGGTGCTCTTGGCTGGCATCCGTTCGCTGTTTGCTGAAGTCGTACGGATGTCTTCGAGTGTGGCGGGCATTATCAGCGCGGCTAGCTCAAATCGCGATGCACAGCCAGTTTGCCCCGTGGCATCGCGGCCAGCGATGTCGCCCGATTTCAGCCCGGCGACCACCTCGTCGATGGCGTGGACATATCTGGGGACCGGCAGATTGTCTGCGTCTAGTAGTGTATCGATGACCAGCCGGTGAAGAATACTGACGCCCAAGCTTTGCCATTGCGGGCTATGGTCGCTGGCGACCTGCGCCATTTTTTCAATTCCGGGTTCGGCAATGTTTGCAACGACCCATTTGCGGTCTTTTGCGGTATAAAAGGCGAGACGATCTTGCACTTGGTTGCGGTCGAGAAGATCCCACACGCGTGCGGTATCCTCAAGACCAGTCCCTTCGATCCGAGCGTCAAAGCAGTTGCCAAGCTTGTTGATGAGTTCGTCTGAGCTGATGGGCGGCAGTCCTCGAAAAAGGCGGTGCGTTGGCAGAACGATCATGCCGGGATCGCTCGTCGAGACGCACATCATGAGCACTGCGTTTGCCGGGTGTTTTGCGGGAAGGTTGCCATTGTGTTCGGCTGCCAGTTGGTCGCGGTACGTACAGGCAGTTTCGTACCGATGGTGCCCATCGGCGATGAAAATGGGTTTATTACCCATGGCGGCAATGACCTGAGTGATTGTTTCCACATCGGTAACCGGCCAAATCCGGTGAACAACGTCGATATGGTCGGTTGCCTCGAGAGGGGTGGTGCCGGCAATCACCTGCTCCAGGAGCTCCTGCGCTTTGTTCTCCGGGTCAGGATACAGTCCGAAGATTTGGCTGAGGTTGGATCGACACGCCTGCCAGAGTTTAAGCCGATCTGCTTTTGCCTTTGGATGGGTTTCTTCGTGTGGGTAGATATTCCCTTCACCGAACCGTTCCAGGCCCACCCGACACATGAATCCTCGTCGCACATGTTCGACTTGATCCATTCGAAAGACCTGGTGGTAGACGTAGATCGCGGGATTGGCTTCAGTGAACAGAATGCCTTCGCGGAGCCAGGTTCGAAGTAAACGCCCGGCACGTTTATAACGATTGTTTTGCTCATCATCTCCGGTTTTGTCGCGATTGAGAATAAGCCGTACGACGTTGGCATCGTGAAGTTCGTAAAGTCGGTTTTGAAGATCGTTATCGATCACGTCATAGGGAGGGGCGACGACATGGCTCAGGTTACCGACGTGCCCGAGATCGTAACGAATTCCGCGGAACGCTTGAATGTGTGGCATTGAGGATCAGAGACTGTGAAATCCAGTGAATGGGACCGCGATTCAGCTGCATTGGTGGGGGTGAACTACGATTGCTGGTCGTAAAAAAAAAGGGGCTTCAAGAATTGTTTCCGGTATCTGACCGAGTTGTCAAACCCCCCTGACCTGCCCCCAGTGACAGTACCAGTAGTTAAGTTACTCTTTGCAGCACCGCTAGGCCAGCCACTTCACTTCGTGGAGGCGTAGCCGGAACGAGTGCGTTGGGCATGGTGAAGTGATTGGGGGTGAAAGTCCCCTGCGGGGCCTATCGGAGGCAACCGCGAGGTGAAG
>CAUZEA010000116.1:0-15931 GCA_963578605.1 Planctomycetota bacterium
TCGAGCCTCCTGGGATCGCTGCTCGGCGCGATCGTGTTCGGACGTCTGACAGATCGCTTCGGTCGGCGACTGATCTACCTGCTCGACCTGGGCTTCTTCATCGTCTTCAGCCTTGGCTCGGCGCTGGCGTGGGACGCGTGGTCGCTGCTCGCCTTCCGATTCCTGCTCGGTGTGGCCATCGGTGCTGACTATCCGATTACGGCGGCGCTGGTCAGCGAGAGTGTCCCAACCCACCTTCGTGGCAAGGCAACCGGAAGCGTCATCGCGGCTTTTCCTGCCGGTGCACTGCTCGGTGTGGCCACGGCGTTTGTCGTTGTCGAAGTCATCGGGGGCGAGGATGCCTGGCGGTGGGTGCTGGGTCTTGGCATCGTGCCGGCGCTGTGCACGGTGCTGTTCCGCGCACACACACCGGAGAGCCCACGGTGGTTGATGAGCCGGGGCCGCCTGGCCGAGGCTCAGGCTGCCGCCTTCCGGCTGACCGGCGTGAAGGTCAGCCCAGAGGATCTCGCGGAGTTCCAGCCCGCTGGCACCGCGGGCCCCCTGGACTTGCTGAAACGTCCGCTCTTGAAGCGAACGGCGCTCAGCGTCATTCCCTGGTTCTGTTTTGACGTTGCTGTCTTCCCGATCGGGATCTTCGTACCGCTGGTGATCGCTCTGGCGTTCCACGAGGATCCACAACAGGCCAAGGCCAACCTCGGCCATGTATTGATCGGCGCTGTGGGCTACAACATCGTGCAGTTGGTGGGGATGGCCACTGCCGCTGGCATTGTCGAGCGACTGGGTCGCATTCGGCTGCAGCTGATTGGCTTCACCCTGGTCGGCGTGGGCATCGCCCTTTTGGTGGTGTCACACACGGCGGGCTTTGACTCCGCGCTGCACCTCTGCCTCGTGATTGCAGGGCTCAGCCTGGTGGGATTCTTTCAAGGCTGGCCAGGTGTCAGCACCTTCCTGTTGCCGGCCGAGTTGTTCCCGACCAGTCTGCGAGGGACCGCCCAGGGCCTAGCCGCCGGCGGGGGTAAGCTCGGCGCTTCGGTTGGCGTGTTCGCCTTCCCGCTGCTGATCGCTAACATGAGCCTGGCCTGGACCTTGTGCATCTGCCTGGCAGCGGCGTTTGTCGGACTTGTGGTCACTGCCGCACTGCGGCTTGAGACCTCCGGCAAGAGCCTGGAAGAGTTGGCACACGAGGCGTGATTTAAACACGCGTTCACGGTCGAGATCCGCCCGCGCAGATGAAATTTTGGGCGGGGTGGCGGGTTGAGCTGCCGTGCGAAATCGAATCGGATCGAGTCGATGCGTTTGATTTGGCCGGTGGCACGTTGTGCCACCATATTCGCCGAGGCGATCGAGGGGGCATGTTCTCAACGTGTAATGGATGGGGAATCTGATCCGGTCATCTGGTTCAAACATCACACCGTAGCCGCCGACTTCGATTTGGGAAGCACCTATCGAGTCACCCGTGTCGAGGTAGATGCCTACCGCGGAATGCTCTCGCGGTCCCGTCTTCGTACCCTGCAACTGCATATCGACAACGGCGCGGGCCACGTTTTGATGGGCAAGATGCAGGACCTCGCCGGTGCGAATTACTATCTTAAATGGTATGGCTACACTAACTGGGATGAGAACGGCGAAGTGGATGTCCCCGCCGACATCCCCCCGCTGGCGACGGTCTCGGAAAAACCCGTGACCTTCAGCTTCGAGAACGTCAACGAGGAATGCTACCGTCTCCGCCTCACCCTCTCCGACGGCTACCAGCCCGGCTGGCATTTCGGAATCACCGAGGTCCGAATTTACGGGACGCCGGTCACCGCACAAGTCGCCTCAAAGGCCGCCTCACCAGAAGAGCAGGCTGGGGCGTTGAAACCGTACTCCGTGCCTGACACCGGCGGGAGTCTTATGTTTCAAGAAGGAAACTTCGACGCAGATGCGGAGCAGGAACTCCTCCTCGCCAACAAGTACGTCACGATGGTCATCGAGCCGTCGTTGGGCGGCGTGATCGGAAGTTTCGTCTACCGAGGCGTCGAGTTCACCCAACCCAAGAACCCCAAGGCCCCCGGCGGCGGGGGCGGGTTCCTGAGCGACCACGTCATAGGTCAATCGGTTGAAGGCGACTGGTTTAATGCGCCGTATGATTACAAGGTCATAGAAAATACGCCGGAGAGAATCAGCATCAAACTATCCGCCACGGGCGAATCGGGCTCACTCCAGTACCTCACCTTCAACAAGATAATCACGATCTGGAAAGATCGCAGCAGCGTGCGGGTGGACTACGACATCGCGCTGGACGAAAAGGCCACCACCCCGATGCCTTTCACCTTCTGGTTCCACAATTACGCCGGCACGCGAGAAGATCGAGAAAAAATCCAGGCCATAAATTTCTATGTCCCAGAGAGGGAGGGGATCCGAAAGCTCGACTGGTCGGCAGAAACGCGATCGGACGTCTGGTTCAACAATCCCACGAGGGGTTGGACCGCTCTGGCAGACACGACACGGAACGTAGGCCTCGTCTTCAACTCCGACTACAGGTACCTGACGGATCTTCACAGTTGGGGCTTGCAGGACCCGGGCGGACTCCCGACGCTCGAATGGTATCTCAGCGAAGTCTCCGTGCCGCACGGTGGATCGTTCAAGACCACGTTCACCCTCACACCTTTCGGGGATTTCGGTGAGATTTCCGGCGCCAGCTCGACAATGGTGGGAACGATCAACTACGAAAAGAAGGGCGCTGACACGAAGGCAAACGTGTCGGCAACGCTCGTCGCCGCCAGGAAAACCCAGGCTGTGGCCACGCTGCGATACCGTGTCCTGCCGCTGGGACCGTGGCAGCAACTCCTGACGAAGAACGTATCGCTGGATGTGGATAAGCCGCTCTCCCTCAGCACCGACTTTCAACCGAAGACGATCGGGACGCAGGTCTTCTCTCTGATCGTAGAGCAGGACGGCGAAGAGCTGGTCGACCTGGAAGAACCGGTCTCCATCGGCAAGCCGAGAGGCGATTATGTGCTCCGATCGAAAGTGAAGCGTATCGGCACCACGAACCAGCAGGTCAACCTGCAGTACATCTCCATGGATTACGAGACGCCCCATGTGAAGTGGGCGAGGCCATACCTCGGCGGAAAGACCAAGGCGCTCGTCCTGCTTGACGGACGCTACCAGCGTGAAGTCATCGAACTTGCCCAGCGCATGGACCTCGAGTTCGACAGTACTTACCTTTTTCCCTCGGACGTGGGCGAGGCAGTCACGGACTACCGGGGCAAGGTGACGCCTCATGATCTTGAATTCGGACTCAACCGATTGCTGGGCGAGAACGCCGATTGGGAAGTGCTGGTGATGGCTGGCCACATGTTCCGATATCTCACCGACAAGCAGCGAAAGCACATCGACCAGAGAGTCAACGCAGGGGCAGGACTCGTGGTCGTCCAACCCGACGCGACCGATCCGTTGCCCGCGCTTTCTCCTCTCCAGAACAAGGGCGAGATGCTGGTAGGCATCTATCAAGAAAACCCGCAACACTGGGTCAAGGAGAAAGACCACTTCATCACCAACGGCATTCCCTGGCCTGCCATGCCCGCCACGGATGTTTACGAATACAAAGTTGAGGAAGGTGCCGACCTCCTGGCCACGGCAGAGGGATTTCCGCTCGTGGCAGTGAAGGAGGTTGGCGAGGGACGCGTCGTTGCCTTCGGCTACCGCGCTGGGGATCTGCGAATATCGGAGTCGAGCCTGGGCAATTATTCCGGGCTAACGCCCTTTATGACGGGCGAAGGCGGCACCCCCTACATCCCCACAACCAGCTTCGATTACCACGAATACCAGTTCGCGCTGCTGGCGAAGGCCATCCTCTGGGCGGCGCAGAAAGAGCCGCCCCTGCTCGTCGACGAGATCAAAGCAACACCAGATATAGTAAACCTCAATGTGAACAATCAGGGTACCTCCCGAAAAGTCCACCTGGACCTGACAATCGTGGACCAGTTCGGAAACCTTCTCGCGAGGACCCCGGTGAAGGTGCAACAGATCGCTGCCGGAAAGAGCACTGTCGAGATACCCGTGTCAGTCTCGCTGAGGAACGGCGTCAATCTCTTCGATATTTCCATCAAGGACGAAGAAGGAAGAGTTATCAACTGGGCCTCGGTGTCACTCGACTTTGCGCATCCGGCCAGGATGGCCGAAGTCACCGACAACTGGGCCCGCGCCAGGGCCGCAAAGAAGCCCGTCCCGATTTACAATCTGGGCGATACGATCGATCTGGAGATCAGACTGGAGGGGGAAATCGGCAAGGGACTTTCGCTCATGGTCAGGAGTCTCGACGGTTTTGACCGCGTCACGTTCGAAAAGTCGATGGCGGTGACTTCGAACAACTTGAACGTTCCAATTCCCATCGAGAAGCCACTCAACACGATGCTCGCCATGCAAGTCGAGTTGAGCGGGGACGGGACAATTTTGGCTACCCACGAGATCCGACGTTCCGTAGCCCTCCCGCTGGCCCCGAAACCCCACATGGGTGAACCAACGCTCTTGGGATGGAACGTCACTGCGTCCTACGGTTTGAACGCCTATCTATTTCCGCACTTCGTTAAGATCCTTCACGGGATGGGCTTCAACGCGGGCTTTATCATCGGGGGCGACGGCCCTCCGAGATATAGAGAGGCGTAGTGGCGACACAACATGCCCAGCCAGGACCGCTGTGTCTCGATTGATTTCTATCGTCACAAGCTGGGCGACGATCCTGACCACCCCGTTCGACACCCTTGCCTGCGCGATCCGGAATGGCTTGAGTACCATGCCCCCCGGGTGCGCGACAACGCGGCCAACACGAACGTCTTCAGCCTCCAGGCCGGTGATGAGGCCAGCTATGATGGGCGATTCGACTTCTGTTTCTCCCCGCATTGTATGGCAGCCATGCGCAAGTGGTTGAAAACGGAGTATCCCACCCTGGCAGCCCTCAACGCGCAATGGGGAACCGACTTCAAGAGCTGGGACGATGTTAAACCACTTACGTTGAAAGAGACCAAGGAACGAGGCGACGGTAACTACTCCTCCTGGTGTGACCACCGGAGCTTCGGCGAGATGAACGTGGCTTACTTCTATGACGTCATGGGAAAAGCCGCCGCCGAGGGGAAGGCTGGTGTCGCCTTCGGCCCCAGCGGCAACCCCGACGCGAGTGTTTACGGCGGCTATGACTTCTGGCAGTTGAGCAAGACCTTGACCGGCCTTTGGGCGTATGGCGGGGCTGACCAGTTGTCCCTGTGGTCCCGCGACAGGACAAAAATTATGAACTACGCGGCATTCTCGAGCGTGAACTTCCAGAGGGTGCGAAACTACGGGAACCTCTTCACCGGCACCTCGGGGTCGGTGGTCTGCGGCACGCAACGGCTGCCCGCCTTCGACTGGACAGATTCCGTGGCTTCCCACGGTTACCGAGAGGTTTGGATGCCCTTGAAGAAGGGAATCGGACGGCTGCTCCACGAAAGTGTACGAACCCCGGACCCCATCGCCGTACACTACTCCCGAAACGCCTCGCGGGTCGCACATGTGCTGGATCTTACGGCACTTTGGCGACAGGCATACCAGACAAACACTCCGCTCCGGACCCTTTTCGAGAGCTGTGGCTTCGACCACAACTGGATCTCTTACGAGCAATTGGAGGAAGGCAAAACCGAACATCTCAAAGTCATCTTCCTGCCCATCTCCTTCACCCTGAGTGATGGAAAGGTTGCAGGGCTGGAGAAGTTCGTCAAGGAAGGCGGCATTCTCATCGGCGAACTTGGCATAGGCATCGCCGATGGCCATGGCAAAATACTCTCTGAAGGACGACTTGACAACGTCTTCGGAATTAGACGGCACGACAGCAGAATCTTGATGAGGAAGGCCATGACCGTGAGGAGCCAGACGTCGTTGGGGCAGATCTTTCCCCAAATGCGGGTCGATTACCTCGAATCTGGTTTGGAAACGGCCGGCGCGAAGGTCCTGGCGACTGCGAAGGATAACGAGATTCCGGTTGCCTTCGCCAATCAATATGGCGAAGGCCTCGCCATCTACCTCGCCTGTAACTTTGCCGGCAGTTATTTCACCTCGAACGGAGCGCGCGGAGTCGGCAACAATGCGAAGTACACTGCCGAGGCCGAGGATTTCATCACTGCCCTGGCCGGCAAAGCCGGTATCGGGAGAAGGCTCGGCATTGAGGCCGAAGAAGGCCAACACGTTCCCTTCATTAAGCCAGTTCTCTTCACCCAAGGCGAGATCAACTATTTCGGTATCCTGTGCAATTACTACCTTGCCAAGGATTTTGCGGTGGCGCCGGTCAAAGTGAAGCTAAAATTCCCGACGAAAGGTTACATCCGAGAACTCTTCTCCGAGGAGGACTATGGCCTCACCGACGAGGTGGAGACGGTCTTCAAGCCCACCACGCTCCTGCTCTACAGTTGGGTCCCCTACAAAGTGGATGGCATAGAACTGGCATTCTCCAAAGGCGCCGTTGCTCCGGGTGGCGTCATCTCTTATGACATCGCCGTCAAGTCGCAGGCCGCGCCGAGCACCCACACCCTCCGGATGGGAGTCTTCGATCCCGACGGTGAGGAGTCGGAGGCGTACAGCCGTAACATCACCACCGAAGCAGGAAAGGCCGAAGGCATCATCCCCCTGGCCCTCAACGACAAGCAGGGAGCGTGGAAAGTGCAAATCGAGGACGTGACCAGTGGGAAGAAGACAGCGGCATCCTTTGTGGTTGAATAGTCCGGCCGGTGCTGTTTTGCGGCTACAAACAGAATGGTGACTTCAGGTCGCTCTGTGGCAGGCCATCGATTCTTGAGGTACCACGTGTCTACCTGCACTTCGCAGCTCGGCAACAGACTCGGTGAACCTTTACGGTAACGGTCGCCAACGCACCGCTTGCATCAAGCCCGTACGGTCAACTTTGACGGACCGGGGCCGATCGCCCACCACGCTCAGAATCATCCCGGGCTTGCCATCGGCCAATTCCGGCGGCAGCACGCAGTCCGTAGAGTACTCCGGGTAAGTCTCCACCGTGCTAAGGTAATAGGTTTCCGGGTCCCAGGTGTTTCCGCCGTCAGAGCTGACCCTGGCTCGCACCCCACCACGCAGCCAGGGCACGCGATGAATGTACATGAGCACGATTCGGCCATCGGGAAGTTCCACGGCAGAGCCGTGCATTTCTGCCAGCCCGGTAGTCGCTGCCCGGACATTGGTCCAGATCACCCCGCCGTTGTCAGAATCTGCCAGCAAGATATTCTTGACCACGGACGTCAATGTCGAGGCCTTGCACTGCCCGTACTGCATCATCCACAGCCGATTAGCAGGCTCGTACTGCTCCTCCAAATACGTCTGCCACGGTGCGGGCGACGGCGCGGGCGGGTGGAGCAAATTGTCGCGGACAACTGCAAGCAGGCGCCCCGAAGTAAGTTCGATGACCGAAGGTTCACCCGTAGGACACACCGGATAGCCCTCGGACCACGTTTGGCCACCATCCGTGGAGCGGAACGTGTAGGTGACGTGGTTCACTCCGGGCTTTTGAAGTCCAACAGGCCACAGGAGCGTCCCGTCGCGTAGTTGCGTAATAGGACCGGCCTGCGGCCCGGACGGGAGCGGGCCCAGACCACTGCCCAGGCGTTCCCACGTTTGTCCTTCGTCCCGGGAACGGTAAAGCAGCAGGTGATCGTTTTCGTGATCCCAGCTCAGGAAACTTCCATCTCGCAGCACGGTGTGTACGCGGCGTGTGACTTGCAGCACATCCCATGTTCGTCCCCCGTCCTTCGTACGCATGAGATTGATTGCGTCGTCATTCTTTCTGGTTGCAGCCATGAGATAAATCAAGTTCTTGTCGGTGATCGTGAAATTGTACGACCCTTCTCCTGAATAGAGAGGAAGCCGGACCCGTTCGGCCGGCAGCTCATGGACCTTGCCATCGCGCGAGTAGAGGATCCCTTGGAAATCTTCCTCCTCGGGACCGGGTTTCAAGCCGCCCAAACCGTCCTTCATCACCGGATGTACCGTAAACATGTAGCCGTAGCTGGAAACGCCGATCTCCTCGTCCGTCGCCGAGAAGACCCTCGCCCGGTAGTTGCCAACCCGCGAGAAGTCTACCGCTAACTTCTCTTGGCCAAAGCCAGCGGCCGTGGGGCACGCGATGTCGGTGGTAAAGACCACCTTGCCCTCGTCGAGAGTCTCGATGCTTAGCTTGAGATCTCCAGGCTCCTGCTCCCGGCTGCTGTAGTGAGCCAGGTTCAAAGGGAGCGGCTCTCCCATCAGATGCAACATCCCGCTGAACGGCGTGTCGGCCGTCAGCGCCACTTCAACAGGGTAACGTGTCTGGAAAGGTGTCGCGTGGGGACCTACTTCCAGTTGTACGGCATCGATCCACACCTTCCCTTCGGTCGAACTCTCAAACACCAGATCCACCGCGCCGCGGTGGAAATAAGGCGATACATTAAAGGTCTGTTCATAACGCTGCCAATCCTCTGTGACCGAAATCGGCACGCTCTGTGCATCGGGTTCGTTCCGCCAGTCCATGGGCTGATTCCAGACCCCGAGGCGTAGCTTGGCGGAAGGCAGGTCGCTACGGGCATACACCGAAAGAGTATAGGCTTGTCCATATTTCATCGGGACAACCGGGGAAGTCAGGTGAGCGGGTTCGTTCTTCGACACCGAAACTGCCACAGCACGGCTCCCCTCGGGCGTGCCGGGCACCTCTTCGATCACCGGATCTGTCTCGGAGGGAGGGCCGATCGAGACTTGGCCGCTAGCCATCAGCTGGAGCGTGAGCGGGTTGACCATATCGGTCCAGTTCGTGGGCGAGCCGTATCCCGGGTCGCGCGCGGTCCATTGGTGTTTCTCTTGCCCCAAGGGCAATTCAAAACTCGCGTTGGGCAGCAGATTCTTCGGCCCCGCGATGTGCGCCGATTCGGCGAATACCGAATTCCCGGTAAGGCACATAAGACACGACGCGATTGCCAGGGACCGGTTCATCCATAGACGCCTACTCATATCACACACCTTTTCTGTCACTAGAGTGAAAGACGTTTCCACACAAAGATCCACACTCACAAACAGCCACACTCACTTGGGCGAGGCCTCCATCTCTTGTGCCTTGGTCCTCAACGGCCGATAGACGTACTCGTTCATCGTTGCGATCGCACCGCGGTCCGATTGATCACGGGCAACGCGGGCGAACGCCTCTAATGCCAGGCGGAACTTCACCAGGGCATCTTTCGTGTGCCCGCGCGCCTCGACCGGCTTACCCGCTGCTTCCGCCGTCGCTGCATGGCGTACCGCTTCGATCGTGTCGAAGTAACCAGCGCCAAATTCAAGACGGCCGATCCAATAGTCCAGATAGACTCGTTTTTCTTCCGGAGTTTTCTCTCGTGCCAGGCGAACTGCTTGGAGGGCTCGCTGGTAACCTGCCCGCGCCTCGGCGTATTTCTCATTCATCGGGCCCGCTTTCCAATGCTTCATGATCATACCCGGTGTGGGAAAGGCCAGACCATTGGCATGCCGCTCCAGTACGATCGAGGTCTCTTCCAACTCCCGAAACATGACGAGCATGTCTTCAACGGCAGCATTGCCACAAGCGGCACGGACCTGATCGCGATAGACCGACTCGGGAGTGGCGGTTTCATCCCACGCCGCTCGGGCGATGTAGGTCACGCACGGGTCGTGATCGCTGATCTGCCAGTATCGGGTGGAGAAACCGGCCCAGCCGTGCTGGCGCATATCTTTAGTCAGCTGGTGCAACGAGCCGGTGGTCAGCGCCGGCAGCAGGCCAATGTTGTCGTCGTGTAACGTGAAAATCAGAGTTGCCGGAACTTTTTCGGTATCGAGCCGCCCAATCGCTTCGCGTCGTTTCACAACGCGCGCCGGGGTATAGGCCAAGAAGTTGAGCGTCTCCGAGCCAGGAGGTAAGATTCTTGACAACAGGGGGAACAACTCTTCGGCTACCTGACAGTAGACAAGCTTCACGTCGGGTCGCTTCGTATCGGCAAGTGCCCGACATTCGGTGAGCAGGCGATCGTAGAACCGCAATATGACGATATCCCCTTTGGCCTCCGCCAGTGCTCGTGACGATGAGATCCCCGGCCGCCGGCCGGCCGCCGCGAGCACATCGCTCAGTGACATAACCTGGCTAAACCCATATTTCGCATCCAATGCCTGCCAGGCCTGCTCGTAGGTTCCCGCCCATTGACGGAACTCCGGCATTCCTAGCAACAGATAGTCCACTTCGGGATAGGTGCGGATCGTCGTCTGGAGTACGGTCGCGGCTAATTCCGTCAGCTTTGGATCGTCTGGAGCCGTGCTCGGGCCGGGGACGATCGTCAACTCCTCAAGTTGGTGGACCGGCCGAGAATCGGAAAGCAGTTCCTTGAACTCCGGTGGAAAGTCAGTCAGGTACACCGGCATCACGCACTCCATGCCTCGCTCGTGCGCATGTGCCATCAGGTTGTGGATGAGCTTTTCTCCGGCAGCGGCGAATTCTTCGTAAGAACCCCCCAGTGGCAAGTCGGGATTCCAAAACTGCGGCCGATCGTCGAACAGATGCCGACCCACCATGTCGTCGGTGATCGGAAACTTATGGCCAAAGCTGAGCCAGGCCGACTTGCGGGAAACACCTTGATGTTCCAGGTGCAAGTAAGGCTGATAGGTCCAAATGTTCACAAGAATCCGGTTGAACCTCAATTTGGCTAGCTGATCCAAGACCGGGCGGTAGTCGGCCATGCCCCACGATTCAGGCCCACAAAGAAAGGTGTTGACCACTCGCCACTGGCGAATCCACAGTTTCGGCTCCAGCACGACGTCCCTCGCAGGCAATCGAAACTTGCCCGGCTCCTCCGGCAATACGTCGCCATGCAACAGATACCGTACACCCCAGCGCTCGACCAATTCGTAGACTGCCCAGAGCGTCGCCTGCGGGCTGCCGCCACCGACGATCAAAGCGGGCTTGCCCTCTGGCCACACTCGCTTGAGCACCAAACCTTGTTCGCTCAGCTTCGGCCAAGGCTCCGAACCCATTGCCCTGGAGATGGCTGAACTGGTTGTCGGAGTGCCGACAAGCAAAACCGCATCGGCAGAGGCGGGGATCGTCTCCACCGGCCGGGTGCGAAACCCATAGAGCTTATCGAGATAATCACAAAGTTCTTTCGCCGCGTACCGCTCCAACTGCGGTGCCGTGGCGTCGACAATCACGACCACGTTCGGAGACGTGCTATCCTCGGCTCTCAGTTCACCCAAAGCCGGCACTATCGCGAACGCCAGGCCGAGCCAAACAGACCACAACCATTGCAATACCGGTGGGTAAGAGGATTTCATACCTGATTCTCTTATGCTAGAGAACTCTTTTTATCAAACCACGGCTCACCGATAAACTGATAACCGATAGGCGTTTTGACAAGCGGCCTTGCCTGCCCTACCGCCACAACGTGAGCATAAACATGTAGCAACTCACTGTCCAGCAATTGACAGGCTGGGTCGGAAACGCGGGAATTGAACGCCGTTGGGAGGGGAACCATGCCAAGCTCGCCATTCGGCTCGTAACAACTACCGTTACAGCCATCCTGTCCATGCGGGGACCCCTGCTATCCGGACAGGACCGTGCCATGCACCTGGCTGCCGGTGAATTTTTTCGTTCTGGCTACCTGTGGGATGTTGGCAAAGGCCATGTCTTCTATTTGCGCCCGGGTGACCAGGACTATCCTATCCACAAAGATGAGCACATCCTCAAAATCCTCGATAACACCTGTGTTTGGTCAGGGATGACAAAGTAGCGGTCATTTCTTCGCTCAATTCTGCGTTAAGTCCGCTCTAACGACTACAATATCGGGTGCGGTAAATTGGTCGACAAATTGCTTGAGAGTTAACCTGTTCGCCCGTAAACTTAATGGACCATTCGCTGCAAGGTTTAGCGCAATCGGCACGGGAATATCGGCGGGGTTATTTGGTGCTCGAAATGAGTCAGCTCACATCAACAGGCAAAGCCTCGTAGCAAGCACGTTTTGCAGGTGCCGGTGCTGGGGATTGCAGCCAGCATTTTCACTTGGAGTATTTCAACAACTATGCAAGAGAAACAACATCAGATCGAGCGGCGACAATTCCTTCAGGGTGCCGCCTCGGCGGGTGGTTTAGGCCTCGTTTCCGCAGCCGTTAAGCATGCCCACGCCGGGCATGCCGATGGCAAAAAGATTTATCGCGTGGGTGTGATCGGCCGCACTGGACGTGGTGGCTACGGGCATTCGCTGGACGAAGCATTTCTCGAAGTTCCGCGCACTAGGATCATAGCCGTGGCTGACGACGACCCGGCAGGACTTACCAAAGCCGCAGAGCGGTTATCTGCAAAACAGACCTTCGCAGATTACCACCACATGCTCAACGAAGTCGAATTGGACATGGTAGTGATTTGCCCACGGTGGGTTGATCAGCACCGCGACATGGCCGTGGCAGCAGCCCAGCGGGGAATTCATATTCTGATCGAAAAGCCATTTTGCCGCACCTTGTCTGAAGCAGACGAAATCGTGGCGGCCTGCGAAAAGTCTGGCGCGAAGTTGGCCATCGGACACATCACCCGGTACAGTCCCACCCTCAACACGGTGCAACGAATTATCGACGAAGGACAGATCGGACGTGTGCTCGAGTTTCGTGGTCGTGGCAAAGAGGATCGGCGGGGTGGTGGGCTCGACTTGTGGGTGCTTGGCACGCACATTATGGATTTAATCCGTGCATTCGGAGGAGATGCCCAGTGGTGTCACGCCACGGTCCTCCAAAACGGAAAACTGGTCACTCAAGACGATGTGTTCGAGGGGGCCGAAGGACTTGGACCTTTGGCTGGCGATGAGGTGCATGCCACGTACAAAATGTCCGACGGAGCAATGGCCTATTTCAGCTCGTTGAAACACGCTGGAAACGCAAAACGGTTTGCATTACAGATTTATGGTTCGGAGGGAATCCTTGAATTCAGAGAGGGCATTTTACCCGATGTAAAATACCTCGACGATGCCACCTGGTCACCTGGTCGTTCGGGAGCAAAGTGGCAGGCTGTTTCCTCAGCCGGCATTGGCAAGGCGGAGCCTCTCTCGGGACGCCGGTACCAGTCGCGTTACATGCTGGCGATCGAGGATCTACTGGCAGCGATTGAAGAAGACCGTCAGCCACTTTGTGGTGTGTATGAAGCGCGCGGTGCAACCGAAATGATTGTGGCGGTCTTCGAGTCACATCGCCAGGGAGGGCCAGTCAATTTTCCGCTGGAGAATCGCAACAATCCGCTGACGATGTTGGGTTAACTTGGGTTGCAGAGGTGGCTCTCGCGCCTCGATTTATACGACAATCGATAGGACTTGTGGTGCTACGTGCACCCGGTCTGGACCACAACCGGCCCACGGGCACACCCTGGCTAAGCCAGAATATCCCTGACCACGTTGCCATAGACGTCGGTCAGCCGAAAGTCGCGACCTTCGTACCGATAGGTGAGCTTTTCATGATCAAGTCCCAATAAGTGCAATAGTGTCGCTTGCAGGTCATACAGATGAATTCGACCTAGTACTGGCTGGTAGCCCAAATCGTCAGTCGCACCATACGTCAATCCTGGCTTCACACCGCCACCGGCCATGAACGCACAGAAGCTTTCTTGCTGGTGCTCGCGGCCGTGCTTTTCGATCGGTGACGTGCCTGAAATATCCTGGCTCCATGGTGACCGGCCAAATTCTCCGGACCACAAAATAAGTGTCTCATCGAGTAACCCACGCCGTTTCAAATCGGTGATTAATCCAGCCACCGGCTTGTCAGCTTGCGCACAACTTATCGGCAAGGCAGTGCGAATATCTCCATGGTGGTCCCAACCAGTACACGTTACTTGTACGAAACGCACTCCCGCCTCACTTAAGCGACGAGCCAGCAAACAAGCACGGCCATTGCGATCCGTTGTTTCGTCATTGACACCATACAACCGTAACGTTTCTTCCGACTCGTCCGACAAATCGACCAGCTGGGGTGTTTCAGTTTGCATACGGAACGCAAGTTCGAAGGACTCAATCATTCCTTCCATGCGAGCATCGGCCTGTACACGACCAAGCAAGCGTCGGTTCATGCCTTGCAGGAAATCGAGTCGGCGGCGCTGCATCGACTCTTCGACACTGGAATCCTGCAGATATTTGATCGGCAAAGTCTCGTCGTCGGTCGGCACGACAACTGGCGTTCCTTGATGGACCCCAGCCAAAAACGCCGATCCATAGGTACGTCCATCCCCCGGCGGGTGAATAGTAATGAAACTCGGAAGATTTTCGTTCTCAGTTCCCAACCCATAACTGATCCACGCCCCCATAGAAGGGCGCACCTCGGACAAGGTTCCCGTATGGAATTGAAGCGTTGCCGGCGCATGTGCTTTGTTATCCGTGTACATGGCCCTCATCAGGCATAGATCATCCGCAACGCGAGCCAGGTTCGGCAACAAGTCCGACATCATCATGCCACACTCACCGCGTGGCCGAACGGGAGCAACAGGCTTCATGGCAAGAAACTGGTCTACACCCACACGAATCTGATGCTTATCTATCGGGGCCGCGATCGTCTTGCCGTGATACCTGGCGATGATTGGTTTCGGGTCAAACAAGTCAGGCTGCGACGGTCCCCCGGCCATGAACAGAAAGATAACTCGTTTAGCACGAGGGAAATGATCCGGGACATGCCGGCCCAGCGGTTGACTTGCTGCGTTGGCCAGGTTCGAAACCATCCCTTGCAGCGCCACACTGCCAAAGCCACACGCCGCTGTCCGCAACAACTGTCGACGGGACATCTCCAACACAGTTTGCCTGCTCATCGTCAACTCTTTTTAGGTGTTTACCCTTTGCTTACAACGTCATCAGGAACTCATTGGTCACCAAGATCGCATGGCATAACTCATGCCACCCTGTTTCATCCCCCGACACAAATGCTTGGGCTGAATCCTTTTCAACAGAAGTAATCGGACGATTTAACGTACAGAGCCATAAAAATTCCAGTCTCGCGTCATTTTCAGTTGCAACGCACTTCACTTGTTCTGCCAGTTTTACAGCGTGTTGCTTCACGGCTGGACTGTTCATCAAAAACAAAGCCTGCGTTGGGACTTCCGTGGTTGCCCGTTGGCCGACAAATTCGGCAGGTTGTGGGAAATCAAATACATTTCGCAACTCAGCAGGTCCCGGCTGGAGAGCCGAACGAATAATCGGCAAATAGATGGTACGCTGTGCTTCCTGCTCAGGTCGCCACCGCTTGATTGTAAACGAGGGCGGATTCACATTCTTAGGATCGATATTGCGAACATTCTCAACAAACTCCAATGGCAGCGCCGGTCCACCTAATGACACTAGAAGTTGGCCACTCACAGCGAGCATCGAGTCGCGCAGCGCCTCGGCGTCAAGTCGGCAACGATTCATCCTCCAGAAAAAACTGTTGGTTGGATCACACGCGTACGATTGGTGATTGTGGGCACTACTCATCCGGTACGATCGGGAGAGGACCAGTGAACGAACCAAAGACTTTCGCGACCAGCCGTCCCGGATAAATTTTGTCGCCAAATGATCAAGCAACTTCGGATGGGTTGGCACCTCGCCACGAACACCGAAATAGTCAACTGATGGTACCACTCCTGTGCCAAAAAGTTTTTGCCATATCCGATTCACCGTCACCCTGGCCGTCAGAGGATTGTCGGCACTGGAAATCCAGTCAGCAAACTCGCGGCGGCCACTCACCTTTGGCGGAACCGTCGGTCCACCTCCTGCACTGCTCGCAACCACTGAAATAAAACCACGCGGCACTTCCTCGCCCAAGACACGTGGATTACCGCGAATCGTAATGCGCATGTCCTTCGGATCACTAACATCGCGTACACCATAGGTCTTGCGCAAACCGGGTGCGAAGTATTCCGCATGGAGGATCTGGCGATCCAGTTGGTCGATACGCT
>CAUZEA010000117.1:0-15859 GCA_963578605.1 Planctomycetota bacterium
GTTGCCCTTGGCGTCGGGTCAGTTCAGGCTTGGGATCAAACAGGTCCATCTGGGAAGGACCACCGTTCTGAAAGAGCTGGATTACCGCTTTGGCTTTTGCGGGAAAGTGGCCCGTTCGAGGCGTCAGATCGTGCCCATATTGTTGCTGGCCACCAGCCAGCAGCCCCGAGTCCTCCAAGAGTCCGGCCAGGGCGATGGTCCCAAAGCCGCTGCCCATGGCTCTTAAGCAGTCGCGTCGTGAAAAAGGAAGGTTCATGGTTTTCAGCCGGTTCAAGGGAGACTACCACTTTCGTGGCAACGACCCGATTCTGAGTTTATGGTTCATCGGGTAAGGGGTGATCGGTTCGGTTTGCTTGTCATCGCGGTTGCTACTTACTCGACATAAAGGAATTCGTTCGTGGATAGCAACATGTGGCACAAGTCGGCCAGGGCGCTGGGGATTGCCTCGTCGGGCGGTGGTGCGTCGGCGGTGTGAACCGCAACCTGTTCGGACAAAAATACGAGACATTCGTTTAATTCTACTTCGCGTGGGGCACGACCCAAGGCTAACTGGAATGCACCGTGCACTTGTGCTTCCGGTTCACTGCCCACGGTGGCCTCGACACGCCGGGCAAAGTCTTCAGACTGCTGAAACAAAAACTCGCTGTTAAGCAAAGCCAACGATTGTAAAACGGTGGCCGAATGGTCCCGCTGGGTGCAGTTGATTGACATGATGGGTGCGTCAAACAGCTCCAGAAATTTAAGTGGATAAACCCGCCGCGCGAACAAATAGATGCTGCGGCGGTGGGCGCTGGTGGGTGTTGGTGCAGCTACGGCTTGCGAGAGTCCGTTGGAAGGGGTGGTGATGTCCACCGGCGGCCCCCCAGGCGTCCGATCCAGTTGTCCCGAGACTGCCAGGATTGCGTCGCGAACGATTTCCGCTTCGAGTTGCCGCAAATTCATACGCCAGAGCAAACGGTTTTGCGGGTCCACACGTTCAGCGACAGAGCGCGGGTCGGAAAATTCCCCCGCGGGAGGTCGTGTAGAACACTGGCGGTATGCTGTTGAGAGCATGATCATGCGATGAAGGGCCTTGATATCCCAGCCACCTTCTACCAGGTCGACCACCAACCAATCGAGCAACTCCGGGTGTGTTGGAGGGCTGCCTGACCGACCAAAGTTTCCCAATGTCGAAACGATGCCACGCCCGAAATGATGGTGCCAGACGCGGTTCACAATGACCCGTCCCGTTAGCGGATGATCGGGTTTTGTCAGCCAGTGTGCCAACGTCAACCGCCGGCCGCTGGTTTCTCCTTGCCCCAAAGACGGGCGATCGTCGGCTCCTGTCTTTTCCAACTGCAGCGCCTCGGGAAATCCGGGATCAACCGGTGAACCAGGTGCGTCGATATCGCCTCGCACAAGCACATGGGAGGCTGGTGGGGCGGCAACATCCCAGATTGCCTGCAACTTCCCGTATGTGCGTCGTTGGTGTTTCCGTGCTTGAATTTCCTGTTTCAGGCTGGCAGCACGGTCGGTTTCTTTTGCCTTCTTGGCGACTTCCAGTTGTGCTTTGAGCGGTTCAACTTGTTCGTCAATCTCCGCATTGTGCTGGTCAATCAATGCGCGCTCTGTTGGGATGATGTTCGCCAGAAAACGTGACTTGGGTTCAATCCATTCGTGGACATTCAGGGCGGGCTCGAAAAATGCCATCAACCGGTAGTAATCGCGCTGCGGTATTGGGTCGTACTTGTGGTCATGGCATCGGCAGCAGTCCATCGTCAGTCCTAACAGCGACGTAGAGACCATTTCGATCGTTCGGAAGAGGACTTCGTAACGTTGCCCAATGCCGCTTTGCTCGGCATTGGTATGGTCCTCAATGCTGCGCAAATAACCAGTGGCGGTAAGAGCTTCCAGGATCTCGGGCGTGAAACTGTCCGCACGGCGCCAGTCAACCAGTTCATCTCCGGCTAACTGTTCAATCAAGAAACGGTTAAACGGCTTGTTGGAGTTGAACGCCCCGACGACATAGTCACGGTAGCGCCAAATTCCGTCATGTAACTGCTTAAAGGTTAGATCTCCATCGAACGATACGTTGTCCACGTAACCGGCAGCGTCTAACCAATGTCGGCCCCAACGCTCACCATAGTGGGGCGATGCTAGCAAACGGTCGATCAGTCGCTCACAGGCATCTGGTTCCGCGTCGGCCAAAAACGATTCTACGTCGCGCGGGGCAGGGGGAACGCCGATGAGATCAAAAAACGCCCGGCGGATGAACGTCGACCGATCCGCGTCCTCGGAAAACGTGAGACCCTGTGATTCCAATCGTGCCAACAGAAAAGCATCGATGGGCGTTCGGACTCGGTCGATTCGCTCCGGGGATGGAATCGACGCCTTTTGGGGCGGCTTGAATGCCCAGAACCCATGGTCGGCTGTTACCGATGATGAGCCACCGATTGCAAAATAGATCAGTACGATGGCCACTGAGCATAGGGTTTTCACTGTAGCCTCTCGAAGCACACTACCTGCCATACGATTTCCGTGGACAACTCGCGGTTTAAACGGTCTGCGGGGATACATCACGGAAAAATTGTAACGTTCTCGCGGGATCCATTTGCTGCAGAAATCGGTAACGGCTATTGCGATGTTAGCCTGCCGAAAGTCTAGAAGCAAGGATTGGCCGATTTTTGACAGAGGACTCGTCTCACACCCCATGCTCGGCAGCCGTCGTCGAGCACCGTTGTAAGAAATGTCCGGCTTGCCCGTGACCGGGATTAACGCTGTGGTAAGAATTGGCATTCATCCAAAACATACACCATGGCAAATCCTGGCGGCTTTGGTGCAAGCCCAACCGTTCCAGAACCCACCGCCCTCCTCTTAGCCCTCTTGGCCCTGGCCGCCGTGCCGCTTCGAGTGCGGCACGGGTGATGTGTCACAGTCAGATCTTCTGCGCACTATTTTTGGGACATCCAAGGTACCTTGCAGCCCCATGGAAGGTCGCAGCGAAAAGATCAGAAGTGAGCGTCAAAGTTGGTCACACCGCCGGTTGGTTGGAACTGATAAATATCCTGATATACTCAGGGACAGCAGCAGGCATCGCGATCTGCTGTGCTCTCTTGTCTTTACCGTCTTGCTTTGACCCGTAGCGATCCGCCAGGCGAGTTATGGAACTTTACCAGTTACGGGCGGCCTTTCTAGCGACCTGTTTGCTACTTGTGTGTAGTCAAGGGCAGGCGGAGGTTACTGTGACTGGTGATGTTGTTCCCAGTGGTGCTACAGATCCGTGGGAGATCAATGGTTCTTTAACGGTTGGTGGATGGATGAAATACTACGGAAATCTTCCCGGCATTTTCGTAACCGTGGCTAGAGGGTAACATCAAACCTTGCGATTCAAGTCCATTGTCCTTCGTGCCAAATGACCAAACTCAACGACGTTAACACAACTGACATCGTCGATGCGATCCGACTGGGATGCCGGATGATGGCCAACGTGCTGAACGCCGACGATAGTGATATCCCTTTCTTTGACGTCGTCGCACTTCCAGAGCCGAAGATGAGTTTTTGTCCGTTGACTTCCGAGGCACACGTTCCGGGACGTTTCCTCAATGCGATGCTCACCGCCGAAGATGTCCTTGGCATCGACCTTGACGCGGAGGCTGTAGAAAAGATTACCCGCGCCGCGTTTCTCGCCTACAGAGGCACGCTACCGCTTCCGGTGAACCGCAATGAAATCGGTGGCCGGTTGGTGAACTTCTCACCGCACCATATACGCGAAGGCTTCCATGCACTCTATGCACTCGTCAAGTACCGTGACTCTCCACGCGCGAGGGAACTGGCCGAGCTCGGGATCGACACCGTCTTCAAGTATTGGGATGCCGCGGACGGATGGGATTACCTGCGCCTTCAGTCTGACCACGAGATTGTCTTTCACAAAGCCAGCAGCTTTCTCAATGGCCTTGGTCGTTCGATCGGACCCTTGGTGAAGTATTACCGGGCGACAAGATACGGACCGGCCCTGGACCTTGCCATCGCACTCAAGGAGAAGGCGATTGCCGAGTACTTTGCGGAGGACGGTGCCTTCCAGGACGCGCACGGAGTGCACTGTCATTCGACAACCTGTGTGATGTCTTCCCTGGCCCAGTTGGCTGATCTCACTGCCGATTCGAACCTACTCAACCGCGTGAAGGCATTCTATGACAGCGGCCTTTGGGAGATTCGCGATGCACTTGGCTGGTCCATCGAATCGAAGCAGCAAGGTGAGAATTTTGGGCGGGGTGAGGTCAACAATACGGGCGATATTCTGGAAACGGCTCTCATCCTCGGACGGTGGGGGTACTCCGAATATTATCACGACGCTGAGCGGATCCTAAGGGGCCATCTGCTGCCGTCTCAGTTGCGAGACGTCTCCTTCATCCTCGATCCGCCAAACGCCGAGAACGATGGCGGCCAACGTGACGTTGGCAACCGAATCAAAGGCTCATTCGGATTTCCGGCCCCGTATGGTCATCAGCCGGTCAATCTGTCACTCGTCAAGTTCAACACGGATATCGTGGGAGGCACTGTTGGATCACTATGCGAGGCGTATCGCGACGCGACGCGCTATGACCGCGCCGGCCACTGGGTCAACTTACTCTTCGACCACGAGACATCGAATATCAAGGTGGAATCTCAGTACACGCATTCCGCTATGCGAATCACACTAAGACGACCAGGGCCACTCTTTGTGCGGGTACCTCCGTGGGTGGACTTCGCGTCGCTCAAATACGAAGATTTGGTGGGACAACCGAGAGAAACGAATGGGTACGTGCTGTTTTCCACGTTAACCGTGAACCGGGCGATAAGCATTCGCATTCCGTTGACTTCGCAGGAAATCACCTTGAAGAACCCAGCCGGACCTCTACGTGTGCGAATGGCAGGTGATCAAGTCGTGGCAATGGACAACCTCCGGGCGGACCTGACATTTTTCGAATCAATCGCTTGAGGGCGTCAACAGTGATCTTCCGGCATTTCAGCCTCAATCGAAAACGGCTGAGTGCTGCAGGTGTCCAAAGAGCCACATATTCACATATCTTCTACGTGAGTCGCGAACGTATACGATTGGCTACAACAGATTCTTCACATATGAAGACGACGAATACGGCGCATCCTCGAATGGTGAGTTCCTGAACCAGACCGGCTACATCGCCCTGGAACTGGCCGATGGCTCGGATACCCACTACGGATGGGCCCGTGTCACAACCTCCAACGTAAACACCGAGAATAACGCCACGATGATCATTCGCGATTGGGCCTTAGAACTGACCTGCCTCCACGGTAGGTCACTACCCTTTCGGATAGGTTTGTAGTCTGTCGCGAAAGTCTATTGCCAGCCCGATCGGCTACAGGAACCCCACAAAATTAGCGGAACCGGATTGAGTACAGGTCTGCGTCCTGCAAGACGAACCGTAACCGCACAGGTTTTCCAACCAGCATGCTGACATCCTCGCCCGACTTCCACGCGACCGAGCGCTCAAGCTGGTCACCAAAAATCTCCGGACAGTCCACCAGTGCGAAGCCGGGAACGGGGTTACCAGCCACGTCCTGAATTTCCACCCGAACAGTGCCGGCGGCCGAGGTTGCAAAATTGATCACCAGTTCTTTGCCAGAGAACTCCAGTGGCCTGGTGACTAGTTCACCTGGCTCATAGCCGGCATGCACCGCTACAAATCCGTTGACCTGCCCCCCGGTTGTTGTACCACTCCAGATAAGAAATGTCGGCCACCTGCGTGCCGAGGTTACCCCCGACGCCGAAGTCCCCGTAATGGTTCTGGATATCGACGAGACGGAGGCCGACAAGATTCTAGCGACGCTTGCTGCGATGGCTGAAGCGGACGACAGTCGAGCAGCGGGAGAATCTGACCGGCAGGAAGGCAGTGCTGAATGCCTGACATCGCAACACTAAAAAACAAGGCTGACAAACTCCGCAAGCAGCTTGCGGGAGTTGATCAGCTTACCGGCAAGAATAGTGAGCGTGAGCCTGACGCCGAACGCGGACGCCGGTAGCGGGCTGGTGAGCGGGTCGTTGTAATTCCGAAATGCGAAAAACGCACACGCCGCGAGGAGCTAGAGCATGTCCAATAACTATTTAGCGGTGTATCCGGAGTTAGCGAAGTAGTTCGCGCATTCGTCGGGAGTTACTTGTCGGAGTGCTGTGCCGATGGCTCGGTGCAGTGCGTTGGCGAACGACGATGATGCTCTCGGCCATTCGCTCCAAAGGGGTCGCCACGTGACGCGAAAACAAGCGCCCGGACAAAAGGGTAAATTGTTCACACAAGCAGGGCTGCCGGCTACAATCAAAGGCGCGACGGGAATTGAAATCGCTATCAGTGTTCCTGCGAAACCCAAACCACAAGATCTCAGCCTCAGGAGGATACGATGTCAAACACGAATCGACGTGGTTTCTTACAACAGACCGGAGCAAACATTGCAGGCGTAGCAGCGCTGTCTTTGACCTCCACATCCCGGGCGGCTGGCGCGAACGAGCGTGTGAGAGTCGGTTTGATCGGCTGTGGTGGGCGAGGGCGTTATGACGCGGGTGTCTTCGCCTCTCGCGACGATGCAGAAGTCGCTTACATCGCAGACCCCCACAAATCACGATTGTCCGAAGCGGCCAAGGAATTTTCCGGCACAGCCAAGGTGACGGACGACTTTCGGCGAATTCTCGACGACAAGTCGGTCGATGCTGTCATCGTGGCTACGCCGGTGCATTGGCACGCGCCGGCTACAATCTTGGCTTGCCAGGCAGGTATGCACGTGTATGTCGAGAAACCATGCTCCCACAATGTCCGCGAGGGGCGGCTGATGATCGAAGCGGCGCGGAGAAATAATTGCTTCGTGCAGCACGGTACGCAAGTGCGCAGCACGAGCACAATCAAGGAAGGGGTCCAACTGCTGCGCGAAGGGATCATCGGTGATGTTCTAGTCGCCAGAGCCTGGAACATTCAACGCCGCGCCGGTAATGGGCAGGGTACCTTGGGAGATCCGCCCGCGGAACTTGATTTCGACATGTGGCTCGGGCCAGTGCCGAAGGTGCCCTACCACAGCACGATCTTCTCGGGATGGAACTGGTTGCGGCACTTTGGGACGGGCGAGATCGGTAACGATGGCATCCACGACATCGAATACGCCCGCTGGGGGCTCGGTGTGGAAACACACCCCACGATGGTTGCCGCTGTCGGCGGCCGTTATCTCTACGACAATGGGGCAGAGTTTCCGGATACTCAACAGGTCACTTTTGAGTACCCTGCTGCCGGAGCTGCGAAAAAGAAGATCTTGATTTACGAAGAGCGTCTGTGGTCAACCAATTATCCCCATAATTGTGACAGCGGCGTGGAGTACTACGGGACTAAAGGGCAGATGTTTCTGACGCGTCGCGGCAAGATACAGGTATTATTGGACCGCAATAAACAACAACCCGTCGACGTCCCTCTTCAGCCTCAAGATACCGGGGCCCACGTCGCTGATTTTCTGAACGCAATCCGCAACAACCGGCAACCGAGCGCCAACGCCGAGGTTGCGCACCTCACGACGTCGTTGTGCCACTTGGGAAATATCACGATCCAGTCGGGCCAATCACTCAGTTTCGATCCCGATGAGGAACGCTTCATTGATGCCCCGGAAGCAAATGCCATGCTGGAGCGGACGTATCGTGACGGTCACTGGGCGGCGCCCAAGAATGCGTAGCGCACCGTACGGCTGCGCATCACAGCGTGACCATCGCCGGTGGTAAATGCTGAATACGATTGTAGTCGGTGACCTGAGCTGTCGTGTTGGTGACTTCAATCGTCGTTACGGATGCGTTGTGCGGGCCAGCCGCCAGCGGCTCGCTGTGGAAATGTGCCAAGAACAGGACCTTGATGTCGGCGTGCATGACGTACGCAACGCGTTCCTCCGTATCACCGAATTCCTGCGTCGTCTGCGCGAGCAGCCTTGCTGCACGCTGCCGAGCCTGTTCCTGACTTTCATATGGCATCCCTCTCCACCACCCTTGCCCATCAATGTCCGCCGCGACATCAAAGCCTGGAAAGCGTCGTTCAATCTCAGCTCGACTCATTCCTGGTCGACCGATGATGTTCTCGGGCGTGTGTCCGCTGTAACAGCCTCCCCGCTCGTGAAGTGCGATACGGACTTCCGGTGTTAGCGAGGTTGATTCGTGGATCCGCTCAGTCGTTTCGAGCGCGCGAAGAAACGGGCTGGTGATGAGCCGCGTAAGTCTCAGCGACGGGATCCATTCGGCGAGATATCGCGCCTGCTGGTGTCCCAGTTCAGTAAGCCCTGGATCTTCGACACGCAGGGCTTCGGGAAGAGAGTTGTTTAGCGATTGGGCATGTCGGATGAGATACAGTTGCATTACTTCTCCGTAAAGTCGAAACAAATCGCGAGCCTCTTGTTGACGTCACGAGTATTATCGCTGTTGGCACGCCGTGAGGTCACTTTTGCTTCTTTGATCTTGTGTACATTTCATCCAAATCGGAGAGCTTCAACCGCACACTCACAACGAACGGAGCTTCGCCGGGCACCCAGTGTCCGTAAGTCGTCGTGACGATTGTTCCGTCGGGCAAGATCAAAACGCCAGGGTACGCAAACGTGTCCGGAGTGTTACCGGGCAAGTGAACTTCCCGGATTGTAGCCCAATCTCGCCTGATCGCCACGTGACGCGAAAAAAAAGGCGCCCGGACAAAAGGGTAGATTGTTCACACAAGCAGGGCTGCCGGCTACAATCAAAGGCGCGACGGGAATTGAAATCGCTATCAGTAAGTCGTCATCGTAATCGGGGTCGATATCACCGTAGTAAGCAGTTACCAGTGCATAGCCGCTGGCCAGGATCGCATCGACGTCCCACCGCGAGGCACTGGAACCACGCGTCTTTTCTGTCGCTCAGTTGTTCACGATGTCACTGCCCGGACGCATCCATCCTTTGTTCAGCGTAATATTCGGGTCAACGTGAATGGTATGATTGCCACGGAAATTGAGTCCGATGAAGGCAGGAACCGGACCGCTGGCATCATTAGGCAAGTAGAGAAGCAGGTCCGTGCGTGGACCTTTTTTGTTCGCCGTGAAGTGAATGGAAACTTCCTTGCGAGTGGCTTTGTCACCCAGTGCATCTTTGTCGGTCGACGTTACCTGGAAACTCATCTCCACCGGGGCAGGCGGTGTTTTTCCATACACTTGAGTTTGAAATAACCGCAGTATCTCGGGCCGCCGTTTGCTGACCCAGGTCTCGGCATCGGTCACCTTCTCGCCGTTGAGCATCACCAGCGGATTCGGTAACTCGTACTTGGGGACCTTCGTTTCGTCATAGTTCGGTGGCGCCGCGTCGGTCGCCGGCAGATTGAATGACAGCGCGAGTGTCGAGACCAGCAGGAGGCGTGTTGCCATGATTCAAATCCTCGTGAAGCGGTTGAATTACCTTGATTCAGTCCTGATTGTTGTGACGCCTTCCGGGGGCGCCCTCAATCCGGCTGAAGTCGGGGCTGAAAAAATCCCCGCCGCCGAAACGGGGCAATGGTCAGCCAAGGCAGGTTTGACGTAAGATAAGTCGTTGATAGAGATTCTTTTGCGACTGACAGGATAAAGGCCGATCCGCGACCATAAGGATACAGAGCGATGTCAAACCAGGAAATTTGCGACTGGACCGCTACCGAAATGGCGCAGCGGATTCGTGACAAGGAAGTCTCCTGCCTGGAGGTCATGCAGGCTCACCTGCAACAGATCGAACAGGTCAATCCCACCGTGAACGCGATTATTACCCTGTTGCCCGATCGAGCGATCGAGGGCGCCAGGGCAGCGGACGATGTCATCGCCCGTGGCGAGGACCTGGGCCCCCTGCACGGTTTGCCGATCGCTCACAAGGATCTCGTACCGACCAGGGGAATCCGTACCACGTATGGATCCCCCATCTATGCCGATGAGATTCCCGAGGAGGATGGCCTTATCGTAGAGCGATTGCGGCAGGGAGGAGCAATCACCATCGGCAAGACCAACGTGCCGGAATTTGGTGCGGGATCGCAGACCTTCAATGAAGTTTTTGGCGCAACGCTCAACCCTTATGACACAAGCAAGACCTGTGGTGGCAGTAGTGGTGGTGCGGCGGTCGCGCTGGCTTGCCGCATGTTGCCGATTGCCGATGGCAGTGACACGGGTGGGTCGCTACGCAATCCAGCCAATTTCTGTAACGTGGTTGGCTTCCGGAATTCCCCCGGACGCGTCCCGGTTTGGCCCACTGACATCGGCTGGTTTCCCATTTCGGTGCAGGGGGCGATGGGACGCACGGTGGAAGATGTCTCGCTCCAGTTAACAGCCATCGCGGGGCCGGACGATCGGTCACCTATTTCCATTGCGGAACCGGGGTCTGTTTTTGCCACGCCCCTTGAGCGTGATTTCCAGGATGTAAAGATCGCCTGGAGTCCCTCCTTTGGCGATTTGCCGGTGGACGAACGGGTCAGCAGCGTGATCGAGGCGCAGAGAACCACCTTCCAGTCACTGGGCTGCCAGTTGGAAGATACCCTCCCGGATTTCTGTGATGCGGATGAAGTGTTTAAGATCTGGCGCGCCTGGAGATTTGCCATCAAGTTTGAGCAACTGATTAAAACCCATCGTGATCAAATCAAGGATACGGTGATCTGGAATACCGAGGAAGGGCTGAAGCTCTCGGGGCTTGATCTCAGTAGGGCGGAGGTCAAGCGAACGTCGCTGTATCAACGCGTCCGAGAATTCATGAAGGACTATGAATATCTCGTTCTGCCAGTGAACCAGGTACCGCCTTTCGATGTCAACCAGCACTATATCAAAGAGATCAATGGCGTGGCCATGGAGACTTACATCGATTGGATGAAGTCCTGTTATTACGTCACGGTGACCGGGTTGCCGGCAATTTCGGTTCCCTGCGGATTCACGCCGGAAGGGTTGCCGGTGGGCGTGCAAATCGTCGGTCGACACCAGCAGGATTTCGGCGTTCTGCAATTGGCCTATGCCTTCCAGCAGGCCACTCGGTTCGCCGATCAGAAACCGCCACTGCTGGCGCAATAAAAAAGGGCCGCAGCTTGCGCTGTGAACCTTTTTAATTTTCGGCTCAACGGTCGGTAGTTTGATGTCTCCTTAATTCCACCCACCACCACCTTCCCACACGGACGTTCGCTGTGCGACGTGCTTCCCTTGGCGGCGAAGTATGACGTGGACCTGCAGTCTATGTATGATATCATTTCAGTCAGTGGCGGAAACAGCAACAGTTTCCAGGGAGTCATGCCACGCTTCATGAAACGCGATTTCGATGTGCGTTTCCGGCTGGGCCTGGTGCACAAGGATATTCGGTGCATCAACGATCTGGCCCGTTCGCAAGACGTGCCCATGCACCCTGATTCTCTCACTTAGGCTGGTACTAAAAGCGGGGTAAGGTCAGGTGAGCCAGTTATAGCGAGGAGTTGATCCCTTCGTACGTACACGAAGGTCTGCGTACTGTTACGGGGATGAAGTTTGGCCGCTCAACAGCATGGGAATCGGAGCCAGTAAAACCGGTCGAAGAACGACTCATTGACTTGCCGCTTCCCGAACAGTCGACGAGTCCCAATCGAATCAAAAAAGTGTGTAAATGAATGGCGCAACACCGGTCGGACCTAAAAGTACAAAGAGACCAATGCATCCAAGGATCAGCAAAATCGGGATCAACCACCACTTCTTGTTTTCCACAACGAACAATCCAAACTCCTGCACAAGCGACAACTGCTTTTCTTCGCCTGCTTCTTCAAATTCAGTTTTTCGGTCTTCTGCGGACATGTGCACGTTTCTCACTGTTTTCCGTAGATCAAGCGGTCTACCTACGACCGACGGTAATAGCTGGCAACGTTGGCAGGCTGCTTTTTTGGTTGCCAGTACGTGGTCTTCTTCTGGTCAAGGGTTCGTTGCAAAGCGTCACGCTTCGCGATCCGGAAGGCAAGTCCGATCGGCAAAAACACTCCGAAGTAAATCAGCAGCATTGCCAACTCGCCAATGACCATACCAATCGGTGTTGCCACGATCATCAGGAAAAGGAAGATCGGTTTCAACGATTGCGGAACGGCCAGGCCGGCTAATGCAATGGCGAGCCCAACCGCAGCGAGGAGGACGACGATGGTTGTGCCACCTCCCCAAAACCATCCTACGACCGGCAGAGCGACTACGCAAATCGCGCCAAATTGCCGCAGTTGGCGATTGGTAGGGTGCCAGTTAATTTCGACAAGTTTCATGATCCGGTCCACTGTCAGTCTGGGGTGAATTGTGCGAGGTGCTCCTGACGATCGGCCTCGGTCATCGGATTACCTTGCTCTTCTTTCAGCAGTATGTTTCGCCCAAGTACCAGTACGTCCATGTCTGTCATCTTGAAGCAGCGGTAGGCGTGTTCGGGAGTACACACAATGGGTTCATTCCTTACGTTAAAGCTCGTGTTGATCAACACCGGACAACCGGTTTTTTCATGGAAGTGTGACATCAGCTGGTACAGCAGTGGATTTCGTTCCTTGTCAACCGTCTGAATTCGTGCCGAGTAATCAACGTGTGTGACCGCTGGAATCAGGGACCGGCAATAGTGTAGCTTGTCGATACCAAAAGCTTGTTCATATTCAGGGCCAGGCTCCGTACGGATGTCTTTGTGAAGCGGAGCAACGAGAAGCATGTAAGGGCTGTCTTCCTGTGGACGCATCTTAAAATATCGATCGACGTGCTCCTGCAAGACAATGGGGGCAAATGGGCGAAACGATTCTCGAAACTTGATCTTCTGGTTCAGGATCGATTGCATTTTTTGGTTGCGTGCATCTCCCAAAATGCTACGCGCACCGAGCGCGCGAGGTCCATACTCCATGCGATCCTGAAACCATCCGATCACTTTCTCTGCTGCGATCAAGTCCGCAACTGTGTTGCACAGTTGCTCATCCGAGTCACAGGAAGCGTAAACAGCGTTGTGCTGCGACAGCGTGCGAACGATCTCTTCGTCGGAAAACGCTGGGCCTAGAAGTGATCCCCTTTGAGAGTCCCTGCCCTGCGGATGTCTTGGTCGTTCCAGAAGTTGATGCCAAATGAACAGTGCAGTTCCCAATGCGCCACCAGCATCACCAGCCGCCGGTTGAATCCAAATACTCTCAAACGGCCCTTCCCGAAGAATGCGGCCATTTCCGACGCAATTCAAAGCGACGCCCCCGGCAAGAACAAGATTCTTTACGCCTGTCTTTTCGTGCACATGTCGGGCCATGCGGAGCATGATCTCTTCTGTGACAGCTTGCACCGAAGCTGCCAGATCCATCTCGCGCTGGGTGACTTGAGACTCCGATTTTCGGGGAAGACCACCAAAGAGATCATGAAACTTCTTCGAGGTCATCGTCAGACCTTGGCAATAGTTGAAGTAGCTCATATCCATGTGAAAGGAGCCATCTTCTTTAAGGTCCAGGAGATGCTCGAATATTTTGTCCTTGTAGATCGGATGGCCATACGGCGCCAGCCCCATGACCTTGTACTCACCACTGTTGACTCGAAAGCCGGTGTAGTAGGTGAATGCGGAGTAGAGCAGGCCAAGCGAATGGGGAAAACGAATTTCATCGATCAACTCGATCTTGTTGCCGCGACCGACGCCAAAACAAGTGGTCGACCACTCACCAACACCATCGAGGGTGAGAATGGCCGCTTCGTCAAACGGCGACGGGAAAAAGGCGCTGGCGGCGTGAGATTCGTGGTGGTCGGTGAAAACGTAGCGGCCCGAATAGCGGCCGTGCAGTCCACGGTTCATTTCTTGGGGCAAATGAAGTTTCTGCTTCAACCACAGTGGTATGGCCTGTCGGAATGAGCGATAACCGGCAGGTGTGACTGCCAGATACGTCTCGAGCAGACGCTCGAACTTTGTCAAAGGCTTGTCGTAAAAGCCAACGTAATCCAGTTGTTCCGGTGTTATGCCTGCTTCCCCAAGGCAGTAGTCAACGGCGTTCTGTGGGAAGTCAAAGTCATGTTTCTTGCGTGTGAATCGCTCTTCCTGCGCTGCTGCGATGATCTCTCCGTCGACGACGAGCGCCGCCGCGGAGTCGTGATAGAAGGCTGAAATTCCGAGTATGGCCGTCATGTGGATCTCTTGTGTGCCCAGGTACAGCGAAACACGTGCCCCGAACAGGCTCACGGAACAGGCTTACGGCACCATGGCGAAAGCCCCGAGAGGCCCTGATAAAACCCGCCACTCCACTGTAAACCGCCTGGGAAACAGTCCGTTGCAACGAATGGCCAGAAGTTGCATCCTTGTCTCTTAGTTTAGCTTGCCTGTTGGAAAAGGTCAGCCACGAAAGTAATCGCCAGAGAGGCTTTGCGAAGGAAATATCAATCGAATTTTGTAAAAACGACCGACCCTTCGTCGGTTACGTCATCATAGTTTGACAATGCAACCTGTGGTGAAACTCGCTAGACGTTACCCCAGGACAACCCACGCCATCAGGCTCGCGCGAGTTTGACGTACTCTCGGCCACACGCCGATTAACGGCCAGATGTGTCAGGAAGGCTTCGACCTCCCTCTGGCCCATTTGCGACGGATGTTGCCATCCGCCCGTCCGATCGCGGTGGAACCGCACAAACTGCTCGACCCATCGAACGTAGACGGCCATCGTTTTTGAGGCAAGATGCCGCACCTTGCAGGCCGCACGGTATTGATCCAAGAGCTTCATGGATACTGATTGTATGTCAGTATCTCCATTTACAACCGATTGAGGTTTGCTTTGTTTATTAGCGTGCCCAACGGCAACCTAAACTCTTGTGATACAAAGAGTTTCACCGCACACACCGGGTCGAGTACAATTCTGGATATCTGGACCCGTGCATTGAGATAATCACAAGTTAGGCGGCATTCGATGCCTCTGCCGGAGACGATCGTCGACGACCTCAGGGAACTCCTCGATGCCCTTGCCAGTCGCGGATTTCAGCCCGAGCACTCCGAATCAGGGTCCATGCACAGCTACCTCGTGAGATTCTCGGGGCCTGTTCCCCTTGAGATCGTGTGCGATCGATCGCAGTTCTTTGTCCAAGGCGAAGGTGCCCAACTCGAACTGTATGGGCTGTGGAGAGCGTTCGACGATTCGGGCGAGTTCAGCGACCACGTGCTCTCCTACCTCGACCAAGAGCGCCGGGCCACGTAGCTGCGCCTTGAATACCGCCTAACAAGGCGTTGCAGCGGACCATCAACAGCCCGGTTCGATTGACCTTGATTGCCCTCTGGCGGCATAATGTGTCGGCAGGGTCGGGTCCGGTCAGCGCTGTTGCTGGCCGCTGAACACCGATCCGTTAGCTATTTCTTTGGAAAGGGCAACCAGAGGTTAGTAGGCTATGGAAACTCTCGTTCAATATTTGCGTGACGAAGCGACTCTTTGGGGGCCGCGAGTAATCGGGGTTGTAGTGATTTTCGTCGTTTTCTTTATCCTTGCGAAAGTAATAAAAAGAACAATCACTCGTGCCGCTGAGCGATTGAAATTTGATGGTAATCTGACTTCGCTACTTGCTCGTACAAGCAGTATTGCACTTATGATCTTTGGCTTTGTTACTGCGCTCGGAACGTTAGGTATCAATGTATCCGCGCTAGTGGCCGGTCTGGGGTTGACGGGATTTGCACTTGGCTTCGCTATGAAAGATACTATTTCCAATCTTCTCTCTGGCGTCCTCATATTGCTATATCGACCATTCGACGTAGGAAACCGTATCAAGATATCGGGTTACGAGGGCATTGTTATTTCTATTGACCTACGATACACGGAGCTTGATTCCGAGAAGAATAAGGTACTCATTCCGAATTCAAAATTATTCACGGATCCAATCACTGTTCTTCAGTAGCGGGCAATCGGTAATTTTGTGA
>CAUZEA010000118.1:0-15848 GCA_963578605.1 Planctomycetota bacterium
CTCGGCACGGCAATCCGGGATTACGATCGGGACAATTTAGTCATCGCCACCAAGTGCTGGTTCCGCATGAAAGAGACCCCCAACGCCAAGGGGCTCTCCCGAAAACACATCTTCGAAGCGATTGATGCCAGTTTGCGCCGAATCGGAACCGACTACATTGATCTCTACCAGGTTCACGGGCCTGACCCGTTTACCCCCTATGGAAGAAACGATGCGCGCACTGGATGACCTGGTTCGCTGTGGAAAGGCGCGCTACGTCGGTTGCAGCAATTACTTTGCCTGGCAAATCGTCAAAGCAAACAGCATTGCTGACCGCCTGCAGCTTTCACGATTCATTAGTGGGCAGCACATGTACAGTTTGTTGCGCCGCGACATAGAACTTGAGATCTTGCCTGCCTGCAGTGACCAGGGAATGGGCATGTTGTGTTGGAGCCCGTTGGCTGGTGGTATGCTAACGGGGAAGTACGATCGCGAGCAGGGACCCGCACCCGAATCTCGTGTAGGGGTGAGGCGCGAAATCGATTTGCCACGCTACTGGAGTGACCAGAATTTCAAGGTTATCGATGAGCTGCTCTCTGTCGCCGCCGAAAATGAAAAAGCTCCCTCTCAGGTTGCCTTGGCCTGGCTCCTTGCCGACCGCCGGATCACCGCTGTCGTTGTTGGAGCCCGTACGGTCGAACAAATCGAAACAAGCCTGGAAGCTGGTGATTGGGATCTTCCTGGCACGTTGCGAGACCGCCTGAGCAATGTCGTCCCCTTTGAACACGGATATCCACAGGAATGGATCGACATGACATGGAGCAATATTTCAGGTAAAGAAGAATTTCCACCCTGGACTTTGTGACCACCGAGCCTGGCATGTGTCGAACACAATTTTTATAAAAGCCCCTCATCAAAGGCACTCCACTCATGATTGACGCACATTCCCACATATGGACACGCAATGTCGAGCAATTCCCTTTGGCAAATGGAAAAACCCTGGACGATCTGGATCCCCCCAGTTTCAACTATGACGAATTGATCGCCCTCTCCCAACCTGTAGGCGTATCAAAAGTCGTGTTGATTCAACATGGACCCTACCATGGAGTCGATAACAGCTACGTGCTGCATGCTACCCGTCGTTATCCAGAGGTCTTTCGCGTCGTTGCGGCAATCGATGATCGGCGCGAAGGAACTGGCGGGTTAATGCGCAAGATGCTCGCACAAGGAGTGACAGGCTTTCGGATTACACCTTTCTTCCCTGCTCGTAGCGACTGGCTTGAAACGCCCGGCATGGAAGAGATGTGGCGCGTCGGGGCTGATACAGGACAGGCGATGTGTTGCCTGATCAATCCGGAAGACTTGCCAGCAGTCGGCAACATGTGTGAGAGATTTCCGGGTACCCCTGTGGTCATCGATCATTTATCGCGTATAGGTGCTGCTGGCACGATCCGCGATGAAGACGTTAGCGAACTCTGCAAGTTGGCTAAACAGAAACAGGTATCGGTGAAGGTCTCCGCCTTTTACGCATTGGGGGCCAAGCAAGTACCCTACCTCGATCTTGCTCCAATGATTCAGCGCGTTTTTGAAGCATATGGCCCTCAACGCCTGATGTGGGCTAGCGACTGCCCCTATCAACTCGGCCCGGGGCACACCTATGCCGATTCTATTGCGCTGGTCCGCGATCACCTTGATTTCCTTTCTCCTGAAGACCGCGAATGGATTTTTTCCAAGACTGCCAAACGGGTTTATTTTTTCTGAAGCTGCCACCGCAGACATGAAAAGAACCCGTGTAGCTCCTGCTGTGGAACCAGATTTCCGAACCATCAGAGCAGGTTTGGCGCAGCTCACTGGGAAGCGGGGGCCGCGGCTTGTAGATAAGCGATTACATCCGCCAGGTTACCTGGGGTGAGGTCTTTTTCCATCCCTTCTGGCATAATGGACTTTCCCTGTCGCGGTAAGCGTTTCAATTTCGTTGCGAAGAATCTGCTTTTCTTTGTTCTCAGGTCCACGCAACGTAATGGTAGCCGTTGTTTCATCGGCCAACATTCCGGTAAAGATCAACCCATCCTCCGTTTCCACCGCGTAATTGAGGTACTTGTTTTCTACTGCGCGATTTGGATCCAGTACCGCAATCAGAATCGCTTGAGATGAACGATCTTTAAGTGCCGCCAGGTCAGGACCAACAGCATGTCCCAATGCATTAAAGCGATGACAACTGGCACACGATTTAGAAAATATCGCTTTTCCTCGCAAAGCATCTCCTGCCGACGGCAATCCCTGGTGGTATTGCTCGACAAGACTCGCTCGATTCGGATCGATGGCACTAGAGAACACATGCTCTGCTTTGCTGCGAATTTTTTCATCCTGGTGGGATAACCACTGAGCCCGACGGTGAACACTAATTTGTGATATCACCACCTTTTCAGCTTCAATGGCTTCCAACAGTTTCAAAGTCCAGTCAGGACGTTGGCCAATCGAATCGAGAACATGTCTCCGCAAGTTGGGTGGATATGAATCCCATTTATCAAGCAAAGCGTTAAATGCCGTATCCGTTCCCATGTTAAAAAGCGCTTTGGCCGCAGGCAATTGTGTAGCGGGAGACTGCTGAGGTGAAAGAATATTGGCAATTAACGTTACATCCTGATTATCCTGGGAAGATTTTCCCAATATCCGAATCGCCGTCACGTCCGGAGTTTCCTGCTGAACTCGTTGACGGGTTTGTTCGAGTAGTTCGCTTGTTATGTATTGCTTACCCTGGCCAGACCGATCGTCAACCGCGTCAAGCAAGATGTCAACGGCCCGCAACTGGCCACTTGCTGATGTTTTGGCCGCCCGCTCGACAAACAAAGCTGTTAACTTTGTTATGGTCGCCTGATTTCCAATTCCTGTCAGTGTGGAAAATCCGGCATGCACCAGGGTTTCTGCTGCAGGCAGAGGTTCTTTGGAATACGCTTCAATCCAACCTGTCAGCAACAGTTCGACGTTCGACTCACCAATTGAACTGATGGCCGCAGCCCGCAGGATTTCGTCGCTTGCATGCCGATAGGCTAAATTCCCTAGCAACCTGGTAGCTTGGCGGGCTATGTCTCCACTTTGCGGTTCGACATTTGACCACAACCGCAAGGAGTAAAGTGTTTGTAGCAGGACCTGTGGATCCTTCTCTTCAGCGAGCATCCTGGCCACTGCTCTAAAAAGCCGGGAATCCCCGGAAAAACTCTCTGTAAATCGCACAGCCCAGCGACGAACCCCTGGATTTAGATCGGTCAAGGCATTAGCAAGTATGGCAGGGGACAAGCGGCCCACGCCATCCAAAGTACACAGTGCATGCAGCCTTGCGGTCACCCTGTTACCCGACACTACCAATTTCTGTAAATCCTCTATGGGTGCTTGCTGTGCATTTTCAACAAAACGCTGTTGTACCATGTCGCGTATCCAGCCATTTGGACTTTCCAGCGCAGCGACGAGTTGTTTTTGTGTCCATTCTCCCAGGCGCGGAACCTGCGGACTGGCTCCCTCTCGAAGCACGCGGTAGATCCTCCCTCGACTGGAACCCGCGCGCATGTCGAGAGAGATTTGTACCTCTGGAAGAATCCACTCCGGGTGTTCAATGACAAATCGGTACATGTCGGCAATCCAGAGACCTCCATCGGGACCGGTACGAATCATCACGGGGCGAAACCACAAATCGCGCGAGGCGAGAAATTCGCTTGTTGTTTCCTCGGGTGCCCGTCGGCTACTGAACGACACACCGGCAGGTGAGACAATTTCGCGATGTACGAGATTGTGGACTGGCTCACAAATAAAGACATTCCCGGCTAGCATCTCTCCCAGAGACTTGTCCCGATAAAAGGCCGGACTACAAGCAGAGGTAAATCGATTCGTATTCGCGTAATCATTAAACCGAGGCATAGTTTGGCTCAATGGACAGATCAGAGCCTTACCTGGCTGCTCAGGAACATCGCGTCGCACAATGGGCCCCGAAACATAGGGGTTACGACTCAGGTATCGCTCATCCAAAATGTAATGCCAGAGTGGATTGCCACTCCTACATCCGAACCAGTCTCCCCAGTCGTTGCGAAAACGCCCCGATTGCGATAACCCCGATTGTGTCTGCAATTCACTTGTGCTGGGTCGAATTCGCAGATCGAACCCTCCGATATCGACAGGTGGTGCATCTTGGTCAGCCGGTTGTACACTTCCACCACTACCACCGTTGGCTAAATAAAGCCAATTGTCCAATCCCCAACGAAGCCCATTGATGCGATGTTGTTGATTCCCTTCGGTAAATCCTGAGTAAAGTGGTTTTTGAACATCAGCAACTTGATCGCCGTTGGCATCTTCGACATACAGCAGTTCGGATCCAGTTGCGATCAATATCCCATCACCCCACACCTTGATTGCAGTGGGAAATGGCAATTTGTCCAGAAACACCGATGCCTTGTCGTAAACACCGTCACCATCCGTGTCGGTCAAAATCTTGACACGTCCTCCAAAATCCCCCTTTGGATCACCGGGCCCATTCCATCTCATTCCGTTGGGATAATCGCCCATTTCAACGACCCACAGGCGACCATCCCAGCCCCAGTCAAAGGCTACCGGATCCATCACCAGCGGCTCCGAAGCCACAAGTTCTACCTTCAATCCCTCGGGAACCACAATCTCTTGCAACGACTTCCGGGGAGAAAGCGGTCCTGGCTCAGGAACGATCTTGGTGACGACCTCGGTACTGCTGGTGGGCAAATCTTAAAACGCCAAGCGATCGCAATTACTTTTTACCTCTGTAAACTCGCTATCCTTTGAAAGTGGACCGGGATGATCCATCGTATGCACTTCAATACCCAACCCTTGCTGGATCCAACTCTGTAGTTCCGGATCCACTCGATCAATTTGGTTGGTTGCAATACTAACCGGGCCTGGACCATGCAAATAGGCAAGGCGATTTGTCTCTGTGGCGCTGGCAAGCAAGGCGATGCATCCCAGTACTACCAAAGATCGGCAACACATTCGGAAAAAATGCATCGCGGAAAAAATCATCGCTTCTGATGCCATGGGACCCCTAATCATGAGAGCAGGCCGACGGACTGTTGTCGGTCTGAAAACAGCATCTCCCAGCTGAACACAGTAGTTTGTGGCGGGACACAATTCAGCGACCTCATCATAGAAAAAATTGCCCTGGACCATCTCCTGATTACGGGAACTTGTCCGTCCCAGCAACCTATTCGTGGCGGAGCGCTTCAATCGGATCGAGTTGCGCAGCGCGTACTGCCGGGTAAACCCCAAAGATGACACCGACGGCTACGGAGATGGCAAATGCCAGTGGCACTGACCAGGAAACGAGAATGGGCTCGACCGTGCGAATCAGCTCTGGCAAATTGTCCATCATTTTGGGGAACTGTCGGTAAAGCTCACTCCGGATCGCAACCGAAAGCGGTCGACAGAACACTCCACCGAGGATCCCAAGCAACCCGCCCACCACCGAGAGCACCACACTTTCAACCAGGAATTGCCGCACAATGTCGCGACGTTTGGCACCCAAGGCACGCCGAATACCAATTTCCCGAGTCCGCTCGGTAACCGTCGCGAGCATGATATTCATGATTCCGATTCCTCCAACCACCAGTGAAATTGCGGCAATCAGTCCCAAAAATAAAATAAACATCAACCGGGTGGTATGGGCCTGTTGCAAGAGTTCCAAGGGAACCGTTATGCCAAAATCGGGCATCGTGTGATCCTGTACAATCGTATCTCGTACAATGTCAGCCGTTGCCAGCACATTTTTCCGATCATCGATCTGCAGCGTAATCTGGCTGATCTCGACCAAATCGCGTTGAAAGGTTCCAGGCTTGGTGACAACTTCCATATCGCCATTGCGACGCCACATGGTGGTGATGGGAATGTAAACGTCCAGGGAATAATCTTCAGCAGCGAGTGATCCACCAATACCGGCTGATGGAGCCCGCGACTTCATCACACCTACCACCGTGTAAAAGTCGTTGTCGACCATAATTAATTCGCCGAGCGGGTTTTCAAAGGGGAACAGTCGTTCCTCGCTTTCGGCAGCCAGGACACACAAATTGCGCTCCTGCTCCAGATCCATCACGGTGAGAAACCGCCCACGATCCAGTTCCAATCGCGTCACCGTGGCATATTCGGGAGAGCATCCCACCAGTCGACCCTCGAAATAACGGGTCCGGTTGCGAAACTCCCGTCCCACCTCCCGAATCGGCAGGGCCTCATCGATGGTGGGTATCGTGGCAATCAACCGCACGTAGTCGGCTCGAGTCAAACCGTAGCCACCGTCTTCAAATTCGTCACCCGAGGGTTTGATGGTACGGACGATGATGTTTCGCGCACCGAGGCTGGCAATCTGCTCCTGGGCTGCCGTTCCGATACCTTCTCCGAGGGCGAGCAGCCAAATGACACTGGAAACGCCAATAAAAATCCCCAGCACCGTGAGCGAAGATCGCAAGGGATGGAGCAACAAACTCTTGATACTCAGTCGAATTGTCCGGAACCAGGTCACCATCGCTTGTGTCTCTCGTCATCCAAAATCTTTCCGTCCCGTAAATGAATGGACCTCTTCGTCCGTTCAGCGACGTCCGACTCGTGGGTCACGACAATGATCGTGCGCCCATCCGAATTGAGCTCTTCCAACAGGTCAAGAATCTCGCTGGTGGTTGTCGAGTCGAGATTTCCGGTCGGTTCGTCAGCTAATATGAAACGGGGATCATTCACCAGACTGCGCGCGATTGCTACACGCTGCTGTTGCCCTCCGGAGAGTTGGGCTGGGCGATGATTGAGGCGGTCACTCAAACCGACCATTTCGGCCAGTTCAAAACACCGGGTTCGTCGAGTTGCCGACATCTTGCCACTGTAATAGAGCGGAACCTCAATATTCTCGACAACCGACAATGCCGGCAACAGGTTGTATGACTGAAACACGAATCCGATCCGCGTGGCGCGTATCTCGGCGAGCTGGTTGTCGCTCATTCCCGCCACGTCATCCCCGCCCAAGACATAACTCCCCGAAGTAGGACGATCCAGGCAACCAAGGATGTTCAGTAAGGTACTTTTGCCTGACCCGGACGGCCCCATGACCGAGATGTAATCGCCTTGGGGGACATCGAACGAAATTCCCTGAATCGCGTGCACCTTCGCATCGCCCAATACGTATTCTTTGCACATATCGCGAATTTTCGCTGCAGTTTTGAGTTGGTGAGCGACCACGATACGACTCTCGGGGGAGCAGAATTTGAGGTGGGGACAAACATCATCGTACAGCCTGCAGCCACGGCAACAACCAGGCAACTAACTGCCACTGGTGGCCGAAGCCGGGGCAGCGAGGTGGGCTGTTTTGGCACGAGTCGCTGGCTCTTTTTTTTCCGGAAGACGCGGTCCCCGCACAGCTCTTTGGTTTTCTTCGGGTGGCAACTCTGGCAAGTTCACCCGATCGAGATACTTTCGCGGGGCCATGGCGACCTGCTCTGTTTCTCGCAGCCCATCGTTGATAACGAAGAAGCGGTCGTTGGTCGGACCACACTCGACTACCCGAGCTTCCCAATTCCCGTCATCCACCACCAGGCAATAGTAGTCATCTCCATGCGCGTAAACAGTTTGCACAGGTATTTTAATTGCGTCGGCTACAAATTCACACCGAATAGTAACCGCAGCGGTCATTCCCGAACGCAGCCCTGAAACTGGTTCATTGATTCGCACAAATGCCTTGTATTCCTTGACATTGGCCTTCCGCCAGCCGGTTGGTTCGGCATATTGATTGACACTTTCGACCGTACCGTCCAACGGTTGGCCATCGATTCCAACCGGGCTAATCGTGGCTGGCATTCCTGGTTTCACAAACTGAATCAACGATTCGTTGACCTTGACAACCACCCGCATTGCGGAAGCATCGGGCAGATGAATGATGGCTTGTCGTTCTCGAACCATCGCCCCTTCTTCGACAATGAAGTCGTCCTGACCACGCTGATCCGATTCATGCGCGTAAACAACCGTCCCCGACTTGGGAGCTGTGATCGTAGATTTCGAGATCTGATCTTCAATTTCACGGAGCTTGGTGATCTCTAACTCGAGGCTGCTCTTTTGAGCCTTCCATTTGGCTTTGGAGATCTTGACGTCACTCTCACATTGCTTGACCATTTTTTCTTTGGTGAACTTGTCGAGAACTTTAAGCTTTGTTCTGGCGGCGTCCAGTTCTTTGACCGATTTCTCGACAGAAAATTTGTCGGCTTTAAGCTGAAGCTTGTTCACATATCCCTTGCTGGCCAGCTTCTTGCTGTACTCGTGGTACTCCTTGGCCCGGTTGAGGTTCTCTTCTGCGACGAATACCTCGCTCTCGATAGTTTGTCGTTCCTGGACGTACGTTCCTTCGATGTATTCGCGTTTGGTGATGACTGCGGTCTCATAAATGTTGCGGGCCTCAATCACCAGGGCTTCGACCGTATTGACCGTAATCTGCTGCGTGATTTTCTCCTCGACCAGTGCCGAGGAATCGAGCTCCACAAGAAAATCTCCTGCTTCGACAGCCGTCCCTTCGGGTACGACGCGGAGAATGGCCAGGCCGGGAGAGTTCTTCGTTTTGACTTCCGAGCGAATTTCGGTAACTCCTGCCGACTCAACTTCCCCTCGCTCGGTCACCGAAAGCAAAAAATCATCGCGGGCTACCGTATACAAGACCACATCACCATTGGTCGAAATGTCCTTGCGCGTGTTCCACCAGAGGTAACCACCATAAGAAGTGGCCAGTACAACCGAGATTACCACGATTGTCGACAGGCTGGCTCCACCCCGTCGACCGCCTGAACAACGACCGCCAGGTTCCCGAGCGGGGGATCTTCCTGGTCGAATTGGCGAGGATGAAATCACCATGTTGGAATATCTTTGAGCTACAACGTTGGGCAGTTTGGGACCACCGGTACCATTTCCTGAAGACCCTCTCCCCTTTGCAAACGATGGTTGGCAACAAGCCTGATCGCCAATAGGGAATACCCCCTAATTATACGCAACCCATCTCAAACCGTCATTGTGGGGGGAAAAATTGGTGTTTCAACTAGCGACGCCGCTCGACAACCCGAATCTGTTGGACCTTTCCCGTTGACTTCAGCGGTTCGACCGCGACGAAGTCCGGTAAAGAAATCGCCGGAAAATTGTCGTCGTCAGTGGGTAATTTGATCGATTTTTGGCTACTGGCATCTTCCCCGGGCAAAGGAAGCGACTCCAGCGCCGGCCCGTCAGGAAAAAATTCAATCGGGGGCAAACCGTCCAATGTCTCTTCTTCGGTGGCAACGGGACGCCTTTCGCAATAATTCAAGAAAGTTTTCAGCGGGAAGTCTTGTTTTACATAGATTCCTTCCGGATCGAGTTGCATGACCCCCAAGTCATACTCCAGGTTCAACTGTTGCATTCTGTAGTTTACCCACACGCTGAGAAAGTCGTTCTGGACGTTGAGTAAATCGGAAAGCGACTGAACGAGATCTCGGGCAGTCGTTGCCCCCAGTTCAGCAGTCGCACCAGGTTTGGGAGGCTCAGAAAGACGGAGCTGAGTCAGGTCGACCTGAGCAATTGCGACCAATACTGCCGCTCGACGAATTTCAAGGTTCACCTCGTTGAGGCGAAGCTGCCGAATCGTGTTGCGAAGTTGCTGGTCGATCCTGTCACGGAATTGGTAGTAGTCGCGTCGGGCCTCTTGATACTCAATCAGCGACTGTCGATAGATGTTACGTTCCGCCAGACGTGTGAGCGGTGGATCGATCTGCATCCCCACGCGGAGGCGACCCCGGGTACTCCGCAGGTGAAATGGGTCGTCACCCACATTGCCCACGTCGCCACTGAAGAAGATATTCAAATCACTCAGCAGGGCATTAGCATTGAAGTAAATAAGCCGCCAGGTGTCGACCAACGCAGCTCGAGCATTGGCCCAATCGCGGCGGTAAACTCGGGCTATCGCAAGCGCCTGCTCAGAAGTCAGGTTGACTGGCTGAAACGAAATTGCATCAAGCCGGGCACGTGCCTGGGCAATTCCCAATTCGAGTAATCGACCCGCAAGATCGGCGAGAAGGTCGACCACACGTTCCTTTTGCTCGGCAGCCGAAAGGTCACTCTGAGCGATCAGATCGTCTAGCTCGTGGAAAATGTTTGAGAAATGCGCATCCAGGTCGGCCAGGTCCTTGCGGAGCGACTCGACACGTTTTTCCAGGTTCGAGATATCAAGCAAGCTCGGATCGACCAGCGCCTCTTGGACTTCAGGGCGACCCGACAGCCCTTGAAGCACCTTTCGGCGGGCGGGCAACTGCTGCTCCAACTGTATAAAGTCTTGCTGCACCGTCGCCCATTCTTTCTGGAAAGCAACCTCAATTTGTCGGCATTGGGCAAAGACCTCAGCCATGTCGGGCAAGGTGTTCTTTGATTGATCCGCCGCTTCGCCGGTAGGCGCGGGTAACAACAGAACAGGACCTCCACTGGCATCGAGGGCAGCGTCGACCTGGTTCAAGTCCTCGAGCGGTTGGCGCAGGGCATCCAGCAGATGAGCTACGTCGTTGCGGACCACGTCCAGGTCGGCGTCGATCAACTGGAATTGGTCAAGCAGAGGATCGTGAATCTCAACAGGCAAGTCGGGCGGCAAGCCAAGGTCAATCTTGTAGTTGTCCAAAACCGCTTGATAGAGCGTCTCGGAAGTGAGAAGTTGACTCTGGGCGTTGTAAAGTGCCTGGCGTGCCAAATCGACCTGGAAACGGTCAATCCTACCCGCATCGTACGACGCCTGAAGTTGTTCTACGCTTCCACGAAGGGCAACGACGTTGGCCCGCTGGTTCTGAATCTCCTGAGCCGACTGCAAGAGACCCAGAAACCCTTCGGCCCCGGCGGCCCCGGCCCCCCCGGTGAACCCACTACCCGTTCCTGAACTGAAGAAATCTCCTCCACCGCCAAGACGTCCGAACCCACCCCCCCCCACGCCTGAGAAACCTTCCAGGCCGCTCGCACCGAAAATACCGCCACGGCGGGAGGGACCCGAGCCAGCATTTCTGCCTGTCATAATGTTGAGATAAAACCCGCGGCGATACCGCTCCATGCTACGCACGTTCGACAGGAGGGTCCGCTCCGATAAGGTCAGTCGTTCCAGCACGCGGGTCCGCCCACCAAAACGCAACAATGGCTGCACAATTGCAAAGTCGAGAATTGTATTGCCTGCATATTCGTCTGGCCCGGCAAATTGCCACACGAGCGAATTCGCCAGACCGACGACAAGTTCGCCGCCGGTTGCCGAAAGCTTTTCAAGCCGCAACCGATTGGAAGGTCGCAGGGGCTGAACGTCTAGAATACTTGAGGACCTTCCCGTTCCTGATCGGTCGCGCCCGTCGGCTGTAAAAAAAATCTCCGAGCCGCCAAAAAACTGGGTGTCAAAACGAAAACGTTCGAAGGTTACGTCCAACGCCGAAAGATAGAGTTCTTCGAGCTCCTCCTGGTACTCGGGTGATTGCAGCAGTGCCATTTCCACGGCGCCCGTCTGATCAAGCACCAGGGTTCCCTCCTTATTCAGTGGCAGATACCGGAGCCAGTCGGGATTCTCAACAAAGGGAGTTCGCTTGGCACACTTCCAACACTTCGAACCACGCTTGCAGTCGACGCATTCCATATATCGATGCGAAACCGGGTCATCTGGTGGCATCGGCTCGCAATCAGGATTGTACGGATCGTACATCCGCGATGCCGGATTGATATTGATCCGAAACTCACCCGGCTGAGAACCGGCGGCCACCGCTTTGTGGTCAACCAGACAATTCACTTCACGATCGGCTTGCAGGCGATACTTGGTACGACTACAGCCAGCCAAAACAATCCCCATGATCGCGACGAACAGCAGGGCGTAAAGCCACTGATAAACGCCAGCAACGGCTTGCAAGCGAGGAGCGAATTCGCCGGTCGCCGGCGAAAGATACGTTGTTTTGGAAAAGTTGGAAGACAAGGTAGCTCGAAAAGTACGCACCTACCCAACCCTCCCAGTTTCCCACAACTGGCCGTGAGAGGTACGTTTTGTGAAGTCAGGCAACGTGGCGCCATCTGGCCAGCTGCGCACAGCGTGAACCGCTATGCGCAGACCGTGGCGCCTCTGTCGGTCAATTCGGAACCTACCCGGTGAATCTTGAAGAATCTCCGCAGCTCGTCGGAAAAAACCGGCCCGGTTGTGCTCCGGCTTGGAACATCACACCGGCTACGCAACGACCGTGTTGGCTGCCATTCGAATCGCCAAACGCATTGCCATCTGCATGTCGTCACAGGTCGCGAGGTCTCTACCTGCAATGTCAAAAGCCGTGCCATGATCGACGGAAACGCGCGCGATCGGTAACCCGAGCGTAACATTGACCGTGTGCTCAAAATCCATCAGCTTCATTGGCACGTGACCTTGGTCATGGTACATGGCGACGACCAGGTCGCACTTTCCCCGCACCGCTTGCATAAACAAGGTATCTGCCGGCAAGGGGCCTTCGCAGGAGATGCCTTGCGCACATATTTCGTCGATAGCCGGGCAAATGAATTCAGCTTCCTCATTGCCAAACAGGCCATTTTCACCAGCGTGAGGGTTCAGCCCGCAAACCGCAATCCGTGGCGGAGTCCCCTTCAAGCGGATCATTGCCTCATGCCCCAACTCGATCGTTTTTCGAATCCTCTCCATCGAAAGTTTAGCTGCTTCGGCCAGGCTGCAATGGGTCGAAACATGGACCACACAAAACTTTTCGTGATAGAGGAGCATCCGTGACTGCTGCACACCACACAACTCGGCAAGGAACTCGGTGTGGCCACAGAAGTCAATTCCGTTCAGAGCAACCGCCTCTTTGCAGAGTGGCCCGGTGACCATCGCGTCTGCCTTCCCGCACAGGCACAATCGGGCGGCAAGTCGCACATACTCCAGGCCCGCCTTGCCACAAGCTGCCCGGACCTCGCCAACGGCCAACTCCGACTCGGGTAGCTGCCCGGCCCTAAAGACCACGACTGTCGCATCTTTTGCCATATCTTCCAGGCGATCGACGACCTGATCGGGCTGAAATCCTAATGGCCCGCCCAAGGTGCGCACCTGCCAGTCCTCACCGATGAGGATCCATCGGGCTGATTTGCGCAAGGCATCGTCCAGCAGTGCCTTGATGGTTACTTCGGGACCAATCCCGGCTGGATCGCCAATCGAAATGGCAATGGTAGGAACGTCGACCATTTTAAAAGCAAGCAAAAGGAAAGGGATTGCCCCAACCAGGAAGTCAAGGCAGCAGCACAGGCAAACCTGCTGGCAATCTTCAAACCAAATTTGAGCCGGCACACGGCAGCAGGTTTGCTCCTCCTATCTTCTGTGCTACCCCCACCGGCTGACAAGCCCCAAGACGGAAATCGATGGGTAGACCTGTAGATCGGGCTGCTGTTAGCATAGAAAGGTGCTTGAACAAGGTATTTCATCAATAATCACTGGCTCGTACACACCATGGCTGAAAACTCCAACGACTCTGATCCTCCTGCTGATGAGGAACAATCTCAGACTCAACACGTCAGTGCCCGAGTTCCCGAAAAGGTTGGCTCGGGAACTTTCAGTACGGGTGCGATTGTGATGACGGGTGCCACGGAATTCATGATCGATTTCGTGCAAAATATCGGGGGGCCAGCCGCGGTGACTGCAAGGGTCGTGATGCCACACCCGGTGATGGCACAATTTATCGAAGCCCTTCGGAAGAACCTTGAAATGTACACCAATCGTTTCGGCTCACCCGCCGAACTTCCACAACAACAACCCAAGCAACCGTTGACACCACAGCAGATCTACGATGATCTGAAAATTTCCGACGATTTGCTGAGTGGATCGTATGCCACGGGTGTCATGATTGGGCACTCGGCAGCGGAGTTTCGGCTCGACTTTTTGACGAACCTGTTTCCGACAGCCGCGGTTTCGACGCGGGTGTTCATGTCCGCCCCACAAATTCCTCGGCTACTGCAATCGTTAGTCAGCACCTATCAGAAATACGAGCAAATTCGGCAGCAGCAGGGAGAAATCGAAAAAGGTGAATCGATCGACCCGCCAGACGAATCGATCGACCCGCCAGACGAATCGATCGACCCGCCAGACGAATAATCTCGCAAGAAAGATAACGCGTCGGTGCACCACGCTCGGATACAAGTCGCCCGTTCACTCGGTTGCGCCAAGTGGCTGACGAGAACGGCGGGGAACCGCTGCAAGTCAAGCAGCCACTTCGTCTCAGATTGAACACCGCAACCCGCTTCCTGGGCTGCGCCGGTTCAACTGGGGATTGGGCCGGGGGTTGGCGAGGCCAGGGTCGGTGATTCCTTGACGCGCGATTCGATGACCCGCATTTTTCGCCAATTGCCCTGCAGGAAACGAAGCAAGAAAACCAGGCCGAGGACCCAAATCCAGGTGGTAAACAAACCCCAACATCCGTAGATGCTGAGTTCCCAGTACTCGATGCCAAGCCAGGTCACCAAAACCAACATCGCGGCCATGACAAGGCTTAATTTCAGTACAAATCGCGTATCGCCCGCACCCTTGATCGCGCAGACAAAGATCATCGCCGCAGCATCGAACAAGTTGTAGGCCGCGACGAACATGAGCAGGTTGGTAGCCATCGATTTGATCGCTATTTGCTGCCCTGTTTCATCTGCACCGGCAACAAAGAAGCCGAAGAGAAAGAATTCGGGGATAACAAGATACAACAATGAAATCAACACCATGTAGCCGAGAGCGATCCAGAGGGCTGTCCATGTGGCCCGGGCTGCCAGGTCATCTTGACCTTCGCCAAGCCGCTGTCCCACCAGGATTCCAGTGGCTAAAGCAACACCCCAAATTGGCATAAATGCCAAGGTGTTAATGCTAAACGCCATGGTCGTTGCTTCGGCTTCAAGCGACCCGATTCGGTGCACCAGGAGCACAAAAGTCGAAAACCCCATAACGTCCAAAAGCAGTTGTACGCCGCTCGGAGCGCCAAAGTGAACAAGCCGTCTCAAAAGTTGAAGATCCCACCACATCCCCAAAAAAGTGTCAAATTGGCGACGGTGTTTTTTCTGAAGTACCAGCAAGAGGTAAGTCAACGACTTGAGCCATAACGCGACCACGGTCGCCCAACCCGCACCGGCAATTCCCATTGTGGGAAAACCGGCATGGCCGAAAATCCACAAATAATCCAAAAGCAAGTTCAACACGACAAAGATGGTGTCGATCCACATTACGACGAGCGTTTGACCGCGGCCGCTGAAAAAGGAAGAGAACGACTGGGCCAATAGCATCGCTGGCGTGCCAACGCTGAGAATGTAAAAATAAAGTGTTTCCTTCTGTTGGATCTCGGGACCATGGTCTGCAACGTTAAAAACTTGCGCAACCACCGGGGCTGCGAAAAGCAGTATGGGGCCCGCTAGCAATGCGATCCATACGCCTTGCCACACGACAGGTCCGATTTGTTTGGGTTGACCATCTCCGTGGTACTGGGCCACAAACGTGCTTACGTAAAGACAGATACCCAACGGCAGGCAGAGCGAGGCGAACCAAACCGTGGCCGCGAAAAACGCGGCCGACATGTCCTCGCCGCTGGTCCATTTGAGAAACATTCGATCGACGAATGTCATCACGGTCCAGGAGACACTCGAAACCACCAGCGGCAAGGCGATCCGCAGCACATCGTGTCCCCCCATGGGCCGACCCCACCACGACGTTTTATCCAAGGTGGCTACAGCTGGATCAGACATTGGGGCCCCTTGCTTCTCTCCCGTTGCAACAGATTCGATGGCACGATTCTAGACGATTTTCTACCTTGAAGTGACCACGAGAACCAAATCAGGTTCGGGAGGGGCGACGAGAATGAGTCGGG
>CAUZEA010000119.1:0-15680 GCA_963578605.1 Planctomycetota bacterium
GAGAAGCCTGCATTCACCCCAATTGCCGCAGCGGTCGGGTTGCACGGAAATTGGCCGATAAATTGGGTCATTTTGGGGCAATGACAAACCACCCTTTGTGGGAGGCGTTGAACTTGATTGTAAAAAAACACCACGGATGGTCATCGCTGCAGAATCTGGAATTTTGTGACCAAAAGTTCTTGCTTTTCCAATGTAGCAGCGTTAGCTTAAATGGATCGGGACGCTGTCTTTCGATGGTTTTTTACTGAATTGGGGAGGGACGCCAGTGATGTTGCGAACTTTTGGCTTGGCTGCGATCGCGGTCGCAGCGATTTTCTGTTGCAAATCCCAGGCAGCGACAGTGTTGACGAGCGTAGATGGCTTTCCTAATACGTTTCCGTGGCACTTTTCTTTGGCCAGTGAAGGCCAACACTTTGACGCGAAGCTTCCCCGCAGAACACACCGGAGTGAGATTCTAGATCTTATATCTTTTTTGTCCGTCAACGAAAAGGATTTGTCGCGTTCCACCAGCACCGGCAAACGGGATGGTCGCTCGCGAGCTGCATCGAATGAGTCAAACCGAGTCGAACACGAGTGGGTATCGGCGGTGGTCTTCGGTTATATGAACACGATTTCTGATGTGGTCATGGACCAGGAGTCTGTTCAGTCGACTCAACCCTAACTGTGCAGACAACAACACATCCGATAAGCTTTTCAATCTCTGGGATCAACGCGGGGACAACGATCTCGTAATACCCCGTAAGGCATCCATTTTGCGGCCAGATGCAGGCAAAGTCGGGCACACGTGTCGAGCGGCGGAAGGTCCTGCTGGCTGCGACCGAATAAGGGCAATAAAATTGCCTTGGACCACCTCCCCTGCCGCGGCAAACGCTTGCCACGCACCGCAATTGTGGTTTCACCCTGTTGTCGGTTTGGGCTTGCTGAATCCGTAGCAGTCACGCGTTTTGAGATTGGGAATGACTCGTCATCGGTGACCATTCCGGTCACCGACAGCGCGGGTCTGGGATTTCAGGCCACCTATGGTTGGCTGGATCGAGAAAACGTGTGGCACTGAAATACGGTTCGGGATAGTCGTCCTCCTCACCGGTAATTCCGAGGATACGGTTGACCACGCATCGCGCACCGTTGAAGGAGACCGCCGTGCCGGATCCAGCCATCCCTCCCAGAATATATTGCCGCTTGCCGTGCAGTGAGTTTGGGAGTGTCGTGTGAGAACTTGTCAGCGGCCATATTTACCTTTTCGTTCGATGCGATTTTGAATGCGCACATCGGTTAAAGTCTTTAAAAAATCGTTGCTTGTCTGCTTGAATGTGCTTTGACTCTCCTGGTCCCCGATCGATCCCAACACCTCCTTGAGCATGACCAGTTACCGCTGGGCTTTTACGGCAAGCGCGTAGACCGGGTTGTCGCTGCCAAACCGTGACTCGATCAGAACCAAAATTCGTGATGACGTGGAACCTGGGCCATCCCCTCGGGTGCAGACTGGTCGACGTGTGAGAGTACGTCGGGATGAAGTGGGAACCCTCGGCCAGCTCGTCATGGGCGAAACGGTGTCGGTCCTAAATAGGAAAATGGCTGCCGTTAATTCTCATGACGTTTTCGCTGGAACCATGCATTCCGTGTTTCGTTTTTGTGAGGCACGCAGTACACTAGAGAGGCGTGTCGAAATGATAGCAGAAGATGTGGGATTTTTTCAATATGTCCGCGAAAGGCTGAGTTCTCACGCTCTTGGGTGACCGCCGCTGGAGGTCTTGGAACAGCCGTTCATCTTCACGGGTTTTCGGCCCAAGTGTAGCGAGCGGGCAAGAAAGTATGGTTGTGAAGCAGCGATTTGACGTGATCGTCGTGGGCGTCGGCTCTATGGGAGCCGCAACCTGCTGTTACCTGGCTCGGCGGGGGGTTCGGGTACTCGGGCTCGAGCAATTCGGGATTCCGCATGCTTTGGGCGCCCATCACGGCCATACGCGGATGATCCGCATGGCCTATTTCGAACATCCCGACTACGTGCCACTGGTGAAGCGCGCCTATGAGTTGTGGGGTGAGTTGGAAGAGCAATCGGGGGAGAAACTGCTTTATCTCACGGGAGGGCTGTACATGGGTGATCAGCAGAGCCAGCTGATTAACGGGGCCGTGGCAGCCTCCGAGCAACATGGGCTGCGGTACCAGGTTCTGGACCATGCAGAGCTGCAGCAGAAATTTCCACAGTTTCGTCTTCCCTCAAGCCATCAAGGTTTTTTCGAAGATCTCGCCGGTATGTTGGTTCCCGAAAAAGTTGTTGCCACCTTTGCAGAACAGGCGATGCGTCACGGTGCCGAACTTCACGGCCATGAACCGGTAGAAGACTGGTCGTCCGATGGCCAGGGCGTGACCGTGCGCACGAAAATGAACACCTACCAGGCAGATTGCGTGGTGTTCACCGGTGGCGCGTGGAGCGGAAAGCTGCTTGTCGATTGTGGTGTTCACCAGACGGTTACCCGGCAAGTGCTGGCCTGGTTTTGGCCGCGCCGTACCGAGTCGTTCGCCCTGGGAACGTTTCCCGTCTGGTATCTAGACACACACAACGGGTACGGCCATTACGGATTCCCGTTGCTGTCGGGGCAGCCGGGCTTCAAAATCGCTTTGCACAAGCCGGCTACCGTCACCGACCCCGATCATGTCGATCGCGACGTGCAGCCCGAGGAGATCGAAGGGCTGCGGTCGATCCTTCGGGAACACATTCCCGATGCCGTTGGTCCGCTGGTCTCGGCCGGCGTTTGTCTCTATTCCAACAGCCCGGACTCCCATTTTATCATCGATCGACACCCGCAAAACGATCGTGTTTGGTTGGCCTGTGGATTCAGCGGCCACGGGTTCAAGTTTTCGAGCGTGGTCGGTGAAGCACTGGCGGATCTCGCCACCAGCGGCACCACGAGTCTGCCCATCGGCTTCCTCGGACTCAGCCGTTTTGGGGAGTGATCAACGCCAGGGTGCCGGCGGTGCCACTGTTTGCCAGCGAGCGAAACCCTCAGCAACCTGTCTGCAAGCTGCAGGGTATACATCTCCTTGCGGCATGCCCTACAATTTGCCCTACCACAGTCCCGGTTTTCTGGATAACAACCTCCTCATTACCTGTGGGCACTAAACTGCTGCCCGGTGCAGCCGTTTCGAACCAACGGCCAAAACTCGTGCCCGCGGTGGGGACGTTTCCACAAAAAAGCAGAAAGCAAAGAAAGGCCAACAAGGTGTTTCAGCAGTTCGACAAACACAAGATCGTTCACATTGGCGGGGTGGATCATCCCGAATCGATTGGCATCGGTCCCAATGGCGAAGCGTACACCACCGGTACCGGTTGCCAGGTCTACCGGCTAAATCTGGAAACCAATACTGCCGAGCAGTTCGCCTCAACCGAATCCCGCTGCCTTGGGCAGGTGGTCGATGCCGACGGCAATCTGTACGCCGCCCACGCCGGTGGTGGCAACGTGCTGAAGATCACCCCCGGCGGGGAGGTGAGCAGCTACGCAACCGGCCCCGCTGGGGAGCCGTTCGAGTGTGCCAATTACCCCGCCTTCGACAAGCAAGGGAACATGTACTTGTCCGAAAGCGGCGACTGGTCGGGCGAAATTAATGGGGCTATCCACAAGATCACACCCGGCGGTGGAGAGGCCAAACAGTGGTATTCCGAGCCTGTCGATACCCCAAACGCAATCGCCCTGGATGCCGACGAAACGCACCTCTATTTCGTAGAGACATTTGGCAACGCGATCGCCCGTATTGCCATTAACGACGATGGGTCAGCCGGTAAGTTCGAACGGGTCGTACACATGCCACGACACATCCCCGATGGAATCGCCTTCGACACCGAGGGGCGTTTGTGGATTGCCTGTCACCGGCCCGATGTCATCTATTGCTTCGACCTGGCCACCCGCCGGTTGGAGCTGTTCTGTGAGGACTGGCAAGGAGAAGCCCTGCGTGGCCCCACCGATGTGTCCTTTGCTGGCCCGGACCGCAGTATTATGCTGGCCGCATCACTGGACAACCTGGTAGTACATCGGTTTGATAATACCGGTCTGCAGGGCTTGCGGCTGAACAATCCCAAAATTGCCTGAGACCCCAAGGCAAAGTGGCCTTGCCGCCATTTCCCTTAAAAGGGGTGCGTGGTCTTCAGAGAAAGAGTTCCCCATGAAACGAATCGTCGTTACCGGTTCCAAGGGTGGAACCGGCCAAAGCATCGTGAGCGTCTTGCGCAAGGCAGGATATGAAGTGGTCGGCATCGATCGCTTAGCCCCGGAGCCTTTTGGCGAGTCCGATTACATCCAGCTCGATTTGCGCGATGCTACTGGTGTTAACGACGCGCTAGCCGGCGCCGACGGAGTTATCCATTTCGGTAGCCCACCTGCTGACTGCAACCGCGGCACGACCGAGGCCTTTGGTATGCTTGCCGTTGCCGGTTTTAATGTCTTTCAGGCTGCCAGGAACGTGGGTATCAAACGCATCGCCTGGGCGTCGAGCATTGAAGTTTACGGCGATATGGAAAAGCAACCGCAGCTTCCGGTCACAGAAGAGAGCCCGCTCGCCCCACCAGGCATTTACGGCACCTCCAAGCTGCTACTGGAGCGGCTGGCGCTCGACTATGCCCGCTGGTACGGCATGTCCATCGCCGGTTTTCGACTGTCGCGGATCATCTACGATACGCCCTTCGGCCGGGCGAAGCTGAAACGGATCGTCGACGACGAAGCCATTGGTGGTGACTGCCTATGGTCCTACATCGACGCCCGTGACGTCGCGGCCGCTTGCCAGACGTGGCTCGAATCCGACCACCAGGGGACAGAAGTGTTCAACCTGGCTGCCGCCAACATCCATCAGGACATTCCCGGTAAGGTCCTGTTGGAAAAGTATGGCTACCGCACTGTTCCCATTGATGAACCCGAAAGCCAGGATCAGACCCTTTTCTCGACCCGCAAGATCCGAGAAATGCTCGGCTGGCAGGCCCGGTATGACTGGCGAACCATACTGGAACCTCCCAACGACGAGGAGTAATACCGATGAAGATTTCAGACGTCAAATGCCACATCATGAACATTCCTCTTCCCGACGGTACAGGCGCTCGTCGAAACTGGATCTTCGTTGAGATCCAGACCGACGAGCAAATTACCGGCATCGGCGAGGCAACCACCGAATACCACGAAGTCGCCGTCAAGGCCCAGGTCGAATCGGAACTCAAGCCGCGTCTCATCGGCATGGATCCCACGGACGTCGAGCGTATTTGGCAGCTCGGCTATCGTGATTTCTGGTGGCGCCGCGGGGTGGTGCATACCAGTGCGATGAGCGGAGTGGACCAGGCCTTGTGGGACATTGCCGGTAAGGCTGCTGGCCAGCCCGTCTTTAAGCTGCTTGGTGGTAAAGTTCGCGAGCGCGTCCGCTGCTACATCCGCTTTGGTCCGGAGTTCCATGGCATTCCCCTTGAAGAGGCCGCCAGCCGCGTGTCGGAGATGGGATTCGATGCCTTCAAGGTTGGCCCCGGCGAGCCGCCGGAACCCTATGATTTGGCTAAACAGGCGGAGGTGGCCATCGAAACCCATACCAAAGTTCGCCAGATCGTCGGGCCCGATGTTGCACTGATGATCGATGCCGCTGGCCTGTTCGATGCGCAATCGGCCCATCGGCTGATTGAGGGTCTTCGGCCGCTGAACATGCACTTCGTGGAAGAGCCCACCAACATGGACACGCTTGAGCCAACTCTGCGACTCAAACGAGATTTTCCCGATGTACCCATTGCCGTTGGCGAACGGCTCATGACCCGGTGGGATTGCCGCCCATGGTTCGAGCAGCAAGCCATTGATGTCTGCCAGGCGGATATCAGCCATGCCGGGGGGATCAGTGAGATGCTCAAAATCGCCCATTTCGCGGAGGTCTACGGGATTACCGTGGCACCGCATAACCCGTATGGCCCGGTCGGCCTGGCCGCTGCCGGGCATCTGGCCGCCGCCATCCAAAACTTCAACATCCTCGAACATTGCCCGATTCAGCCCTGGTTCGACGATGTTCAGACGCTCAAAGTGCCTATCGTCGATGGATACATCGACGTGAATGAATTGGCCCGTCGTCCCGGCCTGGGTGTGGAGTTAGACATGGACCTGGTGAAGTCCCGCAGCCAACACGTGGCGTTGGACTCAAGACGATACGTGCAACGCGATGGCTCCACGCCTACGGTGTAGGTTCCAGGCTCGAGTCCGGCGGCTGTCGGTTAGGACTTCAACGGTTCCAGATACCACTGCACGAATTGCTCAATGCCGTCCTCTGGGGCCCATACGTTCCGGGTTGGTAACGGCGTGAATGAACGCCTACCTGCTTGTCCTTGCATAGTTTTAACTTCTGAATCATTGCACCAGGTTCAAAGGAACGATAGGAATGCACAAGCCCATTTGCCTGAACATCACAGGGAAGACCGGCACCGAAGAAAGAGTGATTCCAATTGGGAGCGTGTCGATGGCACGATTCGCTTCGCGGGACCTCGAAGGCAAACGAAAACAACTCGACGACCTGATTGCACAAGAGGGAAGATATAGTGGGGCATGCCTGTCCAACCCGTCAATCTGTCGGATCAGTAGATACCTGCTCACCCAAGATGAGGAGTTTGATGTCCAGGGGGCGCTAACGGGCTCCGAGGGGGAATACGTCGTAATTCGCATTGGTGATGAAATCTTTATTTCCGTGGGTAGTGACCAGTGTGACCGCGAAATCGACGACATTTTTCCAGACAAACCGAAGCAGATGTGTCCTCATCCGATAGCGCGAACGGCCTGGCCCTACGCAGAGGTTCGCGACCACTGGGACAAGTTGCGTATCTATAGCGAGCTCACCTGTCAGGGGTGCACCCTCACATTCCAGGACGCCTCTCTTGCAACACTTGTTGGCTGTGAATATCTCCTGGCAATGGAAAAGGTCAAGGCGCTGGACGACCCCATGTTTCTTTTTGGTGGTGCTACAGAATTTGCGCCAACGCTTGCAAGTGAGGTCAGCAAACGCGGCCTCCCCGAGATGACATGTTACGGTGTTGGTGACTCGTTCCTGGTGCGATTGATTGACCCGGTGCTTGATCGCACGATCGAACACAGGTTCAAGGCGATTCCCGTCGGCGATGACTACGATGAACGCAAAGATCGCGGCATACAACGGGCACCACACCACTGAGAGTGTTCATTGTCTTGGGTTTCGAGTGCAACTCGCACTTGCAGGTACCAAACATTTACAGCTTTTATCCGTCTTCAAAGACGGAGTTTCAGTACGCACAAAGCAGGGAATGCCCCCTGCAGCATTTTTTGGTAAGATTCATGGGTTAAAAATAAAAGTCGCCTGCTGGATCGCCGTGTGTTTAAAAGTTAAGCCGAGGACCCGATGCGTCAATTCATTCACACCCTCTGTTTCATCGTCGCCGTGGCTGCTATATCTCCAACGCTTGGAGAAAACTGGCCTGGCTGGCGGGGCCCTCGCGGCGATGGTTCGAGTCTTGATGCTGCCCCGCCGAAGCGTTGGAACGGTGAGACTGGCGAGAACATCGCGTGGAAGGTGCCCGTGCCAGGGATCGGGCATGCGTCGCCCGTCGTGTGGAAGGACCGTGTGTTTCTTGTTTCTTGCCTGCTGGAGTCAGGTGAACGAGTACTGATCTGTTTCAGTCGCCGCTCCGGTGAACAGCTCTGGCAGCAGACAGTGTTTCAAGGGAGGCTGGAAGTCATACATCCCTTAAATAGTTTTGCCTCTAGTACACCGGCAACCGATGGCGAGCGGGTTTATGTAGCCTTTCTTGAAGCAAGCGACAAACAAGTGGTTGCGCCGAACGTTGGTTCCGAGCGATTGATCAACCCGGGGGAAATTGTCGTTGCCGCGTATGATATGGAAGGCAAACAGGAATGGGCCGTCCGGGTTGGCGACTTTGTCAGCGCACATGGCTTCTCCAGCTGTCCCGTGTTGTTCAAAGACATGGTCATTATCAACGGTGATCACGACGGTGATTCGTATGTGGTTGCGCTCGACAAGAAGACGGGAGAAGAGCGTTGGCGCACCATGAGGCGTTACAAGATACGAAGTTACGTGACACCGATTATTCGCGAGATTAATGGGCGCATGCAAATGGTGCTGTCGGGTAGCCAGTGCGTTGCCAGCTTTGATCCTCGCGACGGATCGCGAAACTGGGAAATCGATGGCCCCACCGAACAATTCGTGGCGTCGATGGTGTACGATGGCAAGTTATTTTTCATGACGTGTGGCTACCCCGACTATCATGTGATGGGGATTCGCCCCGATGGACAAGGCAACGTGACCGACTCCCACATCGCCTGGCAGCATTCTTCAGCCCGCTCCTATGTGCCTTCACCTGTCGTCCTGGAGGGTTTCTTGTTGGTCGCCGATGATCGTGGCACTGTAAATTGCTTTGACGCCAAGGACGGCACGGTGGTTTGGAAGAAAAGGCTAGGGTCTCACTACAGTGCGTCCCTGGTTCATGCCAACGGGTTGGCATACTTTCTTGCCGACGACGGTATCACCAAAATCGTGCGTCCCGGCAAGAAACTGGAGGTTGTGGCAGAAAATCCTCTGGGTGAACACTGTATTGCCTCGCCGGCAATCAGCGATGGCCAGCTTTTGATTCGGGGTGAAAAGCACTTGTTTTGCATTGCCAATGGGAGTGATGGATAAACAGGGGTGGTCTGTTATCGTCTGTAGAAGCAGCCCGGCTGGAACACGTTCCGTAAGCCACAAGCCATAAGGTACGAACTAAAACGGGTACACGTGACCGCCCAGTTACCACCCAAGTTGGCCACCGGCCGCCCTGGACTTAGCCATCCAACGGGTGGGACCGGCCCAGAGGATATTTGCCAGCTCATAGTCCATCGCTCGACTCACCATTCAGTTCCAGCTCGTCGGCAATTTCGGCCATCGCATCGATCACGAATTGAATGTGCTCATTTAACTCGACACCCAGGTCCTCTGCACCTTGCACGATGTCGTTGCGATTGACCTTTGCCGCGAAACTTTTCTGCTTCATTTTCTTGCGCACACTTTTTGCTTTCATGCCATGGATGCCTTCGGGTCGGACCATCGCGGCAGCTGTACAAAAACCAGCTAACTCGTCGCACGCATAAAGCGCCTTATCGAGCAACGAGACCCGCGGGCAGTCGGGCAGATAGTCGGCGTGCGATTTAATTGCGTAGATGATTTCCTCAGGATAACCTCGCTCGGCCAGGATCGCCGCGCCCTTTAGCGGATGATCAGGAGGGTTGGGCCACTGCTCGTAGTCAAAGTCATGTAGCAAGCCCACAATGCCCCACTGTTCCTGGTCTTCTCCGTAATTCCGGGCATAAGCACGCATGGCCCCTTCGACGGCCAACATGTGTTTTAGCAGGCTCACGCTTTGCGTGTACTCACAAACGAGTGTGTATGCGTCGTCGCGATTCATGTAAAACTTTTCTCGCCCCACGAAGAAACAGGATCTGGTTCGGGTATCATGTTTGCCAACGCCAGGAAATCAGGCTGCAGCAACACGTGTTGTATCAGATTCTACAACCAGTTTTACAACGCGTATATAACAAGAGGTCAGATACACAAAAACGTCCGCAAAGTCACCGACCTTGTGCGGGCAGCAATGCTGGCTGATGTCCGTCGATTTCCGCGAGCGCTATGCTCGGCGCTATTACTTGAATCGGTGGAATCAGGCAACGCTGCCAGATTACGAGAGGTTTGTCGGTTTTAGAAAATGAGATCTTGTGTAGCGAACTAGATGGGGTAGGATTTCGGTTTCTTAGGTGATAGTTCGTTCACACGCAGAAACTTACGCATACGACTCGTTGTTCAAGATTGATTGCCGGTAAATTTGGTCGACCGATTTTGCAGTTAAACCTCCAGGCAGCCAACCACACAAAGGTTTACGTAAATCAGTTAGGCGAAAGTGGCACTACCCAAACCATGTTATGGTTATCGCCCCCCCTCCCCCCCCTTCAGCGGGGCTACGTTATGAGTCGAAATGGTGGTAAATACTTTGAACATCTGGGGGAATACAGCGACCTGGTGCTGGCAGCCAACCGCTCTTGCAAAGTGAGTCCCAAGGCCAAGCCGGGTAAGGCCACGCAACGTAAACTACTGGAAACTCTTTCCTTCAATCCGGGGCCAGCGAAACCCCAGTCGGTCCGTACCGAGCAGCGATGGAGCAAGGACGGTGTTGACGGCGAACTGGTAACGTGGTCGGTCGGCTACGGACCACGCACCGAGGCATACGTGCTCAAGCCTGCAGGAGTCAAAAGACCACTACCGGCCGTCGTCGGGCTGCACGATCACGGTGGATTCAAGTTTTATGGCAAAGAGAAAATAGCAGACGGTCCTGGCCGTGCGCCTGGAATTATTGGGCCTTTCCGTAAAAGATACTATGCTCAAAGAGCATATGCCAACGAACTGGCTAAACAGGGCTATGTTGTACTCGTACCGGATGTCTTTCTTTGGGGAAGTCGAAGATTTGATAAACAGACCCTACTGGCTGCCGGGATAGATCAACACACTCCGAAATCTCGTACACGTAGCGCAGTGATGCAGTACAACGAGCTGTGCACTCCGCACGAACATCTGGTCGAAAAATATTGCACACTGCTGGGCACGACTTTCGCAGGGGTGGTTAACTATGAAGACCGTGTCGCCACTGCGTATCTCAAGGGGCGAAATGATGTAAAAAGCAATCGCATTGGCTGCGTCGGCCTGAGTGGTGGCGGGATGCGCAGCACGCTGTTGCAAGGAACCAGTAACGATATTCGTGCTGCGGTTATTGTTGGTGCAATGACAACCTACCAGGATATGTACGACCATAATGTCGTTTGTCACACGTGGATGGTATTTCCCTCAAACTGGCCAAAGTATGGTGACTGGCCCGACATCGCTGCGTGTCGAGCCCCGTCGCCCGTTATGGTTCAAAATGACATGGAAGATCCGCTGTACACGACACAAGGCATGCGAGCAGCAGATCGGCGGATGACATTGCATTACAAGGCTGTTGGAGCCCGGAGGAACTATGTATGCAAGTTCTACCCGGGACCGCACAAGTTTGATCTGCCGATGCAAGCCGACGCCTTTACATTCCTCGACCAACACCTTCAACCGTGACACTGGGATCGCAAAATCAATCAGCGATGGGTCAGAAACGACGTTATAGTCTGGTTGGAACAGGCGGCCGGGCAGTCTTGTTCGTCGACGCCCTGGCAGATGCCCAAAAGGGGCACTGCTGCCTGGTGTCGATGTGTGACCTGAGCCAGGTACGGATGGATTACTACAACCGGTACCTGGAAGACAAGCACAACCATGCTTCGGTGCCAACGTTCAAGCCGGGATGCTTTCAAGAAATGATCGAGACAACCCGCCCGGACACCGTGATCGTCTGCACGACCGACGTAATGCACCACGAATACATCATCCGGGCGATGGACGCCGGTTGCGATGTGATCTGTGAAAAGCCAATGACCGTCGATGCCGCAAAGATAGAAGCAATCCATGGCGCAATCCAGCGAACAGGAAAGTCCCTGCGTGTCACTTTCAATCTTCGCTACTGGCCGTTGGCGATGAAGATCCGCGAGCTTCTTGTGGAAGGGTCGATTGGCAGGCCGATGGCGGTCGATTTTTCATACGTGCTGGATACCTCTCACGGAGCCGACTACTTCCGACGCTGGCACCGTGAAAAAGATAAGTCCGGTGGCCTGCTGGTACACAAATCGACCCACCACTTCGACCTGGTCAACTGGTGGATCGATGGTCAGCCGCGGTCCGTGTATGCGTTGGGGGATCTCAAATTCTACGGCAAGTCCAACGCCCAGTCTCGCGGCGAGCACTATGAATACGACCGCTACACCGATGAGGCCAAAGCCCAAGACGACCCTTTTTCGATGCCACTTGATGGCACAGACTCCCGGGGTTTCAGTGGTGGTGTGCTGCGGTCACTGTACCGTGACGCTGAGGCAGAAACTGGCTACATTCGTGATCGCAATGTCTTTGGTGAAGGTATCACTATCGAGGACACGATGGCGGTAATGGTGCGCTATGACAACGGCGTGGTCTTGAACTATTCATTAGTTACCTATAGTTCGTGGGAGGGATTCCGTTTGGCGATTACCGGCGACAAAGGACGGCTTGAAGTCTATGTGAAGTACGGCTCGCATTTCACCGCCGGGCAAAATCGAGATGAGTCGACTGAAGCCCAGGGCGAGGAGTACCAGGAGAGGCTCGAGGTCTTTCCAATGTTTGGCCATCCGTACCAAGTGGACGTTCCCAAAGCTGAGGGCAGCCACTTCGGAGGCGACGCGATCATGGCAGATCAATTGTTCTTGCAAGACACAGTCCCCGACCCACTCAATCGTGCTGCCTCCGAAGCTGACGCCACGGCGTCGGTCATGATCGGAGCCTGTGCCAATGAATCGATGCAAACTGGCCTGCCGGTCAATTGCCTTGAATTGCATGAGAGGATACCTCCAGCGGAGTAGGTCCGACTACGGCGGGAGATAATCAAGCGATTTCCCTGATTCAGAGCCGCCGCAGAAAGGATGGTTTGACCGGACAACAGCGTGAGTGATAATTGGGTAATCGGGATTTGGAGGGAAAGAGGTACTTCATCCGTCAATCGTCAGGCTATGAAGCCATATCGAATTTCGCTGACGTCGATAGTCGGCAGTGTCGTCACGGCGATTCTGGTGGGGGGCGCGGTGCAGAGTGCATTCGCACAAGTCGATTTCGATCGCGAACCAATTAATTATTCATCTGCCCCCGCCAACGATGCTGTGGCCCGGTTGCAACAGCGGATCGATGCCGGAGAGGTCCAATTGGACTTCGACCAGCGACACGGCTATCTTGCCTCGGTCTTGAAAGAACTTGGTATTTCCGAGGCATCGCAGATGTTGGTCTTTTCGAAGACCAGTCTTCAATTGCGGCGTATCTCGCCGTGGACGCCCCGAGCTCTTTATTTCAACGATCAGGCTTATATTGGTTGGGTGCAACACGGCGAGGTCATGGAGGTTTCGGCAGTCGATCCGCATCAAGGCGTAATCTTCTATACGTTGCGGCAGGAACTAACTGAGCGGCCGCAGTTTGTGCGTGACAAGGGAGACTGCCTGACGTGTCATGCCTCGTTCAGGACGCAGGGTGTACCAGGATACTTTGTCCGGTCTGTTTATCCCGCGCCCAATGGTCTGCCCCATTTTGGTGCCGGAACGTTTAATACCGATCACACCAGCCCGCTGAAAAAACGTTGGGGTGGCTGGCATGTCACCGGCACGCACGGCCAGGAGCGGCACATGGGTAACGTTGTTTCTGAGGATCGCGATCATCCGGAAGTGCTCGACATCGAAGGTGGTGCCAACGTGACCGACCTCGAAGGCCGAACCCACATCAATGCGTACCTGACCAGGCACAGCGACGTCGTGGCGCTGATGGTCCTGGCGCAACAGGCGACCATGCATAACCTGATTACGCTTGCCAGTTTCGAGGCACGCGCGGTACAGCACTATACGGTCTCCATGAATCTCGCATTGGAAAGGCCCTCAAACTACGTCAGTGAGTCGAGTCGACGGCGCGTCAAGAGAATCGGTGAGAAACTGTTCAAGTACATGTTGTTCGTTGACGAGGCGGATCTTCGGGCAACGATCAAGGGCACCTCGGGTTTTGCGGAAGAATTTCCCGCGTGCGGTCCCCATGACAAAAATGGTCGCTCGTTACGTCAACTCGACTTGGAAAGCCGCCTGCTGAAATACCCTTGCAGCTATCTTATTTATTCCGATTCGTTCAATGCGGTGCCTGAGGAGGTGAAGCATTATGTCTATCGCCGGTTGTGGGAAGTCTTGGAAAATGAAGACCAAAGCAAGGAGTTCTCACATTTGTCGGCTGGCGACAGGAAGGCGATTTCCGAGATTCTACGCGACACGAAGCCCGATCTCGCGACATTCTGGAAAACGCACTTCGAAGCCCGGTGAGATGAAAAAAGACCGAGCAGGAGAGGTCCAGCTATCGAGAATATGTTGTGCCTCTTAAAGCCCCAAGCCTGAATCCGGTCCGAATGATTCTCAGGAGGTGAAGCGAATCGGTACTGCGAGGCTCGTGGCCCAGGCTGCGGCAAACATTACAACAAAGCTGGCAACGATCCAAAGCACCGTCATGCTGGCGGAAAGATTACCCATGGCATGCCCAGCGTGTTCGCCTTCTGCCATGGTCGCGTCGTGTGAAGCAGGCATATCCATGTCATGTTTCGGCGGGGTGTGGTGATGGGCCTCTTCACCACCGTCTACAGGCATGGCATGGCCGGAATGCATGTTGGAGTGCATGTCTGATATGGGCATCGCCGCCTGGGGCGAGCGGTGTCCCAGGTGAGCATCGGGGGCCTTTTCGCCTATCGTCATGCATCCGTGCTTGAGACGATACTTCACAAGAAAAAAATTGACGGGGTACGCGGTCAGGCCACCTGCCAGCGTTGCCATACTCATCACAAACCAAAATTTTGGCGCCAGCGGTCCGTCAGCACCCCGCAGCAGATGATTCAAAAGCACCATGGCGGGGATCATACCTAGCATGACCATGTTCATCGAAACGGTCTCGGCAAAAATCGTCTTGCGTACCGCAAGGAGATAGTCTCCCTGGTACATACCAACCATCATCATCGCCTGAAACAAAAACAGGCCTACCAAATAGGCGGTGATATATTCGATGACCAGGTCCACTCCATTGGCAAAACCAAACGCCGGCACAATCGCCGCGGCGAGCAAAATACCGGTCGCGTCGCCAGCAAGACAATGCATCTCGCTATTGACACCCTGTTTCCAAATCGCCTTGGTGTATTGGTCATGCATTCCCGGGCCAGGACTTCGGCAGGCGAGCATGTAAACAAACAGGCCGACCGGCCCCGTGTAAGCGACTACCAGAATCCAGGCTAGCCTCTGTACCCAACTCGTCGGCGTGTTGTTCAGCGAGTCGTAGACGACAAACAACAGTGACCCAGCTGTGAGCAAAAACCAAAGGGCGATTACACCTGGTAGCATGAAAAGATCCTCAAAAGCGATCGAAAGTGTTGATCCAACGGATGCGTTCGTCTCGCCACTGGGCGGCGTGCAGGTCGGTTGAGTCGGTTGACAGTCTGACAAGTCCCAAAAAGTCAGCCGGTAGTTTGCCGAGCGGAGGTCCCTGCGTTGCTGCTGGAGTTTTATAGTGCCGTTGCCACAAAATCCCACAAGGGCCGGGTATCTTACATCTGCAAATCTGCCACGTCTAGCGTGAACCTTGGCAAGGTCACAGGATGGGTGCGACGGCTAAAGCAGGGTGCCTGACTTTTAGGTCACACACAAGTTGGTTCAATCTGCCTGGTTCGTGCTTTCAAAGAGCTTGTTCACCGATTGATCGCAAATAGAGATTTGGATAACCGTTAAGACAGATGACGAGTCAAAAGCCTTGCACCGGATGGCTGGGCAATTTAGAGTTGACTGCAACTCGCGAAAACGAATACCAAACTTAGCCAGCTGCCCCAGCGCTCGGCCTTGAGGTCGGTGTCTTCGTTTTCGATTTTTCTCTAAAACAGGCCAAGCCCCTCATAATTGGGGTGCGACTCCCGGAAATCCCAGGACAACCTGACCGATGCAAAGTCAGCAAATCTATGACCAGGCGAAAGGAATGCAAGCATGGATCGTCAACATTCGGCG
>CAUZEA010000120.1:0-15428 GCA_963578605.1 Planctomycetota bacterium
GGGGCGCATCAAATCGATTAATAAGAAACTCGCTAACAAAAACTTTGTCAATAAAGCTCCGGCCAACGTCGTCGCCCAGCAGCGTGAAAGCCTGGCCGAAGCCCAAGCACAGCTTGACTCAATCAAAATTGCAATAGAAAAAATTGCCGACGGGTAAAAAACGCTTCCTCATCGCTCCTCGGTCACTCCGCTGCAGATTAGGCACCTCAAGTTTAAAGAACCCCGCCTCTTCGTTATTTGCATACCGGGCCAACTGCATACTGGTCTTTCGGGCGACATTCCAGCTATAATGGAAGCAGACCGTGGCAACGCCTGACTACGGTCTTCCGATATGCCGTTCAGCAAGAGGATATGCATCATGCCCGTTTCGATGGAACTTTCGCGAATCATCATCAGCGAAATCAACGATCAACAAGTTGTTTACCTGAAGGAAGTCGACGGCGATCGGATGTTCCCAATCCTGATCGGCATATTCGAGGCAACGAGTATTGACCGACGTGTCAAACAATGTGAAGCTCCACGGCCACTGACGCATGATCTCCTGGTTAATACCGTCGAAACACTCGGTGCCGATTTTCAGGATGTTGTGATCAGCGAACTGAAAGACCACACTTACTTCGCCAAACTACGAATTCGGCATGACGGCGAATTGACTGAAATCGATTGCCGGCCAAGCGATGCGATTGCCGTGGCGGTAACGTGCGATCCCCCGCTGCCGATCTACGTTTCCGAAGACGTACTCAACGACGTGATGGGTGAAGGAACTTGAAGCCTGACGGTCCGGCGCGGTAGGATAAACGCCGCACGACAAGCAGGCCTGGACTTGTTAATTTATTCAACCCAAAACGTCTCGAAACGCTTCTTTCAGCGCAGCCAGTCCTGCATCACCTTTTTCCGGTGCTACCACAACGTTCAGGCGAACTTCACTCGTATTGATCATTTCGGCGTTGATACCCACTTTCAACAACGCCTGAAACGTTCGAATCCCAACCCCAGTGTGGCTACGGATACCAATTCCGAGAACTGAGAGAATGTCAATTTCCGGCTCGTGGGTCATATTGCCACCCAGCTCGTCAACCAGCTTTTCGACAATAACTCTAGCCTGATCCACGCTTTTGCGCGGCACCGTGAAGCTGACATTCGCATAGCCATCGAGCCCCACACTCTGCACGATCATATCGACAAGCAAATCTTCAGCAGCAATCGCCTCGAATATCCGGGCAGCAATACCAGGTTGATCAGGGACCAATGCCATGGTCAAGCGAGCCTGCGATTCGTCCAGCGCGACATCCTCGATCGTCAGATCTTCCATGTGTTGAAGTCGATCAACAACCGTAATGCCATCGGTTCGTTTTGCTGCTGTCATCGTATCGGAATAGGTGACTCGTGCTCGAGGAGGCTTTTCCAGCTCGAACTCCCTGTGAACTGCCCGCAAGGCCTCCATCGCCTTTTCTTGTGTCACCAGTACCGACACCTTGATTTGACTTGTCGTAATAGCCTGGATATTTACATCCGCCTCGGCGAGAGCGCGAAACATTCGGTCGGCGACGCCAGTCTGAGTGGCCATTCCGAGCCCCACAATCGATACCTTCGAAACGTTCGCGTCATGCGTAATTCCCTCCGCACCCAACTCGGCGGCGGCCTTCTCAACAGCCCTCAGTGCTTTGTTTAAATCGGACTCCAGTACGGTGAACGAAATATCCGCCTGGCCATCAGCACCTACATTTTGCACGATCATATCAACCACCAAATTTACTTCCGACAGTTGAAGAAATATGGTCAGGCTGGTCCCGGGCTGATCGGGTACCCCCAGGATGGTAATGCGGGCTTCTTTCCTGGTTAGAGCCACCCCACTGACAGCCCGTTCTGCCGATTCAGAAATCGGGCCCACAATTGTTCCCATCTCATCATTAAAAACAGCACTATTGCGAACATGAATGGGCACGTTGAATTTCTTGCCAAATTCGATCGAGCGGCTGTGCATCACTCCTGCGCCCAGGCTGGCAAGTTCCAGCATTTCATCGTGACTCACCTGGTTCATTTTACGGGCTTCGGGCAACAGGTGAGGATCGGTCGTGAAAACACCGTCGACATCGGTGTAAATCTCACAAACTGTGGCCTCCAGAACAGCAGCAAGGGCCACGGCGGTCGTGTCACTGCCTCCGCGTCCCAAAGTGGTGATGTTAAAAGCTTCATCGATACCCTGGAAGCCAGCGGCAATAATGATGTTGCCCTCGTCCAGTAGCTTGCGGATCCGGCCCGTCGAAATCGACTGAATTCTTGCCTTGGTGTGCCAACTGTCCGTCCGGATTCCAATCTGCCCACCGGTGAGACTCACGGCCTTATGCCCGAGCGAGTGGATTGCGATCGCCATCAACGCCACACTCACCTGCTCACCGGTCGAGAGGAGCATATCCATCTCTCGAGCCGGCGGGTCGTCACAAAGCTGGCCAGCCAGATCGACCAGCATGTCGGTCTGCTTCCCCATCGCACTGACCACCACGACCACCTGGTTACCCTGCTGTTGGGCCCGAATGGCTCTCCGTGCAGCAGCCTGGATCTTCTCTGCATCAGCAACGCTTGTGCCGCCAAACTTTTGGACAATCAAGGGCATTGGAAGTAAAAGAATTGGAGTTGATGGAATTGTGCACGGCTCATGCAGCCCACGCGGTTATGCATCTCATCATTCATCGGTTGTTCGAAAACTGGTTGGCCCAGTGCAAAACCGAGCAACTGCTTTCGCTTCGGTTCCAAAAGGCAAATCTGACCCGTGACTAATCAATGAACCACTTCATCATCTGCCACCCTTCATCAAACACAAGGCTAGATTCGTTTGCATTGCTGTCGCCGTAACGCATAAACGCGTCGGAGTCGACCCCCGTACCTGCCATCGTGACAGGCACATTGCCATGGTTATGGACCTTGGTGCGTAGAAACGTAGGATGATCGGGCGAGACCATGACCCGCCACTGTTCGTGGGCCGACAGCTCGTCAAGCATGGGACCGACGATGTGCGCATCAATTTGCTCCAGAGCCTTGACTTTTTCGTCACAGCGGCCTTCATGGGACGCTTCGTCGGGAGCTTCTACGTGAACACACACAATCTCAAAGCGGTTGAGCGCTTTAACACCAGCCCGCCCCTTTGCAGCATAGTCGGTATCGAGATAACCGGTGGCGCCGTCAACTTCAATCCGTTCCCAACCGATTAAGGCTGCAATGCCTCGTAATAAATCAACCGCTGTGATCATCGCCCCGCGGGGCCCGTACTCTTCGGCGAATGGTCGTAGCTTGGGTGCCAGGCCTTGCCCCCAAAGCCAGATATTCGTTGCCGGTAGCTTGTCATGTCCCTGACGCACCACGTTAACCGGATGATCGGCAAATAACTCGACGGAATAATCCATCAACTCGTTCAACAGGTCGCTCCCGGGTCCGAGCGGATGAAAGTCGAGCACTGCTTGATCGGTAATATCGTGCGGTGCAGTGGTTGCTGTTTCGGCCGTAAAGGGGGCAGCCCGCTTGTCCCCGCGCCAAATCAACAGGTTTCGATAGCTGACCCCAGGTACGAACTCAAGCACACCTCCAAATTTCTCCCGGGAGGCGATTTCCGTTTGTGCGGAGTTTAGAAGATCGGTTGATTCGGCCGTCGTGATATGGTCTGCCGTGAAGTCCTTCATGATTTGGTCGGTGATCGTGACCAGGTTGCAGCGGATGGCCCAATCGTTGGGGCCGAGGGTTATCCCCTGGGCTGCAGCCTCCATCGGCGCCCGACCGGTAAAATTCGCATGCGGATCGTAACCCAACAGGCTCAGATTTCCAATTTCAGACCCGGCTGGGAGATCTGGTGGCGTGTGGCAAGCACGGGCAACCACGCCTTGGGCTGCAATCTGGTCCATATGGGGCGTGCAGGCCGCCTCTAGCGGAGTCTGCCCGTTCAGTTCCTCCTGCGGCTCGTCAGCCGCACCGTCGGGAATGATTATCGCAAATTTCATCTCGCTGTCGCTTGGTGTTGAGTTAGCTTTTGTTTTTTATTTTCAAGTGGCCTCAAGTTCTCATCTTGAACGGTTGCTGTGGTGTTCAATCTCGCACCCACATGCGGACGGTTTGCCCGCACGTGCAATCGAGCTTGTCGATGCGCTCACAAGCAGTCTTTGTTGCACCCTCACTGGTCACATGTGTCATGATGACAAGGGAAACCGTTCGAAGAAGGTCTCCAGGGCTGTGTTGATCCCGTGGTTCGTGCTGCAGGATTGAAGCAATCGAAATCTTGTTCTCTCCTAAAATGTGCGTGATCTGGGCTAATGCCCCCGGGTGGTCTTCGACTTCGGCACGAAGATAGAACCGACCCTGAGTCTGTACATAATCATTGGAGGAGACGCGGGCCTTCCTGCCAGACCAAAGTTCTAATGTCCGAAATGTAAGCGCGCTACGGCCAACCGCTGTGTCGATCATGTCTGCGACCACGGCCGAAGCAGTCGGCATCTGGCCGGCACCCTGGCCATAAAAAAGTAGATTGTCGACAGCATCACCGACGACGCGAATGGCATTGTAGGCACCTCCAACCTCAGCCAGAGGTCGACCCGACTGCACCAGCGTCGGCGATACGTACAGATCCAATCCGTCACCTACCAGACGGGCAACCGCCAGTAACTTGATCTGATAACCCATTTCCTGGGCGTAGCGGACATCCGTACCATCCAGTGTGTCGATCCCCACGCAAGGAATATCCTGCCAATGTACGCGGGCACCAAAACCGAGATGCGCAAGAATAGCCAGCTTCTGTGCTGCATCGGTACCGTCAACATCCATCGCCGGATCGGCTTCAGCGTAACCGAGTCGCTGGGCCTCGGCTACCGCGTCGGCGTAGGCAGCCCCCTCCTGATGCATTTTGCTGAGGATAAAGTTACTTGTGCCGTTGAGAATGCCATCGATCGATTCAATCTGGTTAGCCGACAAACACTGACCAATGTTCGCAATGATGGGAATTCCACCCGCCACAGATGCCTCAAAAGCAATCGACCTCCCCAGCTCACGTGCGCGATCAAACAGTTCCGGTCCATGTTCGGCAAGTAGTGCCTTGTTGGCGGTGACCACATTCTTGCCATTCTCAAGCAGCTGAAGCATAATCGTGCGGGCAGGTTCCAAGCCGCCAATCAACTGGGCTACCACGGTGATCTGGGAATCTTGAATGACGTCCTCGACACGATCCGTCAAAACGCCCTTGGGAAGATCACAATCGCGCTCTTTGGTGAGGTCCCGAACGACCGCTTTTTCCAGCCAGAGTGTCCGTCCCGCGTGCCGGGCAGTTCGGTCACCGTGATCCAATAACAGGTGTGCAACGCCCGATCCAACGGTGCCGAGGCCAATAATTGCTACTTTGGTGGTATCCATCAAAAACTTTGGCTCGCTGAGTAAGAGATCTACAATTCTGCGTGGATCCAGGCCTTCAACGGTGCTCCCATCGCAAACATCGGTCAGCAACCTCTGGGGATACGTTTCCCGACCCTGAATTCACGTTAAAAAGCCGGCTCATCGCCCCCGGCTATCCTAGTTGCGTTCTGCGAAAGCCGTCAACCTGCAGCTCCTGCGTTTGCGCCGGCGGGTGAAATCAGTAGAATTGGACCGCTCATTGATTCGTCTTCGCTCCTGACTGCCGCCTGAACCTTTGCCCCCCGCTCTCTGACAAGCCCGCCCATGCCTCGCTACAACCCTGCCTCGATTGAACCCAAATGGCAAGCCTATTGGGAAAAACACCGAACTTTTGCCGCACCCAGATTGCCGGAACCTGGCGCGGACAAGCTTTACGTCCTGGACATGTTCCCCTACCCCAGCAGCGATGGTCTGCACGTAGGCCATCCAGAAGGCTACACCGCCACCGACATCGTATGCCGGGCGGCTCGCATGCAAGGCAAGAGCGTCGTCCACCCGATGGGGTTCGACGCTTTTGGACTGCCAGCGGAAGAATATGCCATTAAGACGGGACAGCACCCGCGAATTCAAACCGAGCAAAATATTGCTAATTTTCGTCGCCAACTCAAAATGCTTGGCTTCAGTTACGACTGGGACCGTGAACTGGCAACGACAGACGTCGATTTCTTTCGCTGGACTCAGTGGATCTTCCTGCAAATCTACGACACTTGGTTCGATGAAGTTCAGCAGCGTGGTCGCCCAATTAGCGAACTGCCAATTCCCGCTGACACTGCCGCCTTAGGTGACGATGCCATTCGCGAATACCAGAACGATCACCGGCTTGCTTTTCAAACCAAGGCACCGGTCAATTGGTGCCCCGCGTTGGGAACGGTTCTCGCCAACGAAGAAGTCATCGATGGCAAAAGCGAACGGGGTGATCATCCTGTCGTGCGGATGCCGCTCCTGCAATGGATGCTCCGGATCACCGCATACGCCGACCGGCTCGAAAATGACCTCGACGACCTCGATTGGCACGAAGGCATAAAATCGTTGCAACGAAACTGGATTGGCCGGAGCCAAGGTGCCGAAGTCGATTTTTTCATCGGGTCCGAGCAAGACTTCAAAGGATGGAAAACAGCGCGTCGTACTGCAGGTTTCCCCCGCAAACCTGAACCTGAAGTGCTGCGGATTTACACAACGCGACCCGATACGCTCTACGGAGCCACTTACATGGTCATTGCGCCGGAACATTCTTTCGTCGAACTATTGACAACATCAACACACGCAGCGACGGTTCAGGCGTATTGTGAGGCAGCCGCCTCCAAGAGCGATCGCGACCGGACAGAACTTGCAAAAGAAAAGACCGGAGTGTTCATCGGTGCGCACGCCATCAATCCCGTTAATAACACCCTTATGCCAATTTGGGTCGCCGACTACGTATTGATCAGCTATGGCACGGGCGCAATCATGGCCGTGCCGGCACATGACGAACGAGACTTCGAATTTGCCCAACAGTTCGACATTCCAATCCAGGCCGTTGTTAATCCGGGAACGTCGGTATCGGCAACCGACGCCGAGAAAATTCTCGCCGGTAAACAGGTCTTCAGCGGGAGCGGTTGGGCGGTTAACTCCGGCCCCTACGATGGGCTGCCGACCGCTGAATTCAAACAAAAAATTGCTGGTGATCTGGCAGCCTCCGGGCTTGGACGCGAAGCGGTAAACTACAAACTTCGCGACTGGCTCTTCTCGCGGCAACGTTTTTGGGGAGAGCCGTTTCCGATTCTGCACGAACTGGACAATGACGGAAAATCAACCGGGCGCGTACAGCCGGTTGCTCTTGACGGAATACCCATTGACCTGCCACATCTGGATGACTTTCGACCACATGGGCGGCCTGAACCACCGCTGGACAAAGCGCCGGATGAATGGCTCTACCCGGTCATCGACGGCAAACGATTCAAGCGCGAGACCAATACCATGCCCCAGTGGGCGGGCTCCTGCTGGTATTATTTGAGGTTTCTCGACCCCCGAAATGACCGGGCGGTCATCGACCCGGAAATCGAAAAAGCATGGATGCCGGTCGATCTGTACGTTGGCGGCGCCGAGCACGCCGTTTTGCACCTGCTGTACGCCCGCTTCTGGCACAAGGTGCTTTATGATCGCGGCGTTGTAAGCACCCAGGAACCGTTCCAAAAACTTGTCAATCAAGGAATGATCCTGGGGGAAAACAACGAGAAAATGTCCAAGAGCCGCGGCAACGTGGTCAGTCCCGATGCTGTCATTGCTGAATTTGGAGCCGATTCGCTGAGGCTTTACGAGATGTTTATGGGTCCCCTGGAAGCAACCAAACCTTGGAGCATGGACGGCGTAAGTGGTGTGTATGGCTTTCTGGGCCGCGTCTGGCGAATGATCGTCGACGAAAGATCAGAAGAGCTGATACTCAACCCAGCCGTGGTCGATACACCGCCCGGCATTGAGCAGAATCGCGTGCTCCACCAGACCATTAAAGCCGTCACGGAAGATGTCTCCGAACTTCGCTTCAACACGGCAATAGCGCGAATGATGGAGTTCACCAACTTCTTTACCAAAGAAACGTCGCGACCACGTGAAGCGATGACCAGTTTTGTTCTCTTGCTCTCCCCATTTGCACCCCACATCGCAGAGGAACTGTGGCAAGTGCTTGGCCATCGGGAATCGATTGCCTGTGCTCCCTGGCCCGAATTCAATCACGAACTGGCTAAAGAACACACGGTCGAGGTGGCGGTACAAATCAAAGGCAAGGTCCGCAGCAAGATCAACGTGCCGGCCGATGCCGATCAGCAGACCATACTTACCGCCGCCAAGGAAGATCCCAAGATTGCGGCGTTGTTGGCCGGGAAATCGATCGTTAAAGAGATTGTAGTGCCAGGGCGGTTGGTGAATTTCGTGATCAAGTAATGGATTTCAGGTCCGCAGCCCAATATGCTCAGCAGTTGTACTACCCACCACCACCTTAACCAAGATCTGTGAAATCATGAAGAACGTCGTCGCCGTTGTACTTGGTGGAGGGCGTGGCACACGACTGCAGCCGCTCACCTTGTATCGTTCCAAACCAGCCGTGCCGCTGGCCGGGAAGTATCGCCTCATTGATATTCCACTTTCCAACTGCCTTAATAGTGGCTTCAACCAGATTTATGTTTTGACGCAGTTCATGTCGGTAAGTCTCCACAGGCACATTCGAGGCACGTACAACTTCGATATCTTCGACGGCGGCTTTGTGGAGATTTTGGCAGCCCAACAAACCTTTGGCGGCAATACTGAAGACTGGTTCCAGGGTACAGCCGACGCGGTCCGCAAGAATCTTCGCTATCTGTCGCAACCAGAGATTGACCATGTCTTGATCCTTGCGGGGGACCAACTCTATCGCATGGATTTCGCAAAGATGCTTGAAACGCATCTCGCGACAAACGCCGACGTGACAATCGCCGCCAAGCCGGTTGATCGGTCTGTTGCCTCCGGCCTTGGAATCATGCGGGTGGATGATTCCGGACGCGTCGTCGGCTTTCTGGAAAAGCCGAAAACCGATACCGAACTCAACGACATGGCCATGAGCCCAGAATGGATCAATTCTCGCGGAGTCGCTAGCCACGGGCGCGATTGCCTGGCAAGCATGGGCATTTATTTGTTTACTCGCGACACGCTCGTTGCCGTCCTGGAAAAAACAAACTACCAGGACTTTGGCAAGGAGGTCTTTCCTGCATCGATTCGGTCCCGGCAGGTACAATTGCACCTTTTCGACGGCTATTGGGAAGACATCGGTACAATCGCCTCTTTTTACGAAGCCAACCTACAACTCGCGCGAACGGACCCGCCTTTTGATCTGATCTCAGAATCAGCCCCGATTTACTCACGGCCACGTTTCCTCCCCCCTTCACGAGTCGACGGAGCCACCATCCGCGGAAGTCTTGTCGCCGATGGCTGCGTGATCGAACAGGGAACAACCATTGAAAACAGCGTGATTGGTCTGCGCTGCCGGATCGGCCGCGACGTCACAATCCGTGACTCAGTCATTATGGGCGCCGATTTTTACGAATCAGCGGAACGAAGGCCACCCGTGAATTGCCCGGCTATGCCACCGGTCGGCATTGGAGAAGGTACCTTGATCGAAGGCGCACTGGTCGATAAAAACTGCCGAATTGGTGCTAGAGTCACCATCCGGGGAAATCAAGAACGACAAGATGGAACCCTCGGGGAACATTGCGCGATCCGTGACGGTATTTTCATCGTACCAAAGGATGGGGTGATATTCGACGACTGGTCTGCCTGAACGGTTTATCGCCCGTCCATTTGCAGCGGGTCCGCTCTGCAGGCGGAGAAAACGGTCCCCCCAATCCCTCCAATCGCTACCATTGTTGGAAAATCGTGCCACCAGCCCCCTTTCGTGGACGGGGGTTTTACCGTATGCCATATTACTTGGAGTGCCCACTGCGAAGAGGGCCTGAGATGTTTTGTGGGAGATCGCCAAAAAATGTCAATATCGCGTCACAAACCGTTGTTTATTGGTACCCTCGGGCTTCTTGCGCTGGTGGCCAGTTGCAGTGACAACGCCGGAACCGACCCACTCACCAATCGAGATACGGTCGGAATCGAAATTGATCAAATCGCCAATGCTGATGGTGTCCCGATCGGCGAAGAAAGCGATGTCGTGATCGGTACGCTTCAGCATACCAGTAAGGCGGCTAACGACACCGACGATGAATTCGGCGACTTAGCAGACACCAACCTCAAACGCGAAAGTGTCATAATCCAACCTTACAAGGGCCCGCCAATCTATCTCAATGAACCCCCGGTTCCGCCACCTGCCACAATTGTTGCCGAGCGAAAACCTCATGAAACGAAGTATAAAGATGGAACCATTCATATTGAAAGACAAATAACTCGCTATTCCGATGACCGAATCGAAAATGACGGCATGTATCGCGAGTACTTCCCCAACGGGCAACTCTTTGTCGAAGGTGAATATGTCAAAGGAGAGCAACAGGGCAAATGGGTCTATTGGCATGATAACGGACAACAATGCCGCACAGTGAATTATCAGAATGGTCTACCTGACGGCAGTTGGGCAGTTTCTCGCGCTGATGGTACGTTGGACAGTAAGCGGTCGTTCGAAGCCGGGAAACGTGATGGAGAGTGGATCAACTACGACAATACCGGTGAACTAAAACTCAACCTCTCTAACTACCGCGACGGGCAACCGCATGGCATCTGGAACGAATGGTTCCCTTCAGGACAACAAAAGCGCGATATGCAGTTCAAGGACGGCAAGCGTGAAGGAAAAGCGATCGAGTGGGACGGCGAAGGAAACAAAAGAGCCGAAGCGCATTACAAAGATGGAAAATTTCATGGCTTGGTGAGCCAGTGGTCAGCTGACGGTGAAAAGTTCGTCCAAGAATTCGACCAGGGGCGCCCCGTCAAAAAATAGGATGAGTGATCTGACGCAACTATTTCGTCAACCCCTGGAAGTTGTTGCGGTCGTTTGAATGGCATACCATCGCAAGGACCTTGTCAAGGCACTTTGGCCTTGCGAGTTCGAGTTTCCTCCCCGCGTGCGGTGCGCTAAAATGCCAGTAGTCTTCTCCGCCCTGATCACGATATGTTATGGATCAACAGCCACCCCCTAACAGTTCCTCTCCAGCTGAGCAGCCGCGGCGACCCTATGTTCCGACTGGCCTGCTTCTTGTCCTGGTCGCCCTAATCGCGGCCATGCTCTGGATCCAACCCTACGCGACCGACGTATCTAAAATAAAGAACTACAAGTTCTTTCACGACCAGGTCCTGGCAGGAAATGTCGAGTCGGTTGAGATTCGTGGCGACCGTATTTACGGGGTTTTCGTCCATCCACCACTGGCGCCATCCTCGAACCCGACAATCCAAACCCCATTGGGTGCGCCGCCTCCAAAGCCCACGGCGCCGGCAACATCCGAAACAACCGCCGCAACCGATTCCTCCTCAACAACAAAGGGAAATACGAAAACCGAATCCCAAGCTGAAAACAAAAGCAAGCGGGACGACTCCACGAAATCCGCAAATCCTGCTGAATTCAACGGAGCGACCAAGGATCCGCAACGCGAAAGTCTACAGAAGAATTTTACGGTCCAAGTCGTAGGGGAAGTCGATGATCACTTACGTAACTTCCTGCTGAACCATGTTGCTGAAGTCCGTAGTAGTCGCCCGTTCGACTTCAGCGAAATGCTCACCATGGTCTGGCTGGTGCTATTGGTATTCCTGGCATTGAGCTTTTGGAAATTTATGCGGCGAACCCGTGACCAGGTGATGGGCGGTGGAATGCTCTCTGGCGTCACCCGCAGCCCGGCCCGAAAATACGACGCCGATGGGCCTAAAATCAGCTTCGATGATGTAGCGGGCCTGGCAGGTGTGAAAAAAGACCTGCAAGAGATTGTCGAATTCCTCAAAGATCCCGAAAAATTCCAACGACTCGGAGCTCGGGTTCCCACAGGTGTCTTGTTGATGGGGCCTCCCGGAACGGGCAAGACTCTACTCGCCAGGGCGGTCGCCGGCGAGGCAGACGCTCCGTTCTTTTCCATCAACGGCTCGGAGTTCATCCAGTTGTTCGTTGGTGTCGGTGCGGGCCGAGTCCGCGATATGTTTAAAACAGCCAAAGAAAATGCACCTGCGATTCTGTTCATCGATGAAATCGATGCGGTCGGTCGGCAACGAGGTGCGGGACTGGGGGGAGGTCACGACGAGCGGGAACAAACACTCAACCAAATACTCAGCGAAATGGATGGGTTTGGTCCTGCCCCAAGCGTAATCGTGCTTGCAGCAACCAATCGGCCCGACGTACTCGACCCGGCATTGCTCCGCCCAGGCCGCTTCGATCGCCATATCACCGTCGATCTTCCCACCGTAAAGGACCGCGAAGAATTATTCAACGTTCATTCACGTGAGATCCCGGTGGCCGACAATGTTGACTTCACCCGACTTGCCCGGGCAACGGTCGGCTTGACAGGTGCTGACGTTCGCAACCTGGTCAACGAAGCAGCCCTTTGGGCTACTCGCCATGATCGGAACCAAGTCGGCATGGATGACTTCGAATATGCTCGCGACAAAGTGCTCATGGGTACCAGCCGCGACGATGTGCTGAGCGACAAAGAAAAGCTGATAACTGCCTATCACGAAGGAGGGCACGCCTTGATTGCCTGGCTGGTACCTGGTTGCGATCGAGTTCACAAAGTTACGATCGTACCACGGGGCCGCGCACTCGGTGTTACGCAACTTGTGCCAGATGAAGATCGGCACAACATTGGCCAACACGATATACGGGCACGACTCGCGATGCTTTTAGCTGGTCGCGCCGCGGAAAAACTCCACTTTGACGAGTACAGCGCTGGTGCCGAAAATGATTTGAAAGAGGCTACTAAGCTTGCTCGGCGGATGGTAACCCATTGGGGAATGAGTGAACGGCTAGGCCCGGTTGCATTCCACACCAGTGAAGACCATCCGTTTTTGGGTCGCGAGATGGCCCAGGAACATCAGCACTTTAGTGACCACACTGCCCAACTCATTGATGAAGAAGTTGCCAAGATTCTGCACACAGCTGAAGACCGCGCAAAGCAAACACTCAGCGAATATCCAGACATGCTCACCACTCTGGCCGAGGCCTTGCTCAAAGACGAGGTTCTCGATGAAGACCAGATCGACCAGCTCATTGGACCTTCCGTCCATCAACGGGCTGATGCCAGCAAGGTCGCTAAAGTCAACGGTACCAAGGCAACCCAAGTAGCTGCTATCCAACCAGTCCAACGAAAAATCCGCTAAAACAGCGGTCACTTCGTTTTCCGCTTCGTCATGTTATGATAAGAGAGTAGGTGGAACACAAACACCTGCGCCACAAACACCTGCGCTGGAGCCGCTTAGCGACTTGGGTTGCGACGAATTCTACGCTCTGCTCGAAAGCCACCCATGCTTGGCTTTTGGGTAGCAACACCTCGCGATTGCACGGAATCCGTCTACAATAATACTCGCGTCAGACGTCAGTTTTTGGAACGAATGGGTGGGAATGGCGGTCGGGATTGTCGGTGCCGGTGGAATCACCAGCGTCAAACGGAGACTAGTTTGCATCCACCCAGGAAACATCACCATCAACGGAATCGTCGCTGGCGGTGATAGCCACAGGGGGATTGTCGCCGGGCTTCGCTAGGCGTTTTACTGGCGCCAAAGCCGGGCGGTTGTTCCACTGTGGGAAAGTTTGGGATGACTCCAATGTACGAAGAAACCTTTCTGCCAGAACATTTTATTAATCGCGAGTTGAGTTGGCTGGAATTCAACGCCCGTGTTCTTGAGGAGGCTCAAGACGAAAGCAACCGTCTGCTGGAGCGCACAAAATTTCTCGCGATCTTTGCTTCGAATCTTGATGAGTTTTTCATGGTTCGGGTGGCTGGGCTGCGCGAACAAGCCTTTGGGAACATGCCACCGCAAGATATCCCGGCAGATGATCTTGGCTCATTGGAGCAACTGCAAAAGATTGCCTTTCGCACTCAGCAGTTGGTAGTCCAACAATACCAGTGTTGGAACGATTCGATTGTGCCGGCATTGGCGGAAGAAGATATCCATTTCGTAACGCAGTCGGAACTTCATCGCAAACAGCGTAAGTCACTTGATAAGTTCTTTCACCAGCAGGTGTTTCCCGTACTTACACCCATGGCAATCGATCCGAGCCATCCCAGTCCAAGATTTCACAATCGTGGGCTGTACCTGGCCGCCCTCCTTTCACGGCACACCGGGATCGGTCCCGAGCAGTTATTCGCAGTCGTGCAAATTCCGCAAGTGCTCCCTCGATTCGTAGTGCTGGAACCTGGTAACGAACAGGCATTCGTGCTTTTAGAAGATTTGGTTTCCGATCGTTTGCCCGAACTTTTTGGTGGCTACGACATTGTCGACAATGCCACGTTCCGGATAACGCGTGATATGGATATCGTGTTGCTCGAGCAAGAAGCTGATGACATGTTACGGAACATCGAATCTCGCTTGAGGGCCCGGCAACGGACAGAGGCAGTTCGGCTTGAGGTGTCGGAAGACATCAACCCAAAACTGCTCAACATGATTGTTGGTGAGGAAAGTATCAAACGTAATAACGCCGATGAGGTAAGCGGTTATAACGAGGTGTACACAGTCCAAGGCTTGCTCGACATGACAAGCCTCTTAGAACTCCACGCACTGATCAACCGCGATGATTTGCGAGATCCGCCATTGACGCCAAAGGTGCCCCTGGCACTCCACAACGATAAAGAACTCTTCGAAGAAATTGGTAAACATGATATCCTGGTGCACCATCCGTATGATTCGTTCGATCCAGTTGTGGAATTCATTCAGCGAGCCGCAAGTGATCCCCAGGTGTTGGCTATCAAGCAAACCCTCTATCGCACGAGTGGCGACAGCCCAATTGTACGGGCTCTGATCACCGCAGCCGAAAATGGCAAGCATGTGACGGCTTTGGTTGAGTTAAAAGCCCGCTTCGACGAAGCCAACAACATCATTTGGGCTCGGCAAATGGAACGCGCTGGTGTTCACGTCGTGTTCGGGTTTATGGATCTCAAAACTCATTGCAAGCTGGCGATGGTTGTCCGGCAAGAAGACAAACAGGTACGGCGGTACGTCCATCTTGGAACCGGCAACTACAACCCAAGCACGGCACGGGTCTATACCGATCTGGGTTTGTTTACCTCCGATCAGGCCATGGCCGATGAAGTTTCTGCACTATTCAACTTTCTTACAGGTTACTCTCAAAATCACGACTGGCAAAAACTGATCATCGCCCCTCAGGACCTCCATCGCAAAACTCTGGAATTCATCGAGGAACAAGCAGAGCGGGCCCGTCACGGCAAGCGGGCACGGATTTTTGTCAAACTCAATTCACTCGTCGATCGCAAGACGATCAACGCACTCTACCGAGCCAGCCAAATGGGAGTCCCGATCGATCTGGTGATCCGCGGAATCTGCTGCCTGAGGCCTGGACTGCCCGG
>CAUZEA010000121.1:0-15417 GCA_963578605.1 Planctomycetota bacterium
CATCGAAACTTTCCACCCATTGAAACTTTTCGATCGGGTGAATCAGTCGGTCGACCAGCTTAACGTCATGCTTGTCCACGCGTCCGTTGCCGTCGATGTCGACGCGGGGAGCCTCTTTCACATCGCCATCCAAGTTCTGTTTTACAGCAGAAAGGTCCGCATCGCTCAAATCTCCGTCGCCGTTGACATCACCCCGCAGCGTGCGGACCTCTAACGGCCGCTCATGGTCCGCCCAGTGCAGCACGATTTGGTAGGTCGCTTTATTGCTTAACACCGCACCCTCTTCCCGATACCAGATCGTTCGGCCATCTTGCGATACGGTTCGCTGAAATTTTTCGGCCTGGTCGGGGCCCATGGTTTGACCATTTTCATCGGTGCGACGAATCTCGGCTACGGCGGCATGCGCATCGCGATCGAACATAAATGCGAATTGGTTGTTCGAGAGACGCGGCGCGGTGCCTCGATCGCCTGGCTGCCAGGCAGTAAGCTTCGGTTTCACCGCCGGTTGATGACCGGCAAACGATCCGCCTGTATCGAACTTGAACAGCTCACCGGTGCCACCGGGTAACAAAAAACCGTAATGCCTATCGACATCGATCCGTTCGATGACGCCGTCAGAACGACGCAGATGTTGGATCGCTTTGACCGAGGGGTGAAACGAGAGAATCACCTCGGTAGCGAGTTGATCGCCGGTTCGGTCTTGGGCAACATCCTTATTGACGACCAAAAAATACTCCTCCCCGGCGTCGTTACGAAAGAAACCGACAACCAGATGATTCCGATTCAGTGCGGCCGTCAGATTGGCCAACCGACCAGTGCGTCGTAGCCAATTTGGAAGATCATCATCCCGGTCCATCCAGTAGCGGACCTCCTGCTGGTCGCCCGCGATTGGGACCCGGTCCAAGTGAAACGCGCCCACGGGCGAGAGACGAATCAGGGCCTTGGTGACATGAGCAATCTCACGATTGATCGGGGCCAGTTGCTGGTAGGTTGTTGTTGGTTGAAAGCTGCCATCCCAATAGGTCGAACCGAGGACCGCCGGTGTCCCCGGCCCGCTGGCCCACATGAAATCAGCGAACCCCCGTACTCCGTAAGCCAGGCTGGTGAATCGTTGCAATCTCAACTCAGATTCACTGAATATTCCGTCGCGATCCGAGGAATAGGCCCGCGGATAGACCCACCACGGCACCCCACGCTTGCGCGACCAACGCGCAAATTTTTCCAAACGACGGTAGTAGCCCGCGCGTGACTGATCGCTACGAAACGAGGGGTAATGCTGAAACAGCATCACGTCCGGACCGATCGTCTCGAGTATATAATCCCAATGTTCGGGGGACATACTTCCGATACTGCTGAACGTGATCAAGGACGAGATCGTTGAATCGTGGTGTTCGGCCAGCCAGTCACGCACGGCGCGCATGTAGGTGGCGGGGCCGCCTTTCTGGACTTCGTCCCCCAGGATGACGCCGATCAGGTGTTTATGAGTGGCTCGAGCCTTCTTGAAATCATCCTGAAACCGCGGCAAATCCTTGGGCTCATAGCCCAATGCCGCCAGCAGCACGGCCGGCAAACCGCGGCTGTAAGGATGCTTCGAACTTTCTGAACCGCTGCGAACACCGTCAAAGAACGTATTGAGACCGGACTCGTGAAAATACTCCAGGTTCACCTGCTCCCCGCCCTGATAGCGGTGAGTCTGCCAGGCCGTTTGCGTGAAAGGCCGATTGGACTGCCAGGCGTCGTAGCGTTCGCTGGCCCATACCACGTGCGCCAAACCGATCAACAGAAAGATTGAGAATAGCAATCTCATCGGGGCACCTGATTCACTAATGAGCACGTGGGATGATCGTAAATTGAACTGGTTCACCTTGGCGACACTTATTCATACTCGCCACAACTGGCTCGAAGCGCGAGTCTTGATGTTACGCCAATGGCAACTGATAGGAATTTTAATCTGCTGACACGGCTGCACACCCAATCGCTTTACGACCCTTTATGGATTTCACCCTGATTTTATCCTATCTGTGAGAGGAATGCCCCTACTGCAAGGACAATTTCTGGCGAAAGAAGTACAGCCCCGTGCTCCACCGCCACAAAGATAAGCAGGGGTATCCTTGTTCTGCTCGTGATGGTTACATGGTCGACTCGCGATATGAATAGGGACTCCACCAACGGTGCACTTGCGTCGGTCGCGCAAATCCAGACTCGCTGGGCCAGGTCTCCTCTGCCGCGGCCACAAACGACGTGGTGCACAGCACGCCAATCAGCACCCCGCCAAAGCAAACCCCGGTCCATGTTGTGATGGCATGGTTTGGTTCTGGGCATGGTTTGGTTATGAGTATGGTTTGGCAAACAGCCCTCACGGTAAATTCTCGTGTTTCAGTGAGTGTTGGGCTGGCCTGGCAGCTACCTTAACACTAACTTAGAAACGACTTCCTTCTTCGGGGATACGTCACTTGCGACACGCCTTCGACGAATGTGAGTCGCAAAAGTCATGGGAAAACAACGATGCTGATAGCGGCAACCAGCGATTCCAGTGCCCTCATTCAAGATACACCCCATCTACTGGTGTTTTTTGCCGGGTTTATTGGCCTGGTCTTTTTGGCGTCGAACCAGCCCGTCTTAAAGCCACTCTTCAAGTTCATTCCACCCATCGTTTGGATTTACTTGCTTCCGGCAGTTGGGACATCGTTGGATATCACACCAGCGATGTCGCCGTTGTACACGTGGTGCAGTAATATCTTGCTGCCGGCGGCGCTGATTTTGCTGACACTTTCAACCGATGTTAAATCGATTGCCAGGCTGGGCCCGCTGGCGCTGGTGATGATCCTCTCGGGAACTCTGGGCATTGTCATTGGGGGACCTGTTGCCCTGGCAATTTTTCAGTCACAACTCGATCCAGAAACCTGGAAAGCGCTAGGGGCACTGGCCGGTTCATGGATTGGGGGTGGCTCGAACATGATTGCCATCAAAGAGGGCGTGAACTGCCCACCGGGCCTGTTCAGCCCGGTGATCGTTGTCGACTCGGTGGTGGGGTATGGCTGGATGGCGATCCTGATCGCTTTGAGTCGTTACCAGGATCGCGTTGACAAGTTCAATGGAGCGAATCGAGAAGTCATTACCGACTTGAACCAGCGGTTGAGTGCTTATCGGGCAAAAAACAGTCGGCCTCTTACGCTGTCGTTCTTTGCGATGATTCTGGGTGTCGGATTCGTGGGAGGTTGGTTCTGTATGTGGCTGGGCCAGCTGTTGCCTGAAATTGAGCCAATCATGACCCATTTTACCTGGGGTATTTTACTCATCCTGATTGTGGGGCTGACATTATCGGTGACACCAGCCCGGCGGTTGGAAGCCGAAGGGGCCAGTGCCATTGCCTATGGTGGCCTCTATTTCCTGGTAGCCACCATGGGAGCCACTGGGGATTTACGGGAAGTTGTCAAGGCGCCGCTGTTGATCGCAGTCGGCGTCGTCTGGATCATGATCCAAGTGGTGTTCCTGGCAGTCGCAATGCGGCTGTCGAAAGCACCCATGTTCTTGTTTGCAACCGGGAGCATGGGAAATATCGGGGGAGTCATTTCCACGCCGGTGGTCGCGGGGATTTATCAGCGCGGCCTGGCACCGGTCGGCGTGTTGATGGGAGTGGTGGGCAACCTTGTGGGGACTCCCGCTGGACTGTTTTGTACGTACTTGATGTCGAAAGTTGCGATGGCCTATTTTGGCGCAGCCGCGCTCGGGCCTCCGCCATGATAGGGTCACATGAATGCCCGGCACAGGTTTTCACGCACTGCTCCCAGACGCCAGGCTCGTATCTCACCATAATCATACGCATCTTTTTGGGTAGTACACACTTTTGAGAGTTCAACTTGCCAAAGCAAACCGACCTCTCCACGCAGTGAAGAGACTCGCCAGGCCCATCACCACAAACCGCAGAGACGAAGGCTCAGGAACCGCCGCACTACGACCAGCCGCGGGACTGCCAAAATTCAGGTTCCACAGATCGTAGTCGGCCTGAACAACCGTGGCTGCGCCGGAACCGGTGCCGCCCAGTACCGACGAATCATCACCCAGATTGTCGCGCCAGAGGGTGTAATCGGCTGCGTCGACGGTGCCGTTACCGTTGTAGTCGCCAGCTGTGGGGATGCTCGGGAACGCTTCGAGGACGTCGTAACCCAGGTCGCGCAACAGGGCCGCATCCAAGTCCGTAAAGTACTTCCGAACACCACTCAGAGAGTTCGGGTCGAGAACAACTTCTGAGACAATGTCGGCTGAGTCCCACACGAGCGACTGTGTGTTCGTGGAAAAATGACTTCCGTCTCCGGGTGCAGGGCCCCCGTAAACCTCCACCAGGTTCTCCCCGATAAAATTCCCGTCTGTGTCGACTCCCACGTAGTCTTCAAACTTGCTGCTGCTTGCACCCAGGGCGTGCATCAGCTCGTGGAGAGCTATGACATAAAGGTCACGCCTGCCATTGGCCGTTGTGTCGATGGTTTTCAGGTGAAACCCTTTCCAGGAGTCGGAGCTCGTCGACCAATCCCAGTTGTCGGTCGAGATGTCGACATCGGGCTGCTTGTTGTCATCTTGAACACCGTAGTTGTTGGTTGGATCGACCCCGGGATTCGAGCCGGCATACCACGCTTTTGTCGTATTGAAGTAAATTTTCCCACCCCAGGTATTGAACTCCGACCCGTCGTGGCCGGCAGCATTCCGCCGGTCGGTACTGTCGGAGCCTCCCTTCGCATTTGAGGTCGATCCTGCATCAAACGCAAAAGCGCCGACATAAACAATGTATTCATTCGCGCTGACCGACGACCGGTTGCTCGTGTGAATGTTATTGCTGCTCCGGGAGTAGGTGTAGCCATCACCGTCACTCTCCGCGGTGCCTTCCAGCAGGTTCCCGTCGAGATCAAAAATCGAGCTGGCCGCGATATCCGAAACCGAAAAAGTTTCGTTGAGTGTCGGCAGGCTTTCCCAATCGTCGTTGGTGATGATGGTCGACAAAAACTCCGCGGCGGTACTCACCGCATCGCGCCGTGCCTGCCCTTCTGCCGAGAGGGGGTCAAACCAGTTCTCGTTGCTGGCATCGAGCGCATAGTCAACCACAATATCAATCGCGCCGGCTCCGCGGGCGACGATTAGCACAAGAGCGCTGGTTGCAAAAACGACGCTGAGCTTCATGAGACTCAAGGCAATCGCTGCCTGAACAAACCACTCCAGCGCAGCGATGCCGACTCATGCCCCTGGTACCAATGTAAATCAACCATGCACCCCGTGCAATCAACTATTTTCTGTGGGAGGTCCTGTCGACAGCACCTCCTAAAACAGTGGCTGGGAAAGCGGGAGATTGGGGTCGCACGTTTCAACGCGGCAGGTCAGCTGAAGAGAGCAAAAAACAGCAAACGCAGTCCAAGCAGCTGGCCGGCGTTGTTTTTAATGTGATTTTTCTGGGCAACGTGCAAAATCACTTGTCGCCCAGCTGGACTTTTTCCTTGCCAATGGCCCCCGTGGAAACGTAGGCATGAATGCCGTCGGCTGTTTGAACCACCGAGTAACTACCTGCGTCCTTGATCACGCGAATCCGCGTACCCTCGGCAAGCGTACCATCCGCCGGGCGGCCCTGCTGTGGCCCATCCGTGTAGTACGCAGTGCTGCTGGTGATCACGTCGGGGAAACTGGTTTCCGCCGCCGGTGCGTTACCCGGGGCTAATAGTTTGGGACCCTCGGTTGCCGTGATGGACTGGTCCTGAGGTTTGTCTTCCGGCTTGTCTTTGGTTGCCGGCGAAACACCGCTGGGCTTGCACCCAATTAAAAAACTGATTGCCAGTAACAACAGAACCAATCGCCAGTGCATGAGAGATCTCCAGTTTGAATTCCAGGCGAAATCCATTACCGCACCAGCAGCATAACGTAAACCGTTGGCCAACAACAACGGGAATCGCCGGGTCCAATTGGGGTAGACTGCCAGTCGCCGCAGGGGTCCACCAGCGTGACAAACCGTAAAACTCCGCGGCCTACCTGTGGCAGGTGCCCATCTCAATTTGTAGAAATTTTGTTTTCACCTCCCACCGTTGGTAAACTAAAGGTTGGAGTTCCCGCACAACTGGGAGGACAACAATGGCTACGAAGTTCATAGTGCACGCCATGTGCTCTTTGGCCTTGGTCATTACGACTGCGATTTCCGAGGCCCCGTCCCGGGCAAACGCGACTACCACCGGCGACGATGATCGCGAAACTGGCCCGGTAACGGTTACTGGCTACGCGATTGGTGCGCCTGGCCCAAATCGAAATCACCAGAAGTCTACAGGTCGCATGATTCGTTGCATCATGCCGGCACCACAAAAGCAGGGAAACTGGCACCATGTCTGATCTAATTAGCTGGTTGCGTTCTTGGGAACCACTCCTTCGGGACCGGGTAGCGGTGGTTACAGCGGTCGTGTTCGTGCTCTCACCTGCAGCCGGTGCTGCGCCACTGACGATTGACTCGGGCAGCCAAAGTTACTACGTCAACGGCAACGAGACGGTCGACGAGGTCCGCGTTGGCTATATCAACGACTTCAACCGGCTTCTCGTCCAGAACGGGTCAACACTCACTACTACCGAAAATAACCGGCTCTACGTTGGCTATGGGGCCACGTCGTCCAACAATTCTGTCAACGTCAACGGGACCGGATCCACAATCGATACCACGGGCGACTGGACATTTGTCGGTCTCTATGGCGCAGACAACACGCTCTCAACCAGCGATGGCGGTACGATCAACAGCCATGGCGGCCACGTTGGTTATTACCCGGATTCAACAGGAAACCGTGCGCTGATCGGCGGGTCGAACTCGAGTTGGAACCTGCTGGGCGAGCATCTCTACGTCGGCCGGGAGGGAGATAACAACGAGGTCTGGGTCACCGCTGGGGGCACGATCGCGATCACTGGCACCGGCAAGGGACTCCGGATCGGGGTCCTGCCCGATGCCAGCATCAATCGTGTCACGGTGACCGGCTCCGAGGCGCTGCTCGACGCAAACGAAGACATCTATGTCGGTCAAGCGGGTATGAACAGTTCGCTGACCGTCGCCGAAGGTGGTGCGGTCATGAATACCGACACATTTCTGGGATACCTGGCCGGTTCCAGCGGGACAGGGACGGTCACCGGGCCCGGTTCGGTGTGGAACAATTCGGGTTCCGTATACGTTGGCGGACACGGCTCGGGAGCCGGTGGCAACGGGACGTTGACCGTAAACGATAACGGCCTGGTCACCGTCGCGAATACGACCAGGTTATGGTCAACAGGGATTATCAATTTCAACGGCGGCAGCCTGACCACCGGTTCCTTCGACAACAGTGCCGCAGGTGCATTGAATTTTCATGATGGCACGTTAACGGTCAACGGTGCGGGCGGCACTTTCAATCCGGGCAACACCGATTTCACGATTGACGGTAACACGGCAACCGACCTGCCTGAATTGGTGATTGCCAATACGGTCAGTGCCGTGCTACCGAGTAGCTTGACCGTCGGCTCAGCCAACCAGGGACAACTTGCGGTCGAGTCAGGCGGCGTGGTATCCAGTGTTGATGGTCACATCGGTGCCAACGCCGGTTCAACGGGCCTGGCGACGGTCACCGGGCCTGGTTCCAAGTGGAATAACTCCGGTTGGCTGTATGTCGGTGGAGATAGTCAGGGATCCGGTGGCAACGGAACATTGAACCTTCACGATGACGGCCTGGCAACCGTTTCGGACACCGTCAAACTGCATTCCACGGGAATTATCAATCTGAATGGCGGCAGCCTGACCACCGGTTCATTCGACAACAGTGCGGCAGGTACATTGAACTTTTATGACGGCACGTTAACGATTAACGGTGCAGGCAACTCTTTTGTTCCAGGCACTTCTGATTTCACCATTGACGGCAATACAGCGACCGACCTGCCCGAATTAGTGCTTGACAACACGGTCAGCACCTGGGTGGGCCACCTTACCGTTGGATCGGAGAAAAAGGGAGCGCTCACTATCCAGGCAGGTACCTGGGTCGAAAACTACGCGGGTACGATTGGCAAGGAAGCCGGCTCAACGGGTGTGGCAACGGTAACCGGCACGGATTCCCGTTGGGAACTCTGGGGCGACCTATCTGTGGGCTACGAGGGTAACGGCACGCTGAAAATTGAAGCAGGCGGCGTGGTGTCCACAACCACGGAAACGCGGAGCAACACCTACATTGGTCGATATGCCGGCTCAACAGGCGTGGCAACGATAACCGGCGCGGGTTCGCAGTTGAACAACGCACTTACCCTGTATGTTGAAGACGGTGCACTGAATGTTGAGGCGGGAGGCTTGGTTTCTACTACTTATTGTGTCATCGGTTATTCTCCCGACCAAACGGGCGTGACGACGGTCACCGGCTCCGGTTCGCGGTTGACAGTCACCAGATCCAGTTCGGATCCGGTCGACTTGCTCAACCTGTATGTAGGTCACCATGGTAACGGGACACTAAACGTCAGAGATGGCGGCATAGTTTCTAACTCCCATAGCAGTGTTGTCAGTTATTACTCCTACTCAACAGGTGTGGTGACGGTCACTGACCCTGGTTCCGAGTGGAATCATTCAGGCGACCTGTACCTGAGCGTGGAGGGCAACGCTACCTTGAATATTGAAAACGGAGGATTGGTTACAGTAGGTGGAACAACGTGGATTGGCTATGGCTTCGGAACAGGCACGGTCAACTTGACGGGCGGAAGATTTGAATTTGGCCAGATGACCATGGACGACTTCAGCACGATCAATGCCACCGGTGGTGCGTTGGCCGGAAACGTTAATATCACTGGTGTTAACAATATCGCTTCGCTGACGGCACTACAGAACTCAATGGTCAACCTCGAAGACGTTGCCGCGGCTAACAGCGGTCTGCTGCATGGCAGCGCGACCCTGAAAAGTTCGCTTGCCAATCAGGCCAGCGGTGAGCTGCGCACAACGAGTAGTGATTGGGTTCGTTTCGAAGGTACTGGCAACATCAACGCCGGTGAAATAAACAACATGAGTGGCCAGGTCGAGTTTACTCAGGACCTGGCCAACCACTCGGACGGCGAAATCAATAATTTTGGTGGCGCCCTGCACGTCGGCGGTGCCGTCGATAACGCCAGCGGTGGATTCATTGGCGGCAGAGGCCAGTTCGTCGCCGACGGCGGCTGGAACAATTCGGGCGTGTTCGCACTCAGCGGCACCACCGATATCCTGGGGGATTTCAACAACGCCAGCGGCGGCCAGGTGGTCACCAGCGGTGGGGCAACCACCACCTTCTTCGACGATGTGACCAACAACAACGGGGCCGAAATCGCTACCGGCAACGGCAGCCACACCGTGATCTTCGGCGCCGCCACCGGCGATGGGGATTATACCGGACTCGGGGCGCTGCACCTGGAGGGTGATTTGCGTCCCGGCAACAGTCCGGCAGCAGTCCATTTTGGCGGTGACGTTGTGCTCGGAACCAATTCCGCAACCTTCTTGGAACTGGCCGGCACCGATGAACTTCAATACGACCAGCTACTGATCACAGGCCATATCGATGTCGGCGGCCAGTTGACGGTAGAACTTCTCGGCGGATTCGAACCCGCCACGGGCAACAGGTTCGACCTCCTGAAGTTCGGCAGCCTGTCGGGCAGTTTTTCAGAACTCCGTTTGCCGGGACTCTCGGGTGATTTGCTTTGGGATAGCTCCCAACTGCTTGTCGATGGTACGCTGTGTGTTGGGTCTTGCGTGGCGGGCTTAAGCGGCGATTACAACGACGATGGCATTGTCGACGCGGCTGATTACACCCGTTGGCGGGACAACCTGGGCAGCGATGCTGCTGTTCTGAACGGCAACGGTAGTGGTGCCCCCACGGTCGTCGCCGCCGACTACGATTTGTGGAAACTGCACTTCGGCGAAGTGCTAGCCGGCAGTTCCCAAACCGAACCTGTCCCCGAACCGGGTACCCTGGCGGTTACCTACCTGGGCCTGCTCGCACTTGCTTCGTGTCGATGGCGCCGATTTACCCATTGAGCGGATCCGAGTTCCAAAACGGGTAAAGGGCCGCCCACCGATCCTGGATTTACGATCGTTACCAGCAGCTTTGTGGATTGGGCCCCGGCAGAGATTGGTTACCCTTTACAATTGGGACGCTGGTGTGTTCTTGTAGCTAAGCTACCGGTCCAACAAGTCACAGCGCCCCACTGAAAGGGAAACAACCGTGATTGCCACCCTCGCACAATGCTTGCGCTACCCTGCCCTGGTTTCATGGCTGCCACTGTTGTTGTGCGTGGTGGCAACTGGCCTCGCCCATAGCCAGGAACCAACAGCTACCTTTACGGATACCACCGAAGACGTGGGACTTAAAATCTCCACCGATGCCGCCTGCTGGGCCGATTTAGATAATGATGGCTGGGTCGACCTCTGCGCGTCGGGAGGGGTCTGGAAAAACAACGACGGAAAAACGTTTACCCGCGTGGCCGATGTCGATACCTCGATTGCCGCCGATTTTGACAACGACGGTCTGGTCGACCTGTTTTCGTGGAATGCCCGCAAACTTTATCGCAACCAGGGAGAGATGAAGTTTGCCGAGTTCACCCTGCCCGAACTACCACCTTCGCGTTCGCGGGGCGCCTGCTGGGGAGATTTCGACGGAAACGGATTTGTCGATCTGTTTGTGGGGGGCTACGAAGACCTGGACGCGGGCATCGCCTGGCCCTTTCAAATCTTGATCAATGAACAAGGCAAATCGTTCAAGCTGCTCCAATCTCAAAGTTATACCCGGGCCCGCGGAATCACCGCCTGTGATTTCGATCAGGATGGGGACCTTGATGTCTATGTCTCGAACTACCGCCTGCAGCCCAACCTGCTGTGGCAGAACAGTGGCGATAAGGGGTTTATCGACGTGGCCAAAGAGTACGACGCCCAGGGAACGTCGCCCGGTTTCGGTGGCGGCCACACGGTTGGCTCCGCCTGGGGCGACTTCAACAGCGACGGCCTCTTCGACCTGTTCGTCGGTAACTTCGCCCACGTCGACGGCCGGGGTGACCAGCCGAAGTCGCGATTCCTGCAAAACCTGGGCCCCGACCACCAGTACCACTTCAAAGACCTGGGCCCCAGTGGAGTGCACTACCAGGAATCGTATGCAACTCCCAGTGCGGGCGATTACGACAATGACGGAAACCTGGATGTGTTCTTTACCACGGTCTACGCCGGCGCCTCCTTTGGCCGCCGGAACTACCCGGTCTTGTTCCGCAATAATGGCCAGTTCGAGGTGACCGATGTCACTGCCGAATCGGGGCTCGCCGATCTCCCGCCGACCTACCAATCGGCCTGGGCCGACTACAACAACGATGGGGCCTTGGACCTGGTCAGTGCCGGAAAACTGTTCCAGAACACGGGTAACGGAAATTCCTGGTTGAAAGTCTGCCTGCAGGGTGACGGCAACAAGGTCAATCGTGCGGCCGTCGGCGCCCAGGTCCGGATCAAGGTTGGCGATAATATTTATACCCGCCAGGTGGAATCGGGCACCGGTGAAGGGAATCAAAACGACCTGACACTTCACTTCGGCCTGGGAGACCACCAGGGTCCTGTCGACCTGGAGATTACCTGGCCAGACCAGCACCGCCAGGTCATCAATGGCGTGGCAACTGGCCGCACAGTGACCTACACCTACGACGCCGGCTAGCCTTACGACCGGCAACCTGGTGCGACCGGCAACGTAGAGTGACCTCCCACCGGTACTGCCCTGGCGCGGTCGCCGGTTGCATCCCCACCACGCTGCTGGCCTGGCCATCTGTCGCGGCGCCGCGGCCCTGATTCGGAAAAACTTTCGCGCGCCTGGGGTCAAGGTTCTAGAAGCCAGACTCTTCTGGGGCAATCTTCCTGGAAAGTGGGTCCCCTCAAACACTCGCTCTGCTGAAAACCGGGGACCGAGGGGAGCTGATTCTCGTTGGTTTGCCCAAACGGCCCGACGAGGCTGGCGACTTTGGCCATTACGATGCTGCCAAACAGTCGCCACTTCCCCAGGAAGTGGGGGATTTTTGACAACTCCTCAACGGCGACCTACTCTTGTCGACGCCAATTTTGGCAACCGCTTCCTGCAAAACGATCTCCCTGCAATGTGGGTTAGCGACTCCACGCATCCTCACCAAGAAAAGGAACACAGGTTGGAGACTTCCCAAAAATCAACATGGATGGCCTACGGCGCGATGCTCCTGGCGATGATAATCGTCTCCGGAAATTTTGTTTTCGGAAATCACGCCATGCAGGATCTTCCAGCCCTGCCCCTGTCGTTCTGGCGAACCGTGATTGCCACGCTGTGCCTGTTGCCTCTGGCACTCATAAGTCGAAAAAATATCGCCGCGTTTTTTTTCGAGAACAAGCTCAAGGCCATCACCCTGGTACTGACGGGAGTCGTCCTTCCGCCATGGTTCATCTACCTGGCCTTAAATTCCAGCAAAGCTAGTCGATCTGAGTGTTGGCTACACGTCGATTCCACTCATGACGGTCCTGTTATCGGTCATTTTTCTCAGTGAGCGGATTTCGATCGTGCAATACTTGGGGCTCGTCTTTGCCCTGTTTGGATCGCTGGTCTTTGCATTCCACGGCGACTTGGAGAACGTGACGAACTTTGATCCGCATATTGAATTCTTATGGATTATTGTCTGCGCCTTTTCCCGCAGCGTTTACCTGGTGCTGCTGAAACTCTGGAATGTACATCCCTCACCAGGGGAGGGGTTGTTCTTGCTTCTTCTATTGGGAACCCTCGTGTTACTACCAGGATTCATCCACCACGCAACCACGCAGATGAGTCCGCTGGAATATTCGCCACAGCTTTGGGGATCGATTCTCTTTATCGGGATTGGCATGGGCGCCGTGTACCTCTACCTCATTGGACTGGGAACCAGTTGCCTGGGTGCTACCAAGGTATCTCTGTTTACTTTCATCGTCCCGGTACTGGTCGCGGTGGAGTCGATCCTGTTTCTCGACGCAACATTGCATCTCTACCAGGCTGTGGGGGGCGTGCTGGTACTCGCCGGTGTATTTTGTGTTGCCTACTTCCGCAGCCCACCTCGCGCAACGCCGGCAACTTCCGCTTAGAATCGACCGGCTCCTCTAGTTTCTATCGCGCCTGCCGCCTGATGTGGAAGGACCGGGGGCTTGCTAACCGTTTCACCTTTGCAAGTCCCCCATTTTTCGTATCGGGGAGTCCCCGGAACGCGCCCCCAAAAAACGACCAACACCCACAAAGAGCCGCTTGCGGCAACCGACGAAACGCAACCAGGTCTCGCTCACGCTGCGTACGCTCAAGGATTTTTTTCCGCCCTTGAACCTATGCCAGAAAATAAAAAGGTCGTGCCCTCTGGACTTCCAACTCCTTTTGCTCCCGTGGCGAAATAATTGCATTGAAAGTCACGGCTGCACATAATGAACCTTAGGGGCTCGTTCAATCCACCGAGGTGGCCAAAGCGTGCAACGCGAACCATCAAACATGTCATGCCTGCGGACTCTCTGCTTATCGCTGGCGGTCTTGCTGACGGCAGGCACCGCAACAGGCGAGGGCTGGGAATACCAGAATATGGCCTGGGTCCCTGGTCCGAACAGCACCTCGATCCGCTCGCCACTTGATTCTCCCCACCCAACCTCCCTCACCTGGAGCATTGTACCGGAGGGCGTGGCCACGGCCGGAAATGCAAACCGGCTGACGGACGACTTTTTGGACATGGGCGTGACCGGCCTGACGACGGCTGCTCAATACAAGGCGGTGCTGGCCAGTGCCATGGACCAGTGGGCAAGTGTCGCCGACATCACGAACCTTGGCTATGTGACCGAGACGGGCGCTGTCGAGATCGGCGGAGTGGCGCATTACACCGACCGTGGACCTGCCTCGGGGGTGGGACATATCCGGTTTATGGCCTTCGACCAGGAAGCGCTCAACGGTGCTACCGCTTACGCCCAGGCAACCTATATTCCTGAGCCGGACAGCAACGTCGATAAAGCCGCCAATCACTCCAAGGCAGGCGATGTTCGTTTTCGCTCCGATGCCAACCTGTGGGATGACCCCCTCGGCGAGACCTATTTTCACAACATCGCCATGCACGAAGTAGGACACATTCTGGGATTTGGCCACAACTGGACCTCTGGCTCGGTGATGGGCAGTCCCTATACCGAGTCGAACCTGGGTGTGGTAGATATCGCGGGTGCCGTTGCCATTTACGGGCCGCCCCCGGTGGACATGCTGACGGGCGATTACAACGGTGACGATGTGGTCGATGCAGCCGACTATACGACGTGGCGTGATAACACCGGTGCACCTGCTGGAACACTGCCCAACGATGCGGTTGGCGGCAGGATCGGTAACTCCCATTACACCCAGTGGCAGAACAACTTTGGCAACTCTGCCACCGGCAGCGGTGCGGCCGTTCCCGAGCCGACCGCCACAATTCTTGCCCTGCTCGCGGTGGCCCCCGTCTTCGCGCGGCGCCACTGATCACGTGGTAACTTCGCAACGGTTCGGAAGCAGAGGTTGTCCCGGAACCCTCGGCCCTGGTGCTCGCCATCATCGGGCTGGCAGGCCTCTTGGTCAGCCTCAAGGAAGCCAGCCGGAAACCTCAGGCTCTGGCATTCACTTGCCAATGGCTCCCGTCGCTAAACCCGCGATGTTCATTTGCATTTTGGTGACGGAAGCCATCAACTCCTCTGGTGTGGTCGCTTTGTCCATTTCGTCCAACCCTTCGTTCACTTGTTTCAAGACGTCCAGATACTGCTTCCTGCTTTCGGTGTTGTCGAGCGTCGCGAGCTGTTTGACCATTTGCTCTTTGGCGGTAGCGACGTGGGCATCCCATTCTGCAGCCATACGGCTGGGTACCCACTTTCCCTCGACACGCGTAAGATGCGTTTCTTCAGGATCTTCCCCCGGCCTCGTTATCTCGACAACCGCTTCGTCTCCGTCTTGTGACTTGGCGGTGACCTTGGTCTTCTTCAGTTGATCGAACGGACTTATCGCACTCCCCTCAACCTGCGCGGAAGAGAGTTTTAATATGGTGCTGACCGGTCCGCGAAAGAACGCACCCACATCCAAGGTCTTCAGCTTTGATGTACTTGAAATGTCGCTGTTGGCAATGGTCTGCAGAATAGACAACCCCGTCTGTGCGGCCTCGTTTTTCTTGTCGTCATCCTTGGCCAAGAACGCAAGCTGTGGCAACTTTTCAATTAACCCCTGCTGTTTCTTGACGACTTTCACGAGATTTTCCAAAACGGCAAATGATTGGTCATAGACCTGGGGGTCGACCTTGTCACCGAACTGGGCTTCCCCCGATCTATGATCCAGGGCCTATGAGAAAATCTAGGTCTAGGGATCCGCTGGCTTGCCGTAGCGGAGAAGATTGCTGAGGCGTAGCCGAAGCAACCTTTGCAGCGGAGGGAAG
>CAUZEA010000122.1:0-15140 GCA_963578605.1 Planctomycetota bacterium
ACTCCAGAGCCGGATGGCTTTGATTGTAGTCATGCAGGACACGCCCTGGTTATTGACCTTCACGAAGACAAAACCTGTGAGTATCGCTCTTTGCAAACGGGCCGGTTTCGGTTTCATGCGATGCATAGGCGCGGAATCGACTCCGAGAGTAAGCTGATCCAACTGAAGAAAGAGTTTGAAGCACTGCCAAAGGGCGAGCACCTGGTCAAACTAAAGCTTGAGGGGCGACTTGACAGCGAAACGCTTGAGCAACTCAACACGCTCAAATCTGAGCTAGACCCATTGGCCTGTTATTTGGAACTCAACACCAAGGAGGTGCTCCGGGCGGTTCGCCAGGAAGATCTCGATGCCGAGTTTACCGAGGGGTCGTTTCCTCATCAGTTCCTCAGTGCGCTTGCCCACAACGAAAGCGACCAGTTCGCACTGCAACTGGCGTATGATCTTGTGAAGGAGGCGCGCTGATGCAACTTCAGACACTTCGCCTCCATCCCTTTGCGGGTCTTGCCGAACGAACCTACGAATTCGCCCCAGGAATGAATGTTGTGCTTGGCCCCAATGAAGCCGGTAAAAGCACAATGGTGAATGGCATCGTGTGTGCCTTATTCGAGTCGACCAGCTACGGAAAACTCCACTGGCGGAAACACCTGGAACAATTCGTTCCGCGCGGAGGCGGAGATACGTTTGGTGTTTCGCTAAACTGCCTGGTCGGCGGCAACGCTTATCAAATCGCAAAGTCGTGGGGGGGAGAATGTCGTAGCGAGCTCACCCTGCCCTCGGGGCAAGTTATCCGCAGTGCTGACGAGGTGGATCAACAAGTTGCCAGTCTGCTGCAATTAAAACGCGGCACATGGCAAAACATCCTGATCGCACATCAGTCGGCCATCTCGTCAACACTCGCAGACTTCGACACAGACGGTGAAGAGGCATCTGATCTTGCACAGATCCTCAGAAGTTCTGCTTTTGACACCGATGGGGTTTCCCTCGAAAAACTTGAACATTCAATCAACCAACAGCTAGATGACGTAAGTTCACGATGGGATTTAACTGCCGAGCGGCCAGAGAATGGACGGGGAATCGAAAATCCGTGGAAGCAGAGTGTTGGAAGCTTGCTAAAAGCCTGGTACGAACATGAGCGGCTCAAAGCTGAACTTCTGGAGGTTGAGGATCACGAACGAAATCACGATGCCATCAATCAGCAGGTTTCGGAGCTGATTGCCGAGCGGACACAGTTGCAGCTCTACGTAGATAAATTCACACCTGTCATAGATGGACTAAAAGAGCGGCAGGGGCTGGAGTTGAAACTGGATGCCGCAAAAAAGAAAGAGGAACACCTGCGGGCCATCCAGACGAAATGGCCGCTGCACGAAGCTGAGATAAGTCGCCTGGAAAAGTCCCTTGAGGAATTGGATGGCGAACACAGCCTTCTCGGTAAGGAGTGGGACAAGGCACAGTTGTACCAGGAGTCTGCTGGTAAACGTCAGACACTCACCGCTGCAAAAGAAGCGGAAGCAAAACTGGGCAAAGCCAAGGAACACCTCGCCACATTCAAGAATCTTTCGACGCAGCTGTTCCAGGATCTAAAGACGACGATCGCCGAAAAAGGTCGCCACGCGGCGTCTATGGCTGCCGGCAAACTGCAGGTCAGGTTTACTCCTGAATCAGATACCAAAGTCGATATTAAGGCCGGGCTGGAGGATTCTCGTGAAGAAATGGCGACCAAAGACCGGCCGCTGCATACGGAGGCAGACGGTATTGTGACCCTGACGACCGGGCAGTTTAAGTTCGAGGTCGAATCTGGTGACGGGCAGTTCTCTGCTATTAAGGACAAATATGAGTCGGCCCAGGCCAGAATAAGCGAACTGCTTTCAACCATCGGTGTTGTGTCCGTGGATGAGGCCCATAAACGGGAAACTGATTATTCGATTGCGAAAACCAATCTGGAACGTGCCAACACTGCCCTGGAAACCATCCTGAGCGGACAAACTCTGGCAGAACTCGCAAGTGCCTGTGGTGACGAAGTGTCTGCTCCCAAACGTGAAACGGGGGAGATCAATAATGCCATTCTGGCTAACCGGGCGACGCACAACCAACAGCAAGTCCAACTAAAACAGAAGCGGGCCGAAATAAAAACGTGGGAAGACCAATTCGAGCATCACGACGCGGTGCTCGACCGGCTTCTTGACGCTCGGAATCAAAAGCAGGATTGCGAACAGAAGTTAACAAAATTGCCGCCACTTCCGGAAGGCAGCGAAAACGCTGAAGCTTTGGAGGGGGAATTCAACCGAAAACGGGGTCGCTTAACGGTAATCAAAGAAGAAGCACTGCCTGATGCCACAAATCAGCAATCTACGCTAAAGGCGACCGAACCCGGTCGCACGACACAGGAACTGGGCGACCTTATTACAGAGGCCGAGTCGAGCTATGCACTACAAAAGCGTCGGCTCGAATCTCTGATGCGCGTGAAAGAGGAATTCCAGCAGATGAAGAGTCGGCTCGATTCCGGCACGCTTGATCCGTGGACAAAGCGACTGTCACAGACGATTCAGCAGATCACGAGCGACCGATACAAGGATCTGGATTTTGATGGCGGAGGAGTCACCGGCTCTTCAGGAATAGTGATTCCGCACGAACTGCTTTCGATGGGCACCAAAGCGAGCATGGGCTTTTCTATCCGGCTCTCAATGGCAACCCACTTCCTCGAGGATCTGAATGGGTTCCTCATTCTGGATGACCCGATGGTGGATCTCGATGCAGATCGGCAGAAAAAGACAGCGGATGTACTGCGAGAGTTTGCACAACAAAAGCAAGTCATCCTGCTGACCTGTCATGAAGCCCATGCAGCATTGCTTACCACGTCGCCACTGCAAATCACCCGAGGCGGCGAGGACGAATCAACGACTCCGGCCTCTTCGGCCGTGTATCAGCCCCCACTGTTTGGGTGAACTCGTAAGGAACGACTTTTCGTATGCGATTCCGGATTGGCCGGAAAACCTTCCAGTCGATCCTTGGATGTGGCATGCGGCGAAACCCTACGGGCGATTTCCAAAAGACGGGGGCCGAAAAAACTTTGCCTGCACCACGGTCGTGGTAATCGCCCGGTTGCCGCGCTACTTGCGGTAGCAACACTGGTTCAATACAACAAACCCTTCTTGCTGCTGGTCAGCTCAACCACCCACATTTAACCGCAACCTTTTCCTGGCATTCAATAAATAATATTCCCGGTGTATCGCCATGTCCAACGGTATTTACGCGCAGCCGATTCGTGACACACCAATTGCCGTTATTGACTTTGAAACAACAGGACTCACACCAGGCACCGACCGGGTTGTCGAAGTTTCCGTAGTACGGGTCGATCCAGGTGAAGAACCTCGCCTCGTGTTCGATACGCTGGTCAACCCCCAGCGCGAAGTCGCGGCTACCGAAATTCATGGAATCACCGATTCGCATGTGGCCGATGCGCCTGAATTTTGCGACATCGCAGGCGAACTGTTAGCCCATCTAAACGGTTGCGCTATTGCTGCCTACAACGTTTACTTTGATATGCGCTTCTTAAAATATGAAATGGAAATTGCCGGGGTTGAGCATGAACCTCCCTATTTTTGTCTGATGTATTTGCGACCACTGCTCCGCATGGGATCGCGATGTACGCTCGAAGAAGCTTGTGCCGAAAACAACATAAAACTCACCGACAGCCACAGGGCAGCAGACGACGCCCTGGCTTCCGGTTTACTGATGAAAAAATACCTGGCCACACTCAAGAAGCGAAACATCACCACCTTTGAAGACCTGGCAACCCATGGCAACTACAAATTCCTGCAGAGTTTCACCAGCACCCCCTACCCAGAGCCAGGTGTGCTGGGGCTCAATCGATGTGAACAGGTCGTGTCGCGCAGGGGATTTGTACCCAAAAAGCAAATCGATCCCGAACAGCAAGCCATCCGCGAATATTGGGACATTTTAAAAACCGTACTTGCTGATCTCACCATCACTGAAGAAGAACTGAAACATGTGCTATCCCAGCGCAGTCAACTTGGACTACCCAAAGAAAAAATACGTGTGCTGCATGCACGGGCCTTTGTGAGTATTGTCGCCCAGTTTTGTAGTGACGAATGGCTCGATGACGCCGAGGTCAAAAAGCTGCAGCGGCTGCGCTATTGCCTGGCACAACTTGGCTGGGCGCCCGGTGATTGACCGTGAGGTTACCGCCAGCTGAACCATCGTTATCGTATTTTCAGCGACGGTACCTGGCTGCCCAACCGGGCCCTTCTCACAGAGCTGCGCAGATCCACAGCTTAGGAGCTTTCGGACTTCCCCAGAAAAAGCTGGCACGTGCCTGCGCGCCCAGTAGAATAGGGCCACGGACCTAGGCGCCAACTCTGCCGCCATGCCCACACCACCAGGGCTAAGAAAAACAGTCCTCGGAGCCAACATGATCCCTGGTCGCACTTTATCGCTGCTGTTACTGGGACTTGGCGCGGTTGCCGGAACGTTGCTACCGGCCAGCACACTTTGTAGCCAAACGGCTGCTCCAAATATTGTGTTCGTCTTTGTCGACGATCAGCGCCACGACTCCCTCGGCTGCGCCGGCCACAGGATCCTCCAAACACCCAATATCGATCGCCTGGCCGCCGAAGGCGTGCGCTTTTCCAACGCCATGGTGACCACAAGTATCTGCTGGATTAGCCGGTCGACCGTACTCACGGGCATGTGGTCCCGGTCGCACGGTTCAAAAAACAACGTTAATGTGGTGTCAGACGCCGCCGCCAGCACAACCTATCCGCAACAATTACGCGAACAGGGCTATCGCACAGGCTTCTTTGGCAAGTGGGATGCCCGCATGCCAGGCTCGTTTGACCACAACCGGGCGTTCGACATCTATGAAGAAATTGACCGCACGCCCTATTTTAAAGAACAGGAAGATGGCACCCAGCGCCACACGGCCGAGTTGATTGGCGACCGGGCTGTCCGGTTTATCAACACGCAATCTACCACCCAGCCGTTTTGCTTGAACCTGTGGTTCAATGTGGCCCACGCAGAAGATGGGGACAAGCGACCCGGCAGCGGGCATTTTCCCTGGCCCAGGGCAGTTGATCACTTATATCGCGATGCAAAAATACCACCGCCGCGCCTTGCCGATCAAGACATTTTTGAGAACCATCCCCAGTTCCTGAAAAAGTCGCTCAATCGCACGCGTTTCCGCTGGCGGTGGGACACACCGGAAAAATACGACGCAAACATGCGCGCTTACTTCCGCATGCTCAGCGGCATGGATGGTGTTGTCGGCCGGGTCATCCAGACGCTTCACAAGCGAGCGCTGGCCAAGAACACCGTGATCGTCTATTCGGCGGACAACGGCTATTACCTGGGCGAACGGGGTTTCGCCGGCAAATGGTCGCACTACGAGCCGTCCATTCGTGTACCCCTGATCGTCTACGATCCTCGCCTGCAGCCAAGCCATCGCGGACGCGTGCTCGATCAGTTCGTGCTGAATGTCGATCTACCTGCTACTTTTCTCGACCTCGCCGGACTGCCAGTCCCCCCTCGGTACCAGGGCAAAAGCCTGCTGCCACTGGTCGCCGGAGAAGAGACAGATTGGCGGAGCGACGTCTTTCTCGAGCATTTGCCGCCGCTGGGTGAACGGATTCCCCAGTGGGAAGGTGTTAAGAACGCCCGCTATAAATACGCGCGCTACTTCGAGCCAGGTTATGAATTCCTCCATGATTTGCAGCACGACCCGGACGAATTGCAGAATGTTTCCACCGACCCAAAGTACGCGCACGTGCTCGAACAACTACGACAGAGAACCAACGTCTTAAGAGCCCAATACGAAGCGGCCGGGGATGGCTGGCGGCCTTAGGCCGGTATTCACCAACCTTCGTTAACGACCATCCCCGGGAAGAGTAGACTAATAAACCTCGACCGAAGTCCACTTCAATTCACGCGTCTTGGTGCCGCAGTTATCGCCCTGCTGGCACTGGCCCCTGCCCCACTTAGCAGACGGTGCCGCTAGAGTCGCGGTACTTGCACATTGCTGCGCCGCCTGTTTGTCGGCTCCCTAGCGCAAACGGTAGTAATCGCGGGTGCCTGGCTTTAGTCCGGTGGCCGAATCTGCACCACACTCAAATTCTGCGCCCCTTTTTTAAAAATCACGTCTTACGCGGGCAACTTCAGAGCGGTATAAGTCCAGTATCACCCTGGTCGCACTTCCGCCCCCTGGCAAATTCTTCGACACAAAAGAAACAGGGCACGATGCAGGCATCGGTGCCTGAAACGAAGCCTGCTTGAACTTCGGTTTGATGAACTCGACGCCAAAGGAGGATCCCGTGGCTACCAAAAGCATCGTCGGCGCTGCGCAGAACCGAAGCCAACTCGCCATCGGCTGTGTCACAGTCTTCCTCTTGATGCTCGTGGTTGGCTTCTGCGGCTTTGGCGGGTGGGGAGTCTACCAGCAGTTTCGTGTCCGTTCTTTTCTGCCGGTCCAAGGTGAGGTGACGCATTCGGAAGTTGAGGTTAACAGGGACAGCGATGGAAGTACGTTCTATCCGGACATCCGCTTCCGCTATACGGTGGACGGCCAAATACACGATACGGGCCAATATAGCATCCAGGTGATCAGCTCAAGTGGTCGAAGCGGCAAGCAGAAAGTCGTACGTCGCTACCCGGTGGGTTCAAAAGTCGAGGCGTGGTACGACCCGGACCAACCGGAAGTGGCTGTGATCAACAAGTCGTTCAGCTTCTTTCCGGTAATTTTTCTTGCCCTCGGTGTGATTGTATTGGGAATCATTATCGGCATTTGGGTGCGGCGCATTAAAGGCGGGAGCCGAGGCTCGATGAGTTCACTGCCGGATCACCAGGGAGCCGAGTCGCGTGGTCACGATGTGCGGCTGAAACCGCACGAAAGCGGCCCGTACACAAGCTCGTTCAGAGAAACTGTCATTTTCTGCATCGGATGGAATGCCATTATGTGGACCATCGCACTGGTGGTTTGGTTTTTCGATGAAAATAATGAAGTGCGGTGGTGGTCGTGGCTGACCCTGGCCCTGCTGCTCGCTGTTGGCCTGTACATGATCGTGAAGACCATCATGATGAGCATGGCCAGGGTAAAATTGGCGGAACCTGCGCTAACCGCTTCTGTACAGCCCCTTCGCCCGGACGAGTCGTTCCAGGTGCACTATCGCCAGCAGGCCAAGCAACCGGTTGATGTCGACCGAATTGCAGTAAGGCTGGTCTGCCGCAAGTCAGATACGTACTACACCGGCGGTAAAAACCGCACCCACACAGACAGCCAAGACGTGTACGAAGCCGAACATGAGATTGCCCACGATATCCAGGTAGACCCCTACCACCCGATCGATGTCACGCTGGAGTTGCAGATTCCTGAAAACGGCATGGACACATGCCATGCGCTGCGCAACCGAATCGACTGGTTGCTTGAAGTGCGCATCGCCGCCGCAAATTGGCCCGACTACACCGAAACATTTGAGCTGAAGGTACAGTCAGAACCGCCGATAGGCTAGCGGCGGCTCCCGATTGCTGCGCGCCTTCACGACCGCTGCGAGCCGAGCCACTCGGCCAGCGTTTTTATTTCGCCTGCGTCCATGCCCTGCACCATATCCTGGCGATGACTGCTGTGCACGGCCAGGATGTGGTCTTCGTGAAAATAAACCGCCCCACCCTGCTGCAGCTCGTGTAGCCGCGACTCGTAAAGCAGATCTGTGTACAGAACTTCACAACCGCTGCTCGGTTGACTATCGACGTCCGGGCATCAGGGGCCGTCGCAGATAAGGTGTGGCTGTCTGGAGCTGTCCAACGACGAGAGGTTCCAGACCTTCACCGTCTTGTCCAGGCTGCCTTGTCTAGGAGGCCGCTGATGATCTTCACCTTGGGGTAGCTCGCCTCCTCAAAAACAGCTGGCACGTGCCTGCGGCCCCAGTAGAATGGGGCAACGGACCTAGGCGCCAACTCTACAGCCACGCCAACACCGCTTCGCTAAGAAAATAACCCTGAGAGCCAACATGATCCATGGTCGCACCTTACCGCTGCTGTTGCTTGGGCTTGGCGCGTTTGCCGGAACGTTGCTACCGGCCAGCAAACTTTGCGGCCAAGCGCCTGCTCCAAACATTGTTTTCGTCTTTGTCGACGATCAACGCCACGATACCTTGGGCTGCGCTGGCCATAAGATCCTCCAGACACCCAATATCGATCGCCTGGCCGCCGAAGGCGTGCGCTTTGCGAATGCAATGGTTACGACAAGTATCTGCTGGATTAGCCGGTCGACCGTACTCACGGGGATGTGGTCCCGGTCGCACGGTTCACGAGAGGACGTCAACCTCGTGTCAGACGCCGCCGCCAGCACAACCTATCCGCAACAATTGCGGGAACAGGGCTATCGCACGGGCTTCTTTGGCAAGTGGGATGCCCGCATGCCAGGCTCGTTTGACCACAACTTGGCGTTCGACATCTACGAAGAAATTGATCGCACGCCATATTTTAAAGAGCAGGAAGATGGCAGCCTGCGCCACACGGCCGAGTTGATCGGCGACCGGGCTGTCGAGTTCATCAACACGCAATCTACGACCCAGCCGTTTTGCTTGAACCTGTGGTTCAATGTCGCCCACGCAGAAGATGGTGACAAGCGACCTGGCAGCGGGCACTTTCCCTGGCCCAGGGCAGTCGACCACTTATATCGCGATGCAAAAATATCCCCGCCGCACCTTGCCACCCCAGAGATTTTTGAGAATCATCCCGAATTCCTGAAAAAGTCGCTCAACCGCACGCGTTTCCTCTGGCGGTGGGACACGCCGGACAAATACGACTCAAACATGCGGGCTTACTTCCGCATGCTCAGCGGGATGGATGCTGTCGTCGGCCGGGTTGTCCAGGCACTTCACAAGCGAGCTCTGGCGAACAACACGGTTATCGTCTATTCGGCCGACAACGGCTATTACATGGGCGACCGCGGTTTCGCAGGCAAATGGTCGCACTATGAGCCGTCAATTCGCGTGCCCCTGATCGTCTACGATCCTCGCCTTCAGGCAAGTCATCGCGGACGCGTGCTCGATCAGTTCGTGCTGAATGTCGATCTACCTGCTACTTTTCTCGACCTCGCCGGACTACCAGTCCCCAGTCGGTATCAGGGCAAAAGCCTGGTGCCATTGGTCGGCGGAGAAGAGGTTGATTGGCGGCGTGACGTCTTTCTCGAGCATTTGCCTCCGTTCGGTGAACGGATTCCCCAGTGGGAGGGCCTCAAGAACGCCCGCTATAAATACGCACGCTACTTCGAGCCAGATTATGAATTCCTTCATGATTTGCAGCGCGACCCGGATGAATTGCAGAACTTTGCCGGGGACCCGAAGTATGAGCACGTGCTCGGGCAACTACGGCAGAGAACCGGCGCCTTAAGAGCCCAATACGAAGCGGCCGGGGATGGCTGGCGGCCTTAGGCAGGCATTCACGGAAATCGCCTTCGCTGACAAGAGCCTGCGGCGATAGTAGAACGGGACCATTGACCAACAGCCAACTCTACAGCAGTACCAACACCGCTTGCGCGGGAACCGGCAACCTTTGTTAACAACTATCCCCCAAAAGAAGATTAATGAACCTCAATTGAAGTCTACCGCCCTCCCCGCCAACCGCCCCACAAAATTCCACACCGGTGGTCAGTTTCACACACAGCCTAACCAACGGCTGCTAAGTTCCGTTCAGCAGACAACTTGTAAAACCAGGCGTGCCGCAGCGCACCATAAGATCGGGGGGGGAACCAGCTCCAACAACTCGAGGGGGAGTTTGGTTTGAAATGCCACACTCGTTCGCGGCAAAGGGTGGGTGAGAAGTTTTTGCGAAAAGTTTTTTCTCGCGAGTACACCGGCGCGGTCACTACCGCCAGTGCCGCGTGCAATCACACTTCCGACAATCGTTCCGTTGAGTCACCGAACTCCTTCAGGTGGATGTCGTACTTGTCGAGCAGCGACAGGAAGAGGCTACACATCTTGCGGTTGGGCTTGTCGAGGTAGTCCAGTACGCGGCCACCCTGAAGCCGTCCGCCGCCACCACCGACCAGGACGACAGGCAGTTGCGTGGCGTCGTGACCGCCGGTCAGCATGCTCGAGCAGAACAACAGCGTTGAGTTGTCAAGCGCAGTTTGTTCGCCTTCCTGAATCGCCTCCAGCTTGCGAGCAATATAGCTGACTTGTTCTGCGAAGAATTGATTCACTTTCAACCAGTCATCGTCGCCGCGATGCGACAGGTCGTGGTGCCCGATGTCGATATCGAGATGCGGGAACCGCAGGTAGCTGATATCGTTGTTGAACTTCAGTGTGCAGACGCGCGAGGTGTCAGTTTGAAAGGCCAGCACGAGAATGTCACACATCAGCCGCATATGTTCGGCGATGTCCTGCGGAATGCCGTCCGCCGGACGTGGCACGTTTGGCTTATCGAGCGTCGGCCGCCAACCTTGCAACTCGCCCTGTTGGCCGGCATCCTCGATACGTTGTTCGACTTCACGTACCGAGTTGAGGTACTCGTCGAGTTTGCGTTGATCGGTCGAACTAATGTTCTGCCGAAAGCGTTTTCCCGCGGTGAGCACTGCGTCGAGCACGCTCTTGTGCCCGCGCCCAGGTTCATCCTTGAAAAGCCGATCGAACGCGAGGGCGGGATAGAGTTCCAACGGCGTCGGACAGTTCGGAGAACTCCACGAAATGTGCGAGCTATATAACAGCGAATAGTTCTTGTGAATTCCAGGAATCGATTTATCACAGCCGAGAACCAGGCTCGGTACCTTTGTCGATCGACCGTAACGCTGAGCGACGAGCTGGTCGAAGCTGGTGCCGGAACGAATCTGGCCACCCGCTGCAAGAGGCGCTCCGGAAAGCAGATTGCCGGTCTGGGAACTGTGGATATTTCCTTTGAGCGCTTCGGCGTTGTACAACCCGCGGATAAAGAGCATCTTCTCCCGAAAATCGGTCAGCGGCGCGAGCACCCGCCCGAGTTCCATCCCGTTTCCTTCACCCTTCGCCCACCACTCGGTGGGGTGAAAACCATTCCCCGCAAACAGGACTGCCAAACGTCTGGGAGCCTGGCCCGCGGGCTGCGCGATTTGGTCGCCCCACACAGACAACGACTCCATCCACGGCAGCGCCATGGTCACACCCAGGCCGCGCAAAAACGTTCGACGCGAATTGCGATATCTCATTTCCCAGCTCCATTCATTTTGTTTAGCTGGTTGCTGCAGGTGAGATGTATTATATCCGTATGTCCGCCCGTTCTCAATCCAGCCTTCGGCTACGGGTGAAACGACTTTCCTCGAATCATCTGAAATTGCTCGCTCAACACAATCGTCTCCACCGCCACGCCGAAGCGGTACCCGCTCTCTGCCAGCCGCTGCTCGATTTCCATCAGCAAAGGCTCATCGGAGAGCTGCACCGCACGGCCCAGCGAATAGCCCAGCAACTTGCGACAAAACTGCCGCACAATATCGTGCCGGCGATCGCTGAGCAAATATCGACGCAGGCCCTCAATCCCTTCGATGGCCTTGCCGTCGACAAGCGTTGTCCTGGTGTCTGATTTTGTTTCCCGCAACCGGCCGATGCCATCGTACTGTTCCAGGGCAAATCCATAGGGGTCAATTCGCGCATGGCACTTGGCGCACTCTGGTACGGAACTGTGCTGCTCAATCAACTGCCGCGCCGTCAATCCCGCGGGTACACTCTCGGGTAATTGCGGGACATTCGCCGGCGGCTTCGGCAAACGCTCACCCAGCAACGTTTCAGAAACCCAGTTGCCGCGGAGGATCGGGCTGGTGCGCGATGCACCAGACAGCTTGGCCAAGATCGCCGCCATTCCCAGCACGCCACCCCGCCCCAACTGGCCAGCGCCCGCCACCCGCTGCCACTGTGGTCCACTCACGCCGTCGATACCGTAGTGCCTGGCCAACAATTCATTCACGAACAGGTGATCAGCATCGAGCAGGTCCAGGATTGAGCCGTCGTTGCGAAACATATCCTCAAAAAATCGTATCGATTCCTCGTACATTTCCCCCCGCAGTTGGGAAAACTCGGGATACCGTGTCTCGCTCTTTTCGTCATTCTGGTCGAATGCATGGATATCCAGCCATTGGCAGGTGAATTCAGTGGCCAACCGTCGCACGCGTGAGTCGGCCAGCATCCGCCGGGTATGTCTCAGTAGTTCGGCTTCGTTGAACCTGTGTCCGGAGGCAACGCTTTCCTCACCATTGACCGCGGTACTGCCTTGACTTCGGACACGGTTTAAACGACCCCTGTCAGCCGCCGCACGAAGCTCCTCACCTGGCAGCGACGACCAGAGAAAATAGCTCAGCCGGCTGGCAAGTTCCCAATCGGAGACCGCAGCGGGGCCGGTACCCTCCGGAGCATTTTCGAGCCGAAACAAAAACGGCGTGGCCACGAAGATCTGGGCGAGTGTCAACCGAAACGCCTCGTCGTGTGGCAGCTCTTGTTCCCGCAGCTGGCGATACAGCTCACGCAATTCGCTGGCTTCTAACTCGGTCAGCGGGCGGCGATAGGCACGGTTGGAAAATTCGACCAGCGCATCAACATGCCTTGGGTGGGTGTCAACGAGCAGCTTGCGAAACGCAGCAGCTTGCTGGCCAATCGGCGCCTGCAGCGGTTCGATCGCTTTGTAATGCGATACCTTTTCCGGATTGTCACCGCTCATCGTTCTCAACAGGTCCTCCAGCATAACGACACGCATCAACGCACTGTGGCTGACATAGTGCAGCTCTTTCCAGAGCCGGTCGAGCTGAGACTTCTGCGCATCGTCGAGCATCAGCCGTGTGAGATGGTGGTCCTCCCGATAAAACGGCGTGGTCGTGTGGAGTACATCGACAGGCACGATCTGCGTATAACAAGCCGCAGCCGGAAACAGACTGCGGTGCTCGTCCATGGCTGACTGGAGCGCCGCTCGCGCCGCGCTGTTTTCGCCGACAAGAATCGGTCTCGCGATCGAAACGCTGCGATCTTCTGAGAATACCTGGGTCACCGTTGAGTACGTTACGGTAACCTCGCTGGAAAAAAGTCCTGACTCGCTGGCCGGCGCGCCCGCAACCACATCGACTTGCACGCTCCCTTCACGTCCGGTTTCCTGTTCGAGCACCGCAGTTGTGAGCAATTCGCGGTCAGTTGCCAAATGAGCCGGTAGACGAATCGTAATCACCGACGGGGCACGAACACAAAGGGAAGCAGCATCGATCGGCTTGCCGCCAGGGTGCTTGCCGAACATCGCCGGGTCGAGGCCCCACTCGGCTGCCGCGGTCGATTCACTCTCCGACTCGACATTTCTTACATCGCGGAGCAGAATGTCCGCCTGGCCATCTCTTACGAGTCGCGGCTGTTGCCATACAACGTAGTCGTGCTCATTGCCATCTCCTGCATCGGTGACGACAAGCGAGACGACGACGTCCTTTTCCTCTTCGCCTTGCTCCAACGCTGGAAACTTGAAACGTAGCTCCTGGTGTGTCGCCAACGGATCGATGGGTTCGAGCCAGCCAGACGAACTTCCCCGCCTCCCGATCAGTCCGACGGGGCTGAACGTCCACAGCCCCCTTTGCCAGGTCGCAACATCGGCAGCCAGAGCAGCGGCGTCCTGCAGCGTCGCACTCCGCCAACGGGCACGCAAACCGTCCAAAAGAAGCGATGCTTCGGACCCCGAGAGAGTTGACCAAAGAGTACCGAGGTACTTGGAATTGAGCCCGTACTCACCAGCCACCTCTTCAATCGTCTTGTCACCGGCGGTCAGCGCATCGCGGCGGGCGAGCGTGGCGGCAAAATATTTCTGCAGCGGTAAGAGACCAGCATTTCCAAGTCGCGTATCGGTGTGGCCAGTGATGTACCCCACCGACGCGCCAAGTCCCAGATCCTCCGACTCTACGAAACGATGATAAAATTCACGAATTTCCGCCAGAATCTCGTCCGTCCTGGCACGCCGTTGGACGTGAGGTGAGAAGCGAAATCCACCGGGCACGAGCACCGCATGCCGGGCAATCTGGGTGCCGGCGTCGAGATACTTTTTCAACAGGCCCGGCGACATCACCAGCGCGTCCCCCGTGTTGGTGAACCCTTCCCCGGCAGAACTGTCGGCGGGAAATTCGCGCGTCGGATCCAACGCAACACCTGTCAAGTCACGAATCGTGTACGTGTACTCAGCGTTATTGAGCCGCCGCAGCACAACAAGGCCCGGATCGCCGGCGTGGGCGTGGGCTTCGGCATTGAGGTAGCCTCGCACCCAACCGAGAAGCTGCTTTCGATGTTCGGTAGAGAGCTGCTCGCCGTCCTCCGGCGGCATCTCGCCACTGCCAAGCATCTGGTCGACTAGCTGCCAAGCCTGGGGATTGAGCCGCACAATTGGGAAGCTGGCAAACTGCTCGAGATCAAGTTCGCCTTCTTTGTGTTCGGTCGAATGGCATTCCAGACAAAATCGTTTCAGCAGTGGCCGAACATCTCGTTCATACTCTGCACCAAGCGCATCGAATGCGGCGGATTCTTCACCAACCAGGAGGGCAGGACCGCCGAGAACTGCCAGCGCAAGGTAAACCAGTGTCGCGGCCAGGCGGAGCATTACCAAAGGAGGACCATTTTGAATCGACTCTCGGCAGCGCTGATGGCGGTCCTCTCTCTTCTTATTGTAAACGTGCGGTTTCATTCCTGAAGCTCCGCAAAGTTGAAACTGTATGACCCACACGAGATCAATATCTCTTGCCATCTCTTGCCGACATCGGTCGCAATTCGACCTTCAATGTCCGAGACTAATATTATACGCAACCTCACCACTACAACACATCCCGCGAGGGGACCTTTTTTGGAATCCACGCTCGGCACGTTTCGCGAAGTCGGAGAGAGGTGCCTGGCAATTCAAGAAGCATACAAGTATGGAGTTGTATACGCAGTAAAATTTATTCCTGAAGATCTGAAACATCTCACCTACGCTGGTTCAATGGGTATTCAATATTTTTTTGATTTACCAGTTGACCGGATCGTCTACAATGGGCTTCCCCCCTTTAACTGATCCAGGTCTATGAGAGAATCGCATCCGGGCGTAGCCCGGAAAGGATTTCCTCAGATGAAGAAGAACCGACACACGACCAAGCAGATTATTGAGAAGCTTCGTCA
>CAUZEA010000123.1:0-15033 GCA_963578605.1 Planctomycetota bacterium
TTCGCGGGACTTGCATGTTCTCTTGCTGCCAAAGACGGTGAACGCGTTTGTGATTGACGTGCCAATGTCGCTTCACCAACCAACGATCAATACGGTCTGCTCCAAAGCAGGGACGCTGCCTGGCTAAGGATCGCATTTCACGAAGTAAACGTGGTTCATCATCTACCCTGCGCAACTGATATCGCTGAGTACTGCGAGGTTGATCGAGCACACGACACGCTCGACGCTCCGAAACCTTTTGTGGCCCCAAACGACGACGCACCTCGGTGGTCGTTCGTCGTCGACGTTCGGGGCTTACCAGTTTCCCTTCGCGGCTTCCTTGGGGATCTCCATATCAAGAGCCTGCTCCGCCACCATCTTCTTCAGCCGAGCATTCTCTTTTTGAAGGGCTTTCAGTTCCTTCGCCATCTCCGGCTGCATACCTTCATATTTCTGGCGCCAACGGTAATACGTCTGTTCGGAAATCCCATGCACCTTGCAAGCATCAGGAACCGTCTTCCCTTTACCAAGCTCGACATCCGCTCGGCGTAATTTCGCAATAATCTGATCCACCGTGTGTCGCTTCTGTGACATCGCAAAGAATCCTTTCCCGGCCTCCGGTCGGACTGGATTCTCTCACTTAACCTGGAGCAAGTTTAAGGGAGGACGTCACGCAAGTCGTGGACCAATTGCTAACCTGATGTTTGCACGTCCCTGGTAACACGAGTGTCTCGTTTCATGAAAAACGAGATTACGGGGTCTTGTTTTCTTTCAGGCCGTGTCTTTTCAAGTGGGCAATGAGAAACGCAACCGCATTGGGCCAAGGAGTCTTAGGCCCACCAGGATAAGAAAGGTAGTTCTCAACCCCAGCTTCGGTGAGTTTCCCCGCCAACTGGATTCCGAGCACGGCCGAGTGTTCAGGATCAGCAGTAGGCTGCCCCACAATCAGGGGCTTTTCTCCCTTGCGACCATACTGGAGAAAGATCGGCGTGAAGACGTTGTTTATCGAGCCGAGGTTACCTTGGGAGAAAGCCCATCGATGCGTGAATGGAATATTCGCAGCTGCACCCGGATCCCGCTTCCGGGATTAGAACCATTCCGCCAACAGGAATAATGTTGATCCAGCATCCCGGCCGGGTGATTTCCACCAGGTTTTCCTTGTTCATTTCCTGCCCCAAATCAATGAATCCGGGGTAGTCGCTCAAGCGCGAAAACAACATGCTCGAAGACGCTGATAGGGTCCCGCAATTCCCGCCCACTCCCACTTTACTGGTGGACCATTTCTCCTCGCCTGTTTTTAGGTCGTACGCACGTGGTTGTTGATAGACAACATCTCCAATGATGACCGGGTGCCGCCGATGTGCCCCGTGATGATTATTCTCCCAGCCATGATCACGATTCCAGACTGATTTGCCGGATTTGGCATCAATTGCCCTAAGATCGAACGACTTGGGGGAAGATCGCAGTACGATCAAGGTTTCCTCCTTATAGGTGCAAAAGAACACGGGTGTCCTTTGTTCAAACTCCATATTTTTTTCCCAGACCAGCTTCCCTGTTTTTACGTCCAAGGCAACAAGATATAACGCCATCCACTCTTTGCCTCCGCTTAATCTGCGTGCCTTGTCCTGTAGAACCTTTGAGTTTCTGTTTTCAACAAAGTAAATTCGACCACCCCCGATTGCGATAGTTGAATTAATGATTACCCCGTTGTATTTCCACTCTTGGCTGTTGCCAGCCAAATCAATAGCAAAAAGGCAATCACTCAACACCTTGTGACTATCCTGGACATTATTAAAGCCGGAGTCGTCATACCAGGGGCCCCGGCCTTCAGTATAAAAGTTTCCGGAGCGGACACTTGATCCGAACAGGAGTTGGTCCGCTATGGCGACATATCCCCAATTGTAGTCATGGTCGTCGTCAAGTTTTGGGCAGTTGAATTTTGTTTCGGTTTTTCCCGACCTTGCATTGACCTTCATGCAATTGTTCTCAATGGCAAGGTACACATGATCCCGATCTGTAACCATGTACCCGCAATCCCGGGGCAGATTCACCCTTGGCTCCAGGGAGGGGAGTTCCTTCTCCCAAAGTAAACGACCGTTATAAGCATCATTGGCATATAGAATTTTCTCGCCCAACGTAAACAAGCGTCCGCCGCTATAGACGGGAGCTGTTGTATATGAATGCCGGTCAAACATTCGATAGGGACCGGGCTTGCCGTACCATTGCAGCCTTAGGTTTCCGCTAATCCGTATGTCCTCACTGCAGGCGGTGTTTCCGGGGTCTGCATATTGGTGGGACCATTCACCACTTCCGGGCAGCTTGCCCCTATTGATCACATGCCATTGCTGATCCTTTAAGGCGTGAAACTTCCCGTCGATATCCCCGCCATTGGCAACCAGTTTCTTTAATCGTGTTTTTGGGAGCGTCAATGAATCGCCTGCCCCGTTGATCCCTCCAAGGACCAAGGTCCCAAACGGCCTGAGCAACCGATAGTACTCATTGAGTGGAGGTGCTTTCCCTTTTAAGGCTCCAATATCAACACAAATGAAGTTGAACATGAAATCGGGATAGGGCAACTGAACCCCTCTTTTTTGGTGGACGACGATTCGTTTTCCGTACAGTGCCTTCTCGTTAAAGCGGACGCGGGTTTTTTCGGCAATCAGGGGATCTTCCTCCACGCAAACCAGATTAAAATTCGTGTCCCTCAGAATCTGCGAAACCATCTGCGCATCTCCAGCGCCGTGAACCAGAGCATAGCCTGTTTGTTGGTCGAGTTGCCCGAACAATTGCCTGCTAAAATCCTGATCGAAATAATCGCTTTGATCTTCGTCTGTACGCTGCTTCGTCGAGGCTGAGCTTTCTGCAACTTGTTGCGGGGCCCCCTGTTCTGCGAAGCAATAAATCCTGCCCTTGTCGGTGGTTGCCAGCAGGGAGCCGTTAGCCGCAACAAGACCATGGACAACCCCATCAACGACCATGTTCCAATCAATGCTCCCTGTGTTGGCATGAATGGCAAGCACCTCGTTCTCTCGGCCCACAAACAAGGTGTTCCCTGCGAGGATAATTGACTTGGCTCCTTTAACCGGCTGCTTCCATTCCTTGACAAGCGATGCTTGCGACTTAAGTTTGGCAATGGAATCCTCTGTGGATTTGATCTGCTCCTTAATAGAGATACCTCCTTTTAAGGCGATGGCTGCTCCTGGGTTTTTGGCGGTTTTTTGAGTCTCTGCAAGTTGCTTGTTCAAACCTTCAATGACTGCATTGACTCTCTCCAACTCAGGGATGTTCCCTAAAAGGGGAGTCAGGCGTATCTCGTCAATATGAGACATCATTGGTTCAGACTCAATTCGGAGAGTGAATTGTTTTGTGACAGCTTTGATTAACCCCTCGCTATGCCACCTCTGATATTCTGACTCCCAGCCACCGGTGGTGTTTGCAATGGCCCCTTCTCTTGCAACTTTTCCATCTATAAGAATTCGTCCCGGGCGTGGCAATCGCGCGGCATACCTTAGTTCCAGCTGAAACAAACCAGGGGTCTCAACTGTTAGATCGTACTCGACAAAGTTCTTTTGCCCTCCAGGATCAGTAATAATGCCAACTTTGTTGCCGTACAGTTCGCGGTCCACAAGAATATTGCCACGATCAAATTTTTCGGCCTGCCACTGGAGTCGATTATTCAGGTCAAGAACACCCTCGAGATTTCTCTTTGCTGCCTCGATCTTCGATCTCAATTCTTCCGCTTTTTTCCAGTCAAGCTCCGCCTTGATCATTCCTTCCAGAGCACTTTTGCGTTTCTCCAAACTCCGCAGGATAAACGGCTTTCTATTGCGCCGGATAACCTCGGTTCCCGAGGCAAGGAAAACAGAGTTAGAACTGATGACTGCCTTGTTGGCCTTGAAGTTCGCCACGCGGTATTGCTTGTTCGCCTGATCGAGCGCCACAAGGTTGCCCCCGGAAATTCCCGGCCCTGAAACCATGACATCATCGACAATCAAAGCGAAGTTGCCCCGCGGCCCCGAGACCTGGTTGACGTAATCCCCATTCGCCCGATTGTACGTCAAAGGCGTCAGTTTGCCTGAAGGCACAAAAATCCGGCCCGGTGTGGCCAATAGATACCCCTGGGTTGCCTGGTTTATTTTCTGCTTCCAGACCTGCTTGCCATCATAGGCATCGAGCGCAAATAAATAGGATCCCTCCCTCGCCGGGAACAGTCCCGCGGCTGAATAAACCCGGCCCTCCTCGACCAACACACCGGAGCGAACTGGCCAGCGGGAAATAATTTGTTCGTTCCCGGGGATCTTGTCACTGCTGGGGCCTGCTAGATGGCGCCAAACCTCACGCCCGGTTTTGGCTTCAAGGCAATAAATAATCCCGTCGTCCGAGCCGAAATAAAGCCTTCCCTGATAAAACGTTGGACAGATTCTAACAGGACCTTCAGCATAAAAGGTCCACTTGATGCGCCCCGAGCTTGCGTCAAGGCAATAGACCTGATGATCACTCGACGAACCAAAAAAGACTGAATTCCCGCAAGCGATTGGCTGGAAGGCGTGGTCGAATGTAAGTAGCGGCTCGACCTTGACTCCTGAGTATGGGTTCTCCCTGAATGGTGCTGGCCATGCCCGCTCGGGTTTATGCGCGGATACAAAAGTCCAGCTTTTTGACAGTGGAAGGACCAACTGCTCACTCGTAATTCCAGTCCTTTGGGCATCATGCCGATAGGTGGGCCAGTCCAGAGCATTGATCGAAGCCCATGGGGCAGTAAAGAGGATGATGGCAGCTGCTGTCTTCATGAGATTCTGGGTGGTAACGGTACAATTATTTAGAATCAACTTTTTCATAGGTAACAAAACCCCGCCCCGGATCATCCATAAATTCAGGTAAGACGTACAAATCTCCGGTTGGTGAGCGTGCTCGTCAATGAGCGGTAGAATCCAGTGACATCGTCCCAACCAATGTTCACATTCGCCCTGTTTTTGGATGACATCACACCGAAACCGTTTGCATTTGTCTTTTGGCTCTGTAAACCGGCGAGGGTCGGCCGTTTCAATTCGGCAAACTGCACAGCTCTGGCAATCGATCTGGTCCAGGCCAGCACTCCTTGCGTGGTGCTCCAGAAAGGGGCTGGAGCTAAAAGTGGTAGGACTACCACTTTCAGCAACCTTTCCGGCCACGCTGCCAAGCTGAAGCAGGTACGCTAAGTCGTGCGTTTGGCGGAACTTAGTAAAAGTATCCCCGAGAGGATTCGAACCTCTAACCTTCGGCTTCGGAGGCCGACGCTCTATCCAGTTGAGCTACGGGGACCAACACGCTGGGCATGCGGACATGCCGAATGTAATTATGTCGCACACGCCAGCTGTTAACTTACCGTCTTCGCTAGCGGTCGATCAACCGGCGACTCGGCGATATCTTGTTGCCGTACGATTGCGGGGCAGTCAAACCCTTAAAACCATGCCCCAGCGGTTGTCACCGACGCGGTGGCAACGCACGAAATTCCCCAGACCGCACCGCCGGTGTAACCGACAAACGGTTCACGGACCGAAATTTGGGCCAGGGAATGTCCCGCGGCCGGGCAAACGACGTTAATCTTCGGAAGAATTTTCACTCACGGAGTATCCTGGAAACGAGTTTACATATTGTCAATGTCATGAAGCTCAATGACCAGGAGTTGCACGTACGGTGCCGTGTACTTGAGCCAGGTCACGACTGGAACAATGATGACAATCGCACGACAGCAATCACCGACCGGTTCTCTCTGGACGTTGTCACCTTGACAAGGGGTTCGGGCACCCTGTCTTACTGACGCTGGTAGCGCAGGATTCTGGCGGTGCCAGCCTCGGGGGCCCAGATCATTAGGCCCTCATCCATGAGCTGACTTCCGGTGCGCTGCTGCGTTTCACCGCCATTAATGTCGGTGACCGTGTAGCTCCCGTCCCGTACCAGGGACCGCGGACGGACGGTCGCAGCCGGGTAAATATTTTCGGTCCGCTGGAAATCCATGATTACCCCGCCGCCCGACTTGGGATCGTCGAACTGAAAGATCATCCAGTTGTCTTCCTGGTGGTGATAACGCGTGAGCGGATAAAAGTCACACGCCAGGTAAGGAGCTACCTGTCGCCACTCGGCAATCCGTGTTTTTAGGGCGGCCAGGTCATAGGTGGTGTCTCGCAGGTTCACGTTCATCGCCACGCAAGGTGAAAAATAACTGCGGGCCACGTACGGGTCGGGGAAGTCGAGCGCTTGCCCGTGGAAGGGGAGCCACAAGCTAAGGCCATGGTTCTGGCACTGCATCCCGGAGGGTTCGTCGGCCTTGGGTCGCGTGTTGGGAATCCAGGAGCGGTCGGTGTAGTCGCTCCGCCAGAGGGGAATCGCGCGGCGCATCGTTTCCAGGTCGTTGCGGCGGCCACCCGACGCGCAGCTGTCGATCTTCAGCCGGGGGTTGCGTCGGCGCAAATCATCCCAATGGGCATAAAAACCTTGCACCCAGAGATTTTCGGTCATCCCCTGCCGGTCAGGGGTGTCGTTTTGGTGCCAATGCTCAAGCGGGTCCATGTTGAAGTCAACCCGGTAAAAGTCGATCCGGTTCTCGGTAAGCTCCGAATGGATTCGGTCGTTCATCCAGGCCAGCGCCGCGGGAATCCCGAAATTAAAAAGTCCCTGAGGAGTCGTGTCGGCCTCGAGTACCCACTCCGGATGGTTTTTGCGAATCCAACCAGACGCGGGTGTGATTCGTTCGGGCTCGAACCACGAAATGGTTCCCAGGTTGTGCTGGTGGGCAAAATCGCTGATCGGCTTGATGCCCCGCGGAAACCGCTTCGGGTCCGCCTGCCAAATGTCGCCGTACCAGCCGGTGTCCATCCACCAGTAGTCGAGGTCCACGCCCGCATCGACCCAGCGACGAAAGAATTCAATCTGGTTCTCTTCGGTTGCGGCACCCATCCAGCCAAACACGCGGGCGCTGCCGGCGGCCAATTGTGGGGTGGGCGGTTTTCCTTCTGTGCGGGGCACAACGTACGCGTGCATCCACCGGCGCCACACGTTTTGCGACCGGATGCGATCGCCCTGGTAAAACTGCAGCACCATTGTGGGCAGGCGAACCTGTTCACCTGGATGGAGACGGAGGTGGGTTTTTTCCTGGCCAGCCGTGATCTGCAGGCCGCCATCCGTATCGCGCGTGAAATCGATGGCCCACTGGCCAGACCAGCCGATGGCAATCAGCATTCCTTCATGGCCCCACTGCAGATTCATGTAGGGCCAGCTGGCGTTGCTCGACCGGCCACCCGAGGTGGCGATGCGGTGACTTGACCCGGGCAGCAACTCGGTTTTGTGGAGCTGGTAGTCGTACCGACTTCCCTGGGAACCGGTTTGGTGGTGCAGTTGGAACTCACCGTAGTACCGTTCGGTCGGGGGACGTTCAAGCTTCGCCTTCAGGCCATGAATATTACTCAAGATGGGAGTTGGACGGGTGCCGGTGTTTTTTATATGCGTAATCCATTCGACGGTCGGAAAGTCGCGATAGACGGTCAGTTCGCAACGCACGACCACCCCTGTCGACTCGTCGGTCCAGGTGAGCGTGTGCAGGCTGCGGGTGGCATCAAGTTCTTCTGAGTCAAGTGTCACCGGCCACTGGTTGGCAAGCTCCGAAAACGGCCGGCCGTCGAATTGAAATTCAAGCGGCAAACCGGCTGAGAACCCGGTAGGCTGATGTTCACCCACCACCGGCAGGTTGCCAAGCCGCAGGACTTTTCCACTTTCAAGCACCACCCGTGCACCGGCCCAAATCGCGTGGTCGCCAGCGATCGAGTCGCCAGCGTCCTCGACCAAAAGCGTGAACTGACTCGCACCACCGAGGGCAACCCGCACCGGCACCCTGGCGTCGCGACCCACCACCCGGCCAGCGCGAAACAGCTCCTGGCCTCCCGCAGCGACGGCAAAAATTACCGTGCCGTGGCTGGCGATTCCCAGGTCGGCGACAAATTCGGTGGCCGGTTCGGGCAGCGTTACCCGGAGCCGACTGGGTGCATGCGTAAACAGGCCGTGGTCGTAGGTTTGCTTGCCGAGCCGAAAGCGGTTGGTCCAGGCCCCATTCTGTTGCATCCGGTCCCACCAGTTCGGGCCTTTTTTCAAAACAACCAGGTGGGCATCGCCAGGGTCGACTGTGCGGCGGACTATCGGCAGCGTGGCGGCCAGCAGCCACAGTCCTCCCAGCCACAGGACTCCCAGCCGCAGGCCGCCCAGAAAGTCGATGGGCCGGAGTGCGGGCCGGCACCATGGTTCATAGGGGTTTGGTGCAGCGTGAGGTGTTGAAGTTTCCACCGGTTCGATACTTATTTTTCTATATAGGCGAGAGATATTGAGAGATAAACATACAGAGCAGATTAGTAAGACTACGGTGGACCGGTTTCTTGGGGCACTCTGACGGATCAGCCAGTAACGACCCCGTCAGGATAGGGGACCGCTGGCTTCCAGGGATGTCTCGACTGGAAACAACCATGAGTCGAGACGGTGGCAGACGGGTTGCGAATCGCGAGCGGATTCTCTGCCCGAAACGTACTCATCCGGCATCCCACGAGTGCGATGGTAAGTGGTTCGGATCCTTCGACCCGCAAAAAGTCTTCGCTAAGAATCAGTGGTTCACCATCCAGGTCTGCGATGGGAGAGTGGACCACGGGATTTTCCCCGGCAAAGCTTTCAATGTTGGTAAGCGAGGTGTGCCCCTGCCCGTCAATCACCAGCGGATGCAAGTCGGCGGTATGGGCTCCTGTATTGGCAATAATCGAGCCCTGGGCGATTTGCCAGTTACGGTTGCGTTGCTGGGAGCCCGATTTGTGAATGCCGATCGTCACGCAGTCGAAATTAAAGTTGGTTAGCTGGCCGTAGGTCTCCGCTCCAAGTCGCGCGCCACCGTACACACCGAACGTAAAGAGATCCATCAGCTGGGCGTTGTCGGTGTGGTCGATTGCATAAGAAAACTCGCCACGGTCGACCACGCTTTGAATAATCTCCGGTGAATTGTCCTTGTTCTCCAGCATCCGGCAAATGGCCGGGTTCACGTGGCAGTGCAGGATACGGGGAATATCATAACAGTAGTCGATATCAATGAAACGGCCGCCCAGTGGATAGCCATAGCAGTGTTCAAACAGAATCAGTTCCGAGGGGCGCAGCAATCCGTCTGCCCCTACCGGTGGTGCCCGGAAATCAAACGTGGTCGTTTCGCCAAAAAAAGTGAGCGATGACAGGGTCACGCCCCATACTGAATCGTCCATTGCCCGCTGGACTGTAGCCGGATAGTCGATAATTTTTGCAGGGTTCGTGCGGGTTTGGTTTGGGTACCAGAACTGCAGTCCCCGCAACTGGCTGGCCGATTCGACCGTGATGAACGGTTGGTCGGTCGATTCGATAGCAAACACGCTGCCTACCGGTTGTGGCCGGGTTGCGTGGCGGGTTCCCCGCGGTACCGGGCCATGTGCGCCCAGGAGCGAAACGTTTTTCCGCAGTCGCAGACCCGATTCCACCGAATACGGCTGATCGCTTGGCTCGACCCAAAGAACTCCGCCGCGGGTGGTTGCCCAGTCGATGGCCTCTTGGAGCGACTGGCGATTTTTCGCCGCATCTGCTGACGGATCGACACCAAACTCGCGAATCGATCGCAGACCACCGTCGGCCGAAAGTGACAACTCTCCCTCGGCCACAATCGCGGTGGGTGCCATCCCAAGGGCGACTGCCACACCTGCCGTGCCACTGCGGATGATTGAACGTCGGTTGAATTGCAAGTCACGTGTCACTGTTTGGTACCATATGGAGAAAGGAGGTGGTTTGCTTGGCGGTACCTGCCGTGTCGTGTTATGATGGGCAACTGTTATTTTTAATTGTAACCATTCTTACCGGTTGTACACCGATGCCTTCTTTTCTCGCTAAACGTTTAACTGCTTCGTCCTGGGTTTTGTCTTTTTACACAAAATCACTGGGCACCTGTCGAGCGTTCACCTGGCGGCTGGCGCAGCTTGCGTGCGTTGGGAGCACTCTCTTGGCCTCACCGGTGGTGGTAGGCTTACCGGTCGAGCCGCTCGGCGAGGAGTTCGCGGTTCGCGGTTCGCGATCGTTTTGTGGCCGCTGCACTGGATGGTAAAGGCGATCCGTTACCACTGGCTGTCGAAATCGAGGTGGTGGCCGACGACTCGGGGATCGTGCATGGTACCAGCGGCCACTCGCTGCGGCGGAACCTGATGTGGGATGACCGCCCGATGGAAATTGGCGGCACGCGGTACCACAGCGGCTTGTCGATTCATGCCAACGCCAGCCTGGTGGTCCGCTTACCGGAGCCGGGGGCAAAATTTTCGGCCGTGGTTGGGGTCGACAGCAAAGCGGCCAGTCCCCAACAGGGCTCGGCCGTCTTTTCGGTCACGGTGGGGGATAAGCCGGTTTACGAGTCCCCCGTTTTGTATGGTGGAAAAAGCGGCGAGGCTGTGACCGTGGATGTCCCCTTGGGTGGCGCCAGCGAGTTTGTTTTAAAAGTAGCCGATGCGGGCGATGGCATTGCCTATGACGTTGGCAACTGGGCCGCCGCCCGAGTCACACTCGAAGATGGTCGCGTGCTACGGCTGGGGGGGCCTCTCACAGGCGGTTTTTCGGTGGCCCCACCATTTTCGTTCACCTATGGAGGCACCCCGTCGACCGAATTGCTTTCCGGTTGGAAACGGTCGGTCGCATCGCGGCCGCTCGATGCGCAGCGAACCGAAGAAGTGCGAACTTACACCGACCCGTCAACAGGCCTGGAGGTCCGCTGCGTGGCGGTTATCTATCACGACTATCCGACGGTCGAGTGGACCGTTTATTTCACCAACAAGGGAGAGGGACGCACGCCCCTGTTGTCGGATATCAAGGGGATGGATGTGCTCTTGGAGCGGGGCGAGACGGGGGAGTTTGTACTTCACTACCAGCAGGGAAGTACGGCAAGTCCCGACGAGTACCAGCCGCTGACGGAAGTGCTGCGGCCTGGCAGCCAAAAGCGACTTTCGCCGGCCCGTGGCCGCACCAGTAGTGAATATCTCCCTTACTTTAATATCTCCTGGCATGGTGCGGGGGCAATTGCCGTGTTGGGATGGCCTGGTCAATGGGCAGCCGATTTTCGCTGCGAGGGTGAGCGACAGCTACGGGTGGTGGGGGGGCAGGAGTTGACCCATTTGAAACTGCAGCCGGGCGAACAGGTCCGTACGCCGCTTTCGGTTTTGCAGTTCTATCGGGGAGAGCTTGAACGGGCACAGAACGTCTGGCGGCGGTGGATGGTTGCCCACAACTTGCCTCGCCCGGCGGGCAAGCTTCCGCGGCCAATTTTGTCGGCCTCCAGCGCACCGCAGTTGGCCGAAATGATGCTGGCCAACGAACAAAATCAGTTTGAATTCGTGGATAGTTATCTCGATGCGGGGCTAGGCATCGATTACTGGTGGATGGATTTTGGATGGTATTACTACCAGGGAAACGACATGCGGTACGAGGCGGACCTGGATCGGTTTCCGCGTGGGTTGCGGGCGATTACCGATCACGCCCACGCGCGTGGTGTGGGTAGCATTGTGTGGTTTGAGCCGGAGGTGCGCATTTCTGCCCACCGCGTCGTTCAACAGCATCCCGAGTGGATGTTGGGCAAGGGTCACGGTGTGTTGAACCTGGGTATTTCCGAAGTACGGCAATGGGTGACCGACCAGGTTCATGGGCAGCTCCAGAAAGAAGGCATCGATATCTACCGGTCCGACTACAACGTGGACCCGCTTGACCATTGGCGCAGCAACGATGCGCCGGACAGGCAAGGCATTACCGAGAATCACTACGTGGTCGGTTACCTGGAATTTTGGGACGAACTGCGGCGACGGAATCCCGCCCTGTTGATCGACTCCTGCTCGAGTGGTGGTAAGCGGAATGACCTGGAAACGATGCGCCGCGCGGTACCCCTCTGGCGCAGCGATTACAATAATATTGGTTACGTCGTTTTTAATTACATCATTGCGCCCCGCAAAGAGTTGGCCAATACTCTTCAGAACCACACTTATGGGCTGGCTCGCTGGCTGCCCTATTTTGGCGTAGCGGCGCGGGATGTCGATCCGTACAGCTTTCGTAGCGGAATGTGTCCTGCGCTGGTGTGCGGATGGGATGTTCGCCGGGATGACCTTGACTATGACCTTTTGCGGAAGTTGGTGGCCCAGTGGCGTGAGGTCGCCGATTATTACCTGGGCGATTACTATCCGCTCACGCCGTACAACCTTTCCCGCCAGACGTGGTGTGCGTGGCAGTTTGACCGGCCGGAACTTGCCGGTGGCGTGGTGCAGGCGTTTCGGCGGGCAGAATGTTCGATGGATCGGGCCGTATTAAAACTTCGCGGATTGGAGCCGACCGGAGTCTACCGCGTGACCGACCTGGACCAGCAGGAGAGCTATACGGTAAGTGGCCAGTCGCTGATGGCAGAAGGCCTTAGAGTGGCGATTGAAAAGCAGCCTGGCGCGCGGATTATTAAGTATCAGCGGCTGGAGGATTCGGCGCAGGAGGCCCGGTAGACGGCGCGGTCGGGTGGGCCACCAGGCCAAAGGAAAGGGGTTCTCGTTGGCAGCCTCCCTTCTCGGCGGCCAGCGGCCGGGTAAGAGGAGAGGCTACTCATAAAAGAAAAAGCCTTTACCGGTTAAAGTAGTTTGGCTCTACCTTCACTTCCAGCTCATTGGCCTCTACGTGCAGCCACACGAGCGCGTAGGCGAGGTTGCTGACCATCATCTGCGATTCGTAGTGTCCGATTCCCGTGGCGCCACGGAAGAGTCCTTGCCAGTACAGGCGCTCGATCGCGAGCGTTGCAACCCGTTTGGCCTGCGCAAGATATTGCGCCTTGTGCGTTTGGCTGTGCAGGTCAAGCAGCAGCGTAATGACCGCGGCATACACGTGTGCGCGCACAATCTCGTTTGGGCCTGGCGGCTCGTTTGCGGTGTAGAACCGGGCTGCATCCTCCGCCATGCGGAGGTAGTTTTTGCGGCCCGTGAGCCGGTGTGCAAGACAGCACAGGACCGCGTCGTCGGCGGTGAACTTGCCTCCGTAGGCTGCAGTCCACGGGAGGGTCTGTCCGGTCGCCTGCTCGGGAGGCTGGTCGCGGTCGCACCACACCGCAAAGGATCCTTCAGCCGGCTTGTGCGGCATTTTCTCAATCGCGTCGAGGTAGTTGTTCGCAACGCTTAGGTACCGCTGCCGAGCCTGGCCCTCGGGGAGCAGGGTGGCGGCCTCTAGCAGGCTCAGCGCGAGGCTGAAGGCGCTTTCCATGCCGCACCGAGGGTGGTATTCGGTAAGTGGCGGCAGGCCCGACTTCTGGCCCTGCTGCCGGGAGAGATGGTCGATGGTCTTCATGGCCCAGTCGAGGTACCTGGCATCCCCGGTAGCCGCGTGTGCGAAGGTCCAGAGCGTAATGTAAAACCCGCCATGGCGCGGAAAGTCGACAGGCTGGTGCTCGCTTTGGCGGGGCACAGGCTGGGGCACCGTGATACTTGCGTGCCGGCTCCACGTGAACGTTTCCAGGTTGAGGATGTGGTTTAGGAGTCCATCGGCTTCGCCCTTGACGGCACCGGGGTTCATCGTGTGGGCTTGTTCCCAAAATGAAAGGGGCACGCCACCGAGAAATTCGTGCGTGAGGTGGCCCGGCCTTTCCTTGTAGAAGTCCCAGTGCGCGTGCTCACCCCAGGGGAACAGGCCAGTGGTTGTGCTGGGGCAATGGTCGAGAAAGAACCGGAGGTACGCGTCGGCGGCCTGCTTGTACTTTGCGTTGCCCGTGAGGCTGGTCATAAGGTCCATGGCCTTGAGGAGCATGATGTCGTGGTGGAGGTTGCCACCGTGGTTTGCGCGGTCGTCGGTGCGTTGACCGTGGATGCAGGGCAGCAAGTGGCCCGGGTGCTTTTGGTTGTCGACCATGAGGATCGATACAAACATCGGAGATGGAACGTCGCCATAGATGTCTGTTCCGGTGGCGATCATGGTGTCAGCGAAAGTGCGGGCGTAGTAGAGGTAGCCCCTGGCTGGATCGAATTTTGTAAGCGGGAATCGCTTGCGGAAGCCCATGGCCCAGTCGCACAGCAGTTTTTCTTCGCGGGTCTCTTCCCGGATGGGTGACCGGGCGAGCGCGCGACCGGGAGCGTTGGTGGTCCAGACCTGGACCTCACCGATGCGTGGCCAGGCGTGGTCGGGCCGCCAGGTGTCCTCAATCCGAATACGGATTGCGGAGGTTGTCACCGGGTCGAAGGTACATGACGCGGTTGCATGGCCCCTGTTTTGTGTACTGTCCTTGTTAAAGTTCCTGACGACCATCAGCGGGTCGGCACCGGCCCACGCTCCGGTGCCCCAGGCATAGATCGAGAAATTTTTGAGCCGCAGCGTGTTCTTGAACACCTGGCTCGTCACGTCGACGCGGCAGAGGGTACGGGGCTTGTTGAACTTGACGACAACGTTTTGCGGGACTTCCAGGAGTGACTTCCCGCCTCCGTGCCAGAACGTGGTCGGGTCACCATCGATGAGATGTTTTGCCGCTGAGCGCTTACCCTCCACGTGGGTGGCAAAGGCCGTGGCATGTTCGGAGAGGTCCAGCGGCGTTTCTGCCGGCGCAACGCTTGGTGCAATCGCCAGGACGCATAGTACAAATAGCTTCATGGTACACGTGTTGCTGCCATCACTCGACTCGCGGATCCTGACCAACCCCCGTCTTTGTACCAGTCTGAGTGAGAGAATCGGGGTTAAGTAACTCGGCTGTGTTCTGGAGGCTGAGGCGTAGCCGAAGCTGGAAGAACACAGCCAGCCGCATACGCGGCGGGGGTCTGGTAATTCAATGCACTGTGGATGCGGTAGTGGTTGTAGTCCAGTCGCCAGCAGTCGATCACCCAGCGGACTTCCGCCAGGCTCAAGAACAACTCTTGGTGCAAGAGTTCGTCACGAAGCTTGCCGCCCGCCGACTCGACATAGCCATTTTCCCAAGGACTGCCCTTGGCGATGAACAATGTACCGACATCAGCTCGCTGGAGCCAGCGACGAACAGTCTTTGCCACG
>CAUZEA010000124.1:0-15029 GCA_963578605.1 Planctomycetota bacterium
TCGGAAAGCCTGGCCAGGATGTCGGTGGCAACCTCGGGACCGAGTTGCTGGGCATCCGCAGCAACCAACCGATAACCGAGGCCAATCAAGTAGTCGCCCACATTGATGGCGGTGGGCACACCTCGATCACGATGCAGGGTCGACTGGCCATACCGAAAGGCATCGTCATCCTGGATATCGTCGTGTACGAGCGAAGCTTTGTGAAAGGCTTCGATCGAGACCGCCACGCGACGAACCGGGGCGGACAACCTCGTCACATGCTCCGCTCCGTCGGGTTGGGTACAGGCCCCTCCGCTAATTGCATCGTAGGCCGCCAGCGTGATGAACGGCCGCGAGTATTTGCCGCCACGAGCCAGCACGTCGTGAGACAGGATTTCTGTTCCGGCAATTGGGTCAAGCATCGCACTAGCTTCCGCAGAAAGGTCCGAGAGCCGCTGGTCACTCCGAAGTCGCGGTACAACTCTGGCGAGTTCATCGGGCTCAAACAACCCCCTGGCCGCTCGCAGCAAATGCAAGTAAGTCTGGGTTTTCTGGACAGGCTCCTCGTGTCGAAGCCGGATCATCGCATCGACCCAGTCTTCATCGACCGATGTATTGCGACAATCGCTCGAGAGAAGCGGCACAGCCATGCACGGAATGCCAGCCAGAAGAATCTTGTCAATCGACTTTTCAAGCACATTGAGGCAAGCGACTCCGAGAATCGCGTCAACGTAACCGCTGACGATGATCTTCAGAACAATGGGTGACCCCTCGGCCACCAGGATCCGATAGCCCATATCTTCGGCCTGCGTACGAAAGTCGGCAATGCTGCAAGCGCCGCACCGTCGGCAGTCGAGACCGAATTCGTCATAGTCGGCCGGGCACCCCTCGGCATGTTTCAAACAATGAGGTAGCAGGAGCAAGCGGCGTTGGGGAGGAATGGCGGCAACCTGATCCCGCCAGAACTCCGAGGCCAATACAACCATCGTCCAACCGAGGTATCTTTCGGCAAATCCCAGGGATGAGAGTAACTCTCGCGCCTGTCGCTCCCAATCGCCCTTCGACAACGGTACGCTCTTGTCGAGGTGAGCCACCAACTCACAGCAGTGGCCACGGACAGTTTCGCGCAACTCGCGAGTTTCAGGCACAAACTTTAAATGACTTGTGCTCTTCCGACGTTTGCGTGAAGGCGAACTCGCCGCAACGGTCGTGTCCAGTGCCTGCAAGGGCGATTGAGGAAGGGTGGTCACGGCAGGATTTCCATGGGGAAAGGCGTCGGAGCAGTAGCTTCAGCCAAACGGCAAACAGCGCGGGCCAAAGCACCTGCGGCAAACAGGCGGGGGTACAAACGCTCATAATACCACAATTTGGCGAAGTAGAAACCGATAGGAACCGGATCATCTAAACGACCTGATTCGACGGCTCTGACGAGCCACGCCACCCCCTCGTCGATCACAGAACAGACTTCAGCCGTAGCGGGCGACAAGTTCAGCAAGGCCTCAACAGCCAGGGCGGTTTCTTCTACGCTCGACTTGCAGCCGGCGTCGTCGAAATGCTCCCCATTGTCAAACTGCTTACGCTGAAAAAAGCGGTAATTCTTGGACGGCTTCTGCGTACAACTCGCCCCGGAGTCACGGGAGATGGCAGGACCCCACCCGCCATCGGCAAGCTGTGCCTCCACCAACCAACGCGTTGCCCGTTGTGCCATGCTTGAATTGAGCAACTTGAGATCGTTGAGCATCAAGAGCACTTTGGACGTGCCGTAAACGGGATTCTCCTCTGCCGCATGAAACTGGTTCCCAAACCAGAGTGGGATCCAACTTCCATCAAGACGTTGCTGTTTCTTCAAAAACTTCATCCCGCAGTGAACTGCACGCTCGATACGGGCCGCCTCAAAATATCGTGGCTTGTGAGTTTGCCAATGGGGCCGCCAGGTAATCAGGGCCCGCACAACATGGGCTGTGATGTCGCAGGAACTTCGGTCAAAGGGAAGATGGCCCCAACCGCGACAAAAAGTGGGCCACCCACCGTCACGGTTTTGCAAGTCGATCAGCCACTTGGCTCCAGCCTCGGCAGCCTGCCTGACCGCCGCATCATTGTTACCCAAACCGTATTGCTGCCAGCGGCTCAATGCCAACAGAGCGCCAGCCGTATCGTCGGCATCAGGAACTCCACCTGAAAGATCGGTCCAAGCCCATCCACCTGGCCGAGCCCCGGTAAATGGATGTTGCTCTGTATGTTGCGCATCGAGGATCCACTGAAGCAATGCATCGGTCAAGACTTGCCCGTCAGATGAACCTGCCGTGGGCCCGTCAGGTGAACCTGCCGCGGGAACTTGATCCGGCACCAAGGCGTTGACAGCCAGCGTGGTGTTCCACGTGGCAAGATTTGAATCAATTGGCCAACTCCCGTCGCTCCGCACGGAGTTCAGCAGGAATTCCACACCGCGCTGCACGATTCGGCTTGTGGTTTGCCCTGAACTTGCCATGCTCATGACGACAAAGCTGGTCAGCGGAATGGCCTCCAGATATCCCCCACTTTCTGGTTGCATTTTTTCCAGGACTGCTTGACTCTTTTTTAAACACGCGCTCCGCAAAAACCGCATGACAGGGTTGCGCGGAGGATCGTGGAAAAACTTTGCCTGACCGATCGCGACCAGCGCCGGAATCGCATAACTCACGACCGGTAGACGGACGAAATGGTACCAGTGTTGCGGAACACAGGCCCATTCAAAGGGGAGGGCGGAAACTTGTTTCCAGGGCACCAGTCCAGCCAACGCCAAATTGGTGAGAATCGGTACTGCGAAAGACTTGTCTTTGCCAAACCGGCGCTTCAAGGCAGCCACCCCACCATTGTGCGCAATGAACGCATCGGCCTGTTCCACAAGACGATCGTATTGAGCCGGAATACCGGTCAATTGAAATACCGCCCGCACAAGCATGGTGGTGGCAATATTTGACCGGCTACGATCCGTGTCACCCCATCCCCCATCATCATTTTGATGTCGCGCCAACCAGTGCAGGCTGGGGATGACCAAATCGCTCAATTCGCGCTGCACAAGCTCGTCGATATCACCAACCGTAGAATCCCCGGCAAACTGATAACTTCCCCGATGCGACAGTACCAGGGCACTAATGGCCGTTGCCGTCGACAACGGGGAACTCGCCAACTCGCCGACCCAATGACCGGCGGTCGTGCGCTGGGCAAGCAATTCTCGCCGCGTGGTACGCCAGGCGGCCGTGAGGCGATCAATTTCGACAGCACAAGTGGTCATAAGTTACTTGAGGCCTCTGTTTGTTTTCCGCTACGGCTGCCAGGGCACCGCCACCCACGGGTTTGCTGCGTATTGAGTTCTTGTAAAGGAAGTGGCAGTTGTCAGTCAACTGCCCAGTTAGCGTACGGGGAAACGGACCTGTAGCGGCAAAACGCAACTAGCGTTCAGATTATGCTTTGACTCCATACCGCTCTGCAATTGCATACTTCTGGTCAACACCAATCAACGTGTTGAACTCATCAAAGGCCATTAACTGGTCCTCGGCACCAAGGGTCGTCTGGTCCGTCAACAATTTCCGATAGATTACATCGAGTGCCCCCGCTGCGGCAAACAATCCCGCCAACGGATACAGGATAAGATGATAGCCCAATTCCGCGAGTTGTTCTTTAGGTAAAACGGGCGTTTTCCCCTTCTCGATCATATTGGCAACACGCGGAGCAGGGGCAAAACGACAAATTTTCTCCATATCTTCGAGGTTTGCAGGAGCTTCGACAAAACTCGCATCCGCACCACAATCCCGTGCTGCAGTCACCCGTTCAATGGCTTCGTCCAGGCTTACCGCTGCCAAGGCGTCTGTCCGGGCGACAATGAAAAAATCGCCATCACCGCGGGTATCGGCTGCTGCCCGAACCTTGTCCAGGTATTCTTCCCGCTCAATCACGCGTTTGCCCCGCATGTGCCCGCACTTCTTGGGCCATTGCTGATCTTCCAGAAAGCAACCCGCCGCACCAGCATCGATTAATTCCCGTACTGTTCGAATGACATTGAGTGGATTGCCGTAGCCGGTATCTGCATCCACAATAATGGGAATCTCGACACAGGCACAAACGGACCGTGCACGGGCAACGATTTCGGTCTGCGTCAATAAGCCCATATCAGGTTCACCCAGGGCCGTTGCCGAAACCGAATAACCGGAGATAAAAGCCATCGGAAAACCAACCCGCTGGGCAATTTTTGCCGACAATGTATCGTAGACGCCAGGGAACACAATCGATTCGACTTTGTCGAGAATCTGAGAGACACGTGACTGGGGCACGGCGGCTCCTTGTTGAACTGAATGGACTCGGATGCTATACCCCGTATTAAAATCGAATCCCCACTCGATTTCCACACCCTCCCAGACCATTCGCAGGTATCAACTGCAATACCCGATCCTGTTGGCAACAGCCTGGCGACCGGCCTCAAACTCCACGTTATCTCCCCCAACTCATCATTATTGATCGTCAAAACCAGGAGTATCCTATTCATGTCTCAGGCGCAAGACACCTTCTGGCCAGATCGTTATCAAGATCAAATCGGCGTCCTCACGGGAGGTGATATTGCCCTGGCCACGGCTCGTCAACTGGTCCAGGAAGGTGCCACGGTTTATTTCTGCGATATCAGCATTGAGCGTGCCCAGGCGGCAGCCGATCAACTGAACCGCCTGGTCCCCGAGAGCGCCGTTGCGGGACAACTCGATGTCACCAATGAAAAACAGGTATCCAGCTACTTCGGCCGTATTATCGCCGATACAGGCCGCGTTGACTTCGTGCTCAACTCCGCTGGAATTACCGACACCAATGACATGCGGGCACCCATTTGGGAACTCAGCATGGATCAATTCCGCAAGCGCCAGGAAATCAACCTGGTCGGCAGTGCCATCGTTACCAAGCACGCGTCGCGGGTGATGATTCCACGACAATACGGGCGGATTGTGCTCATCACTTCGAACGCTGCCAAGGAAGGCAATCCGACCATGAGCGCCTACTCTGCCAGCAAAGGAGGGGTTATCTCGTTCATTAAGGCCGTCGGACGCGAACTGCATTCACACGGAGTGCTGATCAATGGATTCGCGCCGGTCATTATTCGCACCGCGATGGTTGACCAAATGCACCCCGACGATATTTCCCACCTGGAAGGACGAATTTTGATGGGACGGATGGGTGAACTGGACGAAGCTGCCTATAAACTCTGCCACCTGCTTTCCAAACGCAACTCCTTCCAGACACGCTTTATCGAAGACATGTCTGGAGGCAGGGCTGACTTTTAGCCGTGCCGCAGGCTTGCTGGCCCTTCGCCACGACCCTGAAATTGTCAAACTGGGGGGCGCAACACGACTCTCGGAGTCCTATAATCGTGGGAAACCCTGTTCCCGCCAACCACAAACCCTGCACCCTGGTCCCACACATGGTCCTTCGCTACGCCAAACGACTCCTGACCGAAACCGATAAGCGGCTTCTGTGGAAGCTGGTGTGGAATTTCGGCTACAAGGGCATGCGGGCGATTCAACGCCACAAGGCTCGCCTGAAACGGGGCGAATTTTTCCCCCCCTTTCTTTACATCTCGATCATCAACAGTTGCAATCTCCGCTGCCAAGGCTGTTGGGTCGATGTCGCTGCCAAACAGGAAAAGATCGAAGTCGACGCACTTTCGGGGGTAATCCGGGCAGCGAACGAACAAGGAAACTATTTTTTTGGCATCGTGGGGGGCGAACCCTTCATGCACTCCGATATTCTTGAAATCTTTCGCCGCCACCCCGAATCGTATTTTCAGGTATTTACCAACGGGCATTTCATTACGGCCGATGTCGCAGCTGAGTTACGCCGCTGCGGGAATGTGACACCCCTGATCAGCGTCGAAGGAACCGAAATCGTCAGTGACCAACGGCGGGGCGGGACGGAAGTCCTCCACAAAACCGTCGAAGGGATTCGCAATTTAGTTGCCAATCGGATCATCACCGGGGTCTGCACCAGCGTGTGCAAAACCAATCTGGACGACCTGGTGAACGAGGCCTGGGTCGATCGCCTCATTGAACTCGGTGTGCTTTACATGTGGTATCACACCTACCGCCCGATGGGCCCCGATGCGGCCCCGGAACTGGCTCTTTCACCAGAAGAACAGCTTCGCATTCGCCGCTTTGTTGTTGAAATGCGTTGCAAAAAGCCAATCGGCATCATCGATGCCTACTACGACCACAACGGCCAGTCGCTCTGCCCGGCTGCAACCGGCTTTACGCATCACATTAGCCCCTGGGGGGATATTGAGCCGTGCCCCATCGTGCAATTCGCGCGGGAGAGCATTTATGACGACCGCCCCCTCGCAGAAACGATTGGGAAATCGGAGTTCCTCCGCGACTTCCGCCAGTTGGCTGCCTCATCAACCCGTGGGTGTATCGTGCTGGAACGCCCAGACCTCTTGCACGAACTAACCGTACTTCACGATGCGCGGGATACCACGGCGCGAAAATCGGCCGCGTCGGAACTCAAGGCGATGGTCCCCCGCACGTCGCAATATAACCCCGGCCAACAGATACCAGAAAAAAGCTGGGTCTATCGACTCGTGAAGCGTCATTTCTTCAACGATTTTGGCGCCTACGACGCGCCGATCAGTCCGCTTTCGCACCGTTCCTGACAATGGGCCAGGCCCGATCGACGCGAGGATGGACCCGCTGCCCTGCCAGCAATCCATGGCCCACTTCCTGCCGCTAACTAGCCGGCGTTACAGGTCAAAATACAGCTTCGTCCCCTCTAAAACGGCGTCCACAGCCACCGAAGCCAATATCAGTCCCATCACGCGACTCACAATACTTGCACCCGAGTCACCAATCCAGCGGTGGACAAATCGTGCCAGCACCAACAAACCAAAGGTGATCAGTAATACGACCAGCATCACCGTCGTGGTTACCATCTGATCCATCAAGGTATACCGTTTATTCTCGGTGAGAATGACAACGGCCATCATCGCCCCAGGTGATGCAATCGAGGGTACCGCCATGGGAAAGATCGCCGTATCTTTCCCGCTGCTCATCATTTTGATCTCTTCATCCGGTTTACTTTCACCAAAAATCATGGTGAGCGCAAACAAAAAGAGCACAATCCCACCGGCAATCTGAAATGCAGAAAGTGGTACGTTGATGGCATCCAGCAGGAATTCGCCGACGAAAATGAAAAACATCAGGATGGCGGCGGCAACCACAGTAGCACGAACCGCAACCGACCACTTCTCTCGTTCTTCGTACCCGCGCGTGACGGCAATAAACACGGGAACGGAACCAACCGGATCGATTACCGCAATCAGAAACACAAACGTGTTGATGATGTCATGAGGTATGTCCATGGCGTTCTAGACTGGTTGGAAACCTCAATTCAATGCGTATTCGGCACAAATTCGCGACTTGATCGCACCGCCGGCACGCCTTAACCTAGGGTGGCTTGAATGTGCCGTCAAGCAGATGAATGTGCCGTCAAGCAGATTACGAATCACACACCCATGGTTCCTGCAACGAGCCCGCCGCCTAGATCTCACACACCAACTCGACAAACCCAAGTCTTGCCGGTGAAGGTCCACCATTCGTTATGACTAGCAGGCCCCAACGGCAGGCCTGGTCCGCCGCCACACAGGGTCCGCCGCCACACAGGGTCCGCCGCCACACAGGGTCCGCCGCCACACAGCGAAATCATACTGATGCTAACAGGACTTTGGAACGTCGGAATCAAGGTACCCGACCTGGAGCGGGAACTGAAGTTCCATCGCGACCTGGGCAACGAAATCGTCCTCGACGAAATATTTACCGTCGACGGCGTTGATTACCGCATACCTCTCATCAAGATGGGAGACAAGTATCAACACGTTGGCGAGCGAATGGTCTACGAGGATGAGTTGGGCGTGGAACTACCGTATGGTCTAGTGCACTTGGTTTACTTGAGTGACGATTTTGATACCGATGTCGCCAGCTGCACCAAGGCTGGCGCCGTCGCCATTCGAGAACCGATCGAAGTCTCTGCCGGGTTCGGCGATCGCAAGGTAGCCTTCTTTAAGGCACCCGGTAGCTGGATCTTTGAAATCGCGAAAATTTACGAACACCGAGTGCCGGAGGTTGTGTAACAGCCCAGAGGTCACCTTCCCGGCCTTGCCTGGCGAAGGCACGAATGCGCGGGAGGTTGCTGGCACAGAGAGCAGAGACCGTCTCACGCTAACACTTCACGGACGATGGTCCCGTCGTCGACCAGCTTGATCGGCCGATTGAATTGGTCGTGATACTCTTTATCGGGATCAATTCCGATCGCAGTGCAAAGCGTCGCCATGAAGTCGGGAATGGTGACGGGGTTCTCGGCGACACCGCCGCGGGGCCCAGTACTGCCGTAGGTGACTCCCTGCGCAAATCCGCCCCCTGCTATGGCCACGCTATAACCGTCGACCCAATGATCGCGGCCAGCGTTTCCGTTAAACGTGGGTGTACGTCCGAATTCCCCCGCGGCAACCACGACCGTTTCTTCCAACATTCCCCGGTCATCAAGGTCGGCTATTAACCGCGCCATCCCCTGGTCCAGCTGATTGAGCAGCTCAACATGTCCGGGATAATGGTCACGATGCTGGTCCATGTTGTCATGACACACTTGCACAAACCGCACACCAGACTCAACAAGACGCCGCGCCAGCAGGCACCCCTGACCAATCCGCGCATGCCCGTATTCTTGGCGCACCTTGTCGGTCTCGTTGGTCAGGTCAAACGCTGCTCGCTGTCGCGACTGCATGAATCTCCGAGCACCGTCTCTGCCCTCGCGAAAATATCGGTCCGTTGCATCCAGAGTCCGCCCCGCTTCGATCATTTCGAGCAGCTTCAATCGCTGGTCCAAAACTTCAGGCGAAACCCCCTTGGGCAGTCCTAAGTTCTCTGGTGGCTGGCTGGGATCCCAAACAATCGTCGGCTTGTGTGCAGCACCAAAATGGCCGGCGGAATACCCCGCATGTCCGATAGAAATGAACGCAGGCAAACCGTCTGCTTGAGCGCGAAACATGGGAAGCGGCCCCAACTCGTGAGACACAATTGAGCCAATCGCCGGTGCTTGAATCGCGCCTATGCTGCGCCAGCCGGTTTGCATGTGGTATTGAGCCTGATTATGTTCCATCTCAATACCCTGCATGGAGCGGATGACGGCCATTTTATGTGCCTGTTCCGCAAGCCAAGGCATGGATTCGCTAAACTGGATTCCATCGGCAGTTGTCGAAATCGACTTGAGGCGATAGGCCAGGTCCTCGTCCCCAGACTCCTTGGGATCAAATGACTCGTGCTGGAACGGACCACCGTCGAGCCACAAAAAAATGACCGACTTGTCATTCCCAACTGGCCTGGATGTGCCACTCGCAAAAACGCTCGGCAAAGTTGGACCAAGGAGCGTCCCCAAGACCGTACCGAACGAGGCCTTCAACACACCTCGCCGGGTAAGTATTGTGTGTGGAGTGGTTCCACTGCTGTGATGTTGGTAGTTACAACGCATCATGAATCCATCATCTTTCGAGCCCAAACTATCTGCAAGCCCCAAAACGAGGGGCACTTAACTTCCGCTTGTTTACATCGATTGAAATTCACTTGTTTGCATCAAGGCCCACAACAAGTCACTCACCTGCAGGGTAGCATCATTGTTTGCCCATGGGAGCAGCCGCTGGGTCTCTTCAACACGGGGTGGCCTGGCGAGCACACTCAAAAACGCCAGCCGGATTCGTGCTTTGGGAGAATCAAGGGCCTCGATTTCCGCAACCCTTGTTCCCTGGCTGAGCGACTCGGCCACCAGTGGCCCGTTCATTTTCATCAACGACTCGCTGGTGGAGCTCATGGCCGCCCGGGCTCTGCTTCGCTGCTTTCCCAAGCCCTGGCCCACAGCGACATATTTTTGGCGCAATTCTGACAATTGGGCACGTTCCGGATCTGTAATTGCGGGCGACGGGCCGGTCACCGGTTCGGGTGCCGGGGGCAGGCGGTCGGCCAAATGCGGGAACGGACCGGCACGCAAATTCTCCGCACCCTCGGCCAAGAGCTTCCGCCGCTGCTGTACACGTTGGAAAATTTCCTCTTTCAGTAGCTTGCGCAGCTGCCCACCAAGACCATAAATAGCGTCTTCCCGCCCCGTTACCCGCAGCACCGAATTGCACCACTGATCTGAATTCAAGGTGCGATGCACGGCCGCGTGCCACGTTTCGCTGGCCCCATGATCTTCAGCAGACTGCAACTGAAAAGCCTTGCTGAGCACGATCGTGCGGATGAGCCATTTGATGTCGAACTGATGTTTTACGAATTCCGTGGCTAGCCGATCAAGCAAAGTCCCATGCCGCACGGTCTTATTGGGTGCGAAACCGTCGGGCCGGTCGACAAAACCTCGTCCGGTGAGTTCTAGAAAGTAACGATTCACGGCAGCCCGCGCCAAATTATGACGCTGTGGGCCTGTAACCCAATCGGCAAACAACTCGCGGCGTGTTTTGACCCCCTCATCGGCATTCGCAATTGGCTGCCCCCCGAGGGGAGTTGGGATCATCGTCCGCGGATTTCCCGGATCGGGCATTTCGACTTCGCCCTCGTCGAGATCTGCCAGCGCCCGATTCTCTCCTCGGGCTCCATCAATTGCCGCGTCGCCGCCGGGCAAGGTGCTGATGCTTTGGGCACTGCGTCCGATTTCAGGAAACCGTTCGGTAAAACGTTCCGCTGCAACGAGATTGCCGTCCCACATTGCAATCCGCCCAAAAAAAGCAGCGAGTGCCCAATAAGATTCCCGCTTGTACTGATCTACATACGGATCGTCGTGACACTGGGCGCAAGCCAAATTGGTACCCAGAAACAGCCGCATGGCTGCCTCGGCATACTCGTTGGGCTCGCCGTCAAAAAAGATGCCGAAATTGGCGCGCCCATCTTTTTTAATCGCACCTTGCGTTGCCAATAAATCGCGGGCCACAACATCCCATTTGCGGTTCTCAGCCAGGCTCTCCCGCAAGTACTGATAAAAGGAAACAACATTGGTTCCCTGGCCTATACTTTACTTTCACGCAAATCGACAATCCACTGACGCTGGCGAAAGGCCCAGTAGTCGGCATACTGGCTCCGCTTGAGCAGTTCATTGACCTTGGCCTCACGCTTGTCGGGAGCCGAGTCTTCAATAAACGCCATGACTTCGTCAGCAGTTGGTGGCATGCCGATGAGGGCCAGGCTCGTCCGCCGCAGGAAGGTCGCATCGTCGACCACAGCTGCAGGGTTGATCTCGGCTCCCTGCCACAGCCCGGACAAATAAAGGTCGATCAGCACACCTGCGTGTTCAGCATCCCCCTCTGGGAGCCTGGTGTGCGGAAGGGCGGCCGGCTCTGGCGCGGCGCCGGCCCATTGCGGGCCAACCATTCCGATCGTGAAAGCTGCCAGCAACGCCGCTGTGATGGGTGCAGTAACAAGATCCCGCAAAAGTCCTCCCGGGTACCGCAACCGCCCTCGACGAACACCACCCTGCGTCGCTGCTTGGATTCTCATGGTAGTACCAATAGATGAACACCAGCCGGTTGCCGACGTGACCTGAACGAAAGGCACCAACAGGCAACCATCAACGACTACACACCCCCAAAACACCCTCGAATCCTATCCGTACACCCTCGAATCCTATCCGTTCAGTCTACCCCCGGCCGGTGTGAGGATCAAGCTGACAAGGTGTTCGTAAGTGCTGCCACTGTAGAAAGCTGCATCCATTCTTGCCGCGTCAAGATATCCAGCCGCGGCGACCACGTCCCGACTGCCAACCTCCCGAAATTACTGGGCAACAACGGTACCGATGACTTCAATAATGTATCCGTCCGGGTCCCGAAAAAAGAATCGTCGGTGAGGCGTGTCCCGCTGGGGAGGGATGATTTCTGTACCCTGTTCGATCAGCTTCGCCCGCACCTCATCTAACTCTGCATCGGTCATGCTTAGTGCAACGTGCCTCCCGAACTCATCCTCGAACTGCGACGACCGAAAATCAGGTACCTCCGTAAGATGCAACTGCTGGCCTCCAGGTATCGACAGCCAGACACCGCTCCTGGGAATGTTAGCCGGCCGCTCGACGATCACCCAATTGAAAACGGCCTGGTAAAACCGCGACGAGAGCTGAAGGTCTCGCGTCGCCAAAGTGAAATGATGAATTGGCATGACAAGGTTCTTAACCAGTAACAAACTGGCTGCGGGAACAAACCGACCTCTCTGTGCAACCAGTCGTTCGAGCTTGATCGACCCCTGGAAGAAACGACACCGTGACTTTATACTTCGCAGTTCAACAGCGTCAACCGCTGAGACCAACCAGGCTACCCTAACCCCCTCAAACCGTTCATGTCCAGTATTATTCGAGACCGAATCCAACAAAATCAAACCGTCACGGTCATGTCGATCAGTACCCTGGCCACTCCTAAACTTGTGGAGGCAGCCGGCCACCTCAGCCACGTTCACGGTGTCTGGTTCGACCAGGAACATTGTGCCTTGACGCATCCCCAAATCGAACTTCTGGCTATGGCTGCTCGCGCAGGTGGGCTGGATTGCTTTGCGCGAGTCCCTCCCACCGATTACGGGATGATTATGCGCCCCATGGAAGCGGGTTGCAGTGGAGTCATGGCTGCCCAGGTCCGCACCGCAGAGGAAGTCGCGCGGATCGCCTCCTGGTCCAAATTTGCTCCCCGTGGTGGACGCGGCACCTTTATGGCCAACCCCGAATCCAAATATGGAACCGTCCCAATAGCCGAGTACATTGAAACTGCCAATCGTGACCGATGGCTTGCGATCCAGATTGAAACCCTTTCGGCCGTTGAGCAAGTTGATGAAATTGCTGCCGTCGAGGGAGTGGACCTGCTGTTCATTGGCCCCGCCGATCTGTCGGTCAATTTGGGTGTACCCGGTGACATGCTCAATCCGAAATGTGTGGCAGTCCTGGAGCGGGTTGCCCAGGCAGCCCAAAAAGCTGGCATTGCCTGGGGAGCGCTCTGCCCCACACTCGAACACGCCAGGCAATGCCGGGACTTGGGATGCCAACTCTTTAGCTTACTGGGCGATACAACCTGCTTTCGCCGTGGCGTCACTGCCCTGGAAGAAACCTTTGCCGAATTTTTTGAGTAAAGGCTGTCTGTAACACGGCAAGTGTTGAAAACAGCAGCGGGCAATACGGTCACCTGGCAAACCGTCAAAAATACCGGTTATCCTCAGCGCTGCTTTCGTGTGAATACGAGCTGGTCACCTTCGGAAAGCGATTGGTTAAGTCGATACCCCTCTTCATTGAAGTGCGCCAATTTTTTGACCGTTTTGATTTGATGCTCAATCACGTAGCGGGCCATCAAGCCGCGGGCCCGCTTGCCAAACATCGACAGAAAGCGAAATTTCCCCTCTTTCTCCTCTTTGAACGTGGGTGTGATAATGCGCGCGTCGAGCTTTGCTGGCGACGCCGCTTTGAAATACTCTGCCGAGGCAAGATTCACAACAACCCGTTCACCCGACGCTTCGAGATCCTCGCCGAGAGAACGAGTGATGCGATCTCCCCAGTACGCGTAAAGATCTTTGCCCTTATCGGTCTGGAGCCTGGTTCCCATCTCAAGGCGGTACGGCTGAATCAAGTCGAGCGGCCTCAAAACGCCATAGAGTCCCGAAAGAACACGCAAATGCTGCTGCGCGAACACCAGGTTGCGGTCGGAAAAACTGGCCGCCTGGAGCCCTGTGTAAACATCTCCCTGGTAAGCAAAAATAGCCTGTCTGGAGCCCTGCGCGTCATACTTCTTCTTCCAGTTGCTGTAAAAGCCACACGTTTTTTCGGCAAGTGCCTCGCTCACGCTCATCAGTTGAGCCATTTTCTTCGGGGGATAGCCTTGCAGAACCGAAGCGAGGCGATTTGCGTCTGCGTGAAACCTTGGCCTGGTTGACTCATCGGTTGTTGGCAAAGCGTCAAAGTCGATCGTCTTGGAAGGTGAAAGAAGGATGATCATCGTACCGTAAAATCCATTGCCAAGTCGGAACGGGTACCAGAAACTACTGCCCGCCATGAACTGCTAAGTTTTCGGTTTATGCATCCCTATTTCTGAATGCAATACAGCTTTCGATTGACCCGAATAAAGAGTTGGTCACCGGCAGCAACCACCGTAGAGCGAACTGCATCTTCAGCTGGTTCGTCCATTTCAATGATGCTGAGAATCTCACCGTTGTCACTGTCGACCACGACGACTTCACCAACGAAGTTGATGATGTAAATCTTTCCATCGGCCATGGTGGGTGAGGCTTCAAACTTGTCGCGACCCGGTGTTTTCACGGACCATTTGACCTCGCCCGTCGCAGGAACCACCCGCGATAACGATTTCTTGACGTCACTCAGAATGAAAAAGTCACCCTCATAGAACGCGGGGGTTGGCACATCGGAGGTGACTTGCCTCGCTTTGGCACTGTCCCAGGCGATCGCTTCGTCGCTCAGTCGACCATGTCCTCCTAACTTAATGGCATAGACTGGGTCGCTTTTTGGTGCACACACCAAAACCACGTCCTCGCCAGCGACTGGCGATGGTACGTGCCGCCAATGCCCAATTCGCCCGGGGTTCCAGGTCCCCCACCTCCAGAGTTCTTCTCCCGTCTCGGGATCGTGCCCGCTGATATCGTCGCCGCCAGTGATCACCAGTTCCTTGCGACCTTTGTACTCCCAGGGCAGGGGGGTGTTGAACGACTCGCGGGATTCGGCCACCGCATCACTCGGCCGCACATGCCGCCAGAGGACATCGCCACTGGCTGGATCAAGGGCCAGGATGTAAGACTCGTTAAACTGTCCCTGCAAACCAATTCCAGCGACAGGAACATCGCGCTGCAGCACTTGAATGAACAGTTTTCCGTCGTGAAGTACCGGGCTTGTGCTGAAGGTCCACATGAACGCAAAGGGACCGAATTCTTCTTGAATATTACGTTTCCAAAGTTCCTTGCCGTTAAAATCGAATGCAACAAGGTCTCCATTGCCGTAGAAGAACACCACTCGCTGACCATCGGTCGCAGGCG
>CAUZEA010000125.1:0-14953 GCA_963578605.1 Planctomycetota bacterium
GCCATTCTCCCCTGGTACTCTGTTGGTCTGGTGCTGAAAAGCAAATTCCTATCAGTATCAGTATCAGTCAGTCACACCTACGTCGGCCAGGTAAAGCCAGGTGCCAATGAGCGTTTCGCCAGCCCGGACGCGATCAGATAAGCTGTGGAACATCCTTCTGTCTTACTCCATCAAATCACTTCCCGTCAACCAAGTTCCGCGAATCCAGGCAACGCCAAAAATGCCTTGGTAAGCTCCTGGGCGGATGGGAGGTGCTGTGTCATCCGTATAATCGACAACCAGGATGCGGCCGTCCTCCATTTCGACCCACCCCGAATAGCCCTGGTCATGGCTTACCGCCGAGGCATGAACTTCAATCATGTGGTCCAGCTGGTATTGATCGGGAAACTCGCCACTTGCGGCTGACCATGACATTTCTTTGCGACCGGTGACGGGATCATCCAATACCAGACGAAACCCCTTCCACAAGCTGTAGCCAGTTATGTCCTCTCTCAGTTGGTCTGGAAAGATGTTTGGCTGCTGCGAAGCCGTCTCGTTGCCGAAGGCGGTCAAGTATCGGCTATGCCTGGAGCGGTGCGTCACGCCCTCTTGCACGTTTTCCGATTCCAGCACCTTCTCGCCGTCAACATACATGGTGACCTTGCCGGGCACGCGTACAAATCGGTAACTATGAAACTCTCCGGGAGCGATGGGGATATGTTTCGATGGCTCGTTAACAAACAAAACGTGATCGGGAAAAATACGAAAAAGCCCAACATACGAAAGGGAAACGGTTGCCGCCCATCCGGCGTTTTCCACCACCTGAGCCTCGATGGTAAGGTCGATCTTGGACTGATCCGTGTCCAAAGGGCGCAGGCAATAGCGAGTACACTGGCCGCGGACCCCGTCGGAATCAATGTGAAGCACATCGTCCTTGAGCCCCACACTATAATGGTCATTAAAGTGGACCCCAGCGGCCCTGTATGGCACGATGCTTTCCGGATCGGGATCGTCAATCCAGGCCCAAAGCGCGGACCGACCGCAGTTTGATCGAGACGTCACGAGCAGGCGGCCATCTCGCAGCAACCCGGCACAACTCCTACCCGATAGCTGGAATGGCAACTCGTGCATTTCCCACGTCTTGCCACCATCCGCAGAGTAAAAACATGTCGAAGGAAGCTGGTCATCCCTCCATTCCCGCTCAATCATCATCAGCCGCCCGTCGGGCAAGAGAACAATCGTTGGCTCGTTCAAATGATGAGGGGGAAAGGATTTGACACCGCTCACCTTTTGCCAGATTACCCCTTCGTCTGTGGATCGCCAGATCTCGTTTTGGATCGGTTCTCCCGTGCCATCCTGATGGTTCCAATCCATCCACATGGTGGCTTTGAGCCAGGAACCATCCTCCAATTCAACGATCCGACTTTGTCCGCTGAGCGCATGATCCTTTGCCAGGTGCCACAGCTGGTCCGTCCATGACTGGCCGTTGTCGTAGCTACGGTAGGTAATGTCATCGATGACCGTTTCACCATCTCGCTTGCGGCGCACGGCTGCCAACACCATCAGCGAACCGTCGCTGAGTTTCTGAATACGCGGTGCAAGCAGGCCATGCCCATAAACTCGAATTGGTTTTCCCCACGTGACTCCACCGTCGCGGCTACGCGAGACAAACAACCACCCGCCCCCACCGTGTTGGGGACCGTCGACCCACGCGCACACCAAAGTCCCATCATCGGCCTGGCAAACATCGGGAAATCCGTTCCATCGTGTCGGGTCTCGCTTCACCGTAGTGTGTCTTCCCGGTTGGGACCACACGGAACGCATCGATTGAAAGGTGAATCCTTGGCCCGGCGCGACGACGCGGCGCTTTTTCTCGAGTGGGTGACTCCGGATTTGCTCGGTCGCTGCAATTCTACTGGGACTGACGATCAGATCCCGGATACCCGCTGCGCCGGGATATTGTTCGACACGAACATGATTGATCGTGGCCGCCTCGCTGTGGATTGGGGTATTCTCAGTGATGAGATACCACTGGTCATCACCGCGCCCGCTAACAAAGACGCTGCAGTGTTTGGTCGTCAAGTCCAGCTCGATCTTGTAGTCGTAGGGCGTGTTGGGTCGGCAATACAGGCTGTAGAAGTCTATCCCGCCGGCGTTGACCCATGGGGTGATAAAAGCCTTATCCTCCCCTTTACGAAGATCATCGACCAATCCAAATTGGATGACCGGAACGAATTGGTCGCCCGCTTGGTTTCCCAGAGTAACGACTTGCAGCAGCCTCGGCTGACTGCCCGTCTCTTTCTTCTCCGCATCGTCCTCGGACTCCTCATCGGCCTGCTCGCGCAGCTCTGCCGCTGAGAATAATTCAAGCGTCTCATCGTCGACCGTTTTTTCCTTCTCAAGCAAAAACGTAGGCAACCCGTTTTTGAGCGGCACCGGATTGACAGGACACATATCAAACGTTGCGTAAACCTTAGCCTTGCCGGATATCGCAGTGATCGGCATTTCGTGGACGCGCAGTCCAAGCCCGCCTGCTTTCTCGCCATGCTGGTATTTAAACGAGCCCCGATTGTTTGCCGAGCATGTTGCGCTAAAGCTAACTACGCAAACCGTTGCAGCAAAAACACCATACGGTAGGTAATTTTTCATAAGTATTGGTCTTCATGCGGTCGTTTGGTAAGTTCTCCACGCCCCGGCGGGCATCATATTCTATATCATACCGATATTCACCACGACTGTCTGGATCTTGCAATCGGTCTGGCCGCTGTTCGTCTTGCTGATTGGTTTTCTGTTCGTCGCCGCACTGACCTTTTGCACGTTTGCCATCGACCGCCGTCCAAATTTTGTGGTGATCTTTGCTGACGATGTGAGTTGCAGCGACTTTGGTACTTATGGGCATCCTCATATTCGAACCCCTCACATCGATCGCCTGGCGGCGGAGGGAATTCGATTCGATGCTGCATTCTTGACTTGTAGTTCGTGTAGTCCCAGCCGTTCGAGCATCCTTACCGGGCGCTACCCACACAACACCGGTGCGGCCAAATTGCACATGCCTCTGCCTGCGGACCAGGTGGTCCTGACCGGCTTGCTGAAGCAACACGGCTATTATACCGCTTCCGCGGGCAAATGGCACTTAGGCAAGGCGGCCGAAAAGCACTTCGACCTAATTGTCGGGGGATTGCCCAGCGGTTGTGAGCATTGGGTGGAAGTGTTAAGCGGTCGTCCGCAGGAAAAGCCGTTTTTTCTTTGGCTGGCGGCCTTCGACGCCCATCGAACGTATGAACCCAATACGGTCGATCCGCCGCACGATCCTGGTGACACGGTGGTGCCACCCTTTCTTCCTGATGTCCCCGAGACGCGTGAAGACCTGGCCCTGTACTATGACGAGGTTTCCCGCTTGGACCACTACGTTGGCCAGGTCCTGGGAGCGCTTCGCGAAGCGGGAATTGCCGACAACACGTTTGTGTTGTTCATGGCCGACAATGGACGGCCGTTTCCGCGCTGCAAGACAACTTTGTACGACTCTGGAATCCACACGCCACTGGTCGTGCGCTATCCCAAAGTCGTCACAGCAGGGTCGATCTGCGACAACCTGGTAAGCTCGATCGACATCGCACCGACCATACTTCAACTGGCCGGTGTCGAGGTGCCCTCGAGTATGCAGGGCAGGTCGTTCACGCCACTTCTGTCCGATCCCACGGCGACTCTACGCGATTACGTATTTGCCGAGCACAATTGGCATGACTACCAGTGCCACGAGCGGTCCGTGCGCGATCAGCGATACCTGTACATTCGCAACTCGCTGCCCCACCTGCCAGCCACCCCACCCGCCGATGCCGTGATGAGCCCTACTTATGCTGCCATGCGCCAGCTCTTCTCCGCAGGCAAATTGACCCCGCCACAACAAAGCTGCTTTCTGTCACCGCGCGTCGCGGAGGAGCTGTATGACGTGCAGGAAGACCCACATTGCCTGACAAACTTGGCATCCGCCGCGGACGGCGCAGCTACACTCGAGCGTATGCGTGCGGCGGTGGACGACTGGATCGAGCGTACAAACGATCGCTTTCCCGAATCCCCGACTCCGGACCGCTTTGATCGAAGCACGGGCGAACGTCTTATAATCAGACTAGATATCCATTTCGTAAGTCCCTCGTAACACCTACGTCGTCTGGGGAATTTGGCGAATGGCCGGTGCCGTGCTGCCATACGCCATAAGCTCGAAACGGCTCCGATACGCTAACGAGATCCTTCGCGCTTCGTACTCACTCGCTCGCGCTTCGTGCTTGTATTAGTGCAAGTCGGCCAAACTCGAACCAGTCAACGCAGACGTGTCGGGGCACTAGGATCTGTCCTTTAATGCTCTGTTGCTTCCGAAGCTCGGCAAAAGTTCCCTACTGCGGTAAATTAGGCTATTTACCATAGAACCATTCAATACCAATACGAGCCAGGCGTATTCCGTCAATTGAATTACAAGTAATCAAAGCAATCTTACCGTTTTCTACAAATACTATGCTTGGATAACCATAATCACGATAGACTCCTTCGGGATCACTGGTAATATTCCGATGGTGCTTCCATGTCTTACCTGCATCCTGTGATATGGCTGCTGTAAGGGGGGCTCTTACGTTGCCTAAAGGCAACTTAAGTTGAGCCACTTGTACTACTGGCTGCTCCTTTCCTTTGGCGCGTTCAGGACCTAAAGGATTATGACACCATACAGCCACAAGATCATTTGTTTCAGGGATTCGTGCTATGTCAAGGGGACTGGGTATAGAAGACGGAAGATCTTTAACAAGTTCGGGTTCTGACCAGCTTTCACCGTGATCCTTTGAGTAAGAGCGACAAAGATAACCCTCAAACGTACGGCAAAGCATTACTAAATCGCCGTTCTTCAATTCTGCAATAACCGGTTCTTCTGTACCGCTATTGGGAGGCCCTTTAATATCTACTATATTTTTGCTGGGCCACCATGAGTACCCCCCATCGTCACTGTAAGCAGATAAGCTAACCAATCTTACGTTATTTACCGGTGTTCTAGTGTCAAAGGGTAAAATTATTCTACCTGTAGAAAGCTGTATCAGACTGCCCGGCATTGCGCCACATTTCCCCGCCATAAAGTTTGTTATGCATAAGTGGGGAGTCCACGTTTTCATCTCATCTGAAGAGATACTGACATAGGTGTTCTCATAATAACCTTCTCTAGAAATTTGTGAGACTGTAGTTTTACTGCCTATGTCATAGTGAAAAAGAATGTTCCCATCTTTCAACCTCAAAAAACCAGGAGAGTGGTGAATTATTCCTGTTCCTACATTGGTTCTCATTATAAAAGGTTTACTCCATGTTCTGCCAAGGTCGTATGATGTGCGGCCAGCGATCCCTCCATCAGGATTGTTTAGAAGTAAATTGCTTTCAAAGCCCTCGGATTTAAAGAACGAATACGCAAGCAACAGTGTTCCATTCTTTAATTGCAGAATATTTGCGTGCACTCCCCGATGTGTCTTATTTGCCCGCAGAGGTATTATGACACCCTCGTCAAATAATGTGTCAGGCTCTGCAACAAGATGACCTGGAGCTATAAAGAGAAAGAGTGCCAAGCAAACAATTTTACATTTAGTCTGTGATACCTTCATGTTTTACTCCCATAAACTGACGTTTCCCATTTAACTCTTTGAACCGGGATTTCCCATTTGGATGTACCTGAAACCGCTGCTATCTTCTGTTCAAATCAAATATAGGCGTCACGGACCGGGCCATTTGCATGCCGACGTGTGTTGTGTCCTTGCTGATAACGTGTTTTAAAATTGATGTACGATGGCCTTCCAAGGCCGTCGCGAGAGGAAATCGCCGTGAATCGACGGCCTTGGAAGGCCATCGTACGGGGAGCATGGCATTTTAAAACACGTTCTAGGGCTTGCGGTCGATTTCGTTTTTCCACCAGTCTGGCCCTTCGGCCATGACTTCGCGGTCGTGTTCGATCAGCGCTTGCTTGAGTTGGGTGAATTTCTCGGGATGTTTAGCCGACAGTTCTGTCTGTTCCTGATTGTTGTCTCCAAGGTTATAAAGTTCGAACCGAGTCAGGTCGTGGCTTCCCAGGATTTTCCAGTCCCCGATGCGCATCGCCACGCGGCGCGCGGGAGCGGCCAGATGGTTCCGCCAGTACAAAGGCTCGGTTCGCTCGATCGGATTTTGCTGGAACAACGGCAACATGCTGGCACCGTCGATAGTGCGGTCAACAGGGAGTGGGATGTCCGCGATGTCGCAGATTGTGGTAAAGATGTCCGAACCGATCACGGGCTGGGCACTTTCCGTACCTGGTCGAACATGTCCCGGCCAGCGGATGATGCCGGGCACGCGGATGCCACCTTCCCAGGAGTGGCGCTTGCGACCACGCAGTCCCCCGGTCGATCCGCGCGTGCGTCCCTTCAGGCCGTCACCTTCCGGACCATTGTCAGAAGTAAATATGACAAAGGTGTTGTCACGGTAATTCATCTGGTCAAGTGCCTGCATCAAGGTCCCAAAGGCGTCGTCCAACTGGGTAATGTTGCCGTGGTGTTGGCGAAGGCCTTCGTCTCCGAGCTCCTCGTAGAAACGCATAAATCGTGGCGCTGACTCGATTGGCAAATGAGGTTCATGGGTCCAGACGGTCAGAAAAAATGGTTTTGACCGGTCGCTACGGCCTTCCAGCCAACGAATGGCTTCTTCTACCACCAGCGGGGCGGAGAAGCCAACCAGCTCACCGACTTCCTGACCGTTGCGCACGAAGTTGCGAGGATTCTTGTGGTTAGGTGCCGCGTTGTTTTGCGTGGCGAACCAGTGGTCGTAGCCGTGGTCGCTCGGCTGAGGTTGCACATCACTGTTAAAATGTCCGTTAAGATGCCACTTACCCACATGACATGTGTCGTAGCCCCACTCTTTGAGCAACTGGGCAATTGTGATTTCACTGTCCCGCAAATGGACACCCTTTCCTCCGAAACGCTCTACCTCGGTCACGTCGGGAATCCATCGCCAGACGCCGTTTCGGTAGGGGGTCCGGCCAGTGAGAATGGCGCTGCGCGACGGTGAGCAAACAGAACATGCGGAGTAGCATTGGGTCAATCGCACGCCTTCGCCAGCAAACCGGTCGAGGTTGGGCGACTGAATGACGGGATGACCATAGCAACCCAGGTCGCCCCACCCTTGATCATCGGCAAGAAAAATCACAAAGTTCGTGGGCGTTGCTGCCGCGACAGCTGATGACGTGATCACGGCATGGGACAACAATCCCAGGGTGATATATACTGATAAGGATGCCGTACGCCGGGGAAGATGATAGCTGTCCATTTGCGCCTTCCATTAATTTCCTACATGATCCGCATTGTTACGTCAAATAGGATGATTGCAAGTCTAGGTGTTGGAATCTGCTTGTGGTTAGTGACATTTTCATCGATCGGTCGCTGCGAGATTGAGCGCCGAGCAGATGCACCGAAACCTTTGACTCCGGAAGAAAGCGCGAAACGGTTTCGTTTACCGGAAGACCTGCAAGTCGAGTTGGTAGCTGCTGAACCATTGGTGCAAGATCCGACGGCAATTGCTTTTGATCCACAGGGCCGGATGTTCGTGTGCGAACTGCACGGTTTTAACCTGGGGCTTCACCTGGAGGTTCAGAAACTCAATAAGTCCGGCGTGTTGGATCGCGGGTTGCGCCGTCCGACGATCAGTCCTGAGGTTGAGAAGGAGGCAGAGGAACAGACCTACGGAACGATCAAGTTACTGGTCGACGAGAACGGAGACGGCCGTATGGACCGCGCCGACGTATGGGCCGACCGGTTGCCCCCCTGTTTGGGACTGGTCCCGGCGCGCGGTGGGTTTATCGTCGTCTCCCCGGTTGAGATATTCTTCCTGGCCGACATCGACCAGGACGGCCGCGCGGAAATCCGCGAAACGCTCTTTCGTGGTTTTGGTCGCACGATGCTGGAACGGTCAATCAACAGCCCGTGCTGGGGGCTGGACAATTGGATCTACGTGGCCGGTGGTATCGCAACCGGGCATGTGACGGGACCGAATCTTTCCGCGCCAGTTCGTATTTCTGCCACCGACTTTCGCTTCCGCGCCGATGGCAGCGCGATCGAACCGGTCACCGGAAAGAACATGACTTTTGGCCTGACGTTCAATGACTGGGGCGACCGTTTTTTGAACAACACGCGGTCGCCTGTTATCTATCCGGTTCCGCTGCCCTATCGGTACCTGGCGAGAAATCCGTACATGCAATCTCCTGTGGCGCAGGTTGACGCCGCGGACTACAACCAGGTTTACCCAACCAGTCATCCCCATCCGTGGCGTGTGGCACGCAGTCAAGAAGCCGGCTGGGAAAAGTTGTTTGGAGATTACGAGGTGACCGGGAACGGGTATTTCACTTCCGTAAGCGGACAGATGATATATCGCGCGGCGACGTTGCCGGCTCGGTTTCATGGCAACCACTTCAGCTGTGAACCCGCCCAGAATCTCATCCACCGCTGTATGGTCAAACGTGAGGGGCTGCGTTTCTCGGCTTGCCGCGCGGCCGACGAGGAGCAGTCCGAGTTTCTCACTTCGACCGACCAGTGGTTTCGACCGATCAACCTGGCCACGGGGCCCGACGGCTCCATCTATATCGTCGACATGTATCGTGAAATTATCGACGGCCTGGGCATTCCCCGTTATCTACAGCAACAGTATGGATTGATCGAAGGCAACGACCGGGGACGGATTTGGCGCATCGTGTCCAATGCCGCCAGAGGCGAGAAAAATTGCGAAGCTCTGCAACCACTGCTGCAGACGGTTGGCGTGTCAGCAGAGGCAAGTGAGCCAGCCGATGAAACGGCCCGGCTGGTCGGTTGCCTTTCCCATTCGAGTGCCTGGTGGCGCACGACCGCGCAGCGACTGCTTGTCGAGAAACGGGATGAGATGGCCGTCGAATCATTGGCCAGCTTGGCAAGTAATGGTCAGTCGCCACAGGCCAGGCTTCACGCGCTCTACACCTTAGAAGGGCTCGATGCGCTCGCGCCCGAACTTGTCGAGCAGGCAATCTCGGATTCTAATTCCGCAGTACGCTGGCACGCTTTGCGACTGTGTGAACCGTGGCTCGACCAGCGTCCTGCGACGGTTGCGACTGCCCTGGCACGTGTCAACGATCCTGACATCAAGGTGCGATTGCAATTGGCGATGACACTCGGACAAATTGACGCGCAGAGCGACGGTCCGCAGGTTTTGCTGGCACTGGAGGAACTGGCCCAGCGCGACGGCGAGGATCCGTGGATGCAAGCTGCGATTCTCAGTTCGGTCGTTGACCTGGCCGACACTTTGCTCGCGCGGTTGTTGGGTCCCAACCGTGTTGCCAATTCGAACAGCGGTTTATTACGATCGCTGGCGTCGATTGTCGGTGCCCGCCGGCAAGATGACCAAATCGCTGCCTTGCTGCAGGTGGTGGCGAGCTTGGGCCCGGCGGATCTCTCGGCCACCGGTTTAGCTTGCTTGGAGGGCCTTGCAGAAGGACTCCAGGGAGGGAGGCTTCAGCCACTTGCGGCGCCACTCAGCCAATCCGTGCTGCGCCCTCTGCTGGCAAATGATGACGATGATTTGCGTGACATCTTGGTGCAGATTGCCAGTGCTTTACAGTTTTCAGATTGTGCCGAGCTCCAGGCTGTGTTTGCAGATGCCCGCGCGGCGGCAATCAACGCCGATTGGTCGATCCATGCCCGGCAGCGGGCCATAAGGCTGCTCGCCTATGCCCCATTTGAAATGCTGGCCGAGACGTCCGAGTTACTTATCGACGTGCGCCAGCCACCTGAGATTCAGCTAGCTGCCATCCAGGCACTTTCCGCCACGGATGAATCGTTGGTCGCATCGACCCTGTTGAGGAACTGGAAAGCCTATACACCTTCGGTAAAGGATGCTGTTCTCGATGCGATCTTGGCGCATACCAACCGGCTCGATCGGCTTTTGGTCGCCTTGGAGAAGGGATCCATTTCACCAGGCAGTCTCAGCACGGCTGGTCGCCTGCGATTGCTGGAAAATCCGGACGAGGAAATTCGGCGGCGCGCCGGGTTGCTGCTGTCACCACCAAAAAATGGCAACCGGTTTGAACAGCTGGAAAATTATCGTGCGGCCCTCGAGCACAAACGCGACATAGAGCGAGGCAAAGCCTTGTTTGGAAGAGTCTGTGCTGCTTGCCATCGTTTGGGCGATCAGGGATATCAGGTTGGCCCGGACCTCACCATTGCCAGCAACCGATCTGACGAGGCATTGCTGCTGGATATTCTCGCTCCCAGCGATCAAATCAGCGCGGGTTACCGCAGCTATGTGATTGTGGACAACTCAGGGCGGATCTTTACTGGCGTCTTGACTTCCGAGACAGCGGCCGGTGTTACGCTTAGGCAGCCCAAGGCACCAAACGAGGCGGAGAAAGACAAGCCGTTTCTGGAGCACACCATTTTGCGCAAGGACATTGAAGCCATGAACGCGTCCGACCAATCACTGATGCCGGATAATTTGGAAAAGGAACTTTCTCCGCAGGATGTTGCTGACGTGATTGCTTACGTGCGGCAAACGTTGGCAGCCACGCCCCGAGATACATCTGCGGCGGGGAGTAAGTGATGGTTTTGTCGACCGGGCGAAGCAGAAAAATCGCCTTAAGCGCTCGACGCTTGTATACGCTTACCCTTTCAGTTCGACAGGCCCCTGTCGGCAATGCTTTAATGTAGAGCCGCCGTCCACGCGCAAAACGGTTCCAGTCACGTAATCGGCATCCTCTGAACAAAGGAATGCGGCTGCTTTACCAATATCTTCGGGAAGCCCCAAACGCCCCCACGGCACTTCAGCACCAATCTGCTTGAGCGTTTCCTCGTCGTACATCTGGCGATTTCCGGGTGTCTCGATCCAGCCCGGTTCGATCACGTTGACATTAATGCGATGTACGGCCATTTCCGTGGCGATGGTGCGAGCCATGTGGTTCAGGCCGGCTTTTGCCGCATTGTAAGCAACATTGTTGGCATACGGCATTTCAGCGTGTACGCTCGAGATAAAGACGATTTTTCCGCCCCCGCCACATTCGATCATGTGCTGGGCGATCAGTTGACTCATGTAAAAGCCGCTGGTCAGGGTGCCCTGGAGTACAGCTTCAAAATCCGCTGCATCGTACTTGAGATAGGGTGCCTGAACATTGGTAGCCGGGTTGCTCACAAGGATGTCGATCCGAGGAGCCGTCGCCAGTGCCTTCTGGACAAGCATCTGGCACTCACTCTGAACGAAGGCATTGGCCGCGATCGACGTGCACTTACGCCCCCGAGTCATAATCTCGTCGCTGGTACTTTGCAGGTTTGGGCTTTCATGGTGATCGTTAATGATCAGGTCAGCACCGCAATTGGCCAATGCCAGCGCACAACCCTTTCCAATCCCGTAGCCGGCTCCGGTGACTAAGGCTGTTTTGTTCAAGAGGTTCATGAAAACTTGTTGGTTGATGGGTGTTTGGTTTGGAGAGTCTGGCAAGGTGAGCGCGAACTCATGGTGCTTTTCCAGACGTGCTAATGCCTTTAATTTGGGGTGACCCACCAAGGCTCCAATACAGGGAATTGACATTTTTCTTTGGACCTTTGCCCGGCGAGGCTGGGGGTTACACATTTTTGTGTTAATCAGAGATTTTGCGGTTAGTGATTCTACTCCGTAGACCTCTGTACGCACACCGTATTTTGTATGTGCTCTGTCAACAGCAAGATCGAAGTCCCCGTTACCCCAGAAGACATGTGTCAGGCGTTCGGTCACGACAGTTCGATGTGTGGCTTGCCATTGCTGCAATCCCAGTCGCCGGGCGGGATTCGTTCGGGCCGCATATTTGCGATCGCCGATGATCGTACATTCGGCATCGGCCAGATGCACCCGGATCTGATTGCGCCGACCCGTCTCGGGTGTCAGTTCGATTAACGCACGTGTCGCGATTCGCTTCATCAGCAGGTAATGGGTCGCCGCATGGCGTGTCCGCTCGCTGGGAGGGGTGCTGTAGACCTTGAAGGGGCCGCTCTCATCCAGGTGTGACCTCAGCACGCCGTGGTCAGCCGGTGGACTTCCTTCCACCACTGCCAGGTAGCGTTTTCGGCCTCGTGCAGTTGCTCACCTACCCGCAGGTCTCGACGAGCCTCGGTTGACACGTTCTCCACAGCGGGCCGCAGCTCTCACCTGTGAATATCGCGAGGTATCTCTCATGATCCCAACGCATTCCCGCTATCGGTGCCTGTCCTCAGTTGACAGAACGTGAACATGCGTACAGTATCATCTCGTGCCGCTTTCACGCGGCATCGGTCAAGCTGCGAGAGCCAAAAGAAGCTGGAGGAGGCGGCACAGAAAGCGATTGACGAAAAAAACGGTGCCGAGGCCAATCTGGAAAACAACACTCGCACCATCCAGCGCACCAAAGAAGCCTTGAAAAAAGTCGTCGACACGATCCCCTCCCTGGAAGCGGCCCACAAGCAAGCGGAGGAGCATCACAAGCTAACCCAGGCTCTGCTAGAAACCGTCAAGAAGGAGGCGACCGACACCGAGAAGTCTTACCATGCAATCGCCTTCTCGCCCGACGGCCTGCTCCTGGCCACGGGCGGTGACGATCAGACCGTTCGCACGTGGGAGTCCGAGACCGGAGCAGCCGTCGAAACGTATTCCGGACACGGAGCGGCGATCACCGCCGTGGCTTACAACGCGGACGGCGACGTGTTTTCGGCCACCTCCAACCAGACAGCGATCCTTTGGGACACGAACCCCGCATGGAAGCTCGCTGGCACCATCGGTTCGGTCGACTCGTCTCAGCACCTGATCGATCGTGTTACCTCGCTCGACTTCAGCCCCGATGGCAAGATGCTGGCCACCGGCAGCGGTGAACCGTCGCGTAGCGGCGAGCTGAAGATCTGGAAGGTGGAAGACGGTTCGCTGGTGAAAGAAATCAAGGAGGCTCATAGCGACACGGTCTTCGGCCTGGAGTTCTCGCCTGACGGCCAGCAAATTGCGAGTTGCGCGGCGGACCGTTTCGCCAAAATTTTCGACGTCGAGAGCGGAAAATTGATCCGCGCACTCGAAGGTCACACTCATCATGTCCTTGGCATCACCTGGCATTGTGCCGGACGCTTGCTGGCCACCTGCGGCGCGGACAACGTGATCAAGGTCTGGAACGTCCGTACCGGCGAACAGACGGGCACGATCGGCGGCGTTGGGAAGGAGGTCACGGCCATTCGTTTTGTGGCTGACAGCGATAACGTGGTTGCATCCAGCGGCGACAAGCAAGTGAAAATCAAGAAGAGCAATGACGGCGGAGACGCCGGCGACCTTGGGGGCGCGACCGACTTCATGTATTCGATCGACGTCAGCGCCAACGGCCAACTCGTCGTCGGAGGCGGCCAGGACAGCGTTGTCCGTATCTGGAAGGGAGATGGGAACTCCCTTGTCACTTTCGAGGCTCCCAAGCCCGCAGGCGAGGCAGAGACGATCGGCGCAGAATGACCCACGCCAGGTCGCACGGTGACTGAACTTCAGGGGTTGTTAAAAAATAACTTATGCTTTTGTCCCCTCTCCCCGAGGGAGAGGGTAGGGTGAGTAGGGTGAGGGGTAAAGAAAATGGATAAGTTATTTTTTAACAACGCCTAAGAATAGAGTCGGTTAATGGGTTTGGCGTGATAAATATTCTGAGGCCGACCCTCAAAATCGTACCAGGCGGCGTTGTGCGGGATGCCGAGAGCGTCGTAGATCGTCGCGGCAAGGTTTTCCGGTGTCTGAATGTCGCTGATCGGTTCCGCGCCGATGCGATCGGAGGCGCCGATGACGTTTCCGCCCCGCACACCACCTCCCGCAAACAAGATCGTGTTGACCGGTCCCCAATGGTCGCGTCCGGCATGTTTGTTGATCTTCGGAGTGCGACCGAATTCACCACCCACGATTACCAAGGTTTCATCCAAGAGTCCCGTGGATGCCATGTCGTCCAGCAACGTGGACAAACAAAGGTCCAAGGGTGGGAGAAGGTGATCTTTCAGACTGGCAAAGTTACGGTGGTGCGTATCCCAAGATGAATTCTTACCCAAATTCACCTGGACTAAGTTGACACCGCTATCAATCAAACGTTTCGCCATCAACAGGGAAAGACCGAACTTGTTTGCTCCATACCGCTGCACAATCTTGGAATCCTCGTTCTCCACATTGAAGGCGTTATACACTTTGGGGTCGGTCAATACGGAGACGGCTTGTTGTCGCGTTGCATCAAGTTCCCTGACCGATTCAGATAGAGCGAGCTGCTGGCGCTGAATGTCGTCCAACAAGGAAAGACGGCCATTCAATCTCGGGTGCCCTCCTTCGGGAAGTGTCAAGCTAGGCATATCAAAGACGCGATCGGCGCCATGCTGGAACGGCGTCCCATCAAAACGAAAACAGTCAGGACAAGCGCCGTTGCCCAAGGGACATTTGGCCGCGACATCGATGTGCCAAGCCTCCCACTTTTTTCCCAGACGGCCCGCATATTGCCCAGGCCGTACTTTGTTGACTTCGTTGACGCTGGGTTGCGGCAGGACCGCAGCGGATGGCATCTGTTTTTGCCGATCCCGCAAGGCGTAGGTGACGACCGCTGGTATCGACGGCCATTCGTTGGGACTGGGAACTTCGTTCAAAGAAAACGCGGGCGGAAATTCCAAACGACCCGTCAGCATGATGTGACAAGCCGGCTCATGGGAGCTGATGGGCGCGGAGTGTGATCATCTGGGCCAAGTCGCCGCCGTAGTCGTCCAACAAGTGATTCAACCACAGATAATTCGAGAAACGACCGAAGCGGACGTAGAAACACTCTTCGGGCACGTGCATCGCTCATGCGGTCGGTCGCCCGACCGCAGTTAGGCCTGTGCGTTTCAGGCATGCGGGCGTGAACAGCCGCCCCTTAACGGCCTTTGATCAGAGGTGCCTAAGGGTGGCCGACCCGGGCCAGCCAATTACGTTG
>CAUZEA010000126.1:0-14902 GCA_963578605.1 Planctomycetota bacterium
AGATGGTGGCGGAGCAGGCTCTTGATATGGAGATCCCCAAGGAAGCCGCGAAGGGAAACTGGTAAGCCCCGAACGTCGACGACGAACGACCACCGAAGTGCGTCGTCGTTTGGGGCCACAAAAGGTTTCGGAGCGTCGAGCGTGTCGTGTGCTCGATCAACCTCGCAGTACTCAGCGATATCAGTTGCGCAGGGTAGATGATGAACCACGTTTACTTCGTGAAATGCGTGCTTTGGCTAGACAACGTCCACGCTTCGGGGCCAAACGCATTCATCGAGTGCTCGTGGAACGTCATTGGCAGGTAAACCATAAGCGTGTTCACCGTCTCTGGAAGCGAGAAAACATGCAAGTGCCGAGAAAACAACATCGCAGAGGACGTTTTTCAGGCGGCAGCGAGAATAGCTGCGTGCGTCGTCGATCACAGCACAAGAACCACGTTTGGTCGTATGACTTTTTAACAGATCGTACGGAAGATAGTCGTCAACTGAGACTATTCGTCGTGATCGACGAGTACACTCGTGAATGTTTGGCAATCGAAGTGGCTCGTTCGTTCACAGCTCAGGACGTGATCGGTGTTCTGCAGTACCTGTTTGCGGTGCGTGGTACTCCGCAGTACATCCGTTCTGATAACGGTCCGGAGTTCGTGGCAAAGACTGTTCGTCGCTGGCTCCAGCGAGCTGATGTCGGTACATTGTTCATCGCCAAGGGCAGTCCTTGGGAAAATGGCTATGTCGAGTCGTTCAACGGCAAGCTTCGTGACGAACTCTTGAACCAAGAGTTGTTCTTGAGCCTGGCGGAAGTCCGCTGGGTGATCGACCGCTGGCGACTGGACTACAACCACCACCGCATCCACAGTGCATTGAATTACCAGACCCCCGCCGCGTATGCGGCTGGCTGTGTTCTTCCAGCTTCGGCTACGCCTCAGCCTCCAGAACACAGCCGAGTTACTTAACCCCGATTCTCTCACTCAGACTGGTACAAAGACGGGGGGGTGGTCAGTTGTGGGCGGCCAGTCCCAGTTGGTGCAGTCGATTCAAGCATTGTGCGCGTCTTGCTGCCTCACGGGCTGCCTGCACCGCAGGTAGCAACAGGGCAATCAGGATACCGATGATGGCAATCACCACCAGCAGTTCAATCAGCGTAAATGCGTTGCGCGCCGTTTTTATTTGGCCTGAATGGGTCATCGCTTGTCGATCCGGATATTATTTCTGTTCCATAAATACAACTGCTGATAATGGCGGCAAAGTCGCCTGGCCGTCGCTGATGCTGGGCGCGGGATCTTCGGGAGTTGCGGAAATCATCGATGTCGCGTTCGCGATTTTTACGGAGATCTTTAACTCATCGTCTGGTTTAGGGTTCACCACCACAACCGCCCGGCGATTCGATTGGCGATCGACAAAGACCGAGTAGTGATCCACAGGCTCGCCATCTGCAAATACCTTGGCTCCCTGGGTGTGTCGAAATTCTCCATGCCAAAGCAAATTGGGGTACCGGCGGCGCAGCGCATCGATGCTCTTGCCGTACGCCAGCGTCAGTGGAAATTCCTGCAAACGACCTTTGTAGTTTCGGGGTTCGTAGCTGAGGATGTACCGATACATCAGGGCCTGGTTAATCACGTGTCGATCATTGTATCCGAATACTCCTATCATAATCTGTGTGTCGGGTGCGATGTAGCGGTGCAGCGGAACGTGATCCTTGCCAATGCGGACGTAAGACAGGCCATATTCGCTTAACTGCAGGTCAAATGTGCCTTCGCCGGCGAGAAGAAAATCGGGTTTGCGCTGGCGGATCTGCTCGTGCAAAAGCTGTGCCAGGGGGATATCTCCGGAGAAAACATGGGCTGGCTGTCGATGACCGTGGCGACTGGCAAAGCAATAATGGGTGCCCCCATGATGCTGGTTTTCGTCGTACAGCGCGCCATCGGCACCCAGTGCGATCGATTTTAAAAACTCCTGCCCGGCAATTTCCCTCCAATCTGTACTGACCGGACACATGGGAATCAAATGCCGGTTGTTGATTCGCACGTGCTGGGCTGCTGTCTGGTAACGATATCCGGGGTGGACGTAGTAGTCGCCGTAGGGATCTTTGACCGCCAGGTCGACCAGTTCGCGGCGAAACCACTCGGTGGATCGATCGGCCCAGGTAAACTTGTTAAACAGAACGACTTTGACTCCCAGTTTTTGGATCTCGGCAATCGCCTTGGATAAGTCTTCGTGCGAACCGAGCCTGGGTTCGACGTCATGGGATGGGTTGTTCCGGTCCTGGCCTCCGGTGGTCCAGCCAGTGAGTTGAATTGCTTGGACGCCGTGCTGGGCGCAATCCTTGCCATACTGCACAAGGTCTCGATAGGGAACTCGAAGTTCGTCTTCGGGTGAGTTGATATGGATTTGTTGCCAGGAGTGCACTTCTTGCGCCCAGGTGGGAAGCGGAGGTGGTTTGTACCACGTCTCACGCCACTTTTTGTAGCAATCAACTCCAGCGTGCCAGGTGCCGGAGTACGGCTGAACGACGATTGGCTTGAGCGACGTTGTTTCGCCGAGAGCCAGATAAGGCAGGTGGACGGCTGTTAACTCAACACGGACCGGGTACCCCGAAATATTATCGGTTTCAGGAGCCCTGCCGGAGAAAAGAAAGTCTGCCTGTTGATAACCTGGCTTCAGCCCGAGAGTGAATAAAACCATTTGCTCAAGACTCGTGTCGTGATACCCCATGTAGAGACCCTGGTTTTGGTCAGTATCCACGAGAACGAAGGGGGAACGGGGTGTTTGAATCAACTGTTTGGGATAGTCCGTACCCCAGTAGCCCGCATCGGACTGAAACGTTGGATAAACCGAATTCTTGGTCATCGCAAAGTAGCTCAGGTGAAGTGCCTGGACGCGCTTTGCGCCGGTGGGACGGCGGACCTCTCCCAGGCAGGGCCACGAGACTGTTTCGACAACGTGAGCACTGCCATTGATCACATTGCCACTGAAGACCAGGCCCTGCTCGGTAAGTTCGACCGATCCGACAAACTTGATGTCAACGACCCCCGCGTGTTTGGTTACCAGCCTGTCCCAGGTGAACACAACCTTGTTCGAAGATGCTTCATGATCAACCCTTGGTGGTTGCTGCTCGGTGCCCAGCACGGGATTGTTTCGCCTGCCCGGTACGGGTACGAGCATGCGGAAATTTTGGCCCAGCTCTTCCCGTTGTTGTATTTGCCAATTCGTCGGTTTAGAAACCAGCCGTAGGAGCGCACCCTGACGGCGACTGAATTCAGCTCTCAACTCGTCGTTCTCCAGCACGAGCATGTCATCGAGTTGCCCTCCTACTGCAGCCCGCGCACGTGAGATCAATGAGCCGCATAGGATGCAAGACAGGCACATGGTTGCAAGAACAAGCCCGATTCGATGCAAATGCTTCATTTCCGACCGCCGCCAGTTGGCTACCGAGAATTCCGAGGGAATTGCAGGCTGGATTGGATCTGTTTTGGGAATAGGTTGTCGAGCATCATTTTGTCCCCCTTGTTCCGGCCTTAGTTTTGTATCTTTCGCGGTTGGGTAATTTAGTTTAAATTATTATTTGACAGGCTGCAAGTGAAAGGAAAGCTGCGATGATGAAACCTGCACCCTCAACTCTACGACAAATGACAACATCGGCCGGTCTGCTGATGTCAATGCTTCACGGAATGCATTGGACCCCTTTAGCGTCGGCCACACCTCAAAAGTCGGTAGCCGATGTCGGTACCCGGTCGCAATTGTTGATAGACCACGAGCTGATTTATGGTTCTCAAGGCGTGAGTTTTACGCTGTATCCTGGAAAGAAGACAAGTCACGAGCCTCTCTTGAAACCGGACCAGCCATGTGAAGGCGGGCGGGTAGAGCTCTACGGGACCGTGATGTACGACGCTGACGACAAACTCTTCAAGATGTGGTATCTGGGTTCATCCAGCGATTTCTTTGATCGCGAGGTTACCTTCTATGCCACCAGCCGAGACGGAATTCGTTGGAACAAATCGCATCGGGGGACCATCTCGTCGAACAACGGCAAACCGCACAACGCCGTTGCCGATTGTCTGATGGCAAGCGTGATCAAGGACCGGCGCGATCCTGATCCCGCGCGCCGATACAAAATGATTTGCTACCAGTACGATCGCGGGTATTGTAGCATGGTTTCGGAAGACGGATTGCATTGGAAGCTTACCGGTCCGGGCACCATTTTGCCGATTTCCTACGTGGATGACGTAGTCACAGCCTGTTGGAGCGAACCGTACCAGGTATTCGTCACTTTTGCAAAGCAGGTGATGCCGGTGATGGGACGCACCCGCCGTACAATCTGGGTGTCGACCAGCCATGACTTCGTCCACTGGTCCACAGCGGAACCAGCGATTGTCGCAGACCGTCGTGACGATTTGGGCAGCCGCATTCGGGCAGAAAGGGTTCGTCCGTTGCTCAAGTACCCGGACAACCACCATGTGATGCGGGCGGAAGTGTACGGTACGGGTGCCTACGCTGCTGAAAGCTGCCTGATTGGCTTTCCCTGGATTTTCACGGCTACCATGAATGTACCGAATTATGGAAATCAAGATGGCCCCATCGATGTCGAGTTCGCAGTGACCCGCGATCTCACCCATTGGGAGCGTCCCTTCCGGAAACCCGTCATTGTACCGGGCGAGCCGGGGCAGTGGGACAGTGGCATGATTTGCACGGCCGCTTACGCTTTCGATTTCAAGGATGAGGTGTGTCTCTACTATGCCGGCTATAGCTATACCCATGGTCCACCTGACAAAGATCCTCAAAACAACAAAACGGGAATCGGACGGGTGACCTGGCAGAAAGACCGTTTCGTTTCCGCCGGGGGCCCCCCGGAGGGAGCCACGTTGACGACCGTACCAATCCAGCATTCCGGAACGCGGCTGGAATTGAATGCCGACGTCAAGCCGGGCGGAAAAATTGTTGTGGAACTGCTCGACCCGTCATTGCAAAGGCTGGTCGCCTGGCCGGCCTCCGAACCGGTCACGGGCGATGATCTGCGACATGTTGTCGAGTTCAATGGGTCGTCAAACCTGACAAATCTGGCTGACACACCTCTCCTACTGCGATTTCATTTGTTCGACGCGGAACTTTACGCATTTGCGTTTCGAGAATGAAGTCGCTTGCAGGAAATTGTTTTCTCACATCCGGAAGAGGTAACTTCAATGCAACTTGTCCCACCCGACAACGTGCAGTTGGCCATCGAGGCGATCGAAGCCGATGGATATGCGGTGTTGGAGTGTGCGATTAGTGAGTCAGAAGCGGCTGAGTTGGCCGACCTGGTACTCGGTTCTCCTTCTCGTATTGAAGGAGTTAGCGGGTACGAATTTGCCGTGTGTTTGCTCAACCACAATCAGCGGTTTCTCAAGCTGGCGATGCATCCGACGGTCCTCGAACTGGCGCAGCACTTGCTTCGTGGGCGCACCGAGGCGGCACCCAATGCGTTTGCCTGGCCCACCGAAGACCAGGTCCGCATGGGAAGCGTCGATGGCCTGATTGCCCATCCAGGCTCCGATCCTGGTTGGTGGCACATGGATTCTCCCATGGGGCAACTCAACCAGTCCCGGCCACTGCCAGACTTTCCCATCCTGGTGAACGCCATTTGGGCACTAACACCGTTTGAAGAACAGACAGGTGCGACCCGCCTCGTGCCGGGGAGCCAGCACAAGAGACATTTGCCACCAGCAACGCGTGATTCGCTCGAAAACCAGGTCCATTGCTGCGCGCCCCCTGGCAGTGTGGCGATTATACCCAACACGGTGTGGCATGCGGCTGGCTCGAACCGCAGTGAGCAGTCACGAGTTGCGGTGGCCTGCAACTACCAACCCTGGTGGGTCGGTCGACTGACGATGGATATTTTTCCGATCGATCGTGAGGTATGGGAGAGCTTGCCACCCGATGCACAGGCAATGACAAAGCACCAGCTCGAATGGAACACCGACTTTCGCGGTCAAGTCGAACAGGTCAATTAGATCGACCCCAGAAAACGGTTACGTGAGAAAGACCATGGACTCTAAGCTTGTAATCTCCCAGGGTGCGCTTGCCATTCTCTTTCTGACACCTGTTGTCGGTCTATGCTCGGTGCTGGAGGGCCCGGCCCCGGTGCCGACAGATCTCAAATAGCACGTCGAGCAGGCTACCAACAACATGGTTCGCTGGACCGATCGGGTGTCGGGATTCGATCCTGTCGTCGCGGTGCGTGAAGGCGGTTCCAGCCTTCTAACCGACATGAACCACAATGTCGGTAGGGCTATCGACGGCCTACTCAAGGGCGAAGTCGTGACGGGCAAACGCACTCCCGGGCAGGTGCTGGAGACTCTCCGGGCGGTTCTCTTTGCGACCGTGGATAACGAGGCAGGCTTCCCGGCTACGTACAATCGGGAGTTAAAGAAAATGGCGTGTTCGCCACACGACATCCGCGAGGCGATCCAAGCGCTACTCGAACTGGCAATTCGCCGTGGCGACCAGCAAGCGATGGGGCATCTGGGGAAACTCCTCGACACGCTGCTCCTCATCACGGATGAGGAGGGTGCCTATCGACCGGAAGTGATCGCCCAAATTCCCCTCCTGGCGGCAAATTCAAAGTCGCAGGACACGGCCACATTCTCGGACCACGGCAAACTCCAATACGACCCGACCCAGAACGAGGGTTTCGATTATCCGCAGGCCACGACGGTCGATCGTGGCAGGCTCATCATGGCACTGGTTCAGGTCTACCGCCATACCCGCGATGAACGGGCCCTCGAACTCGCCCGGCGTTTCGTCCACCGCGTACGCTCCCAATGCTTTTCTCCCGAGGGACAACTTCTCCACGACGCGGGAAGTCACACGCATTCGATCACGGGTACGGTCCACGGGCTCGCCGCGTTCGCGGTGCTGACCCAGGATCTGGATCTGCTGGAGCACGCCCGGAAGATTTTCGACGTGGGTCTGGCTCCAATCCGAAGCAGCTTCGGCTGGTCCGACGAGAATGCCTGGCGCGGGCAGATCGTCGGGCGCGGAGAGATCAACAACACGGGAGATATGATTCAGACCGCCATCCATCTCGGACAGATGGGATATCCCCAGTACTTCGAGGTGGCCGAGCGCATGGTGCGCAGCCACGTGCTTCCGAGCCAGTGGCTCAAGGGTCAGCCAGTCTACCGACGCGAGGGAGCACCGAAGAACGCACTCAAGGCGTTTCCCGATCTTGCCGATGGCGGCTGGGGTTTTCCGGGTGTGAGCGATCGGCACGTCCCTGGGGCGGGCTCCGACGTTTTGGATATTACCCAGGGCGGGATCCAGTCTCTCTGGGCCGTCGAGCAGAATAGCGTGACCGACGACGAGTCGGTTGTACGGATCAATATGACGTTCTCCGGCGAAACCGCTGCGGCGCGGGTCGAAAGTCACATACCACTTGAAGGCCGCGTCGTGGTCACATTGAAACAGAAGGCGAGCCTCTGGTTTTGCAAGCCTTCATGGCTGCCCTGGGAGAAGCTGAACATCGTCGTCGACGGGAGTTCCATCCCGTTTGTCCGCGTCGGCCCGTGGGCGGTCACCCCCCTCCAGAACGAAGGCACGCAGTTGGACGTGACCTACTCCGTTGGTTCGGCGCGAACAACAGGAGTGGGTCAACCACAAACGATATCGCTTTGTGTTGGAAGGGGACACGATCGTCGCCATGAGCCCCAGGGGTATCTACGCTCCCATGTACGATGCTATCGATGACTGAGCTTGGCGATAGCGCACGTAACGAGACGAATTGAGCATCGTCAGGACAATTGTAGATCTCCTGGTGATGGGAGAGCCGACGGTACCGGTTGCTCCGCGTATCGCAACCTGGAACTTCATAACCTGGTGTCCTTCCTACGTGACATCCACAACTCTTCCGGTCCGGCCTGACTCCAGTGCGGCTGCGACTGTCGCTGCGATCGCCCGACTCGTTGGAGCATCGAGTATAGTCTGGCTGTTGGTGTCGATCGCGCGAGCGAAGTTGTCGGCTAGAAGGTAGTCGTTGTCAGTTGCCAGCAAACGCTGATTTTTGAACTCTTCGGGCGGCTGATCGCGATAGTAGATGCCGACTTCAGGCCGGGCTTCGCTGATGACCAGGGCCCCTTTCGAGCCAAGAATGTGCAACTTGATCTCGCCGATATCCGGGTGGCTGGCAGCGCCGATGCGACCGAGGGCAAGGCTGCCCACAACACCATTTTCAAATTCGAGCGACACCGTTGCGAGATCCTCAACATGGTTATCGACACACACTTGATGGAAAAGTGCGGTCGTACGGGCGAACACGCGACAAACTTTTGCACCAGACAGCATGGCGATGTAGGCCAGCGGATAGCACCCTTCGACGCCCAGTTCGCCCATCGGCTCCTTGCCAACTCCGCCATCGGCTCCGGTGGCGTGCGCCGCCTTGAGCGCTTCGAGCCAGTCCAGCGGTGGGTCGTTGGGGTCGCGTGAGCCTTTCGGCGGGCCCGCATCCTTGGCAAAGTAAAAATCAACGTGAAAGGCGTATGGGGTCCCCACCTCGCCACGAGCGATCACGTCTTGCGCCTGGGCTACCGCGGGCAGGAGATTCCGATTCCACATCAGGAACTTGACATTATTACGCGCGACCGCATCCACCAGGCGGTCACACTCCGAAAGCGACGTCGACATCGGTTTGTCCTGGATTACGTGCAAACCTGCGTCAGCGGCTTGCACGCTCAGATCACAATGGCGTTCGGCCTCGGACGAGACGACGGCCACTTGAACATTGTGTTCGGCAATCGCTCGCGACACATCTCGCACGTAAGCAATGCCATGTTCATCTGCAAATTTGTGATTGCGCTGGTGAATCCAATCGGGTTGATTCGGATCGTCGGCGACCGCGGTCAACTCGAATCGCGGATGCGTCGCCACACCGCGGGCCACGTAGTCGTGCTTCACCACACTCAAGACCAGAACACCAAATCGATTGTGCGTTTCAGGCAGGTTCATATTGACCTCCCCGGTCGCTAAGTACGCGTCCTGCTTCCAGCGACTGTGCTACCGCATCGATAACCTGGTGGGTGGCGCGGCATTCAACGTCCCCCACAGGTGGCGGTTTGTTTTCACGGATTGCATCGACGAACGTTTGAATTTCACGGCAAACATGGCCATGCCCCTCGCCACTGATCAATGTCGAAGGATGACCACCACCATACAGTAGATGGGTATTGCGGTGATCATCGGCATAGGCGGCACCACGTGATCCGATCAGAGAAAGAGAATCGTAACCCTCTCCGATTGGCAGCGTCGCTGAAAAATCCATGATTGCCATGCCGCCTGCTGGATAACCAAGGTGGACCTGGACGTAACTGGGCATCGCGGCGACGTCATGCCGGGCGAGCGCGAAAACTTCTGTCGGTTTCGCTCCGAACAACCTGGTGGCGAGATCAATGTCAGAGAAGATCCACTCGGCCAGGGGCTTGTTTCTCGGACTGCGCCAACGGTGTACACGCAGCAAACCTGGATCTCCAAGTTTGCCGTTGGAGAGGCGGTCGATGATCGTTTGGCTGCTCGGTTGGTATCGAAACGTTTGGGCGACGCCGAAGCAGACGCCTGCCCCCCTGCATGCTTCGATGACCGCCTCTGCTGCCGAAAGATTCTCAGCGACCGGGGAACTGATGAAAACGTGTTTGTTCGCCTCCGCAGCGCGGCGGGCGGCCTGGCCATCGTTCAGCGGATTTTGAATGACGACCGCGTCGAACTCGTTGTGGTGCTCCTCAAGGGCCACCATCATCGAATCGCCGAGCGCCAGGATGCAGCCGCCTCGCAGCCTTGCCGACACATCCTGCCAGATGGCGACGTCACTGGGGTCACCCACAATAGCAAGGCGGACGGGCGAATCACTCATACTTGTTCGTCGGCCTTTTCAAGAGTGGAGACAACTAGACTCGTCAAGGACTGACCAGGGTGCGGAAAAAATGAACCCGGTGATGTCGATGACCAATGGGCATGCCAGGGCACCAACGGCTCTGTATTATCCAGAGCCCGTACCCGGCACGCAATGCGTTTCAAAATTTTGTGCTCGCAATCATTGCCGGGAATGTGGAATCTCTCGAGTGCTCGTCCGGGCTGACAGCCAGGTTCTGAAAAACCGCTGACCTGGGCGCGATGTGGTGGCTTTACCCGCAACGCTGCCTTCGCATCATACGAGTTTCTTCTTTCATCCCGCATTTCCCAAATGACGGGCGAACCATTCCTTCGTGCGCCGCCACATTTCCGGCGAAAAGACATGCCCCGTGTCCTCTTCGATGAAATACGAGAAGTTTTGTTCGGCGTTTGCATCCGCGTAGGCGTTTGCGATCAATTTCAGGCCGTTTTGCACTTCATCGATCGGGCTGCCACGATCCAACTCGCCAAAATTCATGTGTAACGGACGCGGTGCCATCAACGCGACGATGTCAGGAGTGTCGCCGTGTTGGAGAAATCCGGGTACGAAGTTAGGGAAACAGTGCAAAAGGTGTTCGCGGTGAATGGCCTTGTACGTTGGCAAACAGCAGTTGCACACAAAACACTTCAGTCGAGATTCCCACGGTCCAGCCATGTACGTATTGGTCGAACCCATGGAGTGGCCGTAACAGCCAAGCCGTTCGGACTGAACTTCTGGTCGTGACACGAGCAGATCGACACCGCCTTTGATATCGAGAATGTTCTTCCAGGCCAGGCATTTTCCGTTGACCAGGTAGCGGAGGAATTCGAACCGCTCATAATGACCAATTTTCAGCTTGGCATCACGTCGTTCGCCGAAACAAAGCATGTCGGGACACAAAACCACATAGCCTTCCCGTGCCAGGGCTACCCCCGTGTGATGCATCGACGCGCCATCCAGCCCGGCAGGTTCGTTCTTGCCGTAGCGAAACTGATGCTGATGCAAGCAAATCACAGCGGGCGCTGGATTGGCTTCCGAGACGTGGTTGGGGATCAACAACAATGCGGGCACTCGGTCGTCGGGTTCAACTTCGTAGTACAGCGACTCGATTGTGAATTGATCCTTCTTGATCTTCTCACGTAATTGGACTTTCAAATCTCCTGCATCCGGCCAGTGTCCGCCCAGTCCTTGCAGCAGCTTCTCGCGAATAGTGCGCGAATCAAAAGGCTGTGCACCGTCCGCCGCCAGGATTGAAGTCCCGCCGGCAAGAATCGTCGCGGTTGAAGTCGACGCCAAACTCGATTGCAGAAAAGTTCTACGCGTTTGACTTGACATTGGAGATTCCCTTTCAGTCTTAAACGGCAAGTGTCGGTCTTGGACGATCACGTCGTGGTGCTAATTGGAGTTCATTTCCACATTTGGCGACGGCGGCCATTGAACACACGATCAACCGCCGGTATTTCGTATTTGTATTCGATCCGACACCGAATATACAAACGGATATTTCCCATTTGGGTTGAGCCCGAAATCGTTCCAGGCTTGAAATCCATCCTTTATTCACGGCGCCTCCCCTTGCTAAACTCTCTTCGAAAACGACTCGCGCGCGACCCGATTTCGGAAGTCGTGAAACTCGCGCTGTCCAACGGATGTTTTCGTCACAATGTCGTATTCTATAAATGACTTGCAACGCATTTCCTGGCCGGAAAATGTCTAAGGACAATCGCGTGATTGTCGAACGGCCCGAAGTCATCGCTTGAGATTCAGTCCGGTAGCACAAGAAAGATGATTGGTGAGCCGAATAATTCGACCTGCTAAAACAAGGGAAATCCCTGCCGAAAGAGCACGCCCGGCTGAAGAAACGGGTTCCCTGTCATTGTAGGCGGCTGCATTTTTCCGGCGGACGTGGAATTGTCGAGGGTCCTCGGTCCGGTGGTCGGTCGGCGATCAGCGAAAATCGATCACGACCTCGCTGAGGACGGGGCAGTAAGCCCCGTTGTCCGTATCGAACAGGACTCGGTATTGCATCCATTGGGTGGGCTCCTCCTGTTGGATCTTCTGGCCGCTCGTGCGGTAAAAGGTACCCCCGCCGTCGGGCCCGAGCCACGGCTGGCGGGAAAGCTGCTCCTTGGTCGAGGCGGTTCGTAATTGAAAACAGATCGAACTCCGATGGGGTTGGTGGGAGGTCCACTGCAGTCGCTGCGGTCGATGACCGGCGGCGTGGTAGGCAGAGGATTCGTAGGCAAATGTGAGGCGGCGGTCGGTAATGTGGCCAATATCCACTCCGACGTCGTAGTGCACGCCACGCCCGGGAATGTTCTGACGTTTTCGTGTCTGGAAACCATCACGGCCTCCCCAATAAAGAAATGAATCGCTGACGTGCAGGCTGACATCGTGAGCCCGCTGCTGGCTGCCGTCCCGCCGATGGTTGTAGAAGAAGACATCTTGATAGCCGTCCGAATTAAAGTCACTGACGATCGACCCCGTGCCGGAGTTGGTCGGCAACTCGATCAACCTTTGCTGGGAGAAGCCGTCCGACCCTCCCAGAAAGATCCGGGACGGCGTTTGACGTGAACGGTCGTTTTTGTAGGCTGGGCAGACCAGATCCAGCCATCCGTCGCCGTTTACATCGGCGACGGTGACGGCCTTGACGACGTCCATCTTCAATGTCTGCATCCGGTCGGTAGAAAATGACGCGTCCTCGCCTCCGTAGTAGATCCGGCCCAGGGCCGCGTGGACGGCTGCGCCGAAGACCACATCCAGGTACCCATCCTGATTGAAGTCCGCGACTTCTGAACCGTTGGTGTGCTTCGACTCGGGCAAGGCAGACCGCCGCTGATCACCATAGTCGCGCGTCCCGTCTCCCCAAAAGATACACGCCAACTGGTCTCTTTCCCCGCCAAACACGAGGTCCAAATGGTGGTCTTGGTTCAGATCGGCGATGCTGCAGGCCCGCGTGTGATAATGGTTCAACGTCGTGCGTTGGGTGACTACGTAACCGTCTGGTCCACCCCAATAGATATAACAGCCCGGCTTGGTGGTCGACTCGAAGGTATGAAACTGGCTGACCACGATATCGAGGAACCCGTCACGGTCGAGGTCCGCGACGGAGACTCCCAAACCGCAATAAGTTGCTAGTCCGGTGACGTGCTTTTCGCTAAAACGGTTCTCTCGGTTCCAATAGATGCGCAGTTCGCCGTGCTGGGCGGCGTCGCCACTCGCCGCATCAGGGGGTAGGGAGTGATCCGTTTGATTCGGGAGCAACAGATCCACTGCTCCGTCGTCGTCGAGATCCGCCAGCGCCATTTCCTTGGCTTCATACCCTGGCAGGACCGCTCGATTTTCAGGCGAGTAGATTCCATGTGCGTCGCCAAAATAAATAAAGACGTCCTCCCGCGGTTCCAGCGTGCCACCCTGCCACGGAACCAGCAGCACGTCCGGATGACCGTCCGCGTTAAAATCGGCAATCGCGTTGCCGACGACCCCCTCCTCAAACAGCGCCGTGCGGCGCGTCATCGCGAGACCGTCCGGGGAGTTCCAAAAGATGTACGAGGGATTCCCCAGGTCACCATTGGCTCGCTGGTGGTTGGAGACGACCAGATCGGTCCAACCGTCCCCGTTCAAGTCCGCCGCCGACGCGCCCCAAGCTCCACTGGTATAAAGGGACTGCCGGTTGCTCTGGTCAAATCCGTCGGGTGAACCAAAATAGAGATAGGATTCGGTGAATCGGTTGCCGAGCCGGTGATAGTTCGTAAAAAAAACGTCCATCCATCCATCCTGATTGAAATCGGCGGCAACACAGTCCTTGGCATGGTGGGTCTCGAATGCAATCCGCCTGCCCGGATCGAAGGATCCGCCCTGGTTTAGATAGGCAAATGATTGTGGGCCTTGCTGGTTGGCAAAAATTACATCGAGCTGGCCGTCACGGTTGACGTCGGCCACCGCTACACCGCTGGCCCGACGGGTGGGCAAGCCGATCCTTTGTTGCCGTGTTTGCTCGACATCTGCATGACCGAAGAAGATGAACGAGTCGACCTCGTAATTGGTCCCGGCACCTCCTGAATTGGCAACGATGACATCCAGCCACCCGTCGCCGTTCAAATCGGCTAGAGCCGTATCGCTCGCCGCCGACGTCGGCAGATCATAAAAACGGTCCGGATCGGGTCCGCTCCGGCTTCCCCAATAAATTCGAGTGATTGAATCACCGGCCTGCTCGCCTTGGGCATACGCCTGCGTGCCGGTCATGAACGGAATCACCATCTCGGGAAACCCGTCGCGATCCAGATCGCCCACAGACGCCTGCTGCGCCGAGCGACTGGGAAAAGAACGTCGCTCACGAAATGGATAAAACGACCCATTGGGGGGAAGTGATTCGATGGCACCGCCATAGTAGATATATGAATCCATATCGGCCCATGTTCCGTCGAAGTAGTTGGATACCACCAGATCGACGTGGCCGTCGGCGTCGAGATCCGCAGGGGTCGCCCATTGAGCGCCATTGGCAGGGAGGAAACTTCTGCGCGAACCGTCGAAATCCTGACCATTGCCCCAGTAAATGACCAGGTCCAAAGCTTCCGAATAAGAATGCGAATTGGGAAAGACAAGGTCAATGTATCCATCCCCGTTCAGATCCCACCGATTGATGGTCTGTACGCGGCCCGTCGACGAGACATACATGTTGGCGCCACCATCGTCAAACGAACCGTCCACAAAATCCTCATAGCTGTTTTCTCGCCAGACATCTTCGGCGCAGGCATTTCCGGCAACCAGATGTATCAAAGCCAGCCAACAAATCGTCGATTTCATCAAAGTTCAACTCCCCGGCATCTCGTGTCAGAACTCACCGTTGACATCAAGATACCTCGAACTACTACTGAGCCAGGCTATGGTTTTGGGCTTCCCCCCTTTAACTGATCCAGGTCTATGAGAGAATCGCATCCGGGCGTAGCCCGGAAAGGATTTCCTCAGATGAAGAAGAACCGACACACGACCAAGCAGATTATTGAGAAGCTTCGTC
>CAUZEA010000127.1:0-14870 GCA_963578605.1 Planctomycetota bacterium
AACTTCGGGATCACCTCTTCCGGACCGTGTTTCTTACCTCGTGGCATCGCTTGCCCTCCTTGAAATGCGTCCTGACACCCCGATTGTCTATCAGGGCGTGGACTCGTTTAAGGGGGCTGGGTCACGCGTTGGACAGGTTCGCGTCGTACAGGTTCGCGTTGGACAGGTTCGCGTTGGTCGGGTTCGCGTCGGTCGGGTTCGCGTCGTACAGGATCGCGTAGGTCAGGTTCGCGTCGTACAGGTTCGCGTCGTACAGGTTCGCGTCGTACAGGTTCGCGTCGGTCAGGTTCGCGCCGGTCAGGTCCGCGTTGTCCAGGTTCGCGTCGTACAGGCTCGCGTCGGTCAGGTTCGCGCCGGTCAGGTCCGCGTTGTCCAGGATCGCCCAGGTCAGGCGCGCATAGGACAGGATCGCGCCGGGTTCCAGGTTATTCCCGCTGTAGCTATGCGTGACGCCGGAACGGTTCAGGATGGGATCAACGAAAGCCCCACTTGTCAGCTGATAACTCGCCGCTTGGGAAATAGAACTAGTAAGCAACGTCACGAAAATAACCAGTAAAGCAAACCTGTACATTGGCTGTCTCCAAGAACAAAAACGGTTGACTGATAGAGGTTTCAATTTCCATCCCACTTGGGGACAGTTAAATAGGACTCAGGCCAATAAAAAAAGGCGTCAACCCTCTGCATGTCTGACTCTGCTGCAAAAGCTGCTGAAAGATCCTGATCTGGATGTTCAAGTCAATGCGGGGCATGCCATCCTGAAGATCCTCTCCAAGGCCGAGCCTTCAAACTCTCCAAATCGGGCCAAATAAGCAAGAACGAACTTTCAGCAGAACTGGTTGTCCACCGCAATCAATAGAAGCCTGGTGATTGGGTACGGATTACTTAAATGCAAAACAGGTGTAGACGCTGTGGGCTGTAGAGACGACGCTTAAGTATCTTTCGACCCACTCGGCATTACGCTTTAATACTCCCAGGTGATCAACAAGAGCTGCACGAGAAGTAACCACCTTGATGTTGCGCACCCCGCGAAACGGGCGGGGTCCTCACGGTCCGACAGGGCATAGCCAAAGTTGCAACGATTTGGACACCTCGGCTTTACAACTTCAACTATGGCCGCACCAACAGGAGCACTGATGCCGAGCGGACTGGTGGCTATCGCCATTCGAACCTCTGATTCGGTAGTCTTACTCGCCTATCTCGCGGGCATGTGGGCGGTTGCCTTCTACTTTGCCCGTCGCAACACGAATACAGAGCAGTATTTTCTTGGGGGGCGTTCCTTTCCTGGCTGGGCTCTTGGCATGTCGATGATGGCAACATCTGTCAGTTCGGTGACGTTTTTGGCATTTCCAGCCGCAGCCTATGCGGGTGATCTGCGGGATTTGGTCATCAACCTGATGCTCCCCATCGGAATCATCTTTGCACTGCTTGTTTGCATCCCGATTTTTCGTCGGGGCCGTATCACGTCTGCCTATGAATATCTTGGGGCACGCTTTGGTCCCATCGTACGACTGTACGGTACGATCAGCTTCACGCTACTAAGGATTTGCTGGCTAGGGGTCATTCTTTGTTTGATTTCAAACGTGATTGTGGTGCTCACGGGATTTCCCACGACCCCGGTAATCATCGTGACGGGGATCTTCGTTGCGGTGTACACGATTGTCGGTGGCATCGAAGCGGTCGTTTGGACAGATGTTTTGCAGACAATTATTCTGCTGACCGGAGGACTGTTGTCGTTAGCCTGCCTGGCCATCGAACTACCAGGTGGCATGGGGCAAATCTTCGATATCGGCCTGGCCAATGACAAGTTTGGACTTGGCCCAACGACTGTCAGTTTTCACGAACGGACGGTCTGGACAGCCGTCATCCTGGGGGTTTTTTCCTGGATTGCCTTTCAAACCGAGCAGAACATGGTACAGCGTTATGTGGCAGCCAGGTCAGCGCGCGAAGCCAGAAAGGCCACCATCATTTACGGGGTCATAGCCCTGCCAACTTGGGCCTTTTTCTTCTTTGTCGGCGTCTGCCTGTTCGTCTATTTCCAGGTATTGCCAGATGACGAGGTGAAGGCATTAACTCCCGAGCAGATTTTTCCCTATTTCATCCTCACCCGCTTGCCGCCAGGGGTTGCCGGGTTAGTCATTGCAGGAGTTCTGTCGGCAGCCATGTCGTCGGTCGACTCGACATTGAACGCCATCTCGGCCGTCACGGTCGTGGACATCTTCAAGCCATATTTGGCCAGGGGCCGTAGTGACCGGTTCTACCTGGCGTTGGCACGCGGGATTGCCGCCGCCGGGGCTTTGTTGATGATTGGGCTCGCAGTTCTGCTGAGCAGAATCCCCACCAATACCATCAACGAATTGGATTGGGTGATCGGCTCAATTTTTGCCGGATGCATCATGGGCGTGTTTGTACTGGGCTTTTTCACGACGCGTGTTGATTACGCGGCCGCACTAGCTGGCATGGCAGTGGCAGTGTTGTTGAATATTTACCTGGTGTTAGGCGTCGTTGGCTGGATACCCGAAACCTGGGCGATTCCGGTCCACAAATTCTGGATTGGCCCAATGGTCAACGTGGTGTTCATGGTGGTGGCTTATGGAACTGGCTGTTTGCGGCAGCGCAAGGTGGAAGATCTAGCCGGCTTAACCATCTGGACCATGGAGCCGGCCTGCACCACGGAGCGTGGTGAAGCAGAAAAAAGCTCATCTGGGTAGATTTACCTTCCCGAGAAGCGGGCCTTGAAGACAACCTCAACGCCTGCAACAGGCAGCCCCTGCAAGTGAGCCAGAAGGAATCTGGATTTGCCTGCCAATGCCACAAACGGCTAGATGCCCATGGTTTCCAACACGGGCTACCGCTTGTTCCGCTCGACTGCGAGGACTATTTTTCGCCTGGCAAGACCAGTTTATCGATATCCTTCACGCACCACTCAACCGCGTGCGATCGTCCAGCTCCGTCGACGAGTTCGGGACTGTTCAAGGATGCGCCGAACGTCAATACAGTCGTGTTGTCGGGCTGGCCGTCGGGCGTGCGAAAAATATTGTAATCTTTCGTGGCTTCCGTTTGGGCCAGGTCCAGCAAATCTCGCATCGCAAACCGCCGGGCCGCGGCATTTCCAATAAAGGCGGTGTCCACCAAACCTCGGTCTTCAAGCATTTGCCCCAGCCGATTGAAGTCCGGTCCGCGTGAGCCGTAATAAGACCCACCTTCGCTTTTTGGCTGGTAGTCGGTCATCTCCTGCTCAACAACCTTGCCATTGAGTTGCCGCACCTTGGCGCTCCGGGATGTTGCCTGGCGATAGGGTACCTCGCACACGAATTCTGCAAAGTGGTGGCTGGTTGAACTCGAATACGTGACACCGAGCAAAATCACTTGTGTGTTCAATGCCGCCATGACTCCAAACGACGAACGCAAATCAAATGGGGACAACTCCGGGGCATTCTCTGCGAGCACCTGAGATCGCCTGCCGAATGCCGCCACACTGTGGCGAAACGCGGTACTACGACGTGCGTCCGGGTAGAGCCGGGCCGTTTCCGTAATAATTCCCATTTCCGAATGGTCGGCAGCCGGATCAACAATGGGATCCTCCTCGGCTTCATGCGCAAACGCAAACGTGGGAACGACCAACGTACCATTGGGTTCCAGCAATTCTAACAGCGCATCGACCACCGACTTCGCGCCGCCTTCCACGTACCCCATTGTTCGCATCGCAGATTGAACCAGTACCACGTCGCCAGCCTGGACCCCCAGTTCCCGGAGACTGGTTTTTATCTCGCTTGCAGTCAAACTGCTCATATCGCCGTTATCTTTTCTCAACGAATCATAGTTGCCGGGCTATCCGATGGCCTTCAAACGTTGCATTTTCAATATCACCAGGGGCCACACAATCTCCAATCGCGTGAACCTCTACACCAGCTGCCTGGAGCGGGGCAAGCAGTTTATCGTTGGGAGTCGGCACGGTCACGAAAACTACCATATCCAAGTCAACGGTCTTTCGCTCCTTGCCACTGTAGCAATTCACAACATGGATTACGCCGTCGCGTACCTGGCCAAGATCGTGGTGTGCGGTCAACTCGACGTTTTTGCAAAACAACCGTCGGTAGAGTGATATCGTGTTGGTCAACCCAAAGTCGATGGCGGGATGGAATTGACGACTGATGACCTCCGCTTTGCCCCCAGCGTTGGCGACCAACTCCGCAACCGAACACCCCGAATCAAACCGAGAGTGATCGACCACCAAAACATTACGCCCCGGCGCCACAGAACCCGCCAATACAGACCACGCTGTCGCCACGGTAACGTTGGCGTCCGTCAAGTCTTCGCGGGGAGGCGTGTCCCGTGCTCCAGTTGCCAACACCACGGCATCAGGCTGTTCAGACAGGATTCGCTCAACGGTGGCCTCGGTTTGCAGATGAATTTCCACGCCGAGGATCTCGACCTGTCGCGAGAGCCAATCCGGAATGCCCACCAATTCTTCTCGCCCCGGTTTGCGTGCCACAACACGTGCCATGCCACCAAGTTCCGACGCCTGCTCCAGCAACACGACGCGATGACCTCGCTGGACCGCGACGCGGGCAGCTTCCAATCCAGCTGGCCCACCGCCTACGACCACGATTTTGCGCGCGACATCCGCTTTCGGTAGCGAGCCCCACTGCCGCTCATGACCCACGAGCGGATTGTAGATGCACCGCGCCTCGCCTCCAGCGATAATCCGATCGACGCATCCCGTGTTGGCACCGACGCAGGGACGAATGTCGTCAAACCGGCCTTCGGCAGCCTTGTTCGCAATGTCTGGATCGGCCAGGGTGGCGCGAACCATCGCCACCAGGTCGCAACTACCTTCGGCAATCAACTGGTCAGCGTAACGAGGATCAACGATGCGGCATAGCGCCGCTACTGGTGTCGAGGTCACTTCGCGGATGCCTTTGGCCAACCGTACATGCAAACCGTGAGGAGCGGGAGTGGGTGGCCAATGATCGATACGAGCGAACCGCTGGAGATTGTGACCGCTGGCGACAACAAACATGTCGACCATGCCAAGCCTGTCGATGTGGGGAACGATCTCCTGCATATCGGGTAAATGCAGCCCTTCATCGTAGAGTTCGTCACCGGCCATCTTCAGCGTTAGTACGAGATCCTTACCGAGCGATTCCCGACAAACGGCAATCACTTCCGATAGAAAACGCAAACGATTTTCCAGGCTGCCTCCATATTGGTCGGTGCGCCGATTTGTGTGAGGCGACAGGAATTGCTGGATAAGTGCACCTGCGAATCCATTTAATTCAACGCCGTCCAAGCCAGCGGTTCTCACGCGTCCAGCGGCCTGGCCAAAAGCATCGACAATGGTCCTTATCTCGCCAGTTGTCATCACATGCGGTGGTTCACAGGAAAACTCGCCAACCGTTTGCGAGGGTGCCCAAAGCACATGACCACCCCGCCGAGAGGCAATCGCCGACGCGGCGTGGATCAACTGGACCAGCATCCGAGCTCCATGCGCGTGCATGGCCTCGGCAAGTGTCTGGTAACCGGGAACCACAGAATCGTCATGATTGATGAGCGGTGCCTCAGGCAGCATGCCGCCTGACGGATGGACCGTTGTCCCCCCCGTCGTGCTCAAAGCAATACCCCCCTCAGCTTTGCGGGCATGAAACGCAATTTGCTGATCGCCGATCAACCCCCCTTCGTCATAATGCGGATTGTGCCCTGTACAAATCAATCGGTTCCGCAACTCGAAGGGCCCGAGGTCCAGAGGGGTAAATAGATGTTTTAGCTTGTTATCCATCTCAAATCGCAACCATCTTTCATTCAATCCAGAGACTCACCGTTGAGAGCAAAGCATTCTATGCAGACTTCTGCATCTCTGCGCCGAAACAGACTTGCACGTATATTACTGAGGATGCTTTTCACCGGCTCCCATAAAACAGCGGCCGGTGTCCCCTTCGACCAGCCTGTCAATGACGCGAACCATCCCTTCGGCAGATTCGCGTGGTGAGAGCGGTCCCTCGCCTTCACTCATGTCAGTTCGTGCCCAACCGGGACACACGGCTGCGACAATGATACCCTCCGGCTTGAGATCAAACGCAAGCGCCCTTGTTAGCAGGTTCAGCGCCACTTTGCTGGCATGATAACTGTAAAGACTGCCATCGTCCTTGTCGTCAGGCGAAGCAACCATGGAGGCCATGTTAATGATTTTGGGCTGTCTCCCGGCACGTAACAAACCAAGACATTTCTGAGTCACGATCACAGGGGCAACGGCGTTGACGTGATATTCAGACAACATCGTGGCGGCCCTGACGTTGGCCGGAGTTTCTTTTCGAGTCAGCCGACCCGCGTTGTTGATGAGCAAATCCACCCCATCTGTCTGAGAGGCAATCGACTTGATGCAATCGTTGATCGACTCCTCATCCGTAACATCCATGTTGAACACGGAAAGCTGTCCTGGAGATACCACGGGAAGAGATTTTAACGCGTCGGAGTTGGCCATCGAACGCACACTCGCAAACACACGTTCCCCGCGAGCCAGGTAGAGCTGCGCAAACTCGAATCCAAGTCCACGGTTCGCACCCGTGATCAAGATACGTAACATGGTGTCATTCTCCATTCATGTCAAATCGGTCTGGGGAGAGTGGAGTCGTATCAATCTCGGTCGGTTGGCCAGTGGTCAAGTCAGCAACCAACCGAGCGGTAATCAGCGCTAAAGTATTCCCGTCTCCCCCATGCCCGGTCGCAAAGACAAGTCCCTCAACCTGTTGTGAGGGCCCGATCAGCGGCAGTCCATCCGGTGTCCATGGCCGCAGTCCTGCATAGGTTCGAATAATTCGCAGCCGTGGTAAACCGGGCACAAGATATCCCGCACGGGTCACGATTTGCGCAAGCCGATTGCGATTCACTTCGCGGTCGAAGCCGGCAAATTCACGACTGCTACCAATGAGCATTTGGCCGCTGGGCAGGTTTTGCAAGACGGCCGCCACCTGGGGCGAACCACTCTGCGGACCATCCTCTCCAAGGTCTACGGCCTGTACAGCCTCAACAGTTTTTTCATATCGTGTTTCCGTGAGATAATGGCGCAGCATACCAGGTACCGGCTCGGTAACCAGAACATGCCCCTTCAGAGGCCAGACCGGAACTCGCAGGCCCACCAACTCCCCAATCTTCCGACTCCAGGCGCCGGCGGCGACAACAATCGTGCTCGTCGAGATGGTTCCCTGGCTTGTCACCGCCGCGGTGACTCTTCCGCCTTTTACATCGATCCCAGTCAGTTCGGTATTGGTGTGAATTTCAGCCCCGTGCAGAACTGCCCGGCGAGCCATCTCGTTGACGACTCGCATGGGGGAAACTTGTCCCATCTCATTAATTCGTGCGGCGCCATTGATTTCTGGCGACAAAGCTGGTTCGGCTTCACGCAGCGCGGCCGCATCCAGCCACTCACAGCCTACGGACATGTCGCGCAGTCGCTTCAAGCCTGCTTTCAACTCCGTTTCTTCGTCGGGTGGACCCACCAGGACGGTTCCATGATGGAGATAGTCCACTTCCGCGCCATCGGCAGCGAACTGCCGATAGGCCCTGACCGCGGCAAGATGCAACCGCAGCGTGTAGTCATCCATTGATATTCCAAAACCGACGCCGCTTTGGCAGGCACTGGAGGCACCAGCAGCCAGGCCAAGTCGTTCGAGCAGGACAACTTCCAGGCCTGCACGGGAGAGCGCCTCGGCACAGGCCGCGCCAATGATGCCTCCACCAATAATGACGACATCTTTAGGACGAATTGTCGACATACCGCAAACTCTTTTATTGAAATACAGGGCTGCAGAAACACTTTCAAATCGCGCTGCTGCGTTTTTGCAATTTTGAGAATTTCAAGCTTCGTCCGTCAACCATTCTTCCGCCGGCACGGGCCGGATCGGCGGGCGCACCCGCCATGGCCGTTCTTCCTCCGGCACGCGATACCCATGCTGTGCACGCAACCATTCAATCATATAAGAACTACAGACCCGCCCCTGGCAGAGTCCAAACCCGGCCCGGGTTGCGGTCTTCAGCGCGTAGGGTGTGGCCGGGTTACAGGCCAGGGCCTCCTCGGCAGACTGCATCGTGACATCTTCGCACCGACAAAGCATCGTCTGGGAATCGGCCAATGTCCATAAACCGGCACGAGGCCGATATGCATGGCGGACCCAATCACCCAGGCGGCGTGCACGAACAAGTTGACGGCTCAATTGCCGTACTTCAGCATCGTAATCAAGTTTAGCGACCAGCCCCATATCGTAGGCGGAGGTCAAACCGGCTAACCGTCCCTCCACTGCTGCAACCCGCATACCACCAACTCCTGTGACCTCGCCCGCTGCACAAACATTCTCTTGCGAGGTTCGCATTTGCTCATCGGTCTTTACATAAAAGTCCGAAGTTTCCTCCCAGTAACCGATCGTACATTTGAGCGCCTGGGCCAATTCAAGTTGCGGCACAAAACCAAAACCAAGACACACGGCATCGACCTCGATGGTCGTTTCCGAGCCAGCGATCGGTTGCCACGCTTGATCAACGCGATGAATCGTGGCCGCCTCAACTCGCTCGTTGCCGTGAATCGCAGTAACTATACTGGCATACCGGCGCCGAACCCGTCGCAGCCCAAGACGCCACAGGTAGCCGATCGTTTGGCGCGTGATCGCCACATCACGGGCAATCATTGGAAGTCCACCAACCGACGTACCCAGCGGCGTGGCCTCAACGACCTGGACATCGCATCCTTTGGTGCTCAGATCATCGGCAACGGCAAGCAAGAAGGGCCCCGAACCGGCAACCAGTACGCGTTGGCCAGGGGCGACTCCATAGGCTTTGGCCAGTGTCGAGGCCCCACCTGCGGTGAGGACACCAGGCAACGTCCAACCCGGCAGGGCGACAGTGCGGTCACAAGCCCCCGTTGCCAGGACCAACGCATCGTACGTGAGTGATTGTACCCCGCCACCCTGCTTCCAGACCGATAGCACGCCGTGGGCGGGTGCGTCGACAACGATCCCATGGGAAAAGATTTCAACGCCTGGCGACTCCAGGAGAAAGCGCCGAGGCGATCCGGCTACCGTCGAATTCTGTCGCCCGCGAAAGTATTGCCCTCCCATTTTTCCATATTCGTCGACGACCGTGACAGCCATTTCAAGCTGGGAGGCTCGCGTCGCTGCCGAGAGCCCCGCTGGTCCTCCTCCGACCACGACAAGATGTTTTGGTACCGTCATGCAGGATCCTGTCCAGTATCGACTCTGGCTCCTGGTTCAGCAGCAGTCATACAGGCACGAACATTGCCAACCCCATTCACGCTGACCAAGCAGTCGTTACAAACACCAATAGCACAGTACAAACCACGTAATTGACCCGTTCGTGAACGACGCGTTGTTAAAACACTGCCACGCATCATGCAAGCACCGAGTGTGTCGCCGTGGAAGATGTCAAGCTTCCGCCCGTCAACGGTGATCGTGCCGAGAGCAGGCCTGGGACCTGGCATGGTTAGTTCTCCTTGCCTTGCTTTCCCATCGTATTGCTGCGGCGAGTTGTGTGACCGGGCTATTTGGCTGGGATATTCACGTTGAATTCACCATCAGAAGAAGGGGTTAGTTTGAGCGTCAGCGGTGAGGCTTCGGTGGCATAAATGGCCGGCCCGATCGTGATGATTTCGTCGACCAGGTTGCCCTCCGGGCCACCTGGGACTTTTCGCCCCGTCTTGCGTTTGGCAACTACTTCCACTCGGTGCGTTCCCAATGGTACGCCCCCGCGAGTTTCCATCCGGTAGCTTCCCTCGGTTATATCGCTGACCGACGTTGGCCCTTTCGTACCATCGATTGGTACAAAGACAATCTCTCCTATTTTGACTTGCTGGTCCTTTACAGCAACCGTTCCGTAAACGACTTTGGCGGGCAACTCGCTCTTGCTACAGCCTGCGCAAAGACAGCAACTCAGGCACAACCATACGATGCCGGTGGTATCACGTACGGTCATCGGAAATGACCTCTTCACCTTCATACGACACCCCCCAATCCAGCACATTTTGATCGACCGACTCGGAAAAGAAGCGCACATGACCGTCGACAAACAAGAAATTAGCCCCACCGGGATGATGGCTATTGATGCTACCCTTCTCACAGTCAAGGGACAACCCGTTCTGGTCCTTGGCATTGATCCCGTAGAATGTCGTGATGTGGTTCGTATTGGACCACATGGACCCAACAACGCACGAAGGGGTGCAATAACTTGGATAGTCGGTTTTAAAAACATCGTCCTGGTCTGGATCCACCTCTCCTACGTAAAAAGTCTTACTGGTTCCATCGATGATCTCGCGCATCTGGACCTGGGAATTGTAATGCATAACTCCCACTTCATTTTTCGCCGGCGCACCGGAACCGCCTCCCCAAAAATTCGTATAGCGCCGGTGGTGGCTGATCGCTGCGTAGTTTGTTTCAGCCGTATCCTCCATGCCCGGGATGTTCGCACAACAGCTAACCAGTCCATTGAGTGGAGCCGAGGGACATTGGTAAAAATGAAACGACTGCTTGATGGCTTGCCTGTTTCCGACCGTGTTATAACCGATATCGAAGTTGCACTGGTCATAGGCAGCCGCTTCCTCGATATAAGGCAGAATCAGGGCTGACCACGCCCAGGTATAAGTCCCGTTGTATCCATGAGCATAGGGAAAAACGCCCTGCGAATCTTCGTAAAAAAGCAACGCCAGACCGATTTGTTTCTCGTAATTCAAACATTGCGTCCGCCGGGCTGCCTCCCGCGCGGCTTGTACCGCCGGCAGCAAGAGCGCAATCAGGATACCGATAATGGGAGACTGACAGCCACGGATCGATACACGTTCTGGACAGAAGAACTTATGCCTGCCGAGCAGGACTGTTCTTCAGCTATACTACAATCTACCGAATGGCTGTGGCATGCCAACATGGAGGGTCCATCCATCAGAATTGTGAATTGCCGCACCTCGCAATCAATTCCGTTGACGGCATAATTTGGGGCACTTATACTTGTTTTCTGCGAACGGATTGGCAGTGCACATCCGGATTGGCAGTGTGCATCTGTTTGAACCAGCGTATTCCTTGCGGCAAAACCTGGTGAAGCATTCCCCTGGCTTCAAGCCAGCGGTGGACGATTCGCAGCAGGAAAGTTAATCGCTACTCAAATCGCTACTCAATAAGACACGATGCCAGAACTGTACTACCGTGGCCAGCGATTGGACACTTCCCCGCACGCTTTTGGCCAGTTGCGATCGTCCGGGGATGCCATAAACGACTTCGTCGAACTCCGGCGCCGCATTAAGGAAGACGGTTACCTCCTCTTGCCCGGACTGCTCGACCTTGACGAAGTGACGGCAGCACGGCGCGAAGTCCTGGAACGCATCGGCGCGTTGGGAATGCTCGACTCCGACGTGCCGCTCCTGGATGGAGTCGTGCGAGATGGCCTTGAGTTTACTTTTGACGACGAACGCCGCTTCCATGACCTGGGGGTCGGCAATCCCCCGCTGAACAACTTGCTCTATTCCGGGGCAATGATCGATTTCTTCACCCTCTTTCTCGAGGGGCCCGTTCGCCACTATGACCGCACCTGGATGCGCGTGAAAGCCAACCACGACAGTACGACCACTTTTCCGCACTACGACATCATTTACATGGGACGTGGTACACAACAGGTTTTTACAAGTTGGACTCCGTTGGGCGACATACCACTGAAAATGGGGGGGCTGATGATTGCCGAACGGTCTCATCAGTTGGAAGAAGTCAAAAGCACGTACGGGAAACTTGATGTCGACACTTACTGTACCAATTCGGAGGAGGCTGCTGACATCCAGTCTGGCAAGAAATTCTGGTCGGACCGGGTTGACTCCGGGGCCTACTCCCAAGATGCGGTCGCAGCGCAAAAGCAATTAGACCGACGCTGGTTGTCGACGAATTACCAGGCGGGCGACGTGCTGGTGTTCACGATGCACACGTTACACGCAGGGATGGACAATCAAACCAATCGCCTCCGACTTTCTACTGACTCGCGGTATCAACTTGCCAGCGAACCGATTGACCAGCGCTGGATTGGAAAGAACCCGATCGGCCATGGACCGGCCGGAAAAATCGGGATGATCTGTTGAGTGGCTGCACGGGTATGACGCTATTGGCATTCACTTCATTCGACTACGCCGTTCTGGTCGGATACCTGCTCTTGATGATTGCCATCGGAGCCTGGTTCAGCCGCCAGCAGCACACGAGTCAGGATTTCTTTCTGGCCGGGCGAAAGATGAGTTGGTTTCCGGTGGGCCTGAGCATTATGGCCACCTTGGTCTCGGCGCTCAGTTACACGGGAGCCCCCGCAGAGGCATCGCAGGTTGGTCTGAAATTATGCATCTGGCCGCTGACGCTGTGGCTCACTTTACCCATCGTCTTGTGGATCGTCCTGCCGCTCTATCGCAATTTGGAAATCTACTCGATCTATGAGTATCTTGAACTCCGCTTCGATGCAAAGACACGCGTGATCGGCAGCGTTGTCTTTATTTTCTGGCGAATGATCTGGCTAGGTGGTGTGCTCTATGCACCATGCAAGGTGTTGGTCGTGGCGGCCGGATTGGACATCAGCCTTCCCGTACTGCTGGTCGTCATGGGCATCGTCAGTACCCTCTACACGTATCTTGGTGGAATGAAGGCGGTGATTTGGACCGACGCCATTCAAACCTTGATCATGTTTGTTGGCCTGGCATTTATTATTTGGGGCATCTGGACCAATCTCGATGGTGGTGCAGCAGGAGTCTGGTCGGCTGCGCAGGAGTTGGGCCGCACCGAGATCTTCCAGCTTGGCTGGGACAAAGATTCGTCATTCTGGAGCGAGAAGTGGCTAATCTGGGCCATGGTTCCCCATTTTTTCCTGGCCTCGCTCTCGTTTTATGTGGCTGATCAAATTGCCGCTCAACGATACTTGACCACAAAAAACCTCCGTGAAGCCCAGCGCTCCTTCGTACTGAATGTCTTGTCGGTCAACCTTTTTTACCCTCTGCTGGCCTACGTTGGCATTGCACTCTCGATTTATTACCTGGGCAACGCCAGCCCGATGGAGCCCGACGCGCTGATGCCCCAGTTCATTGTTCATGTCTTGCCTGCTGGCGTAGCAGGTCTGATCTTCGCCGCTTTGCTCGCAGCTTCCATGTCATCGATGGATTCCGGATTGAACTCCATCGCCACGTTGCTGGTCGTAGACGGCTACCGCCGGTGGGGTTGGGGAAATAACATCTGGGCCCGAATACGCAAGAAGGATCCAAGTGAACTAAACGAAGTCGACGAACTCGTGTTGGGCAGGGGGCTGGTGCTGCTTGTCGGTGTGGGCGCAACTGGTTTTGCGTTGTGGGTATCCACACTGGGAAGTATATTTGACATTATGATTGGTGTCGTCAACACGTTTGGTGGACCTTTGATGAGTGTCTTTCTCATGGGAATGTTGAGTCGACGCTGCACGCCGACTGCCGCACTGACGTCGATGATCGGGGGAACGTTGCTGACCATCTGGCTGGCGTTTGGTGCCAACTGGGGACTCTGGCCATGGCAGACGCGTCTTAATGCGGTTTGGCCGCTGACCCTCGGTGTGCTAGCTACACTTGCGATCGGTTTTCTAATGACTCTCTGTTGCAGATCGCAAAAAAGTGACGACCAACTTCGCGGGTTGGTGGTGGGGCTGGGACCGCTAGGCTTAAGACAAAAGTAACACGGTTTCGGTCGAGTTAACGGCAGGTAGCCAGGGGCGAGCCGCGAAAATATGCAACGTAAAACTCGTGACCGAGCAAGGAACACCTTTGATCCATACCCTGCCGGCCTGTCTCGGTGGCGTGACGTCGCAGAACCCACCATGGCTGGATCCACACCAGTTGCCGATGCAAAACCGTGACAACCGTTGACCACTGACGGACTTGTGATTTACATTACATTGTCAGGCTGTGACGTTCAAACGATGCTGCTCAAACACATTTCCAAACGCCGATTTAGCCGAGATTTCGTAGCGCCAATTCAGCAGACAACAGTCGCTTGGTACCCTTGTCCTGATTTCTGCTAAAGCCTACAGCTTCCCTGAAATCACCCTCCAGGAAACAACCTGCCATGCTCTCAAGAGAATCAGTCCTGCGATTTATCCTTCTCTCGTTGGCCCCCCGGATGGCAGCAGCGCTCGCTTTCAGCACCGTGGGGCAACTGCCGGCCGCGGAGCTCGTGGAGGTGCGAAAGATCTGGGACCAGCCCGGCCACATGTCCTTCTTTACTGACTTGATTCGCTACCGCGACCGATGGGTCTGCGCGTTTCGCGAAGCGGCCACACATGGCTCAGACGATGGGCGAATTCGGATCGTCACTTCGCCCGATGGCCAGGAGTGGACTTCGGCAGCGCGCATCGACTGCCCACCGCCGAACAAAGACCTTCGAGATCCCAAGCTGTCCATTACGCCCGACGGTCAATTGATGCTGACTTCCACCGCCTATCAACCACAGCCGGAATGTCGGTCGTATGTTTGGTTTTCGGACGACCTCCAGAAATGGAGCGAGGCCCACTCGATCGGCCCGCCCGGAGAATGGCTGTGGCGCACCGAGTGGCATCAAGGTGCCGCCTACGTTTTTGGCCGCAGTGAGAAACCACACAGCTATTTGCAGTTGTACCGCAGTTCCAATGGCAAGGATTTCCGGCCCCATGGCGAACGGCAGTTTGATGGGATTTACGTCAATGAGACAGCACCGGTGTTTACGAAGGATGGAACTTGCGTAACCTTGTTGCGCCGCGACAGCCAAAGCTGTACGGCGCAAATCGGCACCTCCGGGCCGCCCTACCAACAGTGGGAGTGGAAGGACCTCGGCATCCGAATTGGCGGACCGGAAATGATC
>CAUZEA010000128.1:0-14646 GCA_963578605.1 Planctomycetota bacterium
AACAGGTCCTGTTCGCGGCCAACGAACTACAACGGTATGTCTCGAAGCTATTCGGAGTGACGGCTGTTGTCTCACCCGAAGCGTCACCGGCCGAGGCGGTTGTGTTTCTCGATGCCACCGCCGCAGGTCTCGAGCGACCGTCTGATGAGCAATCTTTCCTACTTCATCGCCTGACCCACAATGACAGGCCCGCGTTGGCAGCCATTGGCGGAAGTCCGACTGCGACGATGTGGGCCGTCTACGAACTGGTCGAACGGTGGGGGGTTCGCTACCTGGTCCATGGTGATATTTTCCCGGACGATGCGGGCACATTTCACCTGCCCGACGTGAACAAGACGTTTACCCCCAACCTGCGGGTCCGGTGCTGGCGGCTGATCAATGACTTTGCCTGTGGACCGGAATCGTGGGGACTGGACGAGAATATCCGTTTCATCAATCAACTTGCCAAGCTGAAGTTCAACGAAATCTTTCTTTCGTTCTACCCTTGGCAGTCCTATGTGCATTACGAATTCCACGGCGCGCAGAAGCAGAGCGCACTGAGCTGGTTTGGCTACCATTATCTCATCGACGAAGACACTGTCGGGCGGGAAATTTTTGCGGGCGCAACCGAGTTCGAAAACCCGGACCTGGCGGGAATTACGGATTACCAGGAACGTCACGAGGCCGCTCGTCGGCAAGCCCAGGGGATTTTGCAACATGCCCGACAAAGGGGAATGACCACAGGTGTTTCCGCTGCTTTGCTCGAATATCCGATTGAGTTAAAGCCTCAAATTCCTGGTTCAAAAACCGTCGACCAGGTCGGCTTCCGGACCTGTGGCCCGGCAGACGATCAGGATCCGTACGATCCTCTACTGGTGGAACTGGTCCGCACCGTCATCGGCGCCTACCTCCAGGCGTACCCGGAGGCAGATGTTATCTATCTGGGCGTTCCGGAGCACCGCTCGTGGATGGACCGGGCCGAGGATGCCTGGCAGCGGCTGGATGCGAAGTACGATATCTCAAGTGTAATTAGTCTGGAAGACGCTGTACGAAATGCCGAAAAGCGTCCCGAGGTCTTCGGTGGCTTGGAGCGGCAGGTATCTCGGATCAAGGCCGATATCGTCGCACTGAGCCTGCTCGATGCAGTCCTGGAAGACCAGGAACTGCTTGCCCGGTGTGGGATGCCGCCGGTGCGTGTCGTCTACAACTCGGTTGCAGAAGAATTGTGGCCGATTCTTCCCCGACTGCTCCCCGAGGGCGGGGGCCTGCATGGATTTATCGATTACACGGCCCATCGTATCGTGGACCAGATCGAGACCATGGACTATGCATCTGCCGAGGAGGTTCCCTGCCGGATGATCTTCACGCTGGCCGACGACAATGTAGGCCTCCTGCCCCAGTTGTCGACCGTTCCGCTGGATAAGATTGCAACGCGAATGCGTCAGAGCGGATGGGAAGGATTCACGACTCGCCATTGGTTGATTGGCGATCTCGATCCAACGGTTCAATACCTGTCCCACTCTTCATGGGATGGGTGCGTCAGCCCGGCCACGGCATTCGCCGATCTTGCCGCTGCGATCTGCAACTCGCAAGGCACAGAGCCGTTGATAGAAGCGTGGAATTTAATGGAGCAAGTGGGAGCTGGGTTCAGCAAGTATGGACTTGGCTATGGGTTTCCCACCGTGCGGATGATGACGAAACATTGGGAGGGCTCCGAGGCCAATCCGATCGTAGGGGATTGCCTGTCGGAGGCGATCCTGGCAGACCGCGATCGATTTGCACGGGCATTGGAACTCGCTCAGGAAGCGGCCAGGCATGCCTGGCCTGCGGGAAAACAGTTTGTGGACTACCTCATTGGGCGTCTCGTGTTTGGAGTCCGCTATATCGATACGACCGAGGCGGTCCTCAAGGCAGGCATCGCTGAAAGATCGGGGCAACGCGAAACAGCAATCACAGAACTGGACACCGCGATGGCAAAGATCCGCGAAGCGATCCAGGCCTACGCCGACGTGGCCGCCGATAACTCGGATCGCGGCGCTGTAGCCATTTTGAACGAGAATTCCTATCGTCGCATTCGGGATAAGTTGCAGGAACTGACGGAAACGTAAACACGAGACTTTGTTTTAAAAGCGGAGTGGCTTTCGTAATCGTTGACGTTTGCAACGCGATGGTGCGGATGTGGGACTTGTTGTGCAATCCACGCAATCCTGTGCAACAGATCGCGGCATACCCGCGGTGGGTTCCGACGTTCGGAGAGAATTCCACAACCCCACAGTTCCGAACCATCATTGTCGAATAGAACATAAACACGAACACACGTTAAAGAAATTATTCGATGGACACTACGTTTGTGGTTATGACCGACACGCATTTTTCCGCACCAGGTACAGGTGAAGATGAGTGTTACTGGAACCGGGTACTCCTTTCCCGTTCTTCGGCGATTGCCGATTCACTGGTCTCAACCGTCAAGTCGTTGAGTCCGGACTTTATCATTCACTGTGGCGATTTCACCGATGCCAGCGATATGGGTAGCTTCTGCTTCGGCAAGGAAGTCATGGACCGTATGGAGCGCCCCTATTTTATCGTGCTGGGCAATCATGACACATGGACCGAAGGCATACGCCGGTCGATTGCACCACTATTTGAACATGGCCCCGGCGACAGGTTCTATTACACGCGCCGTCTGGGTGGCATTCGTTTTGTGTTTTTGGACTGTGCCTACTGGATACGTAAGAACGGGGTGGAGTCTGAGGGCCTCGATTGGGATCTCTATGAAAAAGGTATATACGCCGACATCGGCCCGACGCACGACGAACTGGCATGGCTTCAGAAGGAACTTGACCTTGATCACAAAACGCCAACTGTGATCATCACCCACGTACCAATGCATACCAAACCAACCTTCTCGATTGGCACGCTTCCACACGGAAAGACGCCTGACGGCGATCGCACAAAATGGGATCCAGCACCGTGGACAGAGTTTGTCGATGGCGACATTCGCTTGACAAGACGCTTTTTCATACATGACGAGGCTGTTAAGAACATGATCGATAATGTCCCGAATGTCATAGCTGTGTTTGCGGGGCACCAGCACTTTGCAGACATCACACGCGATCGCAACACAGTACACTGTTTGACGGGGTCATTGTACGAATACCCCTTTGAGGTACGCCTGGTGAGGGTTTGCAATGACGTCTTGTCGATCTCCACGGTCGAACTCGACAACCCTGTGTTTAAGCGTGATTCACTTGTTGCCGAGTGGAATAACCAGTGGGTGGCGGGCAACGACACCGACAGGGACTTCCGCATGACAATCGAGTTTCCAACCGTGCCGTAAGTTTGGCCGGCTCGGAGAGAAAACAGTGGACAATCAAGAATTTCTTGCGGTTGAAAAACGAAAGGCAATTCGTTAAGACGCGTTGTGAGATCGAAGGTACGTTGTTAAGGAGGCGTGCCTTGCCAGTCCTCCTGTGGGCTACATGATAAAGGAACTACAAGAACGGAAAGCCATGTCCAGACTGAAATCCAAAGTTGCCCTGATCACCGGCGGCGCCCAGGGCATCGGAGAGGCCTGCGTACGGCAATTCGTTGCCGAGGGTGCCCGCGTGTTGATCGGCGACGTTCAGGCCAAAAAAAGTGCGGCGCTGGCTGCGGAACTCGGCGAGAGCGTCCTGTTCCGGGAACTGGATGTCACGAGCGAAGACCAGTTTGCCGCCGCGATCACCATGGTGGTCCAGACATGGGGGAAGTTTGACATTCTGGTCAACAACGCAGCCGTGGTGTTCCCGGCGGCGCCGCTTGAGCAAACAACCAGCGAAGAGTTTGACCTGCTGATGTCAGTCAATGTGCGGGGCGTGTTTCTGGGCTGCAAAATGGCGCACCCCCATCTGAAACAGTCCAAAGGGTGTGTCGTGAACATCGCAAGCATGGCAGGCGTTACCGGACAGGCAGACCACGCGGTCTATGGTGCAACCAAAGGGGCAGTGAACGCACTGACCAAGTGCGCCGCAATCGATTGGGGCGCCGATGGCATCCGCGTCAACTCCGTCTGCCCGGCGTGTGTCTTGACCGACGCAACCTACCAGTGGTCCGCACAACAACCTGATTCTCAAGCCGCCCTCGCTCAGCTTAACAAAATCCACCTGTTGAATCGCTCGGCAGAAGCGATGGAAATTGCGACAGCCGTTGCTTTTCTTGCCAGCGACGAGGCATCATTCATGACCGGCTGCAACCTGCCTGTGAGCGGTGGCAGCGAATGTGGTTACAACATGTGAACGGCAGACCACGCACTCTTTGGGAGCAAAAATATGATCCAAATCCAATATTTGTCCGACCCGCCGGAAATGACCACCGATCTTTCAACCGGCGCTTGGGCGAACGCGACGTGGCACGACAATTTCACGATTCCGGGAAGTGTGAACGCAGAACCGGTGCCCGGCACATCCTTTGCAATGGTGCATGACGGAGACAGCTTGTATATCGCGCTGAAATGTGGCGTGTGCCCGGGAGGCTCCGCAGAGAACTTCTTGCACGAGAGAGTCCATGTCGTGATCGACTTCGATCGTGACGGAAGGTGGGCGGGAAAGTTCATTGGCAATGCGGATGGCTCGATGTCCGTGTCAACTGCCTTCAGAAATGGTTCAAGGGACAGCTGGCCGGGCGAAATCGAGTTTGAGATAGGGGTGCAGTCTCAGGAATGGACGACGGTCATGAAAATACCACTGAGGCAACTTGGTCACCAAGAAGGCGGTCTGCGTCGGTTCCGGTTCAACGCAGCCCGGTTGAACGCCGTGCCAGAATTTTGGGTGTGCTTTCCCTCGATTACCGAGAAAGTATTCTGGGAGCCGCAGTGCGAAATGGCAGAGGCAGAGTTTGAACGGCCCGAGTTGTTGATGCCGTTTGCCTGGAGTGTAGAGCGGGAGCAGCGGGCCCGTTTCAACGAGAGCGATGCAAAGACCACTTGTCGCCAGAAGGTCAAGACAACGAACCTCTCCGCGGAAATTCGCGAGGTGGACTTGCACGTCTCGTTTGTGGAACCAGGTCGCCCACCGTCGGAGAAAACCCAGTACCGGATTCGTGTCGGGCCCGGGGAGTCGCATGTCGAAACCGTGGAGCTGCCAATTCCAGAGGGATTCAACTATGGCTTCGTCTGCGTGGCGCTGCACGAGATGGACTCTGGCCGATGCGTCAGCGAGAATCGTTTTCTCATCGAGGCTGACCCGTTGTCGTGGAAGAAACATACCATCAAGCGCGGCGATGGAAAAGATGGTTACACCTGTCATGCCGCTCAGATGCAGTTCATGCCGCAGTACGAAGATCGCAAGACCGTGCCATACGGGCTGGCCACCATGGAAAACAGTGAGGTTGTCTGTGTCGCAATAGCCTGGCCGACGGAGTCGACCGGCCAGGTGCAAACGCTGGTTACCATCAGCGAGGACGAAGGGGCGACATGGGGCGAGTACCTGGCGCTGCCCGGCATTCAATGTCGCCCTATGATGCTGGCTTACATTGGCCGGGGTGTGGTCACATTTGAAGCGGGCGACACGACCGAGCGATTCCGGTTGTTTAGCCACGACCATGGACGCACATGGGACGAGCGGGTTGAGGTCGCGCCCGCGCCCAACGGACAGCCACTGGGCTTCGAGGGCAATCCGTTAATCGAACGAGATTCAGAGGGAAACGCCATCCGTATTGCCCAAATAGGGCAGACACTCGAAGGTGGTGCACCCCACTGGAAGATCACCGAGTATCTCCGTTGGTCGGAAGACGGTGGCCGCACGTGGCCCCGAGTTGTTTCTCCCGAGGTCTGGCACTACACCGAGACGCATGCCGGCAAAACATACAAGGTCGGTGGCAGCGAAGGTTCACTGGTGCGGGCAGCCAATGGCGACCTGGTGGCAGCCCTGCGTACTTTTGTTCCGGTATGGTTTGCCGAGCACCCGCACTACGAAGACAGCCTGGAGGGAACGGCGGTTTCCATATCCAAGGACAACGGGGAAACCTGGTCCCCGATGAAGATCGTGTTTGAAGCGGGCAGACACCACCCCGACCTGATCTGTATGCCCAACGGCGATTTGGTGATGACCGTCATCTGCCGGGTCGATTTCGAGGGCAGTCAGCTGGCCAGCTATCGACGCGGTTGCGATGCCGTGATCAGCCGTGACCACGGAGTCACCTGGGATGTTGAGCATTTGGTCGTGCTCGACGACTTTCCGTTTTGCAACGGCGAACATTGGATCAGCACCGAGTGCGGGCATTTGAGTTCCACGCTCATGCCCGATGGTTCAATCCTGACCGGCTACGGTAATTATCTGGCCGGCGGCGTGCTGATCCGCTGGCGACCTTAAAATAGCTACCTTGGCTTTCCCTACGGTTTGTTTGCCGCTTGCGCCTGATAATGGTGGGCGACCTCCTCGGGTGACAGTGCCCGACTGTAAATCCTGACATCATCGAGCATGAATGACCAGGGCTTCTCGATCTGGTCGTCCGTCGAAAGCGGTGGTCTGAAAAAAAAGTTCCCACCCTGGGCCACGGGGGGGGACATCGGTCGCTGGTCCACCAGCTTGCCATCGAGGTAGAGGTTCATGTTTTGCCGATCATACACGGCGACGACGTGGTACCACTGGTCAAGGCCATGTTCTGTGCCGCAGTAGTTCGAGCCACTGTCGATGTAGAACCAAATGTGACCGGTGAAACTGAGCAAATAGCTATTGAATCCTTTGCCCATAACGCCGATTTCGCGTACCTCCGGTAGCGCCTTGGGGTGCACCCACATCTCGAGCGTCAGGTGGGAGCGGAGGTCGAAGTCGACGGGATCGCCGAAGTCGACGCTGGCATCGGTCGAATCAAAATTTAAGGCAAAACCTTGGTCGGGGCCGAGTTTCACGTAGCGGGCCCCTTTGTTTTTTCCGTGATTGTTCCGCCCACTGGAATCGACCACCTTCTTCCCGCTGCCTTCCTCGAACGTGTATTGCCCAACCAGGATTCCAGCCGGCGCTGACCGGACGGGTGTTGTCGGGGTAGTTGGTTGGGGTGTGGGTGCCGCGGCCGCGATCGGCATCGCCGGCACCGACGACAACGGGAGGACGACACGGAACCCGCGGTCGTACCAGGCGTTTCCGGGTGCAATATTTAACCGCGATACGCTGCCCAACGCGGTAGAATAGAACCACTCAGGCGTGCGTTCAAGCGAGCGGGCCGGGCCGGTGCTCCATGATCCACCGCGGAGCGGCTTGGTTTGTGAGTTCGGATCACGACGAATCGATTCGTCAGCCGGGGCATTGTCGTACCCGTAAATAAAATCGTCGGCACACCACTCCCAAACATTGCCGTGCACGTCGTACAGGCCCCAGGGGTTGGGTAGCTTGGTCGCCACCGGATGCGTCACGTGACCGGCCGCCAGGTCGACCCAGGCATATTTGGGAATATCGGCCAGGTCATCTCCGAACGAAAATTTCGTCGACGTGCCAGCCCGGCACGCATATTCCCACTGCGCTTCGCTGGGAATGGCCAGGCCTGCCCATGCGCAGAAAGCGTTGGCATTCTGCCAGCTCACGTACACGACGGGATACTCGTCGGCATCGGACATGGCGCTTTTGCCTCGGAAGTGCAGCAGGTAAAGGTCATAGGCGGGATCGACGTCGGCTGCGCCCTTGTAGTTGGGCCTGGCCTTGATGAATCGGCGGTACTGGCCATTGGTGACTTCTGTTTTGCCCACGTAGAACGAACGGGTGATCGTCACCTGGCGGGCAGTCAGGTTGCCGCCGGTAATCGGATCATCGGTACCCATCGTAAAAGTTCCGGCGGGCAGCAGGATCATCTCGATGCCGGTCTTCTCGTGGATGACCCGATCGGCGTAGCCATGGGGACCTGCCTCTGAGCCGTCGGTGGCGACGCAGCCGGAGGGAACTTTCAACGGGTCGGCCACCGCCAAGGCGTTTCCGCCAGCGAGGAGGACGACAACCGATAACCAAAATCCAACGAGGAGCCACTTCATTTGACCACCTCCAGCTTCAGGGCGACCAGGCTACGCGGGGCGATGTCCATGGTGTCGCCGACAATGGGGCCGCTGGTTTGCTTCAGCCGGGTTACGCCCTCGTCGGCGGTCCACTGGATCATTTGCAATTTTGTCGATGCGTCGAACCGGGCGATCTCCGCCACATCTTTCTTCCAGGTAAACTGGTGAGGTTGGTCCTCGTAGTTGAAGAAAAAGATGCCGACACTGCCGTCGGCTGCCCGCCATGCGGTGCCCTCGACCGCCGAGACGGTGAACGGACCGTCGACCCCTTTTTCCGTTATCTTAGGAAGGTCGCCGGTCACGGTCGGGGGTCGAAGCATTTCGCCATAGCCCAGGTAAGGCCGGGCAAACTCGTGTTGGCAGCGCAAGAGGTCCATCAGCCACTGGATCGCCTCGGGACGGGAGGATTCCGATGGATACCCGTATCCGCCGGACAGCGTGGTCATATGCCCCGAAAGCCACTGGCGGCCGATTAGGAGCGGCTTTTCTTCCATCCAGTGCATACCGCCGACAAGCTGGGTGTAATCGTGATAAACCGCCTGCCAGACCGGCGCGTTGTACGAGTAAGCGCTGGTGTAGTCTGCGTCGAGGACATCGATGCAGAACTCGGCGGGATTTTCGCTGCAGAACATCGCTTCGGGATCGATTTTGTGCACCGTTTCACGCACCTGTTCGTACAGATCATGGACGCCGCGAGACCAGTAGTCTCCCCCCCCCAGTGCGTGGCCGTGGTTTGGATTGTGGCAATCGTTCATGTGTTCCGAGAAATAGTCGAAATAGACGCCGCCTGTCCGATAACGCTTCACATGTTCGACTGACACGGCGGTTAGCTTGTCGCGCCAGATCTTCGAGGCCGGACACATGGCGATGTTCTCTTCGGCCGGTGAGAGCTCGGCCCAGAGCACACTCTCACGATCCTCCCCGAGCATCGCACCTTTTTCTTTCGCACCACTGAGCTGATAGCTATCCGTGCCCGCGTTCCACATCCAGCCCAGAACATAGGGAATGACACGCGCACCTCGATCTCGCAGCTTCCGGTTGACGTTCTGATAGTTGACCGATCCACAGCGCGGCGGAAAGTAATCGGGGTTCACGTCATGTTGATAAGGCTGTCCGTAGTAACCGTAGTCGTGAGTGACGGTGTTGGGGAAATCGAATAAGTCACGCTTGATGAACTCCCGCTGCTGACCCGGGTAATCACCAAGGTGGCCGATCGCCCAGTAATCGGTGTTCAGAAACCACTTCGGATAATCGTCGCGCTGGACCATGGGGCCTTTGGCACACCAGGGCGCGGTGACGGCCCACGCTCGATAGAGACGGGCGGCGTCGTACCAGTCGCCACCGAACGGCCCGATAACACAATCGCCGGGCGATTTATACCGCCTGACGGGTTTGTCTCCGCCCCAGTCAAGCACCGGGTGCGATATGGCATACCGCAACGTCTGTGAATCGACGTTTGGTGTCCAGCTCATGTCTTTCCATGCTGCGGTCGGATCGTGGTCACCGATATAAAGTCCCCGTCCTCCGCCGAGCAGCGCGGTGAACTGCATGTAATAGCTGATGCAATAACGCGAGTTCACAGGTTTGCCTGTGATGAGTGGTGTTGGCTCCGTGTAGCCCGTACGAAAAGCGTGCAACAGGCGGTCGTCGGCCGCGTCCTTGGCCAGGGGGCGGATCCCATCGACGATCGGAAAAACCACGTCGCGCAGGCCGGCGATATCTTTGTCGACAACCACACGAATACGCGACCGCAACAGATTGTCGTCGGCGCCCACTTCTGCGGTGATAACCACACGGATGTCGCCAGTCCAGGTGAAGGTGATCGCGTCAGGCGTTGACCGGATACCGCACGGCAAGTCGGTATTGGCGATCGTGCGACCGTCCTTGAGCTTCACTTGCCACCACTGGGGAGTCGGCGCTGTCGGGTCGAGCAGATTAGCCTGACCGGTGCCATCCTCAATCCCGATCAGTCCGCCGCCCTGCTCTGCCGGTGCCCAGCGATAGACCACCCTGTCGTGACCCAACGTCGGACCGAGAGCTGCTTGCACCTGGGAGGGTATTTCTCCATAGAGTGCGACGAACACGAACAAGGCAAAGACCGTACTGCAAGTGCCACGCGAGCGGACTTCTGTCATGATAAATCTCCTATTGGGTTTATCGTAACGCAAAATGCTCACAGATACCAATCACGCTGGCCGATTTCGCGTACCTTCGGTAGCATCTTGAGATGCACCCACATCTCGAGCGTCAGGTGGGAGCGGAGGTCGAAGTCGGGCCGATCGCCGAAGTCGACGCTGGCATCGGTCGAATCGAAATTTAAGGCAAAACTTTGGTCAGGGCCGAGCTTGACGTAGCGGGCGCCGTGGTTTTTTCCATGGTTATCCCGCCCACTGGAATCAACCACCTTCTGCCCGCTGCCTTCTTCAAACGTGTACTTTCCAACCAGGATTCCTGTCGGCACTGACTGGGCAGTTGTTGCCGGCGCAGTGGCTTGGACAGTAGCTTGGGCAGTCGGTTAAGGCGTGGGTTGGGCAGTGGAGGCCGCGATCGGTATCGGCGGCACCGACGACAGCGGGAGGACAACACGGAACCCGCGGTCGTACCAGGCGTTTCCGGGTGCAATATTTAACCGCGATACGCTACCCAGCGCCTGCGAATAAAACCACTCAGGCGTACGTTCAATCGAGCGCCCCGGGCCGGTGCTCCACGATCCACCCCGGAGCGGCTTGGTTTGCGAGTTGGGAACACGGCGAATCGATTCGTCGGCCGGGGCATTGTCGTATCCGACAATAAAATCGTCGGCACACCACTCCCAGACATTGCCGTGCACGTCGTACAGGCCCCAGGGGTTGGGGAGCTTGGTCGCCACCGGATGGGTCGTGTGACCGGCCGCCAGGTCGACCCAGGCATATTTGGGGATGTCGGCCAGGTCATCTCCGAACGAAAATTTTGTCGACGTGCCAGCCCGACACGCATATTCCCACTGCGCTTCGCTGGGAATTTCCAGGCCCGCCCATCTGCAGAAAGCGTTGGCATTCTGCCAGCTCACGTACACGACCGGATACTCGTCGGCATCGGACATGGCGCTTTTGCCTCGGAAGTGCAGCAGGTAAAGGTCATAGGCGGGATCGACGTCGGCTGCGCCCTTGTAGTTGGGCCTGGCCTTGATGAATCGGCGGTACTGGCCATTGGTGACTTCTGTTTTGCCCACGTAGAACGGACGGGTGATCGTCACCTGGCGGGCAGTCAGGTTGCCGCCGGTAATCGGATCATCGGTGCCCATCGTAAAAGTTCCGGCGGGCAGCAGGATCATCTCGATGCCGGTCTTCTCGTGGATGACGCGATCGGCGTAGCCATGGGGACCTGCCTCTGAGCCGTCGGCGGCGACGCAGCCGGAGGGAACTTTTAATGGGTCGGCCACCGCCAAGGCGTTTCCGCCGGCGAGGAGGCCGACAACCGATAACCAAAACCCAATCAGGAGCCACTTCATTTGACCACCTCCAGCTTCAGGGCGATCAGGCTACGCGGGGCGATGTCCATGGTGTCGCCGACAATGGGGCCGCTGGTTTGCCTCAGCCGGGTTGCGCCCTCGTTGGCGGTCCACTGGGTCATTTGCAATTTTGTCGATGCGTCGAACCCGGCGATTTCCGCCACGTCCTTCTCCCAGGTAAACTGGTGGGGCTGGTCCTCATAGTTGAAGAAAAAGATGCCGACACTGCCGTCGAATGCCCGCCACGCGCTGCCTTCCACCGCCGGGACGGTGAACGGAAAATCGCCTCCCTTGTTCATTAACTGGGGAAGGTCGCCGGTCACGGTCGGGGGTCGAAGCATTTCGCCATAACCCAGGTATGGCCGGGCGAACTCGTGATGGCAGCGCAGCAGGTCAACCACCCACTGGATTGCTTCGGGCCGGGAGGCTTCCGATGGATACCCGTATCCGCCGGAGAGACCGTTTATCTGGCCCAGCAGCCATTGGCGGCCGATTCTCAGCGGGCTGGTCTCCATCCAATGCAGGCCATAGATAAGCTGGGTGTAGTCGTGATAGACCACCTGCCAGACCGGCGCGTTGGACGCGTAAGTTGGGGTGTAGTCGGCGTCCAGGACGTCGATACAGAACTCGGCGGGATTTTCGCCGCACAACATGGCTTCGGGATTGATCTTGTGGACCGTGTCACGTACCTGCTTGTACAGATCATGGACACCCCGAGACCAGTAGTCTCCCCCTCCCAGTGCGTGGCCATGGTTGGGATTGTGGCAGTCGTTCATGTGGTCCGAGAAGTAGTCGAAATAGACGCCCCCGGTGCGATAACGCTCCACGAGCTCGATCGACACTTCGGTCAGCTTGTCGCGCCAGATCTGCGAAGCCGGGCACATGGCGATATTTTCTTCGGCCGGTGAGAGCTCGGCCCAAAGCACACTCTCACGATCCTCCCCGAGCATTGCACCTTTCTCTTTGCCTCCCCGGCGACGGTAATCCTCAGATGCCGCGTTCCACATCCAGCCCAGAACATAGGGAATGACGCGTACTCCCCGGTCGCCCAATTCACGGATCACCCGCTTATAGTTCGCCGACCCGGGTCTGGGCGGAAAGTACTCAGGGTTCACATCGTGCTGGTAAGGTTGTCCGTAATAGCCATAGTCATGGGTGACGGTAATGGGCAAGTCGACCAGGTCGCGTTTGATGAACTCCCGGCGCTGACCAGGGTAATCACCGAGGTGGCCGATAGCCCAGTAGTTGATGTTCAGTAACCACTTCGGATAATCATCTCGCTGAACCATGGGGCCCTTGGCGCACCAGGGCGCGGTGAGGGCCCATGCTCGATAGAGGCGGGCGGCGTCGTACCAGTCGCCACCGAACGGCCCGATTACGCAATCGCCGGGCGATTTGTACTGCCTGACGGGTTCGTCCCCGCCCCAGTTGAGCACTGGGTGCGATATGGCATAGCGCAACGTCTGCGCATCGACGTTCGGTGTCCAGCTCATGTCCTTCCACGCAGCTGTCGGGTCGTGGTCACCAATATAAAGTCCCCGTCCCCCGCCGAGCAACGCTGTAAACTGCATGTAATAGCTGATGCAATAACGCGAGTTCACGGGTTTGCCTGTGGTCAGCGGCGTTGGCTCCGTGTAGCCCGTACGAAAAGCGTGCAACAGGCGATCATCGGCTGCGTCCTTGGCCAGGGGACGGATACCATCCACGATCGGAAATACCACGTCACGCAGGCCTACGCCGTCCTTGACGGCATCCACATGAATCCGCGCCCGCAGCAGGGCGTCGTCGGCGGCGAGTCGCGCCTTGACAGTCACACGGATGTCGCCGGTCCAGGTGAAGGTGATCGCGCCAGGCGTTGACCGGATACGGCACGGCAAATCGGTATTGGCGATCGTGCGTCCGTCCTTGAGCTTCACCTGCCACCACGGGGCGGCCGGCGATGTCGGGTCGAGCAGGCCAGCCTGACCGGTGCCATCCTCAATCCCGATCAGTCCGCCGCCCTGCTCTGCCGGTGCCCAGCGGTAGACCACCGTGTCGTTACTCAACGTCGGGCCAAGAGCTGCTTGCGCCTCTATGGGCACCCATCCATAGAGTGCGACGAACACGAACAAGGCAAAGACCGTACTGCAAGTACCACGCGAACTGACTGCTGTCATGATAAATCTCCTTTGGGTTTATCGTAACGCAAAATACTCACGGAAACCAATTACGCTCGCAGATTTCCGTGGCCCAGTAGGTCAACCTGCTCTGGTGTGATGGTTGCACTGTCGCATGGTCAGCGAGCCAGCACCCATGGACTATGATAAGGTCCTTGAGGTGTGGGAAAGTCAGGGGTTTTGCCAGCCTTCCGACACCAAGGTCTAAACCCGCGGGCCCGGGTTGCTGTCGAGCTGTGACCCAGTCGTGTTGTTCCTTAAAGGCGAAGCGATTATTGTGTACGGCCACGGAGCTGGCACACTGGGTGAGCATGTGTACGGCATTAAATGGAGACCGGTTCCCGTAACGTAGTTCTTGAAATGCAAACAAGAACTCAGAACGTTTTTTAAATTAACCGGAGGACAGAATGCCTGGCTTACTACCACACGTCGATCCAGACGGTCTGCTGGAATACTCGGTTGTCTACACGGATCGCGCTGTGAATCACATGTCACAGCAGTTTCAAGGGGTGATGAACGACATTTCCAGCACGCTTAAACGTGTCTACAACGCCAACGCGGTAGTGGTGGTTCCAGGCAGTGGCACCTTTGGCATGGAGGCCGTCGCTCGGCAGTTCGCCACCGACAAGAAATGCCTGGTCATTCGTAATGGGTTCTTCAGTTTCCGATGGACGCAGATCTTCGACATGGGAAGCATCCCTGCCAGCTCCACCGTGCTGAAATCCGGTCCGACCCAAGAGGGTCCCAACCCTTCCTACGCGCCACCGCCATTGGATAAAGTGGTCGCCACCATTGAGGCTGAACAACCCGACGTTGTTTTCGCACCCCACGTCGAAACATCGGCCGGCATGATCCTGCCGGATGACTACATTCGCGAGGTGGCAAAGGCGGTCCACGCCACAGGCGGTCTGTTCGTCCTGGATTGCATTGCGTCGGGCACCCTGTGGGTCGACATGGAAGCCAACGGTGTGGATGTCCTCATCAGCGCACCGCAAAAGGGCTGG
>CAUZEA010000129.1:0-14507 GCA_963578605.1 Planctomycetota bacterium
GACATTATGTTCGCTAGCCGTTTCTGAAGAGACGTACGGATCAAAGGCCACAATCGTCATGTCAAACGGGGCTGCCAATTGCGCAAGCTGTTGTCCGATTCTCCCGAATCCCTAACGTCGCGTTTTCCATGTCCTTGTTGTCGTTGTCAAAGCGGCTGTTCCAATTGCCAGCTTTGACTTGTTGATCCCAGAACACAACTCGTTTACAGAGAGCCAAAACCCACGCAATGGAAGCCTCTGCAACCGCACGTGCACCAGCACCCGGCGTGAAGACCACGGGAATTCCACGTTCGGTAGCCGCGGCAACACACACCTTGTCATATCCAACGCCCGTGCGACCAATGACTTTCAGGTTGCCAGCCGCATTGAGAGCCTGTTCGGTAAATGTCCCGTCTCCACGCAAAACAACACCAATCGCGTCGTCCAAAAGTGGCAACAGCGATTCTTGAGTTTGGTCTGGGGTAATGATGATTTCGCCAAAAGGTTCCAGTATTTCAATCAACGGGGCGAATAATGGACCCGTACCAATGATCGTTGGCTTTGTCATGCTTGCCTCAATATGGGGGAGTGATAAGGTTTCGGATCAAAAGCATATTCAGCGACGTTCGTTTTGGAGAAGAGACACGCCTAGTCGGGTTGCGTCGCAGAGTTCTTCGTATCCACAAACCGAAATGAATACAGCTTCGTCAGGTTCATCTTGAAGTACAACTTGATCGGCTTGCCAGCTAACGACGAAACGTCCGTATTGCCTTTCCAGTGTACCGGCTCTGTCGTTTCAAGAGTCGACCCCAACGGGCCGAATGTTGCCCGTCTGCTTTTAGTCCTTCTGGGGAGTCGTCCCCGCTGCGCGCCCGGCCGTCTCGGGCAGCAACAGGCAGAGTGCCAGGGCCACGAGGAACAGGGCCGGGACGATCGCCAGGGCCCAGCGAAACTCATCGGGGGTCGCGCTGGGGAGCTGCTCAATGGGGGGAATGTGGGGCACCTTCACCTGGTGCCGGACGGGGCCCACGATCTGCTCCGTGAGGATCCAGCCGATCACAACCTGCAGCCCCGCCGCGAACATCATTGTGATGAAGTTGCAACAGGCCGCGGCCGTGCCGCGGAGCGACTCCGGAAAGAGCTCCATCGCGACGGCAAAGCAAATGACTTCGGTACTTGTAAAGAGGCCGCCCACGAACATCACCGCAAGTAACCCGCCGTAACCGAGAAACGAGGGCCAAAGCAGCAATAGCATTGCTATCCCGCCCCCGAAAATGCCCACCAACAGCGGCCCCTTGCGCGAGCCTATGAGATCGGACATGATCCCCACCAGTGGGCAGCCGATCAGCCAACCAACCCCCAGGATGATGGTGGCAAAACTTGCCTGCTCCGGGCTGTATCCCCCGGCGTTCTCCATGAAAGTGTTGCCCCACATTGCCGCGAGCACGCTCAGTGGCAAGTAGAGCACTCCACACACCGTGCCAATCGCCCACATCTGCCAGCGGGAAAGCACCTGCACAATACCCCGAAAAATGCCGATCCTAAGCTCGCTCTCCTTTGCGAATCGATCCTTAAACCAGCCAGGTCGCCGCGGAATGACAAATAGAATAAGTCCCGCCAATGCAAAGCCTGGCCAACTACAGACCATCACAACCTCGCGCCAGCCGAATGCCCCCACGGCAGCCACCAGCGGAGTCTGGCCAAACATCTGGCCCAACATCCCTACCGCTGTGGTGATCCCCACAATCAGCGCCAGTCGGCTCGGCGGGAACCAGACCGTGGCGACGTAAATCGTGCCGACAAAGGCAAACGCACTGCCAAACCCGCTAAGACCCCTCGCAACGCTGATCTCGAGCAGGTTGTGTGCCGTCCCAAAAAGCAAGCAGCTCGCAGCGCAAATGGCCGTTGCGACACACAGGATGAACTTCGTGCCGAAGCGGTCGAAGAGCCCGCCCACAACCAGTTGCAGAAGGGCATAGATCCAGAGGTACACCGACAGCGCCCAGACCAGCTTTACCGGCGAGGCTTCAGCGACCCGGGTGAGATCTACCAGGATGACATTGGGCATCACCCAGACGAACTGCTCGTAAAGGAAGAACAGCGCAGCGATGCTCCAGAAGAGCCAACCATACCAGTGTCCCCGCTCCAGCCGAGAGCCAAAGTTGATCATCATGAAATTCCCGCCGGGGGACGGTCAGCCGCAAAACCTGCTGCCCACACCCCTCGCATCCAGCAATCCAAGGCAAATAATCAAGCGCTGTTATAGCACGGCAGAAGGTTGCCTTAGAAGAACGCAAGCCGGCAATCATGTGTCATGGGGCAAGAGTTGACCCCAATTCCCCCCGCAGACTCAGTCATGGCGCAGCCGTCGGGCCGGCACTCAATAAGGGTGTCGGTTCTCGCGCGCCATCCACGCCTTGTACGCCTGCTCGCCTATCTCGGGATGAACCTGTTGGATCTTGATGCGCCGCTCGGAGATCGGCCTGGCAAAGTCTTCGTATTGGAAGGCGTCGTCGAAGCCGATAGCACGCGTATCCTCCCAGCTTTTCGAAAAATACACGCCGCTGATCCGCGCCCAATAGATAGCGCTCATGCACATCGGGCAGGGAGCACCACTGGTGTAAATCTCCATGCCATCGAGCATACACGCACGCTCAGGCACCAGGTCGGGAGATCCCTCGGGTCTTGGAATCAGGTGCAACGTGAATTCGTTCTGATTCTTTTCGGAAATACTGGGGGCGTAAGGATTCAGCACCCGCACCGCCTTCCGAATCGCTTCTATCTCAGCGTGCGCGGTGATGTCGCCGGTCAGCAGTACGCAATTCTGACCACGCGAAACGATCTCCCCATCGTTGACAATCACCGCCCCGAATGGCCCACCCCAGCCGTTCTCGACCGATTCTTGCGCAAGCCTCACCGCTTCTTTAATGAATGTCTCAACCGACATCGGCTTCCCCGTTTGCTGCGCGCTTAAGCTGACAGGAATTCTAACCCCAGCTGATGTTACCTTATCCTCCAAACGCGCTACGACTTTATCCTATAAGTGGTCGGGAGGCAAGTTTCACGTTGGATTTCCCATAAATGATCCAGCTCTTGTTCCGGGCCCGCTCACCTCGGTCCAATCGGTTCGTTAGCTGGCAAGTCGCCGCTGCAAGTCACCGTATGGGCCTTGGTAATGACCCGTTTCCACGGACCCGCAGGCAGCATGGTCCATCCACCCGACCTGTCGTCGCCTATCAACTCACCCGCTCACACGGCGCGTGCACAATGACCAACGCCAGGCCGGTCTGCACCAAAGCTTCCCGAAAGAGTTCTTCCCGTCTTTCAGGAGGGTCGTCCGGGCCGAACTTACGAATCCATTTAACCCCACACGCACGGGCAATCTCATCCATCTGCAACTGGGGCACAACGTGACCACGGGCATCCCGACCGCTACCGGCATGCGGTTGAAATCCGGAAGTCACGGTCGAACCATTGTCCAGGACCACCATCACCACATCACTTTGGTGCTGCACCGCGTTCACGATTGCTGGCAGGGTCAGGTGAAAAAACGACGAATCGCCAAAGAGCGCCACCGCCCGCTCGTCGGTTCCCACTTTTCGCATGCCATCTGCGATCCCCACCGCAGAGCCCATGGCATATTTTGCATCCAGGCGCTCGCCAACCGTCACCAGGCAACCCGGATCGCCAACCAACAACGGTCTTTGTCCCAGTGCATCGGCCGCACGTTGGAGCGAATCGAGCACGTCGCCAAATCGACAGCCCCTGCAGTGCTGCAGACGCACGGGCTTTTCTGCCTGTTCGGCGGCCTCACTGAAATGTTTCGCAATCGTCATGCCGGGCGAAAAATCGAGCAGTGCCCGCTCGATTTGCCAGCGGTACAGTTCTCCTTCCCGGGGCACGTGCCCCGACTCTTTGCCGAAGATCCTGGCCTGCAGACCACCATCGTGAGCAACCGCCTTGATTTGTCGCTCGACAAACGGCTCGTTTTCTTCCAGAACCAACACATCACTCAACCCGTCCAAAAACGCGAGAACAGTTTTCCGGGCAAGTGGAAACAGATGTGACAATTGCAGCAGACGTAAATCCTGGCGTGCTGTGTCGCCGAGGACGTCGAGAAGTTTTCGATAAGCCAGGCCACACCCGATCACACCCAACACCCCATCACCTGTTATTTGGTCAAAGGGCGAGGCGTTTGCCCACTCTTCCAGCGCGGCCAGTCGAGCATGAAGTTCACGATGCATGCCAATGGCCGTGCGCGGAACGGGATTGTATCGCCACGGCTCGCGAATCATCTCCAGCCGTGGCGCAGGAGGCGGATTGTCGGGGACCTCGACATTGTGACTCACCGACTGCGAAAAGCTGCGCGTCTCGCGCAGGATGACCGGCGAACGCAAACGCTCCGACACTTCGAATGCCTCGATCGTCATGGCATAGGCGGCAGCCGGGGTCGCCGGCTCGAGCATGGGCATTTCCAAAAGCGGTGCGAGCGACCGTGTGTCCTGTTCATTCTGCGAACCGTAAGCGCCCGGGTCGTCGCCCAGCAGGATCACCAACCCCGCGTGAACTCCCGTAAGGTTGAGCACCATGAGCGGGTCGAGCATCACGTTCATACCCACGCTCTTGGTGCAAACCAGCGCTCGACCTCCCGCAAGCGATGCACCAATACCCATCTCGGCAGCTACCTTTTCGTTGCTCGACCACTCGATATGCACCTCTTTTTCGTCCGTCAGCGCCACCAGACTTTGCAGGGTACCGGAGCTGGGTGAACCGGGGTAACCAGTCACTAATTTGACCCCGGAGACGATCGCCCCGTAGGCAAAGGCTTCGTCACCTGTCAGTGTAAGCTGGGCCATTGGTTGACTTTCGTGATGACCGGTGGACCTGGACGAAGTGAAATTTCGATAAAAATGTTCGCGTGTCAGGGTGGCCGCCTGCCAGTGACTGACCTGTCCCCAGGATGGCCTTTAGTTTTTAAGCCACATTGTTTGGCATTTGCACGTGGTGCTGCTGGAGAAAGCTCACCGCCTGGCCAGCCGATTTTTTCTTATTAAAGGGTGCCCTCCAGCCCTTTTTGATAGTACTTGTGCACAATCTCTTCCTGGTGCTCGAGCAACCAGTCGATCGTGGGCTCGTTGTTCATCGCCTTGTGAATAGCCAGCGCCGTGGCTTTGCGATGAATTTCAAACAGCGCCTTGTGATCGAGGTTTTCATCGGTCGCCACGCCCGGGTTGAGCCACACCGAGCACACAATGCCCAGGTCGTTGGCCTTTTCTTTGGGAATGTCGCCGGCCCGCACCGCGTCGAGCACACCGTTGGCGATTGCAGCCTGCACGGTACCCATCAGGATGTTGGTGTAGGCGGTACTCTTGACCGTGACCTTGCTGACCATCAGCGTCACGGGTCGCACTTGCACGTCAGTGTTCAGAATCGCAAAGACTTTTGAGTGCCCGGCAGCCTGGTCACCGGTCAGGGTTGCAATGGCCGTACCGACCGGTCCATCGAGTTCGCCGATCACCACTTCCGGTTCAGCGGCAGTAAAGGCAGGACCACCCGCAACCAGTGCTTCGCCTGTTCGCATCACAATTCGTTCACTCATCGATCGATTCCTTTAGCGCTAAAGGGGCTCAGAAATTGGGTTAAAAACTTTTCAGCCGCCAATTCTACCGTGACAGGCCAGCCTTGGGGACCAGGCCCAGGGAGAAAAATCGCCCGCGGCGATCGGCCCGTTGCAACTGGCATCGTTGCAACTGGCATTGTTGCTATCGTCGAGGTGCAGGCCTGGCGATCTCTGCTTTATCGCTACCGCATCCCGAATCGCTGTAAAACTTAGATAATTGCAAGCTGTTCTGTTTCTATTTTGTGCTGCCAGAATTTCGGCCCTATTTGGTGCACGGATTCACCCGTGCTATCAACCGCGACTGTCACTGGCATATCAACAACATCAAACTCATAAATAGCTTCCATGCCCAATTCAGGAAAGCCGACAACTTCAGCATTTTTAATGGCTTGCGAAACCAGGTAGGCCGCGCCACCAACCGCAATCAAATAGCTTGACTCATACTCTTTAATGGCCTCAATGGCCACAGGGCCACGCTCAGCTTTACCAATCATTCCCATAAGACCCGTTTGCGCCAAAACTTGACGCGTAAATTTGTCCATCCGAGTCGCCGTTGTCGGACCAGCAGGGCCCATAACTTCTTCGCGCACCGGGTCGACAGGACCTACATAGTAGATAAAACGACCAGCAAGATCGACCGGGAGCTCTTCACCTTTATCTAACAGGTCAACGATTTTTTTATGTGCGGCGTCGCGGCCGGTGAGCATCTTGCCATTAAGCAATAAGGCATCGCCCGGCTTCCAGGACTTGATATCTTCCCTGGTAATTTCTTGCAAGTTGACCCGCTTGACATTAGCACCAGCATCACGGGCAACTTCTGGCCAATCCTCAAGCCTGGGTGGATCAAGTTTTGCCGGGCCGCTGCCATCGAGTTTAAATTTCGTCCAACGCGTGGCGGCACAATTCGGAATAATCCCGACTGGCTTGTTGGCCGCATGCGTGGGACAGTCCAGGACTTTAACATCCAGCACGGTTGTCAACCCGCCGAGACCCTGCGCACCAATACCTAATCGGTTAATTTTCTCATGCAACTCGAGGCGCAGCTCTTCGGCCCGGGTTTCTGCGCCCCTGGCCCGCAATTTCTGAATGTCGATCGGTTGCAGCAAAGCTTTTTTCGCCAGCGCCATCGCTTTGTCAGCAGTACCGCCAATACCGATACCTAGCATCCCCGGCGGGCACCAGCCGGCACCCATTTTAGGCACTTGCTCCAGCACCCAGTCAACCACCGAGTCGGATGGATTAAGCATGGCAAACTTGCTTTTAGCTTCAGAGCCTCCCCCTTTGGCCACGACATAGACTTCCAGCGTATTCCCTGGAACCAGTTCATAACTGATCATTGCAGGGGTATTGTCGCCGGTATTTTTCCGCGCTCCATCGGGATCGGCCAGGATTGAAGCGCGCAGCTTGTTGTCGGGATGCTTGTAAGCCTGGCGCACGCCTTCATTGACCATGTCATCCACTGACATTTCGGCATCCCATTGGATGTCCATTCCAATTTTCAAAAACACGGTGACGATACCTGTATCCTGACAGATTGGCCGACGACCGGTGGCACACATGCGAGAATTAATGAGAATCTGCGCGAGCGCATCCTTGGCAGCCGGGTTCAACTCGCGCTCATAGGCCTCATTCACCGCATCAATAAAATCTTTAGGGTGATAATAAGAAATATATTGCAACGCATCGGCAATCGACTCAATTAAATCAGCTTGTTTTATAAGCGTCATGTACTCTACCTCTATGGCCTGGCTGTATCTGTTACCCGATTTGCTGTATCTGTTACCCGATTTAAATGCGCATCCATGCGGCTCAAAGCCCGGTTCGTTTGTGTTCTAAACACTTCGATTGAATTGATTCTGTGTGCTCACCACCTTACGCAGTTCCAGGAATTTTTGCTCTTTGCATCACAATCCGTTCGCTCATCGATCGGTTCCTGTCGCGATACAGGGGACTCAAAAGTTGGATCCAATAATTCAGCCGTAATTCTACCCTGCCTGGCCACCTTTGGGGACCATACCCGGGGTGGGGAAATCAGCGGTGATCTTCCCCGGCCACTCTCCGCAGTCAGGCAAGGCAACCGGGTAAACACCCGTCACCGGTCAAGAGTTGTCCCCGATGCCGCACTGCGGGATTGGTCCCAGCCACAAATCCGTTACACTACAATCGGTGTTCACTTCCACTGCCTGGTAACCGAACGGGCCGTGCACCACGGTAAAGCGTCAAACCCAAAAACTGCTCAACAGGCAGTTTGAATCGACCATTTCCATGGGTTGACGAACCTCATATCCGAGACGTATTTCGTGCCAATTCCTGAAAATAATCCGATTGTTGTCGCTCCCAGTCCTACCCCGTTTAATGTCGATGACTGTGTCGACCACGCGGCCATCGAACGAAACGTCCAAAAGTGGCTGAAGACAACGCTTTCTGGATTCGTATTGAACTCAGAAAACGGCGAAGAACTGTTTTTGTCCGAGTCTGAACGACTCGACATCGTTCGAACCGTAAACAATGCACGGTGCGGAGAGAAGTTCATCATTGGAGGCGTCGACAGTTCCTCGGTCACCGATTCAATTCGAACAGCTGAATCACTGGTTGATGCCGGTGCGGAAATGATCCGCATGCGCATTCCGAGACTAACCGCCGACATTTCTGGTTACTTTGCTCAAATCGTGCCACGAGTTCCGGTGCCCGTGTTAATAATCCACCAGATGGCACCAGGCACGTTCGCCGCTGGTGACGCACCGATCGGAGCCGAGCCCGAAGTGATTGGCGAGCTGGTCGATATTGACAATGTCTTTGGCTACGTGGCGTCGGGCAACGTTCGGTTTGAAACACGTGTAAGACAGTTTGTAACGACCAACAAACCATTTTGGGTTTGTAACGGTTCACTGCTACTTACACTGAGCGTTATCGGCTGCAACGGAGCCTGTTTGATGTTCGGAAACATTGCACCTGACGAGTGCCACGGGATAATCTCGAGCGTGATGCGTGGTGATCTTGCTACCGCCCAAGAAATTCAGTCGCGGTGTATCGAGGCCGACTACCAGATACTTTCGCGCGGACCCACAGGAATTAAGGCGGCACTCGATATTCTGGGTTACGAAGGCGGACCGCCACGCCTGCCAAACCGGCCCGCTTCGGACGAGGATCGAAAAGTGATCAGAACAGCCATGGAGCGCGCAAAGTTGGTTTAACTTGCCCATGCTCTAAACACGCAGGGGACGCTTACTGTTGCAATGAGCAATGCTTGGAGCCTGGAACGGCCTGGGGGACATCCAAATGGTGGTTTTCTCGATTTAGCGATCGAGTTCTTCAGCAGGAAATATTTTCGATGAGACGTTATGCCTACCTGGTGACTTGCTTCATGAGTTTTGCGACACCCGCGTGCGCCTCATGGACAATCGTGGTACTTCCAGATACGCAGAATTATGTGAATGCCCCTGCGAATGTGCCTGTTTTTGAGGCGCAGACTCAGTGGATCGTCGACAATAAAGATGCGCTGGCCATCCAGATCGTACTGCATGAGGGCGACATCACCGACCATAACACACCCGACGAATGGGCGATTGCAAAGAAAGCCATGCGTACCCTCGATGGGCACGTGCCGTACACCATGGTCATTGGTAATCATGACATCTATCCCATCCCACCTCTCAATCGGGACCAGAATCTTCTTAACGACTACTTTGCCCTTGCGGACAACCCGCTTAACTCCATAACGACCGAGAAAATCGCAGGCGACCTGGCAAACACCTACAGCCGGTTTACGGCCCCCGACGGTAGAAAGATTTTAGTTTTCAGCCTGGAGTATGTGCCGCAACCTGAGGTCCTGGTCTGGGCTGGCGGCATCTGCGAACAGTTTCCCGATCACACGGCAATCGTCTTGGTCCATGCCAATGTCCAGGAGGGGCCGGCAGTCGATGGTGAACCCACTACCAACCGTCACGCATTTGGCAATGATCTGTGGAAAATCCTCACCAGCCAACAAAAAAACGTCGAAATAGTCCTCAACGGGCACCATCCCGATGGCGATGACACCGACCCCCACGGACCCTTAACAACTGCCAGACAATCGAGCCTGGGTAAAAACGGCAACGTCATCCATGAGATGGCGTTCAACAGTCAACAACAACCCAACGGTGGTAATGGCTACCTGCGACTTCTTGAATTTATGGATGATGGCACGACGGTGCAGGTTCGAACTTACTCGCCAACTTTGGATAGGTGGCTCACCAGTGACCGGAATGAGTTCCAGCTCAAGCTAACCCCACTTTTTCCAGCCGACGCCAATAAGAAAAAATGATGTCGCCGTAGCCGACTTTGTCGGTCGGCACCGCGGGTTCGGGCAGCCCCACGGCTTTGCGACTGGCAGCCTCGCGCAGGCCAGCAGAACCACCGCCAGCAACAGGCCGGTTGCAGTTGCAAACAGGGTCCAGGCAGAGTTAAATTACCTTCAGTTTAAAAACAGTTCCTGGCCGATCCATGTGAAAGGTGGCCGGTAACACGCAGTGAACATCTCGAGGAGCTTTCTCATGAAGCACAACAACGGATTCACCTTGGTTGAACTGTTGGTTGTAATCACGATCATTGGAATTTTAATAGCCTTGCTACTGCCGGCCGTACAGGCAGCGCGCGAAGCGGCCCGACGAACCGAGTGCGGGAATCACCTCAAGCAAATTGGGCTGGCGATGCAATCGCATCAGGACATTCGCAAGTGCTATCCCATGGGCCGTACAGGAACGAACCAGTGGTCTGTGTCGTGGGCATTGCAACTGCTGCCCTACATGGAAGAGGAGCAACTTTTTACCAGTTGGGACAGGACAAAACGGGTCGATGCCCCCGAAAATATCGCCACGATGCGCACACCCGTTCCCACTTTCTATTGTCCAAGTCGACGTGACCCGGCCGCAGATCGCGATTTCGACAATAATGCCGCAGCCCCCATCGTCACCCATGCCGCCGCCGGGGGAGACTATGCCGGAAACGCCGGGCACAACGTCACCTATGGTGGCACCAACGACGGAAAACCACTCCGCCAGGTCGACCGTGAAATCGCCGGGCCTCTTTTTACCAGGTCGGTAGTGCGCGAAAAAATGGTGACCGACGGTCACTCCAAGACCCTGGTGGTAGGCGAAAAACATATTCCACCCCCACCGGGAATTATCTCCAACGGTTCATTACACCATGACCAGGGCGATACCGCATTTTTCGCGGGCGACAACGACTGGTCAATTCTGGCTGGTACCAGCGGGGGCATTGCCGAAACTGGAGAAATGACCATTTCGAAATTTGGCAGCGAGCACAGTTCGGTTGCCCAGTTCGTGTACCTGGATGGCCACGTGAAAGCGATTGATAAAGGCATCGACGACACGACGTTAAGACTTCTTTCGGCAATCGGCGACGGGCAGGTTTTCGATTCTGATTCGATTTGAATTCTTGCCAGTACCCCAACATCTGCTCCGATACACGGCGGTACCAGGCAAGGTCGTGCTGTATTGTTGCGTGCCCCTTGTTTGAACCATCGTACCGGTCGTTGCGGACGGGTCCCAGGCAGAGGCAGGTTACACTTAGCTCTGGAGCTGTTCCCGGTCGTAGCAACCAAGCTTGTCAACTCGATGCCGCGGAAAAGGTTGGCGGCTTGAGGCGCCGTCGCACACAGCCTGCCGTCATGCAGCCCGGGAGAGTGGCCGGTGGCCGCTGCCAAGCCGGCTAAATATCTCGACGTACCGCCGCGCCACATTTTCGGGAAGAAACGGCTCGGCCAGTCGCGCCGAAGCCGCGACCGCAGCGGTCGTGCCCGACGACTCTCCGGCAGCCTGCCCCACAAAGCACGCCTCGAGGGCCGACTCGATTCGAAACCGGTGGTGCACCACTGCCATGCCGCCACCGAGTTGCTTGAGGTAGTCACGCATCGGATTTTTCGGTGGCCCAACCACCAGAATGGGCCGCCCGTTAACGGCATAGTCGGCAAACTTGCTGTGCAGGAAGTAGCCCACCTCCAGGGGTGTATCGGCCAGCAGGTTTACCGGTGCTGCGGCAACCATGGCCTCGGCCTCCGCCGGCGATACCATGCCCAGCGGTCGCACCAGGTCCTCCATATCGAGCGCGTGGACCAGCGCAAGAATCTCGGGCGCCACCCGCCCCACGCACACGAGTCCCTTGAAACGGTCGGGATGTTTGCGGGCCACGTTCCGAATGGCTACCAGCAGGTCAGCAGTCACCTGGTACTGCCACAGCGAACCTACATGTACCAGGTACCCGCGGAGGTCGTGGCAGCCGGCTGCCGAATTTGCCCTTCTACCGCAGTGGGGCACCACGTATCGCCGGTCGCCCAGGGAGACACCTGTTGCCTGCTCCATCAACTCGAGCATGTAGGTGTTCGGGGCCAGCACGGCGTCGGCCTGCTGAAAAATGCGGCGATGCAGCGCAAGTTTGCGACTGTTCCTCACCGACTGCTGGCCAAAAGGTTTGGGCAGGATTTGCAGCGGCCTGGGGTCACTGTAAAAAGCGGCCCACCGAATCTCTGGAAACCGCTGCTTGATCTTCAGGCCCACCTGGTGAAACACAACCGGCACAGCCGCCGTTAACACAATATCCGGGCGGTGGATATCGATGGCGGTGCTCACCAGCCTGGTGGCTCTATGGACAAAGGCTGCCTTGTTCCACAATTCTTTCACGACGTCCTGCAGCTGGCCAGAGCGGTACGGCCCGCTGCCAATCGACTCAATTGAAAAACAGGGGACAGGCGGTTCTGTGGCACCTTCTTCTTCGGGAACCGGGTTAGTGGTCGTGATCGCGTGAACCTGAACGCCAAGGTCGTGCAGCGCACCGGTCACTTTGAACATTTGCAGCGCCCGGGTCCCTCGTGCCGCCGGAAAATGCTTGCCTACGACCAGAACTCGCATGAACTTGCGCCTCGAATCACGGGTGTTAGTTGGCACCTCCGGCATTTGGCAACAGGGTGTTTTTCAAGTCTCCAAGGCAAACCAACTTCGCACCAGCGGTGCCTCGGGTTATGCCGCGCGGTGCTGGCTGCTACGCTCGCCCGGCGTATCGGCCAGGTTGAACTCCTCTTCTGTTGCGGTCGGGTTGGACCAATCCTCTTCCAGGGTAACGCTGGTCAGTTCCCACAGTTTGCCCTGCTTGAGAAATGTGTTGTAGTAAGCTGTAAGCATGCAAGCCTGCAGCCCAGGCAGACCATCGAGGAAGCCGCCCCGCAGAAAAAAAAGCGACACAAACCGCAACATGGGGCGAAAGAACAAACTTCCAAACGTAGCCCGCTTGCCCTGTCGCTGAAGCGTTTTGGCTCCCCAGGTCGTGTACCGATCGTATTTTGTAAGGAATTGTTCATAGCTCCAAATGCTGTAATGCAAAAACTTTCCTTCCAGGCGACCCACCCGGGTGCGATCAATTTCAATATCGGCATGGACCAACCGGTCGGCATACCGGCACACGTCGCGGCGAAACAAGCGCATCGCCTTGGTGTTCCAGCTCGAGTGTTTCAGCCGATGTCCCAAAAAGAAACACTCAAACGATGCCCAGTAGGCGTCGTACTGTGGCGAGGGGCCCTCAAGCACACGGCGGATCGAACTGGCCAGCTTGTCGGTCACGCGTTCGTCAGCATCAACGACCAGCACCCAGGGATGCCTGGCCTGCGGGATTGCCCAGTTCTTGAAATCGGCCGAGTAGAAATACTCGCGCTCGATGATGCGGCAGCCACCCAGCTGATAAATAACTTTCAGCGTGCCGTCGGTCGAACCGGAGTCGGCCACCAGGATTTCGTCGGCCAGCGAGCGCACAGCCTCGATGCACGCAAAGATGTTCTTCCGCTCATCCTTGCAGGGAATCAAGACCGTTAATTTTTCAGCCATGGCCACGGGGAGCATCTCCGCCGAACTTCAAACACTGGCCACCCCTGCCGGGATGCAAAGAGCCACCCCTGCCGGGAGGCAAAGAGTATGTTGAATCCCGGCCTCAGGCAACCGCAGTTTGGCTGGGGCAGGCAGGCTTTTGCCACACTTTAAAACCCGTCGATCGTCATTCATGAAATGATCCGCCTCGACCACCCGGGGCATGTCACGGTCTGGCTTGCCCAGCAGCGAGTCGACCGCCTTGCCGGTAAACTCAGCGAACTGCCCACGGCACCCCGCAAACTGCCCCTGGCGGTCCTTCACAAAAACGTACCCGGCAGCTATTCGAATAGACGGCAGTACCAGGCAAGATCATGCTCCATGGGTTGCGTGCTCCTTGTTCGGACAATCGTACCGGTCGTTGCGAACGCGTCCCCGCGGCAGAGAGCACGTGACACGGCAAACAGGATTCCGGCCAGCGACCCGGCAAGTTGGCGATTGGTCCCCAGCAGAGATTAGTCGCTGGCAGAAATCGGTTACACTGAACGACCTGCCACCCCCAAGCCGGGCGGCCCTTGCCGCACAGCTCGTCACGCAGTCCCAGCCACCCCGGCAAAATAACCAGGCGAGAAACCACTTGTTTTAAGGAAAAACTGGGCAATGAACACCAGGTCTACTGCCAAACGCCCCGGGGCGGCTCCCGGGGACAACCACGTCGATTTTGGCGCCTATATATATAAGTATCCCAACCCAACCGCCACAACGGGCCTCGTGGTGCTTTCGCTGACGGCAATCCTGTTATTTACCGCAAGCCCACTACCTGCTGCCGATGGTGACTCGGACGACACACCCCGGTTCTATGACCCGGTCCAGCGGGACATCGAAGGCTGGACCGTTGCCATCGATCCGGATCTGCTGCAGGACGATCGCACCGAATTCGCCGATGAGGCGATTAAGGCGCTGGCCAATCATTTGCAGCGCATCGGGTATATCGTTCCGGAAAAACAGCTGGCCCAACTCCGGCAAGTGCGGCTCTGGCTGGAGCTGGATAACCCGGT
>CAUZEA010000130.1:0-14453 GCA_963578605.1 Planctomycetota bacterium
CTTCGGCTACGCCTCAGCAATCTTCTCCGCTACGGCAAGCCAGCGGATCCCTAGACCTAGATTTTCTCATAGGCCCTGGATCATAGATCGGGGGAAGCCCAACAAAGCAAGACCTCGTGCCGATGACCAAGTGATCGAACAGTTGACCAACGGCACTAGTTTTCTTGAGAGGCGTAAACAACTGTGCAATGCTCCGGATGGGGTCATGAAACACTTATACAAAATCCCTAACTGATGACGTTGTCCATCCCTCGACAACGGCAGGGCCAATTCATTAATCACCCACGACTTTTGCAGCCATTTTCTAGAGAGTGGGGAGCGGGATTAAAAAACCTAAACGACCAGCCCTGCATGTTTTGGCGACCTAATCCGCAACCCCCGTCCCCTACAGTCTCCCGGCCGGCCGGTGGCCCATGGGTGCTTACTCATTTCTTCACGGCCGCTGTGACTCAAACCATTGGGCCAGCGTTTTTATTTCGCCTGCGTCCATGCTCAGCACCATCTCTTCCCGATGACTGTCGTGGATGGCCAGGATGTGATCTTCGTGAAAACAGACAGCGTCGCCCTGGTTTAGTTCGTGCAGCCGAGATTCGTAGAGTGGATTGTCCACGACCGCTTTTAAAAAAGGGCCCTCTCGCCCGGTGACCTGTGCCCAGAAATCCTCGCCCCAACCGCGCGATGGAACATTTTGCTTTGGAATCGGCAACAAAGAAGCAGGCTGGTTGTGGCTTAGGATCGGCTTTGTCGCTTCGCCATTGCAAGTAGCGCAGTAGCACTTTTCAGCAGTATCTTCGTGCACCGAGAACCTGGGCGAGTCGATTCGGATTTCCACAAAATAACCAATCCCGACGTGTTTCTTCAGCACATCGTGCGGAATCTGAAATTGATCGCCGTTTTCGGCGTGCATTGCCACCCCGTCGACCAACTCGTAGCCGTTGGAAAAGTGATGGTTGTGAAATTCCTGTTCGAGTGTCATCTGGGTGAATCTCCGAGAGCGGCCAATGAAAAGAGATTACAGATCAGTAAGTTCGAAAAGCATCGAGCCGGACCCAAGTCCCGTGCAATACTCAATTGTACTTTGTGACCGGGTGGCCAGTCGAGAGGCGAGCCACTCACCGCGTCCCCAGCGGCTACTCTTCGAATTCTCGCGAGTACACCAGCGCGGTCACTACCGCCGGTACCGACCTTATAACTTCCCCGCCGTAATGATATTCACCTTGTGGCATGTGGCCTTCACCTGCCACACCAGGCAGCGGTCCTGGACTTCGCTTGCACCAAAGTCGACGGCAAACGCTCTAAGCCAGGCAATGCCGACCCGCCCGGTTTTTGCTTGTTGCGGCCGGTTCGCATCGAACTGGTTGCCAAAACCGACAATTTATATAGGTCAAAATTACCAACAGTTGTGTGGGTTGTCTTCACCCACTCTTTGGGATTTTTGAGCCACATTAACCTACCGACAGTACCGGTAAGGTTGATAACAAAAAAACGGCCACCAGCATTTTCCTGTTGTGGCCAAACAAGTTACGTCACGGTTACGTTGCGGCTAAGGAAGAGCCCCGTTCGATTTGACACAGGCCTTGCTGCCAGAGAGAAAGGAAAGGATAAGTCCTTCAACAAACTTATACGACACAAAAATCAGCGAGGTCCGCTAATGATTTCGAAAGTAGTACATGGTTTTTGCACGCAGCTGCAGTGGTGTGCGGCTTGTTTTTAGGCTTCCTTCTCTTGCCCGTGGCAGGAACCGCCCTGGCCGTACCGGTGATGTGGGGCACGGACGAAGACACCGGCCATCTCGTCAAGGTTGAGAACTACAACTCGACACCTCTCGTCACCGACTACGGCCGGTTGTCCATCAACGACGGCGGAACCATTCGCCCTTTCCCGGACACCGATACTGACGAGTCCAACGTGTTCACTGACATCGAATCGTTCACCTTGAATGACCAGGGGGCTGCCTTCATGGTTGGCAGCAGCACAGTGGCGTTCGACGGCGGTGGCACCTTCTCAGATTCTCACCTGTACTCGCTTCGAATCTTCAATGCCGATGGTACCGAGGCGGTCCGCAAAGACGACGGCGCAGCATCGGGCCTCTACAATGCCGTCGAGTTGATTGGTGCCATATCGGGCAACGACGATGACCCGATCAACGGAATTGACTTTGACCCCATTAGTGGCATTCTTTTTGGCGTGGTCGAGAATGGCGGACGCGATGACCTGGTAGTGATCGACCCGGTGACGGCAGCAGCCACAGAAATCGCGACCTCGATGGATGGTACCAACGATATCGAAGACATTCAGTTCGACGACCAGGGCAACTTGTTCCTGATCAACGACGATGGGGGCGAGAGCAATGAGGAGGACATCTTGCACCTGGCGGTCCTCGACCGTTCCGGCGCTACTCCCACGCTGCAATCCATACAGGTCGTCAACAATACCGGCGACGATCACAGAATCGAATCGCTCGGCTGGGACTTTCAAAATGACAGGCTGATCGGTTTCAGTAATGAGTCCAACAGCCTGTTCCAACTGAACACCACATCCGACGGCTTCACGGACCTTGGTGGAGTGGAATTCAAAGACCTTGAAGGCATCGACTTCGTGCCGACGCCAACTGGCCTTCCCGTGCCTGAGCCCGCTTCGCTACTGTTGGCCGCTGTGGGCCTGGGCGGACTATTTTTTCTGAGGGGCCAACGTACAATGCGCATCGAATGCGCTATCATCACAGCGGGCCGGCAGCCGCAGTGCGGTCCAGGCGCCACACATCCCCCGGCCGCCACGCAGACTCCACGCGGTGCGTAAAATCCTGCTTGCTCAGCTCAACCTGCTCGGCCGAGATGGTATGCGCACTTCCGGCCACAAGAAACAGAGCGTCGCGGTGGACATGCACACCACACGCATGACGCAGGCTCCAGGGTGTGTTTGGCAGCTGGTCCCAAGTTTTTCCATCTGCAGAATACCACACGTCGTTACGATTGCCGTCGGTCGCAACTTCCTCCCGATGGTCGGCAATTCCCCGGTGCCCGCCCAACACCCAGAGCTTCCCGTCCCACACCGCGGTGTCGTGATACGAGCGCGCCGGCCAGGGCGCCTCGCCCTCGGCCAAATGACAAACCCATTCGCGACCGTCTGCCGACGACCACACATCGTTGTGGTAGAGCCGCGTCTTGAGTCTTGGCTGCTGCGCGAGGTCGTAGCGTAGCGAACTGAGCGTGGTCCCCCCCGATCCGACATAGCCGCCGCCGAGGATCCACATGCGACCCTCAAATACGGCCACGCCGCCATTGGCGCCGGTGATCATACCCCTGGGGGCCCAGGGCGCTTTGTCAGTGACCAGTTCCCACTGCACACCATCCTCGGTGCGCCAGACGTCACTCAGCGCTGGCGGTGCCGGCGGAAAAGGCTTGCCCGCCTTCAGGTCGGCTACGAAATTGGTCTGGCCGGCGGCACCGGCCTGACCGCCCATCACCCAGATCGCGCCGTCGAAGACGGCTACCAGCTGGTTGCCGCGATCCTGCCAGGGTACGGTCGCCGCGACGCGCTCCCAATTCGCGCCATCGCTCGACTTCCACACATCGTCCGGCGTCTCGTTCTCAGCCCCGATGATCCAGATGTGGTCGTCGTGCACGACGGCTCCGTGCATGTGCCTGCCGCTCCACGGGGCGGTGGTCGCCAGAGCCCAGCTGCCGCCGTCATCATCAGAGCACCACACCTCCGAGCAGACCTCCGACTCGAAAGAGCCGGCACCGGTGCCGGCGAGATCGGTCTGCTCACCCGCGTATTGGTTCCAGCCCCCCAGAAGAAAGAGCCTGTCCTGGAAGGAGACAAGCTGCGCCCCGTCGCGGGGCGACCATTCCACCTCCGAGCTCACGCAACTCCAGCGATACTTGTTGGGCATTAATTCTCCCTGGTTCGTTGGCAAACTTCGCAGTTTGCGCGATATCTGTGCGGCGCGACCCACTTCATCGAATTTCACTCCACGCGGCAGCGTAGCGAGACCCGCCCGCCGGACCTGGTTGGGGCGCATCGAACCGCATCACCCAACCTTCTTCGAGCGTCGCAGGAGTGGGCACAAATGGAGGGCTGCCTGCGGATTAAACCTCTGCACGGGATTTTAGTCTATCGAGTCTCCCGGTGAATGGCCATCCAGCCAGCTTCAGCCAGGAGTCATGGGGCGAACAACTCGGCTACGAACAAAAAAATCCGGAATCGATGGCCGGACTAGTTTTTTGAATTCAGACGTGGCTCCTGCTGAGTGATGCAGTGAATCCCACCACCCCGGCTGTTCACCGGCAGAGTCTTGATCGGCACGATTCGATGCGCCGGGTACGCTTTGGCAAGGATACTCATCGCCTGCTCGTCCTGCGCGCGAATTGACTCCACCATCCCTTCCTGAGAGTAACTCTGGGCCAGAATCAAACCGTTGGTAATCAAAAAATTGTTGTAGCTGCTCGCCACCATCACCTCGATCGGCTCGCCCGCCGGAAAAACAGTCCCATCCTCGTAATGAAGGTCCTTCAAGGCTTCGTAAACATAGTCACCCGGCCGAAAAACCTGGTACAGGAGCGGCGCTTCGGGGATGCGGATGATCGTAAACGGCTTGCCGGCCACGTCGGTGGCCATGCTCAACCTTTGGTACGCATCCTCAAACCGTTGGCAGTTGATGCGACTGACTCGATTCTGCCGGGCAACTTCCTCGGTCACCTCGGCAAGCAAAATGGTGTGTTCATCGACGAACGTCACGAATTCATCAACATGACCGCCCGTGCCGAACGTAAACGCACCGGTTTTGCCATCGGAACCCGGAACGCGCCCCCGAAATGGCAACTGGTCATTGACGGGGCCCTCGTTCACCCAGAGCACCTTCTCGACCCCCAAAACGCGCTTCAACTCGGCCTCGATTTCCTCCAGCGACAGGTCCGGATTGCGCTGCCGCTCAACCGCTTCGCCACCAATCATGACCCCCGCACCGTTGAACGAGCGGTTTCCCCCCTCGCTGACAATGCTCGTTTTCACGCAAGGCAGGCCCAACCGTTCGGCAATGGTCCCGGAGACGGCCGAAAGCATTTTCGACTCCGGTGCCTAACGCGATTGAAATCCCCACGTGTTCTGGGTAAAGATTGCCATCCCCAGTTCGGTCCCACCGCTGTTGCGCAGGAAAATGGGGCCAAAATCCCTGACCCAGGCCTCGGTGTAGTCAATCCCGCTGATCAACTCGACCTTGTCGAGGGGAACCTACCGCTGTTTGAGGGCCCCCGTAATCTCCTCCCGCATCGGCTTGCCGTTGGTAAGTATCTTGACCTTTACCACTTCACTGAGCTTCTTGACGATCTCCAGGTAAACCGGCCCGGCCGGCAGCGTGGTTTCGTTGACGTACGAAGGCCAGGCGAGCCAGACCGCGTCATGCTCTTCCCACTCAGCCGGAAAACTCAAATCAAACTCTGCTGCTGATTTCATGACTCTTGGCGAATCGCCTCGGTGGGGACCCTCCAAATCATCACTGCCGTAAGCGGACAAAGCCATTGCTCCGATGAACAACCCAGCAACACAAAGCTTTCCCCTCCAGCCAGAGAAGACCAGGCAGGTTTGCGCAGCTGTGGTCACGTTCATACGGGTCGCACTCCAGCAAACAAGGATCGGACAAAATTATGCGAACCAGCGCTATGGTCACGCTACGAAAATTTTAACTCGATTTAGATCATCGATCGAGTTCTACGCTGGGAAGTTCTACGCTGTAAAATTCTAAGCGGGGTTCGAGCCCAGTTCGGGCTGGGGCGCATGGGGATAGTCGACCGGCTGGTACCGAATGGCCAGTTCCGGAGTGATTAACTTCCGCTGGTCTTCGAGGCGCGAGGTGAGAGCCCGATCCAAAATTCCGCTGGTCAGCAGGGTCCGTTCGACCGGATAGGTGGGATGGCCCGTGTGCATCATTTTTTCAACCGCCTTCAACAGGTAAGCCAGGTGCGGACAATGGGGCTCTGGCCGTTCTTCAAAATAGGTGGCCAACGGTCGATCTTCGCCGTTGAGTTTCAGTGCCACGGAAGTTCCCAGGGAAAATTGTGGCAACATCAGCACCGCCCCGACCAATCCATCGGTATACTCAAACAAGAACAACGCACCCCGGTCGCCGTCGCGCAACTTGGCCCCTTGCTGTTTTGGCACCACATCCAGCGCCGCCTCCAGCAAGTCCGCTCGCACCACGCCCTCGTCCACCGCTTTCCACATCGCCTCGCCTTCGAGACATTGCACCCACTTCACCCCCACCTCGCCGCCACGCCGCCGCTCGAGGACCGATTGCAAACCCTCCAGTGCGTGGATGCCGTAAATGTCAAGATCTGAGTAACCGACGGCCAGGGCCGCTTCGATCTCGCACCCCATCGGCACGGTGATCTCGGGCTGGCGAAACGTGAGAGGCAGCGACGAGCCGGCCATGAACGGAATTTTCATCTCGCAGGCCCGCCGGTACATCCACTCTGCGTCCGACCAGGCTGGTCCCAGGTGCTTGTCGCTGAACACCGGCACCACGCGGTTGTATTTGTTGAACGTGTCGGTAATCTCTTCAAAGAAACGGCGGCGCGGGTAAAGATGCTGCTGCTTGTCATTCCATGGATAACTGCCATGTTCGCCGACGCTAATGACCCCGTCGACCGGGATGCGATCGCCGCCGACAGTTACCGCTTTTTCGATCGTATCGAAGATGGGAACGTTGTACCTGGCCGCCATCGGGCGGGCGAGGTCATTTTCGGGAAACTGGTCCACGTACATCGAGGCGAGCGTCAAGGCCGGCCCCGGTCCCCCATCCTGCTCCCACCCCTCCAGGATTTTTCCAATCAGTAAGTCGGCATGCAGATTTTTGCTGTAAACCGTGATCACCGCAGCCACCGACTTCGGCTGAATCAGAGCGGAACTCTCGGTCATAGATTGGGCTCTGGGCAGTGCGGAAACGTGACCACAAAGTGTCGCTGCAGCGCCATATTTCAGGCAGTCCCGGCGGTTGATTCGGCTGGTAAGATTCATAGCTGCCACCTTAGCTGGGTAAGATTCATAGCTACCACCTTAGCTGGATGGTAGCCGATTTCACGCCCATTTCACAGTCATTCGCAGAAATTCCCGGTCGATCACGCTGCCTGGTGACCGGGGGGGGGGGTAAAAAAATCCTCTCAGCCTGGCGAGCAGACTAGGCTCCCAGTTGCTGGATGCAGCTGCCAGGCAACAGCAACCCTCTGGCCCGGCCGCCGTTCACTCGATGGTAAAGGCCCCGTCTTTCTTGTAGACCACCATGTGACCACGGGGCGTTTTGAACTCAATGTGAGAGTCAAGCGGCACGCCCACCGGCGCGTCGGCGGGGATCGTGATTTCCGCCTCTACCGTATCACCCCGGCGGACAATGTTCTGGCCCTTGTAAGACCCCACCTGAAACCAGCTGGGCGCCTCGCGCGGCACCGGTGCCCGCGTGGCCCGCTGGGGGTTGAGCGTCATCTGGACCTTGAGCGTCTCGCATGGCCTGGCCACCGCCGGCGCCAGGCGGGTAATTACCCGGCCAATGCGGTTGCTTGTTCCGCGGGCGTTGTTCTTGATCGGGCCACTTCCGCCGCGGGCGAGTTGCCGATTGTTCGAAACTTCCACCTGGCCACGATAGCCGCCAATGATGTACGGAAATTGACCAGGCGTCACGTGGTAGTGATAGCCCCGCTCGGGATCGGTGTGGCCGTTGCACACATCGAGTTTCGCCTGGCCGGTTAAATCCCTGGCCATGGTGCCCGCTGACTCGTAGGGACCGTAGATGGGGTAACCGTCAAAGGCAAAGCCGATGACCGGCGAGTGCTGCTTGCTATCGTCGGGAAAAGGCGACTTCAAACAGCTGGGAAATTTATGGTAGTGGTAAATGCCGCGCATCTCAGGGTGGCCGCAACAACTGTCGAGCCACTCCTGGCTGTATCCCTCGACCGCGTTCATGCCCCCGCGTTCAAACGGGTTAAAGAAGACCACCCCGTTGAGCGCCACACCAATCGGACCCATCGGAAGCTGCGTAATCTTTTCGCCCGGCTGCGGCCGCAGCGGCAGGCGGAACGTGAAATTCTGTACGCGCACTTCGTTGGGGTTCTTGTCGTTGGGAAAAACGGCCGTCGCATGGTTGGGATAGCCTTGGGAGCGAATAACCAGGCTACCCTGGTCGTGCCCCAGCCACAGGTTCGGGATGCCATCTTCGTTCGTGTCGGCGGCGTGATAAGAGAACAGGTCCACCAGTTCAATCCCATCTTCAAACAGGATAGGTGGCAGAGTCTTTCTCATCAAGAAACCACCGCCCACCCAGGTGCTGCTCACTGGCGGAGCGACCCGGCGCAACAACAAAAATCGCCACCAGCGCGGCAAGGCCGAAAATATTTTTGGTTTGCATTCGCTGAACACGTCCGGTGTGGCGGGTCTTTTCTTGTAAATCTCCAGTTGTCGCTTTGCAATCCATCTCTTTCTATTATTTCCCCGCCCTGGGCTAAATCAATTGTTGGTGACCGGGCGCACTGCTGAGCCGGGCAATTATTGTACACGCCACAACCTTAAGCCGTAGCGTACAAGCCCGGGGGGTAACCATTGACCTTCCCCTGCCGCCAGGTGACTCTCGGGAGAACCCTACCCTGACAAAAGTCCTGTGGCTTGTAGCGGAAGACCGTGAATTGTAGACTTCCCAGTTCAACCCAGCCCAAAAGGACCCCCTCGATCATGATTATCGACCGTCTTGACAATGCCTCCCTGTACAGCAACTTGGCGCCACGTGTTACCGTTGCGCTTGCGTATCTCCGCGACACGGACTTCGCCAGCACCGAACCGGGCCGCTACGACATCGAGGGCGATGAGATCTACGCGATGGTGCAGCACTACACCACCAAAGATGTCAGCCAGGGGAAGTGGGAAGCACACCGCCAGTACATCGATGTGCAGTACGTCGCACGTGGCAACGAACGTATGGGCTACGCCAACCTGGGTGACCTGACCGTCAGCCAGGACTACCAGGAGAAAGATGATTACCTGCTGCTGGAGGGCGAGGGCGATTTTTTGGCGATGGTACCGGGAACCTTCATCATCCTGGGTCCACAGGATGCACACATGCCACAGATCGCCGCTGGCACTCCGAGCGAAGTCCGCAAAGTTGTAATCAAGGTTGCCGTCTAGATGTTGCGGTCGGCAAATAGACCGCCGAACTGCTCCAGGACCTGCTGGCCGCCAGCGGAAGTTTGGGGAGTTGGGAGCTAATCGTACGCACCGGCAGTGCCGATCGAACCGCAGCTTCCCAAATCGCTTGTTGCCGCCCGTTACTTCCTAAAAATTCCCAGTAAAGATCGATTATAATAAAACCAACCTTCTCCGGCAGAAATTCACAACCGGTCTAAAAGCAGCCCGTGATTTGTAATCTCTATCACAACCTCTCGTGAGCGATCCAATGACCCTCGGTAAGCTGGCAAAAAAGAAAGCCCTGTTTAACATCACGTTTGTTGCGATCTGGGTGGCTGGGCTACTGCTTGCTCCAAGTTTCGACTCGAACAATTACACACGGGCAGCACTGGGTGCATCGGGGTACTTCCTCGGCCGGCCTCTCATAAGGCGCGGTCATTACGGAGTCACCAGCGGAACCACCTATCCTGGAACCGAGGTGCCGGTCGAATTGATCAGCATGAGCCTTGTTGGTTCCGATGCACCCAACCCGCAGCAAAGCGACCTGCCGTCAGCTGGAAACAGCGTCGACGAGACGAACCTTTTCGATGTGCTTATGGAATTAGCGGTCGATGGTGACAATTTTAAGTGGAACGCCTCCCTGGACATCACCCATCGGATTTCCGCCACCGACGGGGAGGGCTATCAGCCGAACACGGCAGATAGCGAGGATATCGTCGCCGGAGAATGGACCACTGAACTGCTCGCAATGTCAATCGCAGGAGAACATCCCACGCTGGGGACCATTACGATTCGCGAGTCGCCCACCGCCGCGTCGCTCGGGAAATATGATATTACCGACCTGGGTGATGGCGCCGGTGAGCTTGAGAGTTTTTTTGACATCTGGACCGAGATCAGAATCGGCGATGCGACACAACCGTTTCGCCCGGCCGCCTCAAGCGTGCGGCTAAATCTCACCAGCCTGATTCCTGAACCGTCATCGGCCGTGCTGCTGTTGGCTGGCCTCGCCGGGGTGGCCCTTCGGCGACGAAGACCGGCAGCTGCTGCTGAATAACGTGTTTGCTACTCGCCGCGCCACAAGAGGTTCTCGGGACGGGTGACCGTCTCGGAAAACTCCACAAACACGCGATTGAGCTCCGGCTCCGAAACTGAGTTTCTCACGGTCTGGCTTTGCACGTCATTCTGGTCGATGTGCTCAACAAACCAACCGTAGGCCGATGCCAACACCTGCAAGAGGGGTGGCCGCAATGGCTTCATGAGACCTGGCTGCTCGAGCGCGAGCACCAAAACTCCTTCGCTTTTGAGGTTACGGTCGTCGGTGAAATTGAGCAACTCGTTCAAAGACTCATCGACCTGTTCTTTGGTAGGCGCTTTAATCGTGCGGTCTTTGTCGGTCGAAATAAAAAGTACCATCATCACTGCATCTGGCAATCGAAGGAGTGTGTGAATAGAAATGGCAACCCCGGTTCATGGAGGGTTTCGTACAGGCAACCAAGCTGCCAGCCGAATACCTGTTTGGCCAGAAATAAAGCATACCGGCAACAAGCGCAAACACCCAAGTCCGTTGGTTGAGAATCAGCCAGCTTCACCCGGTTTGTATTGGTCCGGCTCGCAAAGTGCCGGCTAGCCGATTTTGGTGCCCGACCTGAACAGTACCGGTGGGCCACAAGAAGAGTCGGGCTAAATCTGCTCGAGGGCCTTGCCCGGAACCCAGCCGGTGGCGCCCGCGGCGGTTTGGATTTCAACCCAGGTCCCCCGCCTGGTGAGAATCGTGACCTGCTGCCCTTGGGCACCGGTGAGATTGAGCCGCGTGGGAAACTCGCTGCCGTCGCCTTCATGCAGGGCCACCTCGCTGGTGACCAGAATCCCCGTTGCCTGGTCACTTGGGGCACCGGCCAACATTAACGACAGGCCGCACACCACCACCAACACACCCGGCACGAGGGCAAATTTCCAGGCCGTAAACTGCCATCCCAGGAGTTTGAAAATCAACACTCCCCAGAACAGTCCCGATGCGGTCACCAGGAGGGCCCGAATGGCGCCCGACCCGGGCCAAACCATGAGAACCCGGCTGACCGACCGCATCCAGGAGAGCGCTGACCCCGGTCGTTCATCGGCTGCCGGTGACGGGCCGGTTGCGGCGACCTTTGCCTGGGCAAAGCGCAAATTAGCAGCCGCCTGCTGGTTGGCAGGGTCGAGCCGCAGGGCGTGATGATAATTTGCAATTGCGCGGCCCAACTGGCCGCTCTGCAAACAGGCGTTCGCCAGGTTCTGGTAGAGCCGGCTGTTGGGTAGTCCCGCGTCGACTAGCAACTGGTATTTTTTTGCCGAACTCCAAAAGAGCGACTTGGCTTCGGCTTGATCGGTAGCCGAGAGCGTTTCGGCCTGCTGATAACGTTGATTGGCCTCGTCAAAAATGACCTGCTGCTGCGCCCGGTTCAGCCCAGGCGCACCGGCTGCCTGGCATACCAACTGGCCGGCAGGCTCCGAGGCGGTGACCATCGCGGGTACGACCAAAAGCAGCAAAAACATGCCGGCCAGCTGGCTGCCTGCGCGTCGCAACTTGCGCACATGGCCACGGGTCTTTTTGTACGAACTGCGGAGGTGTCGGCTGGCGATCGCCACAAACGAAGTTTCCAGCTGGTCCACCAAACGGCAACAAGCCGCCTTTTGCCCCGCGAGTGGGTCACTTTCGCTGAGCCGGTCAGCTGGACCTGGACGCTGGAGGTTTTCGGAAAACAGTTCCACCTCGTTGGCCTCGGATCTCAGCCCAGCCATGCGCGACAGGCCGACTGCCTGCGATGGCGACTCACATGATTTTCTGGACCGCGAGCGGATGTATCGCACCAGCGCCTTGACCAGGCCGGCCTGATCACTGGCAGCCTCGACCGCAGCCAGGCAAACGCGCCTGGCCGAACGCATACCGGCCAGGTGACTTGCCAGCCATCTGCGCAGCCGGTCGAGCACAAGCGCCACCCAAAGAACCGGCGGTGCAAGGAGCAACCACCACCAACTGTTGCCACCGGCCGATGGCGACTCGTGAAGGAGCAGGTCACCCAAGAAACTGTTTTGTAGCGACACTTTTTTCGCGAGCCCTGCCCCCAACAAACCGCCGGAGGTGGCATCACCGGTTGTGGTGCCGGAACCTGCCTTGATGTTGGTCACAATGCCGTCCATCGAAAGGGTTTCGGCTGCGTGGACCGTAATGGGAATCGGGTTGCTGGTGACCGTTTCGAACGATGCTGTAGCAGGATCAAAATAGCTCAGCGGAATGGGTGGAATTTCAGAAATCCCTTCTCGCCGGGGTCGAAGGGTGGTCACAAATATTTTGGTTTCATCGTGCACAAACCCGGCCAGGGACTGGTCGGTCACTTTAAAGTCGCTCGTGATCGCTTCGATATCAGCCAGGGGTGGTGCTTCAACCAGGTCCATCGGCCCGTCGCCCACAATCCCAATCCGCAACGTGATTGGGTCACCCGCATCGACGGTTACCGGCTCGGCCTCGGTCACGATTCGGTACCGCCCCACGGCTCCGCGGTAATCGGCCGGCCTTCCGGCGGTCGGGACCGGGAGCACCCGGGTCGAGTCGGTTTTGGCTTCGGCCACGATCGGGCGACTTTCAGAAACCGTTAAACGCCGACCGAACGGCGAGGCAAACAGGTCATCGTCCATCATTTGCTTTAAAAGGCCGCTGGCGCCAAAAGAGGACCCGCCAAAAAAACTGCTGAACGGATCTCGCGACCTGCCAAGTGCGGTCGGGTAATTGACAACAATTTGTACGTCACTGGCATCGATCTTTCCTGCCCGCTTGGGATAGATGGTCGCAGAAATTTCGTACAGAAAATAACTGCGCTCGCTTCCCTGGCTATCGGCCCGCAGCACTTCTTTACCACGAGGCCGCTGGTTGTTCTCGGCCATCTCCTGAATGGTCTCGGCAAAACTACCCCACGAAGAATTTTGCGACACGAGTTGCCACATGTTTCCCTCGGAGAAGACAATCCTGTTCTCCCGATCCTCTAATTGCCCATTACCTTCCCCGACGACAATCTCTTTTTCCCGGTCCTGGAACGGCTTGATCCATATCTTGAGCTTCAAATCGAGCGGCTCCCCCACATAGACTTCGTCCTGGTCCCCTTCGATCTCCACAAACAACAGGTCACCCGTTTCGCTCCTGGTGGCCACAAACCTGATCGGTGCCGTTTTTTGGATTTCCCCATCGACCTCAACACCAAGCGATGGGATCTCAAAGGTGCCGGCCCGCCGTGGCGTTACCAGGTACTGGGCCGTTATGCTGCGGCTCTCGGTGCGATTGCCGTTAATGATCGTAATGCGTGAACTTTGCGAGGGTGTACCGGTAGTGGTTACCTGGCAGCCATCAATCTCGGGAATGTCCGGCAGCTGGTAGTTTTCCGCATTGGTAATCTGGACCTGTAGCACCACCGGCAACCCCACGTAGGCCTCGCGGGTCGAAATTTTTGCCGTAACGTGCTGGGCCTCGGCTGCTGCGGCCAGCGCCACCACACAGGTTAACGATAGAGCCAACACGGCCTTCATACGTATGTTATTCATGGGACTTCCTCGCGTGGCCCGGTTCACACCTGGGGGGCCATGCCTCGTACGACTACCAGGGATCACCAGTCTTTATCCACGTGTGCCCGACGGGAACGGTTGCGCCGCTGCTGCTGAAGCCTGCGGACCATGTCGCGGTCGCGGACCGACTGCAACATCTTAAGCGCCTCTTCGCGGGTCATCTCACCGGTAATGGCCGCTTGCTGTGACTCGTCCGACTGGTCTGCATCCTGCTCGGGATTGACCGCCGTCAGGTCACCGCTGGGTGTCTCGGGTGAGCCAGCCTGCTCGTCCTCGGGCGCGCCGGACTCTGCCTCCTGCTCGTCTTGTTGCTGCTGGGCACCCTGCTGACTCTGGGGCTGCTGGTGCTGTTGGCCCGGTTTTTGCTGCTGCTGGTTTTGCCCGTCCTGGTTTTGTTGGTCCTGGTTCTCTTGGCCTGGGTTTTCTTGGCCTGGGTTCTCTTGGCCTGGGTTCTCTTGGCCTGGGTTCTCTTGGCCTGGGTTCTCTTGGCCTGGGTTCTCTTGGCCTGGGTTTTCTTGGCCTGGGTTTTCTTGGCTTGGGTTCTCTTGGCCTGGGTTCTCTTGGCCTGGGTTTTCTTGGTCTGGGTTTTCTTGGTCTGGGTTTTCTTGGTCTGGGTTTTCTTGGTCCTGGTTCTCTTGGTCCTGGTTCTCTTGGCCTGGGTTTTGTTGCTGTTGCTCTTTTTGCAACTGGCCCACCAA
>CAUZEA010000131.1:0-14198 GCA_963578605.1 Planctomycetota bacterium
TGATGGAGCGGGTCGTTGGTCGCAAGCTTCGGTCTGACCTTATGATCCTGGTTTTTACCTTGACTGCAACCGTCGCCTGCATGGCCTCCCGGATCGAGGCAACCGAACCCGATTGGAATCAATTCCGTGGCCCCTACGGCACTGGACGAAGCGGCGTGGCAGAGCCACCCATCCATTTCGACCATGATCTCAATGCCCTCTGGAAGACACCCATCCATGGCAAAGGTTGGTCGTCGCCTGTCGTCTGGCGAGACCAGGTCTGGATAACAACAGCTCCGGAAGATGGCACGAAGCTCCACGCGGTTTGCATTGATCTAGAAACCGGTGAAATCAAACACGACATCAGGGTCTTTGATATCCCTTCTCCCGAATTCTGTCACCCATCGAACAGCTATGCCTCGTGTACACCGTTTATCGAAAAAGGGCGTATCTACACCCATTTCGGGACCTACGGAACGGCCTGCCTTGATACCCAATCGGGTGATTTGATCTGGCAGCGAAGAGACCTGCATTGCGATCATTATCGCGGACCCGCATCATCACCCGTCGTGCATGGCAATCTACTGCTGATACACTTTGACGGCGTTGACATCCAGTTCGTCGTCGCCCTGGACAAACGGGACGGCAAAACGGTTTGGAGGCGCGACCGCGATATCGACTACGGGACATCGGTCGGTGACAAGAAAAAAGCTTTTGGTACACCGTTGTTAATAGAAGTTGGTGGCTGCTGGCAAATGATCAGCCCTACCGCTGTGGCCACCATGGCTCTCGATCCAGCAACGGGTGAGAAATTCTGGCAGATGTACCATGGGGGCATGAATGTCGCAGCACGTCCCCTTTACGAAAACAACCTGCTTTACATTACCGCTGGATCGGGCAACACGAGTTTGGTTGCCATGCACCCCGACGGTCGCGGAGATGTTACCCAAACGCATATCGAGTGGAGTACGGGAAAAGGTGTTCCGAGCCGCTCATCCCCGTTGATCGTCGACGGCCGGCTCTACATGGTGAACGACGGTGGAGTTGTCACATGCCTCGATGCACGAAATGGGAAACGCCTTTGGAGCAAGCGGCTAGGTGGTGAATATTGGGCATCTCCGGTGGCTGCCGGAGGGCATATCTACCTGCTGAGCAAGAGCGGGCTCGTCACGGTCATCAAGGCTGGCCCCAAGTTTGAAGAGCTGGCCGAAAACCAGTTTCCCGCGGGATTCAACGCCTCACCGGCGATTTCTGGTAACAGCCTAATCCTCCGCAGTTTTACCCATCTCTATCGTATTGGAGCAAAGAACTCCGGGGAATTTTAACTTCGCAATTAGACTGCCTGGTCGATCCCGAAAGTGGCGACTTCAGCCTGCATCCTGACTCAGCTGCATTCGAAATGGGATTTCACCCTCTCGACATCCACCGAATTGGCATCCGGCCAAGATAATGGGTCTCAGCGATCCACCACTCGGTGAGTAGGAGGGCTCGGAAAAAATTGCCTGCGTAAAACTGCGGCCTCGTGCGATCTGCAGTCAAGAGGTGCCCGCACGGTACCTGCGGGCACCTCCAAACCATGCGTCTGCGGCGATTAAGGTTTGTCGTTGGACCTGGATTTGTCATTGAACCTCGCTTCGCTGCTTTCGCCGAACCAATGGGCGTACGCCTCAAAATCTCTCCGCTCGCTCTCCCACTGGTCGAGGGTCTGGTAGAGCGAAAAGGCAAAGTCATCCTCCATATGACTGGCATCAAGATGAAGGAAAACGGGCTTGTCGTCGGCAACCATCGCCTGACAAATCGGGCAATCGCAATCAATCATCGCCTCTTTGCCAAACAGAGCCACGGGAAGGCGAGCCCGTTCGGTGGCGATAATCTGAACCGGTGTGCGACCGCTCAATTGGGGGTGCTCCGGCCAGTGGAGCCATTCTTGTTGCAGTTTTGCAATGGCGGCGACCTCGGTCCGCTCATCGACCAATAAAGCCGCCCGCCCGGCCGCTGCCTTCGCCGCCGAGTGTTCCTTCATGTCAACGATGGCAGTTCCAAAGTCGAACCCGTCCACCTCCACTGGCAGGGAACTCGCGTGTCGCTGAAATTCACCGACAGGTTTCACCCGATCCCAGCAAACCTCAAGCAGATACCGCACCAGGTCATAGTACAGCACGATCTCGTTGGTCCCCCAACCCGCCAAACGGAATGCTGGTGACTGACGGAGCACCCCTGGAGGACACTTCCCCACGCGAGACCACCGTATCGCCTGATGCTCAATATCACGATCAATGTGCTCCTGGCACCGCAGCATAACGTCTCGTGGAGACTTACCCTGCAAGTCGTCGCGTGGCGACATTAACCACCGGGTGTGAATTTCCGGAATCGCCTGTCGACGCGAACCTGCCGCGGCGCGAACCGCCGGCACCACGAAACTAGCCAGCTTGTCATAAATCACCGTGCGAACATCCAGTGACGGATCGACTGGGCAAGGTGGCTTGCCCCGCTGCTGCTGGCAACAAGAAATCGTCGGATACCAGTCACCCACGTCATCGATAATGATCCAGTCGTCATCCAAACAAAATGGCACGGGGATATCGGTTGCCGACGAACCATCGTGCCACTGAACCACTCCGTGACGACTCGGCAAAAAGCAAGAATTCTCACTTGCGACCCGTCGCGCTGCCAGGTCGATACATACGACTCCTACCTGCCGACGCCGGGTGCTGACTCCCGGCTGAAAAGACCCCAAGCCAGGGGTACGCCGATCCACCTCCTGATACCGTCCCAACGCCTGCTCGAGATCGTCGATCGTCATGGGATCCGACGACAATGCTGCGACCAGGCGCAGGGCCACGCACCCAGGGACCGATCCATGAACCGTTCGCTCTGGGTCGGCCACATTCAACATGACTTCACTCATGGCAACTTTACTCATGGCAACTTCACTCATCGCATTCACTCCGTTTTAACAGCAGGGCATCCCACACAACGGGTCGCAAGACAAACTGGCACCAACGGTGGGGAAGCACCCCAGACGCATGCCGCGCTGGCCCGCCGCTTCGGAGCGGCCTGTGAGGCGACCAGACACGATCGATCGGCCCGAGGGTTGCTGAACGGAAGATAGTATATATTTGTACACTATCTCGTACAACTGTGTTTTCTGCCTGAAAATAGGGCGGGGGCCAGCGGGAAAAGACGCGGAAAAAGACCCTGTTCAGAGCCGGCGAGCGGTCAGCAGCAGCCCGATTCCCGATCGCAGGGGTCCCCGGTCAAGACCGAGAGGGCCGGGATCCCGCATTGATCGGGGGCCAGGCAGGCTGTCTGCTTTGATTTCAGCTCAAACGTCAACCGATCCGGAAAAACAGCGTGGTCGGAAACGGCGTAGCTGCCGATGGTCTGCTGTTGGTATTCCACCTCAACCGGCAGAGACTCATCGAGTTGAAGCACAGCTGCTTTACTGAGGATGGCGTGGAGTTTTTCGGCAGTCAGGCGGTGGTCAACATCGTTGGCAACGTAGATCTGCAAATTACAAACCTGGTGGTTGCGACGTGTTGCTCCGCAGTCGACAAAGTCTTTGGTCACTTTCCCGACTTCGGTCACATGAAAATGCGGCTCAATCTGCCCTCCCGCTAAAAACTCAAATCGGACCGCGTGACCGGCATATTGGTGGAGAACCGCCTTGAATTCACGAAGTGTCACGGTTGCAATTCCCTTGGAATGATCAGCAAATTAAAGGTGGGGTTCACCAGGAAACTCTACGCCCTTTCCTGGTGCGTCGCAACAGACTGTAAGCCCCTGACCGAGGGTCGTTCGTTACTGCGGTTGCGGCACCGCTGGAGCGGGCGGAGGTGGCAACGACAACCTGCTGCTCGTGCCATTGAGAACTTCGTAATAATGCCTCAACAAACCGTAGGTGGAGCGAAACCGGGGCTGATCCGCCAGATTGCGATAGAGGGGATTGGTATTTACGGTCTCGAATCGCGCCAGTGTTTGATCCAGCGCTTGCCGCGATGGATGTGGACCATTGGTGAACACCTCTGCCGGTAACGCCAGATACGTCCTCCATTGGGGGTCAAGAATTTCGTAAAGTTCCGGCGCAATGCGTGCCAGTTGATTTCGCAACGTGTCTGCCTCACTCATCGCAGGTGTCGCAAATTGCGGGCCAGGTTGGGTGTAGTTAGTTGGGCTCACAATGGGAGGACCGGCGGCAGGCATTGAACGAGCGGCAACCTCCTGGACCAGTTGCGTCGCCGCTGCCGGGATCACTGCTGGATGCCCAGGGGTCTGGCTTTGATAATAAACCGCATTCGCGAACTGATCGACGCGAATCACCGACCCGTCAATGGAAACCCCCAGAAAAACACCACGGCTGCGGGAGTAAGAGTAAATCTCCGCCTGGAGCCGGGCATTGGTGGCCGCCGACGCCTGACGACCAACCGGTCCGGCTGCAACAGCTGCATCAACACCGATAGTAAAGGTACCCGATAATATTCCTTGAATACTCTTGCGCGTGGTAAACACAAGCACGATATCGGTCGATTGAACTCCTATCTGCCAACCAATATTTCCACCCGTGAGGGTAATAAATACTGGTAACTGCCAGTTACCTTGCTCGTCACGAATCAGTAAAACACCCTTTCCAAAACGCGCACCGATAATAAAACTCCCTTTGATGACGTTCGGAATGATGGCGACTCCCTGTGCCCGGGCAAGCAATGATTCGGGAATTTGGCTCAGCGGCACCGCCATGGTTTCATGAAAGACGGCCTCGGCCGCCCTCACGGTCTGGTCTTCTTCCATCTGGCCATGACATCGGGAGGCTACCTGAACGGAAAATGCAAAAACCAAAATCACCAGCCACGAAGTTGAACGTCTCATGGAATTGACATCTCTTTTACCTGGTTAGACTATGGGCAAAATTCACATGTCGAATACAAGTACCGCAGGACGCTGGTCAAGGTGACCTGCCGTGCGATCATAGCGCGTTTGCAAGTTTTGGGTCAACGACACTCGTGGAGAACGGAACCAAAGTGGCGAAATTCTCGGGAAAACCGCTGCGACCACTGATTGTCCTGTGAGAAGATCGCTCCACGACGCCAGCAGTCGATCTGTCCGGGACCCGCTGTCTATGACGAAGGAGGACTTCGGCGCCCTGGCGTGAAAGAGGAAAGATTCACGGATTGTGGCGCCAATGTGCTTCGTAGAACTGACGGTCAACGGTTGCCAGTTCTTCGATGAGTGGTCCGATGGTTTAGAAAATGGTCGGCAGAAATGGCGGTCATGCCGGTAATATTCAAGATTGTTTAACCCCAAGTCGCTGCAAAGAGAAAAACCAAATCGCTCTGGAGAAACCCCAACAAAAAGTTATACTGTGAGAATCGCATGCGAGGGTGCGTGGCAGGACAGGGTGCGTGGCAGGACGTGGCAGGACATTGTGGCAGGACATTCAAGTCCGTGACGGGGCCCATAACCGCGCCCACGGTCTGATAGACTCGCTTGTTAAGATCACGAAACTTCAACGTTTACTTGCAAAGTGAGCAAAAATCGAATAGATGCAAATGTAGTTTACGGATAAGGAGCCTTTAACATCATGGAGGTACTCACGGTACGAAAGGAAGTCGCTTTCGATTGCCGCATCAGCATCGGGCGCAAAGCACACCCATAAAGACCCACGTACTTCGCCACCTTCTAACACGCCGTGAACATATTATGAGCACTCTCACCGTCGCCAGCCGAAGGTCTCGTAGCTCCTCAGCAGAAAACCGCGTTTTCACCCATCATGTCCCACCGGTCACCATGGGCTGCGGGGCCGTGGAAGAATTACCCGCAATTCTGTCTTCGTTTGGATCAAAGATATTTGTCGTGACCGACCCAGGCGTCGCCCAGCAACCGTTCTTTGATCTCCTCCTGGTAAACCTGCACAACAACGGCTTTCAAACAAGCCTGTTTCAGGACGTCCTTCCTGACCCACCAGTCGACGTGTTTGAGACTTGTGCGGTACAAGCTTTAGAATTTGGACCATCGTGCTTTCTCGGAATTGGCGGAGGTAGCGCACTGGACGTGACCAAGATCGTCGCCGTACTGGGGAAACATGACTGCGCACTCCCATCGTTGTTTGGCATCGACCAGGTTCCTGGGCGTGGCGTACCTTCGGTCCTGGCCTCGACCACGGCCGGTACCGGTAGCGAGGTGACCCCGATCGCGGTGGTTTCGGACGAAGAAAACCAGTTAAAAAAAGGGATCGTGAGTGATCTTCTGGTGGCCAATCACGCGGTGGTGGACCCATGCCTTTGCGAAACGCTGCCGGCCTGGCCAACCGCCTACACTGGGATGGATGCGCTGACCCATGCGATCGAGGCCTACACAAACCAATACCGAGTCCCTCTGATCGACGGGTATGCACTCGAGGCAATTCGGCTGATTGCCAGCAACCTGCCGACCGCCTGTCACCACGGTTCCGACCTGGCCGCCCGCTATGCAATGTCGCGTGCCAGCATGTTTGGCGGGATGTGCCTGGGGCCGGTCAATACGGCCGCCGTGCACGCACTGGCGTATCCACTGGGAGGCCGCTTCAAAGTGCCTCATGGTGTGGCGAATTCTCTCCTGCTGCCCCACGTGATGGAGTTCAACATGCCGGCCGTTGCCGAGTGCTACCAGATCGTTGCCGAGGCCATGGGCCGGGGCGATGGAGATGCGGTCGCCGCCGTTGAAGAACTCTCTGCCGAGGTGGGGACCAACCGCGCCATGGCCGAATTTGGTGTCACCCAGGCCGACCTCCCCGCCATGGCAGCCGACGCGATCCAGGTGACTCGATTAATGAGGAACAACCCGCGGGAAATGTCCGAGCAAGACGCCCTGGCCATTTATCAGGCAGCACTGTAACCGGTCAGGCAGCCCTGTATTCGCCAAAACTGACCTGCCAGTGACACGAGGCGGCAAGCACCTACTCGGCTGAACTGATTGCAGGGTCCCAATCGCCGCAACCCCAAGGTGATGGCTGGTGGCCTTTAAATCGAGCGAGTCAGCCACCCTCGCCCCCGCAAAATCTCTTCCAGGACGGGCTCGATTTCTTGTGCCAGTGTCCGGTTTGCATAGCCAACCCAGGTGACATTCGTGGTGGTATCGAGCGGGTAAGCCAGCGGTTTACCATCGGCACCGTGGACCACAATGCCCGCTTCCTCGGCAATCAACGCCGTACAAATATCGTACGGATGGCAACAGTGGCCAAGTGCTTCTCCGCGGGCCTCAAGTGTTTGCCGGGTCAAGGGTCTGAGATCGGCTACCAAGCGGTCTTGTCCGAGCATCAGGCCGTACAGCTGCCCACCCGTGCAGCTATATTGATCTTCAAATACGTGCGCATCGCCCGTTTTGCGAGGTCCCAGCAGCCGGGTCGCGAGTTCGTCGTCAATTGCTGCGAGCACATCCCGCGCCCCGGGAAAAAACCTGCAAACCGTCGCATAACCATGAAGCAAGGTCGTGGCTTGCGACGGGTTGAGTTTGAGGGGATATGACTCGCCAGTGAGTCGATTCCAACGCACGCCTTGCGCTCCCTGGCCACGAACCGCCCAGAGTTGATCGCACAGGTGCTGCTTCACCAGCGGAATCTCCGTTTGCACGGCGGCTTCAATATCGCCAAGGGTGGTAGCATCCCCATGATTCGGCGCGATACCGGTCAATATCCACGCGCTTCGCTTCTGAAACATCAATCCTCGGGTTCCATCGATGGGATCCACGATGATTCGCCAATGAGCTTTGCTGGCGGGAGTGCCTTCGGGGCACACAACATGCCCACCGTCGATACCTTCGCCAATGACGATGACAGGGCCAAGGTCGGCGATCTCTGCCGCAACAAAGTCCAAGAGCTCTTGCCCGCCGATGTGATCGACCTGGTAAATCGTGTCGGTCTCTGCGCTGCTGCATTCGGTAACCCCGGCAAGATCTTCGATGGACCGGGTTTCACATGCAGCAACGACCTGCCCGCGAATCGCCTCGTGCATCTGGCGAACCACGTGTACGAGCTGTTCAACATCGAGTTGCGCCGCTGGGTTCATCGAATTCGCTGCAGAATAGTACCGGTAATCTGTTGGATCCGTGCGCTCGTCGAACACGTCTGATTCTGATCATCCGCTAATCTACAAAGAAAGACCCGCCTTCGTCAGAGGCACTTGTGGTGCCAACGTTTTATTGCGTGCCCCGCAGTCTTGTTGCCTGCGGTGCTGCGGGGAGCGCATAAAAAAACCCCGCATCCAAGGAGGCTAACCCTTGGTGCGGGGTTCTCAATATCAATTTGGTCAGCTGCCGAGCGCCGATCTCACGACCGACTTCGACAGACCTCTTTGTCAACACAAGGACTGCCCCCATACTTCCCGCGGTGTGTCACCACACGCGCGGATTAAGGAAATATCCTTAGAAAGGAGGTGATCCAGCCGCAGGTTCCCCTACGGCTACCTTGTTACGACTTAGTCCCAATCGCGGAGTTGACTCTAGGCGCCTGCTTCCGAAGTTAGCTCAGCGACTTTAAGCCCCCCCCACTTTCGTGGCTTGACGGGCGGTGTGTACAAGGCTCAGGAACATATTCACCGTGGTATGCTGACCCACGATTACTAGCGATTCCGGCTTCATGCAGGCGAGTTGCAGCCTGCAATCCGAACTGGGCCGCGTTTTAAGGGATTTGCTTGCTCTCGCGAGTTTGCTTCCCTTTGTGCGCGGCATTGTAGGACGTGTGCAGCCCGGGCCATAAAGGCCATGAGGACTTGACGTCATCCCCACCTTCCTCCGGTTTAACACCGGCAGTCTCACTAGAGTCCCCGCCATGACGCGCTGGCAACTAGTGACAAGGGTTTCGCTCGTTAAGGGACTTAACCCGACATCTCACGACACGAGCTGACGACAGCCATGCAGCACCTGTCAACGTTCCACCCGAAGGCGTGGCCCCGCTTTCACGGGGTTAATCCGTTGATGTCAAGACCCGGCTAAGGTTCTTCGCGTAGCCTCGAATTAAGCCACATCCTCCACCGCTTGTGTGAGCCCCCGTCAATTCCTTTGAGTTTCAGCCTTGCGACCATACTCCCCAGGCGGAGCACTTATCACTTTCGCTTCGATCGAGAACCTATGGGGGGGTCCTCAATCAAGTGCTCATCGTTTACAGCTAGGACTACCAGGGTATCTAATCCTGTTCGCTACCCTAGCTTTCGTGCCTCAGCGTCAGAAGAGACCCAGCGAGCCGCTTTCGCCACTGGTGTTCCTGATGATATCAACGCATTTCACCGCTCCACCATCAGTTCCGCTCGCCTCTGTCTCCCTCGAGCACGGCAGTATTGGGCGCAGTTCCTCGGTTGAGCCGAGGGATTTCACACCCAACTGACCGCGCCGCCTACGCACCCTTTAAGCCCAATAATTCCGAATAACGTTTGGCCGGTTCGTCTTACCGCGGCTGCTGGCACGAACTTAGCCCGGCCTTCCTCTGAAGATAGGTCAACCCAAGGAGATAGCCCCTTGGGATTTCCTCCCAACTGACAGTGGTTTACAACCCGAAGGCCTTCATCCCACACGCGGCGTCGCTCGGTCACGCTTGCGCACATTGCCGAAGATTCTCGACTGCAGCCACCCGTAGGTGTCTGGGCAGTGTCTCAGTCCCAGTGTGACGGGCCACGCTCTCACGCCCGCTACCCATCGTTGCCTTGGTAGGCCGTTACCCCACCAACAAGCTAATAGGACGCAGTCCGCTCCCAGGGCGGAATCACACCTTTGATCCGGAGATGTTATCCGGCATTACCTGCAGTTTCCCACAGCTATTCCGGACCCTGGGGTACGTAACTACGCGTTACTCACCCTTTCGCCGCTTTCCACCTTAGAAATCAGCCGAAGCTTCAAACTAAGACTTCTCGCTCGACTTGCATGCCTAATCCACGCCGCCAACGTTCATTCTGAGCCAGGATCAAACCCTTCAATTGACTTTATGCATAATCCACATCCAACAAACTGGTAGCCTAACGGCCACCAGTCGCCAGTGCGGATATGAGCCTTTGAGAGTTTGTTTGAAGACGCAATAAAGCGCCTTCGTCAGTACAGTCTTGTGCTGACGGAAAAAAAAGAGGTCACTAACCAAATTGTCAAAGAGCTTATTCTTCGGTGCCTGAACTCGGGCCATAAAGACCTCAGCCCCAACACCAATTTTCGCGAGTTCGCAAATCTGCCAACTCGACAAAAACACCTCAGCCAAACAGAGTCGCAGGACAAGTATCCGGCTGAGGTTCCACATTGTTACGTACACCCGTTGGGTAGTCAACAGGTCAGTGGGGGAAAAATCATCCTTTCTTCCCGTAAAACCCCCGCCACGAACCACAACTAGTTCCGCTCGGGGAGGGATTCCCCCCAAATTTACGCGACCGGTGCAACTTTACACCAAACCGGTATCATCTTCCGGGTCCGTATCATCGACCGGCGGTAATTCAAAGCCCCGAACCCGCTCATACGCAATCAGGTTTTCACCCAACTCCTCAAGCAAATCCGCGTCGCCCGGGCCACCCGAAAGAGCTGCCAGACGGGCCGAAACACCGCCCATCACGAGCGAATCGGACCCTTCACCGAGCTGGACATTTAGGACCTTAAATGCCGAATCGGTCACCCGCACCCGGTCATCGCCAGCAGCGGTCCGCACACTCGCGATCTGTGCCTGCACGCCTGTCAGCTTGACACGATCAGACCCTTCGCCACGACCACCGTGAATCGCGAGCAATCGACTCTCGGTACTGCCTACCGTGAACTCGTCATTCCCCTCACCCCCGCGGGCCACAATCCTACCCGCATGGATGTCGCCCATGACAAGACGGTTCGTTCCATCGCCCAGACTCACTTGCACGTGACTGGACGTCCGGTGATTGGGTGACTTTCCGGTTTTCGGAGCTCTGTTTGAACCGACATCGATGTTCGAGAGAAACACATCATCAACACCGTCACCCGTGTGAATTTGAAGCCCGCGTCCAATATTCACGTCGACGATATCAACGTGATCATCGACTGCAATGCCTCGATCCTCACCGCCACCGGTAACGATTCGTAAACCGCCTTTGATCACGACTGAAGGTTCTTCAACAGGCTCGGCTTCAGGCCCATCACCACCACCGGGACCCTGATGTTCGCCAGGCCCACCGGGACCCTGGTGTTCGCCAGGCCCGCCGGGACCCTGGTGTTCACCAGGCTTGTCACCGGGCCCACCGGGACCCTCGCCGGTAAGGCTGGAACGAGGCGTTACCGAATTCACCTGAACTCGGCAAACCTGGATTTTGTCTGCCACCTGCTTTATTCCCTCGGTGTGGTAGGTCACGCGGACTTTGACTCCCTCAAGTTCATCGAGAGGTACGTCATTTCCGGCGGCATCCACGACCTCGGTATTGTCATCGTAGGTGAACGTTTCCCATTCACCCGTGCCGTTTTCGACACGGACCTCACCATCATTCTCCACCTGCGTGATTCGACCGACAAAGCTACTACTCTCTGATGTCGCATCGATCGTTGATATAAACTCCGCTGGATTTGTGCCAAAACCGGGCGGAAACTGTGGTGGTCCAAAGACCAACTGGTTACCCACATTCACCGAATCATGACCCTCTCCCATATTGACCGACACATTACCGGCAAAGCGAGCATTTTGGATAAGTACGGTGTCATCGCCATCTGCCATACGAATCCGGGCACCACGCCTCACACCGTTGACGACCACGACATTTTCGGCGTCAGTATCGTCATCCTCCTGCCCATGTTCAGAACCAGCAGGACAATCCTTTGACAAGGTGACGTTCGTATCTTGCCTGCCGTGCACGACGTACTGGCCTGGTTCCGCCCCAGACTGAATTGAAATCTCGTTGTCCATTTCATCGCCGGTAACGATGAGATTACCACCGACGACACTCACCAAAACATCACCGGCAAGCAATTGTTTAGCTTCCAGCGCCTCGATTCCTGGTCGTCGCCCAGTCGATTTAAAGAAACTCATACTCACCTCTCCTTCTGTTCGTACAACAAACCCCTGTCCCGTAAAGACTTAACGCCGCAACCCGAGCACTGGCCAGCGCGGGCATGTGGCGGTCTAGTGCATCCAACCCGCTACTGGCCCGAAGGTTCCGCATAAACGGTCGTCAAAGGCCAAAAAAAATTTTAACAAACCGGCGGTCCGAACGAGGCAGCCCACAAGCCTTGAGAATCCCCCAGATTCACACCAATCGTATAGGGCGGGGAGCCAAAACCGTGCAAGCGGTTCGGGAATCGGCTAAACTCGTCAACATGCCATGTCGAGGAGTGCGGGGAGCAACGACGGTAGAAAACAACGACCGTGAAGAAATTCTCGCGGCGACGCGACAACTGCTTGCGCTGATGATCCACCGCAATGGAATCGAGAAAAAAGACATTGCGAGCGCTATTTTCACCACAACACCTGACCTCAACGCCGAATTCCCAGCGCTGGCCGCCCGGCAACTTGACTGGCTCGACGTACCGCTCTTGTGTGGTCATGAGATGATGGTTCAAGGCGGTCTGGCCAATTGCATTCGTGTCTTAATTCACTGGAACACGGAAAAGTCGCAGGCAGAGATTCGGCACGTGTACATTCGCGAGGCCGAAAAACTCCGGACCGACCACTCCGAACTGCCCGAGGTCGATTGGAACGAGTTAGAGGACTGGATCAATGCCCAGATGAAAAACCCATAAGCAGATTAAAAGCCGTCAAATTGATGGCTGGCCTTGATCATGGTTGTGACGACGGCTGAGCGGAACCAAGCCGTACGGTCAACGGATGCACCCGCCCACTGGTTTCGACGAGAAACTTGATCTGCGGCAGTTCGTCATCGAGGCGCAAGCGGACCATTTCGCCAAACTGTTTACGATTGGCAAATAGCTGACCGTCGACTTCGTAGATACGATCATGCACTGCCATTCCCCCCACTGCTGCGGGAGAACCGTCAACCACTCGAGTCAAGAAGACACTGCCTGGCTCGGCCTCATCATCGCGCCACGAAATTCCAAGCCTCACAGGTGGGCCAACGGGCTCAACAACGACCTCGCGTGGTTGTGGATCGGCAGACCCTGCGGCCGGTGTTACACCGAAGGTTAACGCTGTTTTAGCCTTACGTAATGTCTTGTGGAACGACTGGAAATTAGTAATTTCCGCTCCGTTTAGCGTCTTGATCTGATCCCCCACGAAGAATCCTGCACGACTGGCAGGTGAACGGGGTACAACATGGGTGACGACGACAACGAGTGGCTGCAGATCGCTCCTTGGTACAACGGGGCGCCAATGAATTCCAATCCGGGGCGGTAACAGCGGCGCGGGGGCCTCGCTGCGTCGCTGGGCACGCGATGATTCCCGGCGGGCAATCCTGCGAAATTCAGGGAGCTGCGGGCTATTGGTCGCCTTGACGACGATTTCATAGATGTAACGACTAACCTGCTCGAGTCCCTCCTGGTTGATTCTGGCAACATCGTCGGTAGGTCGGTGGTAATGGTCGTGTAAACCTGTGTGGAAAGTGACCACGGGTATCTGCCGCTCGAAAAAAGGCCAGTGGTCACTATTGGCTTTCAGATTCCAATTGAAATCGAGCTGAAGTGGTTCGTCGAGCTCACCGCTTAAAAAGCGTCTGAGACCATAACCACTTCGTGAACCATTAATTTCCAGGCGACCTCCACGGAGCCAGCCGATCATGTCAGCATTGAGCAACAATTGAACACGTTCCCGTGGAACAGTCGGATGCGCCAACCAATGCCTGGAGCCTACCAGGCCGAGCTCTTCGCCATCCCAAAAGGCGAATAAAATTGAGCGTCGTGGCGAAATCTGGCCGAGTTGTAGCGCTTCCATGACTTCCAACAGAGCCGACACACCACTGGCGTTGTCGTCGGCACCATTGTGGATCTGGCCAGTGGGACCATTACTTGTTTTTGAGCTACCGTAGCCAACGTGGTCGTAGTGGGCGCCGAGGATCACAACTTCGTTGGCCAGTTCCGGGTCACTTCCAGGTAGCATCGCCAGAATATTGCGATAGCCTCGGTTGAAGGTTTGAAACCAGGTGCCATCCTCGCCGGCAGGGACCAATCCGTATTCTGAAAGCCTGCTGGCCAGGTAATTGGCAGCAGCCCGGCCTCCACGGCTACCGGCCAAACGTCCTTCATAGGCGTCGTCCGCCAACACCGAAAGATGCTCATGCAACTCATGGGCCGTGATGGAGAGCGTAGCGGCATGG
>CAUZEA010000132.1:0-14170 GCA_963578605.1 Planctomycetota bacterium
TGGTCGTGTGTCGGTTCTTCTTCATCTGAGGAAATCCTTTCCGGGCTTCGCCCGGATGCGATTCTCTCATAGACCTGGATCAGTTAAAGGGGGGAAGCCCAAACGGTCGATCACCCAGCAAGCCTCCTCCAAGCTCAAGAACAACTCTCGATTCAAGAGTTCGTCGCGTAGCTTGCCGACCGCCAACTCGACATAGCCATTCTCCCAAGGGCTGCCTGTGGCGATGAACAACGTGCCAACTTCCGCTTGGGCCAGCCAACGGCGAACGGCGTTTGCTACGAACTCTGGACCGCGGGCACCGACGCGCAGCGTTGGTTGGCTGCGGATGTGTTCGGGCCTGCCCCGAACGGCAAACAGGTATTGCAACACGCCCAGCACGTCCTGGGAAGTCAACGAACGTGCCACTTCCAGCGCCAAGCATTCGCGAGTGTACTCATCGACCACCAACAACAGCCGTAGCTGACGACCATCTTCGGTCCGATCCGATACAAAGTCGTACGACCAGACATGGTCCTTATGCTCTGCCCGGTGACGTACACAGCTGTTCTCGCTGCCACCAGAGAAGCGACGGCGGCGATGCTGTTTTCGCGGGACTTGCATGTTCTCTTGCTGTCAAATCCGGTGAACGCGTTTGTGATTGACGTGCCAATGTCGCTTCACCAACCAACGATCAATACGGTCTGCTCCAAAGCGGGGACGCTGCCTGGCTAAGGATCGCATTTCACGAAGTAAACGTGGTTCATTATCTACCCTGCGCAACTGATATCGCTGAGTACTGCGAGGTTGATCGAGCACACGACGCGCTCGACGCTCCGAAACTTTTTGTGGCCCCAAACGACGACGCACCTCGGTGGTCCTTCGTCGTCGGCGTTCGGGGCTTACCAGTTTCCCTGCGCGGCTTCCTTGGGGATCTCCATATCAAGAGCCTGCTCCGCCACCATCTTCTTCAGCCGAGTATTCTCTTTTTGAAGGGCTTTCAGATCCTTCGCCATCTCTGGCTGCATATCTCCATATTTCTGACGCGGGCGGTAATACGTCTGTTCGGAAATCCCAAGCACCTTGCAAGCATCAGGAACCGTCTTCCCTTTACCAGGCTCAACATCCGCTCGGCGTAATTTCGCAATAATCTGATCCACCGTGTGTCGCTTCTGTGACATCGCAAAGAATCCTTTCCCGGCCTCCGGCCGAACTGGATTCTCTCACTTAACCTGGAGCAATTTTAGGGGAGGACGTCACTTGCATTACCTGGAGAAACCCAATCGAAAAATGTGCAGTCTGTTCCTGTCCATGATGGACAAGATGGGTGTAAAACACGAAAGCTTTGGTGATTCCCAAGAACGGCTTGCGGAAGTGTAGCCAACTTGCGGGTGGCAATGGATGATTGCCAGCAACGGGTTTTGTGGAATCGATGGTTTGTTGGTCTTGGGCGATTATGGCAATGCGAGTTCTTATCGTTGGTTTTGCGGTGGCCTCCTTGTTTCGCTTAAGTGGTCTGTTGGTGGCTGAACCTGTCGTCGCCAGGGCGAATGAAGTAACAGGTCGCCAGCTAGGCGCCAACTTGGGACGGTCCTTGCAGGCTGCAGTCAGTGTGGATAAGCTCCGTCGGCTCGAATTTTCCGGGGCCGACTTGCGCAATCGGCGACTTCTCTGCCCAAATCTGGCCGAGCGAATGGCCGGTCTCTCTTTTGATGAATTATACACCAGCGACGATTATCAAAACGGAAAAGATATTGTTACGGCGGACCTGAGTCAGGTAAAGTTGAACGATGCAATTCTCGACAAGGTCGATTTGCACGTGGCATGTTTGGTCAATGCATCGCTGCGTCGTGTCCAGATGCGTGGAACCAATCTGAGAAATGGCGTGCTCAATCGTGCGAATTTAGAAGAAGCAGACCTGTCGAATGCGGATCTGCGCGGTGTGCGGTTAAGTGGTGCCAACCTGCGTGGCGCCAATCTGTCTGGAGCAGATATGCGCGGAGCAAACCTTAACCAGGCAGACCTGTCCGGGGCGAACCTGGGCAACGCAAAGCATTTAGGTTCCACGTTGGGCAAAGCCCTGTTTGACGTCAACACGCTGTTGCCTTCAAATTTCAACCCCGCTGCTGCAGGCTGGATCCTGGTCGACCGCCTTCGCTGAACTTGCTCCGACAAGTGAGAGAATCTTTTCAGGCCTCGCGCCCGGAAAAAAATGTTTTACGTGGTATGGAAACGCTATCGTGTGGGCCAGGTTGTTTCCAAGTTGCGTCGATCGGCGCAATTGGCCATGCGGGGAATGCCCCAGACCTCGCTGCTGGTGGAATCGACATGTAGTTCATGGCGCAAATTTCGGGATAGGAAATGCCCTGTGGCCGGGCAGGCGAAGCACCTTGTGAGACACCTCCCAGACTGTAAAATCGAGAGGCGGCCCCGACGGCCAGTCTCAACGTGGCGGAGGCAATAAAGTATTTTTATCACGTTGTTTGTGGGTGTGCTTCCGGCCAGTTCGTGTTCGCGCCGTGACGCGAAGGTCAGAGGATCGAGACTGGCACGTGAGCACGGATTGCATTAACGAGTCAACCACTTTTCTTTGAAGGTAACCTGGTTTTGTTATGAAGATAGACCTCGATGGCAAGCGGGCACTGGTCACGGGCGCCGCTCGTGGTATTGGCCAGGCGATTGTCGCCCAGTTGAGTGCCAATGGTGCTCGTGTTGCCTGCGCTGATATCGATGGAGAGGCCGTGAGAAAATCGGCGGCGGAAGTGGCAAACACCATTGCCGTCGAAATGGACATCAGCGAAGAGTCACAGGTGAATCGCGGTGTGGACCATGTCGTGGAGCAACTAGGTGGCCTGGACATTCTGGTCAACAACGCGGGAATTAACACGATGAAATACCGCGTCAATATCGACCAGTTCCCTCTTGAAGAGTGGGAGAGAATCCTCAAAGTCGATCTGACAGGTACGTATTTAGTCAGCAAGGCGGTCACTTCGATCATGACCCGCCAAAACGACGGCCGCATTGTGAATATCGCATCGGTGGTGGGAGTGGTTCCGGCGCGACTCCAGTGTGCATTTGCGGCAGCCAAAGCAGGCGTGGTTCACCTCACCAAGACGATGGCTATTGAACTGGCCGAGCAGGGAATTTTGGTCAATTGCGTGGCTCCTGGTTCCACGTTGACCGACGGTACCAGGCAACTGTTTTACAGTGACGATGCCATCCAAAAAGAACGTGCCGAGCGGATGCTCAGTCATGTTCCCCTGGGCCGCCCAGGTACCGTCGACGAAATTGCCCACGCGGTACTCTTTTTTGTGGCACCCGAAAGCACCTACATCACCGGACAAACACTTTGTGTGGATGGTGGCTGGAGTGCGGGTGGATTTTTTCGCGATTTTTAGAGGGTGGGGGAAATAACCGGGTAAGGCCGTGAAGTTGACAGGGGCCCGCTTTTGCGGTGCGGAAAAAATACCAGGGGGAGTTTTCAACACAGCCCACCGGCAGCGGCCGGTCGCTGACGGGTGCCGGAAAAAACGTGAAGTGGGATTTAGTTTCCCGTGTCGGTGGCCCGCCCGCTTCTTTTGTTAAGTCAACCATGTCTCGGGACACGAACCGAAAATGAACCCACCCGTAGAAGCTGGCCGGAGCAGTCTCTTTGCCTTTCGTATTGCGTTCATTGCTGCCATTGGCGGCTTCCTTTTCGGCTTTGACCTGGGGAATGATCGGGGCAGCGAATGTCTATCTGCGGGAACAGTTCCACCTGAGTAATGTGCAATTTGGATTTGCCACGGCCAGTTCAGTTTTGGGTTGTGTGTTTGGTCCGTTTATGGGGTCGTGGCCGTGTGATGCGATTGGCCGGAAACGGACGATGCTCATCGCCGCAGTTCTGTTGGCAGTCAGCGCCATCTTTACGGCCATTCCAGATTTTTTATGTGATGGCTCGGATGGCCAAACCATACTGGTGTTTAACATATTTCGCTTTATGGGTGGCCTTGGCGTGGGGCTTTGCTCGATTGCATCACCGATGTATATCGCCGAAATAGCGTCTCCGGCCCGGCGGGGTAGGCTTGGCATGATGTACCAACTGGCCATCGTTGTTGGGCACGCCGTGGCGCCGCTGATTGCGTTTGTGGTGATCAAGGTACTCTCGCTTGGCTTCGGAGTCACCGAAGCTGCCATTCCTGAAAACCCCTGGCTGCAGGCCTGGCGGTGGATGTTTTTGTCAGAAACGGTTTGTGTCGCTATTTTTGTGCTGTTTGTGCTGGGACTCCCTTTCAGCCCCCGCTGGCTTGCTGAAAAGGGCAAGTTTGACAAAGCCAAAGAAGTCTTGGCCATGGTCGATGGTCCGGAACACGCCGAACGGGAAATCGTCGAGATCAAGACAGGTTTAGAGCAACAAACGGGAAGCTGGAGCGACCTCTTCGGCCCTGGTCTGCGTTACGCTCTGTTGATTGGCGTTTTGCTGGCGTTTTTCAACAACTGGACTGGAATGAGCGTGATTGCCGGCTACATACCGCGGCTGTTCGAACTTTCGGGGTTTGATCGGGAGTCAGCCATTGGAAATTTTGTCGCCGTTTATGGCGTCATGGGGCTCATGACCCTGGTGTCGTTGTTGCTGCTGGATCGCGTGGGACGACGTCCCCGGTGGATTTTTGCCTCGCTGGCCATGGCCTTGATTACCGGAGTGACCGGATACCTGTTTTATCAAGAGGTCACGGGCTGGCCGGTACTGATCATTCTTGTTCTCGTGACCGTTCCCCACGGTCTTGCCCTGGGCGGTTTGCCCTGGCTGATGATGTCGGAGCTGTTTCCCACCAACCTGAGGGCTAAAGCGGTTAGCATTACAACAACCACGCTTTGGATCTTTATCTTTTCCGGCGTCTACCTGTTCCCGTCGAGCACCGGCAGCGCACAGGAACATTTTTTGACGGTACGTAAGGTTCAAGTCTTCGGAAAACTATTTCATTTGTCGAAAGTGACCCGGCGCACATTGAGAATCCAGCGGGTGACTTTGAAAAAGCAGGCTTCCGGCCGTTGGATCAAGTGACCGTTCTGGGAGCAACGGCCAACGGAAACAATGGCACTTTCCTGATTGCCGAGGTTACCCCTCACCAGCTTATACTGGGCCAATCGGCTCAACTCACCGCAGAAGCAGCCGGAGCCGAGGTGACACTGCAAATTGGTTCGGTTGGCCCGCCGTTCTGGCTCTTTACAGGAATTTGTATTCTGTCGCTATTGTTCGGCTTGACCATAATGCCCGAAACCAAGGGGCGCACGCTGGAAGAAATTGGAACCTCGTGGAAAAAGCGGGAAAACATCCGCAATTAGCCTGCGAAGTCAGAACAACGCGACTTCTGGAATGTTTGCGGGTATTGTCAGCACCTTAACTGCTGGGGGTGGTTCCACAAGACCAGCAAACAGCGTCGATAATGTTGGTCACAGCGCCTGTGGCCATTTTTGCATAGCCGTGGTGATTCAATTAAGATTAAGTAAGATTGGTCGGTTGGTTGGCGAAAACCTGGCACCGACGAACCACTTCCAGCGAGAAAACAAGAGCCCACCATGATTTCGGATTCTGCCACGACCCAGCTGGAAAACAACGTCCTGCTGGATCTCTACCGGTCGATGCAGCTGGTGCGGCGAACCGAATTACAACTCGCAAAATCGAGCCAGCAGGGATTGGTTCACGGGGCGTGTCACACCTATGTCGGGCAGGAAGCAGTCGCGGCCGGTGTCTGTGCCCATTTGCGACCGGAAGATGTCGCTTTCAGTACGCACCGAGGTCATGGCCACGCCCTGGCCAAGGGAATGCCGCCCGAACAACTGATGGCCGAACTCTATGGTCGCGAGACGGGTTGCTCGGCCGGACGTGGTGGAAGTATGCATCTGTTTGGTCCCGAAGTGGGATTGATGGGGACCAGCGGAATCGTTGGCCCCAGCATGCTGCAAGCCGTTGGTGCTGGCTACAGTTTCAAACTTCTCAAACTGGATCGGGTCTCGGTTGCCTTTTTTGGCGACGGTGCCGTCAATAACGGGGCGTTCCACGAAGCGCTGAACCTGGCAAGTATCTGGGATTTGCCAGTCCTGTTTGTCTGTGAGAATAACGGTTATGCCACGGAAGTTCCCTTCAGCTACGCCTCTAGCGCACCCAGTGTTGCAGCGCGTGGCGAAGCCTACGGATTGCCCGGTGTTGCGGTCGATGGTAATGACGTGCTGGCAGTCTACCAGGCAGCAGAGCAGGCCGTCACACGAGCCCGCCGTGGTAACGGACCAACCCTGATCGAGTGCGTTACCTATCGAGTTCGTTCCCATGCCGAAGGGATGGTTGATTTCACGTATCGAACCAAAGAGGAAGTCGATTCGTGGAAAAAACGGTGTCCCTTGCTGCGGCTGCGTCATGGGTTGCTCGATGACTCTGTGAGTTCCACTCCGGTTGAGAATTCGCAACTCGATGCCATTGATCAGGAGATACTCGAAATGGTAGCCGCGGCCCATCAGGTTGCCAAAGCAGCGAAATACCCCGATCCGAAAACTTCGTCGGAGCACATTTATGGGGCTGGCTTGAAAGGTGAGACGAGCCGCCAACAAGAAACCGAGGCAACCGGTCAGCAAACGCCGGTCGTGGCTCCTGGCACCCGTGAGATAACCTATGCCGATGCCACGCTCGAAGCACTTGCGGACGCCATGGCCAAGGACCCCACCATTTTTGTGCTTGGCGAGGGTGCGGGCGAACGGGGTGGGAATTTCAATACGACCACGGGGTTGTACAAGAAATATGGCCCCGTCCGGCTCTGTGACACGCCAATTTGCGAACGCGGTTTTGTAGGACTCACCGCGGGCGCTGCCATGACAGGCACGCGACCGGTCATCGATTTCATGTTTGCAGACTTTATTCTTGATGCAGTCGGTGAAATTCTCAACCAGATCGCAAAAATCCAGTACATGTCCAACGGGCGGCTCAAAATGCCGGTGCTCTTGCGCGGGTGCATTGGGATTGGCCATTCGGCCGCTACGCACCACTCGGGCAGTTACTATTCGATGTATGCTCATTTTCCCGGACTGCGTGTTGTGGTGCCGTCGACCCCCTACGATGCCAAGGGCCTGATGGCCCACGCCCTCACCTCAAACGATCCGGTCATCTTCCTGGAACATCGAGAGTTGCTCAGCGTCAAAGGCCCGGTCCCCGATTCGCCCTACGAAGTTCCGTTTGGCAAAGCGGCCATCGTCCATGCAGGCACCGATGTGACGATCGTGGCGTTGGCAGAAATGGTTCACAAGTCCTTGGATGCCATCAAGCAGTTGGAATCGCGTGGGATTTCGGTGGAACTCATTGACCCCAGAACCGTGGCACCGCTCGACTGCGAAACGATCCTCCAGTCGGTTGCCAAAACAGGCCGACTCTTGATCGCCGACGAAACGTTTGAACCGTTTGGGATTGGCGCCGAAATTTCAGCCCAGGTCAGCCAGAGAGGTTTTGATGACCTCGATGCCCCCATTCACCGACTGAACGGCGCGCACACCCCCACGCCATACAGCCCGGCACTTGAAAAGACGGTAATCCCACAGGTGGAAGACATCGTCCAGGCTGTCCTGGGCTTGCTTGAGGAGTAATTTCTGTGGCCATTGAAATACTTGTACCGCGGCTTGGTTGGTCCATGGACGAAGGGACCTTTTCCAAGTGGCTCAAGCAGGAAGGCGAACTGGTGCAGGAAGGAGATGCGCTGTTCGAACTGGAGAGCGACAAGGCAACCCAGGAGGTCGAGTCTTTCGATGGCGGGATCTTGCGACTGCCGGCTGACGCGCCTCAACCAGGCGAAGTGGTCGTGGTCGGTCAGTGCCTTGGCTATTTGTGCGAACCGGATGAACCGCTTCCTGCCGCAGGTGCTCCGACCGAGCAAGCCGGCTCTGGTCCGCAGGTCGAGGTGCCGGCCGAACCGGCCTCGCCCCAGGTTTCTCAATCCGACCCGCCTGCCAGTCCCAGCGCGCGGCGCTTGGCCCGCAAGTTGGGTGTCGATATTCGACAACTTGCTGGTGCTGGCAATGGACGGTCCATCACCGAAGAAGATGTTCGAGCCGCAGCCACAGCGCATGCCGACCCGTTGCCTCAAAAGAATGGAAGTGGCCAAAGTGACAAACCACGCCAGGCGGTGAGCCCACGTGCTGCGGCCCGAGCCGTAGAACTCGACATCAGCCTGTCGGGCGTCACGGGAACCGGTCGTGGAGGACGCATTCGAGAACGGGACGTTATGGCAGCAGTCCAGGGGACGGTCGCCCGGCAGCCGGCGGCTGGCACCCAAACCGAGCAGTCGCACGTGCATGAGCCGGCGACCGCCGCAACGGATCGGGCCGCCTCGCAGCCAACGGTCCCTGGCTTGTCGTTCCGCAAAACAATTGCTGAGCGGATGGTCGCGGCAACTCAGCAGTCCGCCCAAGTCACCCTGATGGTCAAGACAGATGTCACGGAACTTTTGGGTTTGCGGGAAGAATTCAAGTCTGCGTCGAAACTCCAAAAGATCGAAGTTCCCAGTATCACCGGCATGTTCACGAAGCTCGTGGCGGCGGCACTACAGCACCACCCGCAACTCGTTCACCAATGGACCGATGGCGGAATTGTGGTTCCCGATGGTGTTCACATAGCCGTTGCCGTCGATACCGAACACGGCCTGCTTGCCCCTGTTTTACGCAACGTTCCGGAGTTGCCCATTGCCGAAATCACCCGGCAGTTACCTGCGTTGATCCAACGGGCTCGTGCCCGCCAGCTCACACCTGCGGAACTGCAGGGCGGCACCTTCACCTTGAGCAACCTCGGTGGTTACGCGGTCGATGGCTTCACACCCATTCTTAACTTGCCGCAAAGCGCCATCTTGGGAATTGGACGCATTTCCCGTGAGCCAATCGTTGTCGGGGATAAGATCGTGGTTGGTGACCAGGTCAGTTTGAGCTTGACCTTCGACCACCGCGTTCACGACGGAGCGCCAGCCGCTGATTTTCTACAGACAGTGTGCGAGATTTTAAAACAACCTGGCCCCTGGTTGATGCAGTGACGAACCACGACTCGGGTGATGTCGTATCCCCGGCGTCGTTCAGGCAAGTCGCTCCTTTTTTAAGGCTCTTGATCAGCAAGGCTCTCCATCAGCCGCAGAATTGCGCTGTTGTCGAGCTCACCCAGCCCGATTTTCTCGGCCTGTTCCAAAAGTTCCAGGTGCAACGACGAGAGGGGAAGTTTTGCGCCCCCACGATCGGCTTCCTGCAAAACCAGGCGGATGTCCTTCAGGTGCTGCGAAAGTCGCGCCTGGGGCGCGAAATCGCCACGCAGCATCTTTTGTCCCTTGGTATCCATCACGCGCGAGTAGCCAGCGCTGGCAATCAGCACGTTCAATGCCGCTGACTTGTCGAGCCCCACGCGCTGGGCAAAGGTGAGTCCCTCGGCCAGGGTTGCCCGGTTCAACCCGAGGACCAGGTTTGTGAGCAGTTTCATCCTGGCGGCGTTGCCCCAAGATCCCACGTAAAATGTTTTAGCTGCCAGGCAATCCCACAGGTCTCGACACGCCTCGAAGACCTGTACTGAACCACTGACCATCGTCATTGCCTCGCCGCGACGTGTTTGTTCGCTGGATCCGGAGAATGGCGCCTCAAGATACGCAATCCCGTCTTCCGATGCCCCGCCCTGCCCCGCCAATCGGGAGCCAAGGGCCGCGGTCTGCTGCGGATCGCTGGTTGCGGTATCGATGATCGTGTGACTGGTCTGCAAGTCCGCCTGCATATCGAGCAGCATGTGGTCGACCACCTCGGCGGTGTAGACGGCAAAGATGATCCGCGCCGACTGGGCCAAAGGACGATCCGACCATTGGGCCCCCAGTTGAAGTAGCGGATCGGCGTTGGCACGGGTGCGGTTATAAACGTAGACCGGATAGCCAGCCGCGAGTAGCCGCTCGGTAAAAGCGGTTCCCATCAGGCCGGTGCCGATCACGCTGACAGATTCTTTCACGAGTCTTCACTTTGTTTCATCGGTGGGCTCTTGGGGCGTTGGCCGACAGCAGCATTGGTCGATGCTCCACGCTCCTGCCCCGTTGGCAAGTATCAATACCATGGCGCCCATAATCGATAGATTTTTCATGAAGTGGTTGAACTGATTTTCTCTTGCCTGGGCATCTGCAACCTCCCAAAAGTCATGGAAGTAAAAGGTCGCCATCGCCAAAAACAGGAGCAATAAAAAGGCGCCAATTCGTGCCTTGTACCCGACAACAACCATCACGCTTCCGACGATCAGAAAACCAATGGCGCTGGCCAGCATGGCTTGTGGCACAGGCATCCCCTGCCCCTTCATGACTTCGGCAACACCTCCAAAATCGGTAATTTTGTTGCCGACGGCGCTCAGCAAAAAAATCGCACAAAGCATCACTCGACCGACCAGCGACAGCAATCCGATCCAGAAATTGGCCATGGTTCTTTACCTCCTGCTTACGAGTTCCGGAAACCGGGTCGCCATGTCTTTTTCGTGACCCGCTGCAAACACTTCCTGTTGCACAATGTGCCGGGGCTTGCCGCCCCGTACCCGGAGGGGGACCGCCTGCGACCGAGGGATTTCGACGCGCCACTTGAAATTTGACATCCGATTCACCCTGGTGGCCAGACCAACGACCTTCCGCCAAGCAGGTGGAAATGTAAATGGTCGACCGTCTGCCCGCCGTCGGCTCCGCAGTTCACCACCACACGATATCCATCGACTAACCCTTCTTTTCGTGCCAGATCGCGAATCACTTGCCAGAGGTGACCCACAAGCGGGCTATCGTCATCGGCGAGCGCATCGACCGACACAATTTCTTTTTTGGGAATCACCAGAATATGGGTAGGTGCTTGGGGCGCTACATCGCGAAACGCCAGGCATTGCTCATCCTCGTAGAGGATGTCTGCGGGAATCTCTTTGTCGACGATGCGTTTGAAGATCGTTTTTTCAGCCATGGTATGGTCATTGTACGGGTGCGACGTATTTGCCTGGTAACTACGAGTGGGATATTTGATCGAGTGGAATCGCTTCACCGGCCAATAGCACAGGAATTCTATCGACGATCGGATACAGCAGGTCTGCCCGCGCGCGGATGAGTCCGGCGGGGATGGGGGCCGTCAGCGATTGGCCACCATTATTCTGCAAATTTCCCGCTTCGATTGCCCGATTGAGCCGGGCCAGAACGGTCTCATCGGCCAGCGAAAGCCGACTGCCATCTTGGGGACAACGAAACCGTTCCAGCTGAAGATTGATCATGGTTCGCCCCCCACGAGCTTGCAGGTCGTTTTCACTTGAGTACCCCAACCGGCACCAGCGACGACACAGGACAGCTGGCAAAGTTACCCAACTGGCAAAGTTACCCAACTGGCAAAGTTCACCATCTGGCAAAGTTACTGGACGGTTTAGCCTGTCGTAAGATCTTACCCGTTGCAAGGGGAATCCCTGGTACGGAACGGAAATAGCCATGCTAGCAGCGAATTGTTACCGCTCGACGGTGGGCCTTTTCATGCCCCACCCTCGCAATGGCCGATAAATAATTGGTGAGGGGCAATGTCTGGCCAATGCGTGCCGCGGTGACCAGCGCGGCAACGGTTTGGCGCGACTGAACCTCTCACCGGCCGGGGAGACGGCCCAGAAAAGGATGTAGCTCATGAAAATCTGGATCCCAGTTGTTGCAACTTTGGCAGCTATGTCTGCGCTGGTTGCCCAGTCCTCGGCGCAACAAGTCAAAACCCGTGAAGAGGTCGACGACAACGGCACGCGCTATTTGGTGACTGAACAAACCGTGCAACAAACCGAATCGTACATTGACTACGAGACTCGCACCCAGCAGGTTTATCGACCGCAGCAATCGACCCAGGTGAAAAGCTTCCAGCATACTTTTGCCATACCCGTGACCGAATACCGTATGGTGTCGCGTCTGAAAGGCCAGTGGAACCCGTTCCAAAACCCCTATTGGACTCACAAGCTTGAGCCACAGACACGTTGGCATTACCATCCGACAACCGTACAAATACCAACGACACAAACCAACTGGGTCGAGGTGACTCAAACAGTTCAGGTACCGGTAACGAGGTACCGCACGAAAGATATTCTGATCACGCGGCGGGAGCCCATTGCGCCAGGCAGCAGCGGTAGTGGCATCCGGTCCCTCGGGCCGACGCAAACTACCCCGGTGGTTGCCACTCGACGTACTCCAGGCAGGTATGGTAGCCAGCGAATTACAAGCGATCCCCCGCGCAAACGGACCACGCTTCGCTAGAGGCGATTGAGGACCAGGTCAACACTCGCGCGGCCCACCCCATGGTCTTCGTCACGTTGCGTCCACGTCCCGCAATAAATCAAGTCCTCTCTCCCGTCCGTTGAGGGGACCCGTGGTCGGGAGAGAGGACTTTAAGCACCTTCGGTTTTCCATAACCAGACCAACCAGCGATGTGAAGTGTGCGCTGTGACTCAGGAAGTTGCACGCCGCCGCCGCCGTGCTGGTGTTGTGGTTCCCCACTCCTTGGTGAGAGTTTCAAATACTTCGGGCGACTCGTACCGTACGATGTCCGTAGATTCTGGCATCGGTCCAATCAAGCCACGAAACACCGGCATCCCGCGCAGTTTGAGATCGGTACTACAGTCATCAACCCCGATCTGGGTGTGCATCTTCAAAACCGACTCGTGTTTCTCGTAGTCTTTCGTGCGCAATTCGCCATTGGCGCCGCGCGTGATAATGCGGATGGTTGGTTCCATGGGGAGGGCCTCGTCAATGGGGTCAGCGAATGGAAAGCAGTTCGTTTTGGGAATAACACAGAAATCAAAGTGGTTCGGCCGCAAGGGGATGCGAATCTGAACCTTTCCCCTGGCGACTCTTCTCGAGTGCGTCTGTCTCCTCCAGTACGTCTGCTCAACCAAGGTATCGGCCGGCAGGCCACCTCTGCTAGCAAGATTCCTGTGGGCGAAGTACAGCAAATGCAGTCGGCTAAACCGTTAAATACGGCGCCTGAGGGCCTTGGCTGCTTGACCCGTCCTGGGAGGTCGGGCTGGGCCGGATTTACGGGTCGATCGTAGACCAGTCCTGCGACTTGTTCATGTTGGGTAAGCGCCGTTGGTAGGCCAGGCGGAAAGTCCGTGACGCATTGCAGGTGGCGGTTATGAGGTTAAAAGTGGCTGGAAACCAGGTCGCCTTCCTGCTCCGGACGGCGGTGGTGGTTGAGAACAACGCCTTGCCCGGCAAGAAAGCAGCCGATAGATTGTTGAAACGGTTCCGGAGGGTACGCGAATGGCTAGCAGCCTGATTCGAAATCAGGTGCCCCGCAAGGGGTTGGGGGTTCGAGTCCCCTGCCCTCCGCTCTTATTTGCCGAGGAATGATCGGTTTTTGCACCTCGGGCTGCTCACTCACTTGTGCCGAATGGGCCAAGTGTCCAGAGAAGTGTCCAGAAATCGGCTCCCGAGACATCAGGCTGTGAAGTTGGGCAGCTACGTCATCGGCTTGGATATCGATGTAGTATCGCTCCGTGGTTTCGATACTGCTGTGCCGCATCAATTCCTTGATCATCATGATCGAAGTGCCCCGTTTAGCCCATCGAGTCCCAAATGCTCTGCGTAAATCGTGAGCGCTTACACACTTGCCGTTCTTGGTGTTCACCACGACTCCAGCAGCCCGGCCAATCGCAGAAATAACCCGAACCGCCCGCTTAACGGTCATGTTCCTTGGGGATGTCGGGTGGGGTTTCATGTCAAAGACAAGCCCTTCTCTTTCCTCTGGAGGTGTTGCCAGGAAGAACTCAGCAGCATCTGGGGGCATCGGCAACAGTTGATCCTGGCGACTTTTCTGAGCCTCGCCATAGATTCGGTATGCTGGATAAACTCCAGACAAGTCGATATGAAAATCGGCGTCTGCGTCCCAACTGAGTATTGTCGCCTCGCCTATCCGAAGGCCCGATATCCACAGGCCTTGTAGTGTGTGACGCCACCTTTTTGCGTCATGCGGCCTGATCTTCACAACAGCGGCTAGCATCCGCGCAAACTCTTCCTCAACTGGGGGACGAGAGCGCATCCTCTTTCCTTTGATGGTGTTGGGCTTCCCCCGATCTATGATCCAGGGCCTATGAGAAAATCTAGGTCTAGGGATCCGCTGGCTTGCCGTAGCGGAGAAGGTTGCTGAGGCGTAGCCGAAGCAACCTTTGCAGCGGAGGGAAGCC
>CAUZEA010000133.1:0-13964 GCA_963578605.1 Planctomycetota bacterium
GGGAGTGGTCGGCTTTTCCAGGCGATGGTCCAGGACCCGCGAACTCGCAGGTTAGCTGGATCGCGTGCCGCGGACGAACTTTCACTCCTATTTTGCGTAGATATTCACTTAACCTATGCAAAGCGACGGCGAACGGAACGTAGCCTGGGACTCGCGTCCCGGGCGTCTTGTTTCGGTCTAACTCATTGGGTTAACGTTTCATGGCAACCCGAACACCATGGAGGCTTTGACACTTTTGCAGCTAACCATTTTCTTTGGCTTAGACCCCCCCGGCCTTGTGCCGTGGGTGAATCAGTTTTTTTAGCTAGAATCTCCGCGCCACCCCCCCCCCCCCCCCCCCCCCCCCCCCCCCGGGGGCGGGGTGGGGGGGGGTGGGGGCGTGTTTAGCGGTGGACCTGTTTCACCCACGGGCTGCAAAAAGTGTTCAGGTTTCAGGAAGAGGAAGTGGGAGTATTCATTGGATTGACGGCAGTGTATACTACGACGACATGAACGCCTGAGGCGGAAAAAATTGCGTCCTGAACACTGAAACCTGAAACGTCCCGCCCAATATCCTGGCTGAGATTTCCGCTCCGGAACCAGGCAGTTTTCACCTGGTGGTTGTCGGCGTGTCGCTGACCTCGGCCCACGGACGACAGCCAAACGCATCAAGCAGGATGAAGTTACAGTCCTTGAGCAATGCGGCCGGAAGTTCGATCCAGTTCAACGCCGATGAATTGCATTTCATCAGGGGCCACACCCATGAAGTTACCGATGCCACAGCCTGGTTCGAGGACGTGTCCATTTTCAGGAACCCCCAAGCGGTCCATCGCCTGGTGCATCGACGTCATCACCTTGGGTGAAGTGTAGAAAGCATTGAAGGTGGTCCGTTTGGCACTGTCGTAGTCATCAGGTGAGAGTAGGCTCCGAAGCTTCTCTCCAAGTGCCTGCCAACCGGCGTCTTTGTATTTGCCGGTGACCGGATCGGGAAACAAGCGTAACGCCACTGCTCCGAATCCTCCAAAGCGAGCTAGCGCATCTTGTTCCTCGGCCGTCGCTTCCCTCCCCGCTTCGTTGATCCTGTTGATGATCTCGATGGCTGTGAGGATGTCGTTGGCTTTCCCCTTCTCTCCGGTTAAAACTGCCACCGATGGTTTATGGCGGCCGTTCCCATTTGATTCTGCTGGGGAATGCTTACCGTTCCCGTTTTCAAGGGCAACGCCGACAGCTCCACTGACCACACTCGTTTGTTGAGTGATCGTGGTAACGGCGGGTGTCGGTGCTGTTATCGGCTTCTCTAAGGTTTGAACATCTGAATCTGTGAAGTCAAAAGCACGTTGCTGCTCACGAGGCATAGGAGCGGGAGTATGGCGAACCTCTTGGCATCGCGCAAATGATATTTGTACAGCTCGATCTGATTCGTCCGATTCATAATCCGCTTTAGTTTCTAAAGTGGATTCGCTTGGCATCCTTTCTTTTGAGGTGTTATCTCTTGCAGACGGTTCCACGGCTCTGAACCAGCGACCGACACACCGTCATGCTGCGGCATGACGCGGTCGCCTTCACTTCATGACTCACCATATAAAAAGCGACCGATACACCGTCCCGGACGAGCGGGACGCGGCCGCCTAAAACATCTCAAGAGAGAAATGAGGACTACTCTTCGTCGCTAACGGAAGAATCGAGGTAGCTGGCTGAAAAGGCCTCCTGCAAGGCAGTCATGACAGGCAAGATTTCCTTGCGGTCGAGACTGATTTCACGTTCTTCCCATTGGTCCCCTTTCTTCCATGATTTTTGGAGAGCAAAGCTGTAGGTGGTGAACGTAGTGCCGTCATCCTTTTTGATTTCACGGGGGAAGAGAGCGATGGAAATAGAGCCGAATTTGCGTTTGAAGATTGGTTGTGTTTTGCCTTTGGTTTGAGCCGGTGTTTCTGCAACTGCGTCAGACATAGGGAATAGGAAATTAACAAAAGGGATTGAGTGTGCCCGAGTTGCTATCCCCCGGTCAAGGCAATGGAGTTGACGTGAATCAGCTATACAGAAACTGCAGGGCTGGCAAACCGACGACGAGAAACAGTCTCGATGGACGTTAGTTTGGCATGTTGTCCAGAAGGTTTCGGCGGTGGAAGCGTGGCGATGGTGAAGGGCCTGGTAGGTATGCCGTCAATGTCCATGCGGACCGACGCATGGTACTTGGGTAGCTGCTGGAGATCGGGAGCGGTCACATCACCAGTAAACTGGTCAGCCAAGGCCTCCGCGTCATCACGGGCAACCTGAAAGCTGATCAATGTTTTACAGTTACCGAACATCGGGGCCATGATGGTCGAATCCACTTGTTCGATAATTTGCTGAGCTGCTGTCAGGTACAGGCCGTACTTTCGAGCCTGGGCCAAGGTGTCGGCAAATGATTCGTTGACGTAGGTGGCGTACTCGTCAGCGTAGACATAGAACGGATTACGGTCTTCCTTGGCCAGGTCCGCCCGACTCATGGCAGCCTGCTGAATACCAGCCATCACCAACGAGGCGAGCAGTCGAGCTGCATCCTCACCAAGTTTGCCCTGTGAGAGTTTCACCAGGAGTATTTGCTGCTGATCCATGACGCGGCGCAGATTGAGACTGCTTTGGGGTGCGTCCAACACACGGCGTACGAGGGGGTTGGCGGTGAACTGTCCGAGTTTGTTGAGGATTGCCGGGGTGGCTTCCTTCTCGTATCTGTCGGTCCAGTTGGCAACCTCTTGAAGCCAGAACCCTTGAACCTCACTATCGGTGACCTGGTCGATAACCTGTTTACGAAAACCTTTATCAGTGAGCATTGGGCGAATGGAAAGCAAGGTGGCGTTGGGTGTCTCCAGCAACGCCAGGAGTGTGTATCGCAACGTGTTAATCAACCGAGGGGCACTGGATTGGTGTTGCGCTTTACATCAATCATGCGAGAACCAAAACACTGATGGAGCTTCAAACATTTGTCTACCCGATTTGTACCGCGGGACTGTTGAGCCTGTTCCTGTTAGGATTCTTCACCGTGCGCGTGGGAAGTAAGGCTGCCCTGATTGCGACCAGCAGCACGGTGGCCCTGGTTGCAATGTGGGTTTTCCTGACCACCGAAAAGGGGGAACAAACTTTTCCCGAGCTGGCAAACTCACTGCCCAACCCGTTTTGGATCGGCGTCTTTCCCCACTTGTTTTTACTTGCCATTGGTTTGATCTTAAGTTGTAAGTATCCTCGCCGGTCCGATAAGCCTCTGGATAACCTGACAATTTGGACGAAGTTGGACCAATAGAACGTTGATTATCGCATTTCTATTTGCATCTGGACTGTTGTTGATCGGACTATTGCTGCGCGTCAACTTCCGTCTCTTGCAAGGGCTCTATCTTCCAGCAGCCATCATCGGTGGGCTGCTGGGCCTGGCCATTCTCCAGGGTGGCAGCGTCGTTGCTGAACATTTCGGCGTGGGATGGACAACCGATGCAATGGAATTGGTCGTTAATCAATTGTCCGCCTGGCCGGGCTGGCTGATTGCTGTCGTATTTGCCGGACTCTTTTTGGACAAACCGGCTAAGCCACCTTCACAAATTCTCTGCGGGGTCGCGCGACAGGGAAACATGGTGTGGATTATCAGCCTTGGCCAAGTGGCACTAGGTTTACTGGTCACATGGCTGATCATCCAACCGCTCCAATTGGCTCCCTTTGACGGCGACGTACCCATCTACTTCGGTCAATTGATTGAAGCCGGTTTCGTCGGTGGACATGGAACGTCCGCAGCACTGGGAGCCGTTTACGAAAAAATGGGTTTTACAGAAGCCAGGGACATGGCCTTTTTCATGGCTACCGTGGGGCTCATCTACAGTGTGCTCAGCGGTATGTTTTTCGTTAACCTGGCGATCCATCGGGGTTGGGTGGGTGGTGGCAAAGTAGAAATTCCCATATTGACCGGGTTGGAGGCCCGTCGGCAAGCCTCGGCTCTCGGTCAGACAAAAGTCAATGCCGAAGTGCTCGATCCGTTGGTATTTCAAGCCCTCATCGTGGCAGCCGCCTTTGCCTTGGGACTGGGGATACAGCAACTGATTGAACTGGGGCTGAGGACCTTCGACGTGGCTTCTCCTGGCTTACCGTTGTTCCTGTTTACCCTGATTGGCGGCTGGATTGTACGCGACGCTATGCGCCTGTTCGGAATTCAGGACCTGATTGATCCTGACACCATCCGGCGGCTGGTTGCCGCAGCCATGGAATACCTGATTGTGGCCGCGATCGCCTCTTTGAACCTGGGTTTGGTGATCCAATCAATCGTGCCCCTTTCGATCCTGTTACTTGTGGCTTTTGCCTGGACCGCCGTCTGCTTGCTGTTCATCGGTCGCCGCCTGCTGCCTGCGGCCTACTGGTTTGAACTGGGAATTGTCAATTATGGCATGTCGACCGGTGTCACCGCTTCAGGACTGATGTTGCTGCGGACAATCGACAAAGACTTCAGCTCAGGAGCTGCCGAAGACTACGCCCTGGCAGCGCCACTTTCGGCGCCTTTCGTGGGAGGCGGCATCCTCACCATCGTTGCCTTTCCTGCGATGATCTCGCGCCTCGGTGTTGGTACCACCGCGTTGCTGCTGTTGGCCGTGGTCGCCGGTCTGTACTGGCTGGGACTTTGGCTGGCACGACGCTCCGACATTGACTAGGCAACCTCAGCCATTTCCAACCGTTGCTTCAAGGCTCGCAAAAACTCGGCGGCCACGGCTCCGTCGACAGCACGATGATCACAGTTGATTGTCATCTGCATGCGTGGGCGAACTTCAATACGTCCCTCGCATGCGACCGGTTCGTCCCGCACCGTGCCGGCTGACAAAATCGCAACCTCGGGAGGATTGACAATCGAAGTGAAGTGTTCAATCTCATACATGCCAAGATTGGAAAGTGTGAAGGTGGCCCCTTTCATTTCATCCAATTGCAATTGACGTTGGCGGGCACGACCAGCAAACTCTGACATTTCAGCCTGGATTTGAGCAACCCCCTTGCTGCCGACATCTCGAATCACCGGCACCACCAAGCCTTCTTCAAGGGCAACCGCCACACCGAGGTGGACATTTTCAAAAATCCGTATTTCATTATCCACCAAATGGGCATTGAGTCGTGGGTGTTCTGCCAGCGTGAGGGCGACTGCCTTGCATAACATCGACGACAGCTTCACGGCACCTTCGCCATGCGCGGACTGGCGACTTAATTCGGCTTGAATTTTTCCCATGTCAACCGACAAGGTCAGGGAAATGTGGGGAGCCTCTTGAGCGCTCTTTTGCAATCGCTTGGCAATGACTTTTCGGATGCCTTTGATCGGTTGGGCCGTGTATTGACTTTGCCCTGCGGAATCGCCAGCTCCGGAAGCGTGCTGCTGCACATCCTGTGTCTGAATGCTCCCCTGGGGACCGGTTCCCGTAACCGTCGACAAATCAATCCCCAATTCTCGAGCCAGACGACGCGCTTTGGGTGAGGCACGTACCTGCGTTGCGGCCACCATGGGTTGGTCTGCGGTGGCCGGCGGGCGAGCATCCGCTTCGGACACCTCGGGCTGAAGCGGCATACCGACCGGGCTGGACATCGGTGACTCTGACTGAATTCCACCTTCAGGTGCAGATTCCCCCTCGGCCAGCAGCAAGGCAATCACCTTGCCAACAGGAATTTCCTCGCCAGGCGCTGCCGTCACTTGCGTCAGCACACCCGTACCGGGCGATTCAATTTCGAGAACCATTTTATCGGTTTCAATTTCCATGAGTGGTTCGCCCTGACGAACCAGTTCGCCCTCGGATTTGAACCAGCGCACGAGTTGTCCCGTGTCTTGAGACATCTCAAGGGCTGGCATGATAATATCAACAGGCATGACAAGAACTTCTTCCGTAGCTGTAGTTTAGCAACACTTTCATTGCGATAAGAGTTGTTCTCAAACGACCGGCTGCCAAACCCGGGTCATCTCACACCGGGCTATCACAGTCTCATACGATTTCACGGACCACTTGAGCAATCTTTTCAACGTCCGGCACAGTGGCATCTTCCAGTGCTGGTGAAAAGGGCACCGGGACATCCATGGCACCAATGCGTCTCACTGGAGCCTCAAGATCATAAAATGCCTGCTCAGCCACAACCGATGCGATTTCGGCCGTCACACCAAACCGTTGATAACCTTCGTCGACGACAACACATCGCGACGTCTTTTTAACCGATCCAATCAACGTCTCTTCATCCAAAGGTGTCAGCGTTCGTGGATCGATCACTTCGACCTCAATTCCCTCGGCGGCCAGCGTATCGGCCGCCGTCAATGACACAGGAACCATGCTCGATGTGGCGATCACCGTAACATGGCTGCCAGTCCGTTTGACACCTGCCTTGCCTAATGGAATCGTCTCCTGCCACTCGGAATCCGCCACGGTGTACTTTTCCCGGTGCATCATCTTGTCTTCCAGAAAGATCACGGGATTATCATCGCGAATCGCCGATTTCAAGAGCCCCTTGCATTCCACCGGATGAGATGGAAGTACCACTTTCAAACCCGGAATATGGGACCACCAAGCCTGCAAGCTTTGCGAGTGCTGAGCCGCCAGGCGCCGACCTGCTCCGAGACTCATTCTTACAACCAGGGGAACTGTGAATTTCCCACCCGACATGTAATGAATTTTAGCGGCCTGGTTCACGATTTGCTCGGCAGCCAGGGCAGCAAAATCTCCGAACATGAGTTCCACGATGGGGCGCATACCCGTCATCGCCGCACCCACCCCGAGGCCAACAAAACCTGCTTCGGAAATGGGCGTATCGCGCACCCGTGCGGGGCCAAACCGGTCCAACAAGCCAGCGGTTACCTTCCAGACACCACCGGCAACTGCCACGTCCTCGCCCATGACAAAGACGCGGTCATCTCGCTCCATTTCCTCGGCCATGGCTTCATTGAGCGCTTCGGCACACGTTATTTCTCGGGAACCAACCTGTCCGTCAGGCGTTTTCATTTGCGTAGACATGCTGCGTTACCTCCTGCAAGCTCGGAAAATCAGAATCCCTGGCGAACTGAACGCCCGCACTCATTGCTTGCTCTATTTCACTATGAATTTCATCCAACTGGTCGCTGGTTACGTGTCCGGCATCCAGCAGGTGGGCTTTCAAACGTTCAATCGGATCTCGCTGACGCCACTGGTCTTCTTCCTCCCGTGTACGGTAAGGACGCGTGACGTCGTTGATTCCGTGACCAAAATAACGGTAGGTTTCCAAAACAAGGAAACTGGGGCCGTCCCCGCGACGCGCCCGGGCAACCGCAGCCGCAGCCGCCTCATAGACTTGAAGCACATCCATTCCATCCACGTCAAATGAAGGAATGCCAAAAGCGTCTCCACGTTTGGTAATTTGTCCGGCAGTCACCTTTTCTGTAGCCGTGTACTCGCCATAGGCATTGTTTTCACAGGCGTAGATCACAGGCAGTTTCCAAATCGACGCCATGTTCATCACTTCCAGCAAGATCCCTTGATTGAGCGCTCCGTCGCCAAAAAAACAAACGGCAACCTGCTCTGTCTCTCGCAGCTGTGCACTGAGAGCCGCACCTGTGGCCATCGCCATACTGCCTCCGACAATGGCATTGGCGCCCAGGTTACCGACATCCTGGTTGGCGATATGCATCGAACCACCTTTACCACGGCAATACCCGTCAACTTTACCGAATAACTCGGCGAACATCCGGCCAAGATCAGCACCCTTGGCAAGGCAGTGCCCGTGACCACGATGCGTACTGGTGATGTAATCGTCGTCATCCAGAACAGCACAAATCCCAACAGGAACCGCCTCCTGGCCAATGGATAAGTGTGTGATCCCGGGAATTTCCCGCCTCTCAAACAGCTCCCGCACCTTTTCCTCGAACTGACGAATGCTTACCATCTGGGAGTACATTCGCTGTAGAAACTGGGCGTCAAGTTGATCCGAGGGCGTACTGGTGGTGGTGGACATTGCTAACCGGAAGTCTGAAAGGGGCTAATCGGAAGTCTGAAAGAAAACTCAAATGTTTCGATTTGATTACCGCCAGTTTGGCGTTAACCTCACGTGGCGTCAAGCTGATCCCCCGGTAGAACGAATAAGATAGAATGAGAAATCGCACCAAAGAATTGTTGGAGCAGACTTTGATTGGCTAATCATCGATGCCGAACACTCGCCACAGACAGCGCCAGGAATTCAGGCACAAATCCAGGCAATCGGAAACACCCAGGCAACACCCGTCATTCGCCTGCCCAAAGTCGACGTTGAGCAAATTCGTTTGTATTTAGATATGGGAGCCATGATCGTCGCCTGTGCATTCGTCAACACGGCTGCCGACGCACAGCTGGGCGCCCGCGCATGCCGCTACCCGCCACAAGGCATTCGAGGCTGGGGCCCGCACCGGGCCGCGCAATATGGCATGCAGGCCAAGCAGTATACCGATACCATCAATGACCAAGTGATGTTCGTCAGCCTGATCGAAACACAGGAAGCCGTTGACAACATTGATTCGATTAACCTTCTTCGGTCCTGATATGAGGGTGCACGTCATGCCCTTTACGCGGTCCATCGATCTCGACGATCCGGAGGACCTTGAGTTGCTCAATGCCCTCTTCGAGGGGAGTCACCAGTGAGGGTCGCTGTCATTGGGACCGGGTCGATCGGACGCCGCCATGCGATCAACGCATCCCGGCTTGCTGAAGTTGCCGTGCTCGATCTCGATCAATCGCGTGCGGAGTCGGTTGCGGCGGAGGCAGGTGCCGAGGTGTGCTCCGATCTTGAGTCATTGTTGTTCTGGAAGCCCGATGCCGCAGTCATCGCTACTCCAGCCGCGTCGCATACAGCACTCGCTGAGTCCGTGGCGGGACGCGTTCCCAGGTTGCTGATTGAAAAACCTCTTGCGCTTGAGGACCATGGGCTGGAAGACCTCGGATGTCGCTTGGAGTCGGCCGGAACCACTGCCCGGGTGGTTTCCAACATGAGGTATCATCCCGGTCCTGCGCTGCTTCAATCATCCCTGGGTCGCATCGGGACCCCTTTCTTCGCCCGTGCACACTTTGGCAACTGGTTGCCTGGGATGCGGCCCGGTGCGGACTACCGAGAGTTGTATTGTGCAAAAGTGGCCGACGGTGGGGGCGTCATTTTCGATTGTATTCACGAGATCGACTACCTCCGTTGGATTCTTGGTCCGGTCATCGACATATCCTGCCATTGGTCGAAGTTGTCTCCATTGGAAATCGATGGTGAGGACTGGGCAGTGATCATCCTTGAACATGAATCCGGGGCACGTTCGGAGATCCACTTGGACTATATCCAGCAGTTCAAGCAGCGTGGTTGCGAGATCGTCGGCAGCGAAGGCACGTTGCTCTGGCGGAGCGAGGGCAAGCAGCCGGAAGCGTGTTCCGTTCGCATCTTCGAGACCTCATCAAAGGCCTGGAGCGATCTGCATGTCGTGGAAGACGAGGATTCAGGCAACATCTACGAAGAAATGATGAAGGACTTCCTGTCCGAGGCTCCCAGCGATCAACTGTCCACTTTCAAGGATGGCGCTGCGGCGGTGGGACTGGCCCGACAGGCGAGGGCGGCGGGAGCGGGCGTGTCATGACCACCGTGAGGTCGGATCGACGGGAGCGGTTGCTCAAGCTCATTCCGGGTGGGGCACATACCTACAGCCGTGGCTTCGACGTCTATCCCGCCAATGCGCCAGATCTCATGGCACGTGGCAGTGGGTGCCGTGCCTGGGACGCTGACGGACGAGAGTTCATCGACCTGGGAATGGCGTTGGCGTCCGTGAACATCGGGTATGCAGAACAGGAAATCGATGAGGCCGCCATCGAACAGATACGGCGAGGAAACACCGCGAGTCGTCCCAGTAAGATTGAACTTGAGGCTGCCGAACGGTTCGTCGAAGTGATCGACTCCGCTGACATGGTGAAGTTCACGAAGAATGGATCGACAGCGGTGACCGCAGCCGTCAAGCTTGCCCGTGCTCACACGGGTCGTATACGCATCGCTCGCTGTCGCCAGCACCCGTTCTTCTCCTACGACGACTGGTTCATTGGATCTACACAGATCACACGAGGGATCCCGGATGAGACCATTCAGAACACGGTCTTGTTTGACTACAACGATCTGCCTAGCCTTGAGCAGCTCGTCAAGTCGCATCCAAACGATATCGCTTGTGTCGTGATGGAACCCGTCACCACGATGATTCCTGATGGGCTTGATGTGAAGGATGATGGTGTACTTCCATTGCTTTGCCGAAGCGATCTTGAGCAGAACAACCACCATTTCGTGCATGATGTACAGGCTTTCTGTCGCGATCACGGCATCGTGTTCATCCTGGACGAGATGCTCACGGGATTCCGTTGGAATCTTCACGGGGCCCAGCGGATGCTGGGCCTCGAACCCGACCTGTGTACCTTCGGCAAGGCCATGGCAAATGGGTACTCGGTGGCCTGCGTGGGGGGACGCCGAGAGATCATGGAGCAGGGTTCCATCGAGTTCGAGGGCCGTGAGCGGGTTTTCCTGCTCTCCACGACTCATGGTGCGGAAATGAGCAGCCTCGGTGCCTTCGTGGCAACAACCAGGTTCATCGAGCGGGAGCCAGTGACGGAGGGACTCTGGGACAAGGGCGAACGCCTGGTGCGGCTGTTCCGGCAGAAGGCTGCCGAAGCGGGTGTGGCGGACCACGTGATTGCTGGTGGTCAGGCCTGTCGCCCCGGGTTCATGGTCCTCGACCAGGAAGCCAAGCCCTGCCAGGGACTGCTGAGTCTTCTCATGCAGGAGATGATCACCGAGGGCGTGCTGCCGGGAGGCATGAATGTGTGTCATCGCCTCGACGAAGAAGCCTATGAGCGTATCGGTGCAGCACTGGACAAGGCGATGCCGGTCCTTGCCCAGGGCGTTCGAGATGGGTTCGATAGTTTGCTGCGTGGTTCCCCGGTCAAGCCGGTCTTCCGGCGTTACAACTGAACTGTTGCATGGATGAGCCAGACCATCCCGGTTGTCAACAAAAGGTGTTGTTCAGGGCAGATGGCTCCTCGCGGATCGGGACGGGGCACCTCGTGCGGTGCGCGACCCTGGCGAATGAACTGGCAGCACGTGGTACGGAAGTACACCTGGTATGCAGGCCCAGCCTGGACCTTCCACGGTGGTCGTTGGAACGCTTTCCAGGAACGGTTCATCAACTGGGTCAGGCGTCTTCCCCAGTACCGGACGACGGAGAACCGGTGCCACATGCCGATTGGCTGGAGACGAGCCAACGGGATGACGCTTCACAAGTACAGGCACTGATCGATGAGTCGCTGGATGGGATCACGTTGGATTGGATCGTCGTTGATCACTATGGTCTCGACGCTCGGTGGCACCGGTCGATCCGGGATCGCTGTCGTCACCTCCTGGCCATCGATGATCTGGCTGACCGGTTTCTTGAGGTTGACGTCCTGCTTGACCAGAATCGCGATCCAGATGTTGCGGCGACTGACTACGCGTCAATCATGGGCGACAATGGCCGACTTCTTGCCGGTCCGAACTGGGCGCTGCTACGGGACGAATTTCGAGCCCAGGCGGGCATGCCCAGTGAACGCGGGTCGAATCCACGGCGGTTACTCGTGGTGATGGGGGGGTCGGATCCCAGGGGGCTGACGGAGACAGTCGTCGGTGCCCTGGACGGCCTGAACCCGCCCCTGGAGATCGTCGTCGTACTCGGCGATGAACGTTCGTCAGATCGGATCCAGGGGTTGGCTGCTGTTGGCGGGCATACCGTGGATGTTCGGGTTGCCGAGTCGGATATGGCAACCCTCATGTCGGGCGTGGATGTCGCCATCTCGGCGGCGGGAAGCACCGTGTGGGAACTCTGTTGCATGGGCGTACCGATGGCACTGATCGCCGAGGAGGTCAACCAGGCGGCCGTGGTGGCACAAGCCGTTCAGGCTGGTGCGGCCGTGCAGGTGTCATCGCTTGATGGGCACGAGATCCGAGAAGTCCTCGATACCATGATGCGTGACTCCGCTCGCCTGAAGTTGATGGCGAGTGCGGGTCAGGCCCTGGTAGATGGCAAAGGGGCAGGCCGAGTGTGCGACATAATGCTGGCGGAATGAGCAAATCAATGATGCTTGAGATTGGTGAACGTATCATCGGGCCCGGGCAGCCGACTTTCATCGCGGCCGAGATCGGCATCAACCACAACGGGGATCTGGATCTTGCCAAGGCCATGATCGTGGCCGCCGCCAAGGCTGGAGCAGATGGTGTCAAGTTCCAGAACTATCGAACCGAGGACTTCATTGCGGATCGATCGTTGACCTACACGTACGTCTCGCAGGGTGACACCGTTGTCGAGTCACAGTACGACATGTTCAAGCGGTACGAGATGCCAAGGGAGTGGTTGCCGGAATTGAAACGATGCGGTGATGCCAACGGGGTTGTCTTCTTCAGTACACCGACATCGGAGCAGGGCATCCAGGATCTCTTGGACGTCGGGGTGACCGTATTCAAGAACGGATCCGACTACCTCGGTCATCTTCCTCTCATCGAGTCATTCGCGAGGACGGGCCTGCCCACCCTTCTCTCGACCGGGATGGCCGAGGCTTCGGAGATCGATGCCGCCGTGGCGGCCTATCGTGAAGCGGGAGGAGAGGGATTGCTGCTTCTGCACTGCACGTCGTCCTACCCCACGCCGCTTGAGGACGCGAACCTGGATCGCATGATCGCACTGGAGAACCGGTATGACTGCCCTGTTGGGTTCAGTGATCATACCGAGGGTCACGCAGCGGCCGAGGTGGCTGCGGCCATGGGGGCCGTTTTCATCGAGAAGCATTTCACGACCGATCAGAACCTGTCGGGCCCCGATCACCGGTTTTCCGCGACACCGGAGGAACTCGCTTCGCTCATGGATCGCATTCGGTTGGTGGAGCAATTGAAGGGTACCGGTGCGATCACGCATGGACCATCAGAGGCGGCCAACCGGGTACAGTTTCGGTTGTCGTGTCGGGCCTCGAGAGCGATGACGGCCGGCACCGTGTTGTCATCAGACGACATTGCAATCAGCCGTCCCGGCGATGGGATGTCACCGACTCACTTCGATGAGCTGGTGGGGATGCAACTGGTGCGAGATCTTCAACCGGGTGATGCGATCGAGGAGAACTGTGTCGAGAGGCGTTCGTGAGCCTCCGAGTCGTCTTTCTCGGGAACCATACCGTCGGGGTGAGATCACTCTCAGCCCTGATGGAAGTGGCCGATGTCGAACTGGTCGTGGCCCATCCACCTGATCCGGAGGACGGCGTGCGTTATGAGTCGGTTTTCGACTTTGCTCGGGAACGGGAAATGGTAGTCGTCAGGAGTCCAGGAAAGAATCCAGAACTGGTTGCACGCATTGTCGCGCTCGAACCAGACCTCGTCTGGACAACCGACTACCGGTATCTGCTTCCCGCAGAGGCCATTGATGCTGCCAGCTTGGCCACGGTCAATCTGCATCCAAGCCTGCTGCCCAATTATCGCGGTCGAGCGGCGCTGAACTGGGCGATCAACTGATAACTGATAGTGATTTCAATCCCCACCACCCTTTAACACTCAGCCCAAAGCCCTCCTTTTTACAAGATTCTTCCCCGTTGCCCGTCCATTTCTCCCGCGTCATGGGGCGATCGGACAGGCTTGTGCTACGATCCGGGCCGATGGCTTGCCCGGGAACGCTCCGGACACGTTTGCCGAACCCGGGGACACGCGAATTGGACTGGTTTTGGACAATCCGGAAGTTTCCACGGCCTGAACGGGCCGCACGCTTAGCGCAGATCGCGTTCAGTGTGTTTGAAACGGCCTCAGATACTCGCTACAGATACTCCGGATCGAGTACCAACTGGAGCTCTCGCGGCTCAGCCGGATCTCGATCCGGGTCCCCCGCCTTCGGTGGCGCCCTGGCCGTGGCCAACGTTCGCAGTGGACCCTCCCACAGACCGCAATGCCGGAGAATGTTTTCCACGATGTCGCGTTGGCTACGTTCG
>CAUZEA010000134.1:0-13852 GCA_963578605.1 Planctomycetota bacterium
GCTGCAGGTGGTAGCAGAGTTTGCACTAGCTTTGATTAACAACATATTGCAGGATTTGCACGACCTGCTTGGGATTTCGTGCGGTCGCACAAGCTGCCGCGTCAATTTCTTTGATCGCTTGGGGCAACCTCGCCGACAAGTTTTTATGCCACCTGCCGCTCCGCTTCCTTCATATAACTGATTGCCTGCTCGAGGACGGTCTTCCAGTCCGGTTTGGCAGGCACACTATCCATCGACAGATAGCCCGTAAAATTCATTTCCTGAAGTGTTTTGGCAATCCCGGGGAAGTCCAAATGTCCCGTACCGAGGATGGCGCGGTTACTCTCGGCCAGATGAATGTGCATCAACCGACTTCCGATCGATTGAAGAGTTTCGATGATCGGTCTATCTGCCATGTTCATATGATAAAAATCAGCCTGAACCCCCAGATTGTCCATGCCGATCTCGTTAATGACACGCTGTGCTTCAGGAATTGAGTTCAGATATCCGGCATGCGCCTCAAATTTATTCACCGGTTCAATGGTGATGTTGACACCTTTGGGCGCTGCGTACTCGGCAACCTCTCGAGCCGAACGGACAAAGTGGTCATGCAACGTTTCGATCGGTGTCGAAGACAGGGGATATTCATTACTCAATAGGACAGGCGCAAAGCTCAAACAGTGGTGGAGCCTCGAACTCGGCGGCCAAGTCCACAGAACGTTTGGCATACCCCACGCCTCGCATGCGTACCGACTCGTCGGTCGAACACAAATCTCGCTGCTCGCCGCAGTGCCAGGGTGCCCAGGCGCCAAGCAGAGCGGGCACCTTCAACCCCAGCGAAAAGGCCAAATCGCGTACCTCGTGGAACTGTTTTCGATCGACCCGGTCCGGTTCCGCATCCATGTCCACACCGTCGTAGCCGGCCTCGGCAATCGCCTCGAGCACCTTGTGCGGATGTTCCCAAACACTGCATCCGGCATCGCCGGTCGTCAAAACATTAAGCACTACGGAATACTTAAGAGCCATGAGGTGATCCTCCAACTTAAATGCAAATTGGTGAAAATTTCAAATCAAGTTGCCAGCACAAACTTTCTGTTGACGGCCCGCCGCGCAAAGGTCCCCGTTCGACACGTTCTATTGCGCCGACACCTGATCCGAGCGTGACAGAACCTGGTCGGCCAGCGCAAGTTTGGACCAGTCGGTAGGATCTTGCCTGGCTTGGGAAACGCTTTCACGAGAATTGGTAAACGATGTGTCCATCGCACGGGCTCCGATTTTCATCAGGCACAAAATTGCGCAAGTGAAGACGTTGTCGATTCGTGTTGGAGAGACTGGCTGTTGATACTACAGGTAGTTGCAGGTTTTGCGCTAGCTTTGGTCAATAACATATTGCAGGATTTGCACGACCTGCTTGGGATCTCGTGCGGTTGCACAAGCTGCCGCGTTAATTTCTTTGAGCGCGTGATCTAATTCGGCATCGTGCAACGTGATTAGTGGTTTTCCGAGTGCCACGGCGCAGCCTGCATCAAACGCGGCATTCCATTGGCGATATTGTAATCCAAATCGGACGACAACTATATCCGCATTGGCAAGCAGAGTCCGGGTGCGAATGGCATTGATTCCTGCTCCCTTGCGATCTTTCCAAAAGGGATTCGGTTCTTCTCCCAGAATTGCAATGCCACAGTCGTCGCTGGCGGCGTGGTCGACAACCGGGCCAGTGAGTTGCACTGGTAATCCTGCCTGGCGGATGCCCTCTGCAATCTCATCTCGCCACGGCGAGTGGATTTCACCCGCAAGATAAATATTCCAAAGACGGGAATCGGTCATGTTGTTTTCGAGGAAGTTCGCGGTCGTCTTGTCAGATCACCAGGCAGTCCAACCACCATCGACGGTAATGTTTTGGCCGGTAATATAACTGCCCGCGTCACTGGCCAGTAGAATAAGAGCCCCCTTGAGTTCGTGGGGCAGGCCCATTCGTTTCATGGGGAGTTTGTCTGACAGACGTCGAACCTGTTCGGGGTGTGCCTTTTCGACGTTTGGAAACGGGCCGGGGCTCAGGCAATTCACCCGGACCTGGTCGCCGGCATAGTAGGCGGCAAGATGCCTGGTCAAGTGGATCACACCACCTTTGTGAGCATGGTAAGCGGCTGGACTTGCCATCGCAATACCTTGATAGGCATCTGGATACGAGGCGACCTGACCGTACATCGACCCCAGAAGAATGGCCGTGCCACTTGCATTTCGTTCGACGACGTGGTCGCGGAGCTTACGCACAAGTTCGAAATAACCTGCCGTGTTGATTTGATGCCGGTGGAATTCTTCAAACGAGCAATCGGTAAGATCGTGCCCAATCGGTTCCAGACCGTTGTTGATGAGGATGTCGACCTGGCCAGCGGCTTCAACCGCCGCGGCAAATCCTGAGGCGATCGATTCTGGATTGGTGTGATCGAGAGCCACACCATGATGGGTGGCCGTACCGGGGGTCGGCAGGTTGGCGGCCGCATCACCTGCGCGAGATGTGTCGCGGCTGGAAATGACAACTGCTGCGCCGGCTTCGGCCAGGGCCCGGCTGAGAGAAGTTCCCAACCAGCCAGTTCCACCTGTGATCAGGGCAACTTTACCCGAGAGATCGAATAACTCGTGGATGGTAGGTTCCGAGTCGGTTGCCACTGTTCATTCCTCCTGTTTTCGGTTGTTGTCGATACAGAATGCACCGTCGATTCGGACGGGCAACGCTTTACTTTACCTGTGGCGGGTGCCCGGAAAGGACGGTTTGGAAGGCGTGCCAGACGATTTAGTTGTGCGTATCATCGCAGAGAGTTTACAGGAAAATGGAGAAATAAGTAACCCGTGCGAATCGTCGATTTGCAGCCCAAGCGAATATGTGTGGTATGGGGGACCTTCAATCGTCAAGCGTGGTTGCTGCACGCTGCGGTATGAAAAAAACGACGATCAACCCGAAGGCGTAAATAAAGCTGGTGTAGGTTCCGATCGTCGCGTAATCACCGTGAAAGTAACTTTTCAGCATGGCCCCAGCGAACAACACTCCAACTGCGGTGAGAATACGTCCCCAGTTGAAGCTTACGCCGGCACCGGTGGACCGCACCCGCGTGGGAAACAGTTCCGGCAGGCAAAGGGGTAACCAGCCGAAGAAGAAGCCACTGAAAAAACCTAACGCACCACACCAAAACAGGAACCAGAATTCATCGTTGTGGGGGGTGAGAAAGCGAAACAAGACTTGGGCGCTAATCAGTGCTCCCAGGCTGAGCAGGAAATAGCACCGCCTGCGGCCAAGCCATACGGCCAGCCCGCCACCGAGCAAGCTCGTAACCATGCCGGGCAGAGATCGGGCGATTCCCACACGTGCTTTCAGGCCAGGATCGCCAACCTGGGCTGCCCACGCCATAGCCCAATTCGAGCTCCCCCAACCTCCAAACAGGGGAATCGTTCCCAGGGCAATTCCCACAATTGTGATCCAGAGAATTGGACGCGTGAAGATCTCACCCAGTCCCACGGATTTCTTGCGCTCGGCTTTGGCGTTGCCCTGTTTCAGGGCCAGCCACTGTGGTGATTCGGGAACCACGATCAGCACAAACAGCCCCAGCACAACCGGGGTTGCTCCCAGCCACATAATCCACCGCCAGTCGTCCACGGTTACATGTTTGGTGCTGGCGATCATGTTGAGCGTGAAAATCCCAACGTTGGCTGCGGTACCAATGGTACCCGCCAGAATGGGTCGGGAAACGTTGGGCCATGATTCGCTCACCAGTGCAATACCGTTGGGCCACATCCCGCCGATTCCCATGCAGGTAATGAAACGCACAACCAGCAGTTGCCATGGCCCCCCGACGAAGACCGTGGCGGCAGAAAAGATGGAGTACCAGAGGATACTGAGCCCCATTGCGTTGGCTCGACCAAAACGGTCTCCCACCCAGCCAAAAACGTAGCCTCCCAGCGCGGCACCCAGCAAAAAAGCAGCAATCAATCTGCCGAACCACTCGCCAATAAGGGCTTCCCGCGAGCTGGCTTTTTCTGCGGAATCTAATGTCCCGTCTTGGTTTTCATCAAACTGGGAAACAATCTCTGGGTTCGGCTCCCGCGATTCTGGTGAGGCAGCAATACCTTCCTCGACAAACTTCTGCTGGAGCAAACTCGCCGCCGCATCGCGCATCGCCAGGCTTGAGATGCCCAGTTGCCAGCCCGCACACATCCACCCTAAAAAGGCGGTTGTCAGGACCAGCGCACAGCTAACGGCCGAAAGGGATGGGGATCCGCCAGATGGCTGTGGACCGGACTTTTGAGACATATCGTGATTTTGGTAGGTTCAGACGGTCGGAACTGCCGTGCAGGTTGATTCGTCCCCTCTGCCGTGCTCCATAGACCACCGTAATCTTAAGATCCTCGCTTTTCGTCTGCAATGCGAGGAATTTGCTTCCTGGACGGCAACGGTTTGAGCGAAAAGTTCCCATACCACGCTTCGCGAATGTGGACCGTCCAGCCAGCATTCAAAAGCAGCGCCGACGCCGACGATGGTTTTGAGGTTAAATTCTCCTGGCGGATCGCCCTGTTTTTGGTACTTGGGCTTCTAGAGTTGGTACTTGGGCTTCTCGAGATGGTGGAGTGCTCCGACAGTGGTTTTTTCAATTCGGAATCGTGCCCATAAAATTATGCAAAAATCGGCCTCTAGACGGTTGCAGTAGCGGGCTGAGGGGGTGAAAATTCATCTCCCACTGGTCCTTTGCGTGTTGGTTGTGGGAGCGAGTCAGTTTCTCAACGAGTCGGTTTCTTGACAAAGTGAGAAATGACCTTGCTGAACAGTAGCGTCAAGGAGTTTGGTTTGCGCTGCTTGTTTGGCGAAATTCATCTTTTCGTCGCTAAACTTCACTTAACGGTTTGATTTAAAAGGACGGTTCGCAATGGCAACATCTCCAGCTGACATTCAGGCTTTCACAGCGTCTGCATTCACCACATCGGGTAAATTCACAGAGTTCTGCAACAATGGTGGCAAGCCGTTGGGTGGCATCATTGGTGGCGAAAGTGTTGTCGGGTCGATGAATGCAACTTTTCAAACGACCGATCCCGGTTCTCAAGAAGTGCTCGCTACGGTCTGCGAGATGGGCCAGGCTGAAGTCGCGCTCGCCGTCGACGTCGCATCACGGGCGTACTACGGAGACGGCAAAAAAGGTTGGAAAAACACATCTGTGGCAGATCGTATTTCCTTGGTTCACAAACTCGTGGAACTGTGCGAACGGGATCGAGATATCCTGCTTGCCTGTGAAGTTCGCGACGGAGGCAAAGTTTCAGAACTGGCTGAAGGCGACTTCACGCAGATTCGCGCATGTGCCGAGTATTTCTGTGGGGTGTCCGAGCGAATTGCCGTGGGGGATGGCCCGCCAATGCAGATTGGGGATGGCGTGCAGGCCTTTACGCATCGGGAACCTTGGGGAGTGGTCGCTGGAATCATCCCCTGGAACTACCCAATTGTGTTGACTTCATGGTTTATGTTTCCCGCGCTCCTGTCTGGCAATACGATTCTTATCAAGCCTGCTGAAGACACTCCGCTCTCGGCCCTTTATATCACCAAACTGGCCGAAGAAGCGGGATTCCCGGCAGGCGTGATCAACGTGCTGCCGGGCCGTGGCGAGATCACTGGTCAGTGCATCGCCGAGCATCCCGGGGTGCGGTACATCTCGTTCACCGGTTCACCTGGAGTTGGCCAGTCAATTCTCCGGACCTGTGACCGGCATGGTACGCAGATGAAACGAGAAATGGGCGGCAATGGTGCGGCGATTGTTCTGAGTGATGCTGACCCCGAATTGGTTGCCCGCATGATTGGCCGTGCCACCAACCAGCACTACGGACAAACGTGCTGTACCATTCACCGAGTTTTTGTTGACAACAAAATCGCCGATGATTTCATCGACGCGCAGCGAACGTTCTTTGAAGAATTGAAAATCGGTTATCAGGCTGACGAAGGAACTCAGTTGGGCGCCGTTGTGAACTCGACACAGCGGTCCCGCATTCTACAAGCTCAACAAGAGACGGTCGCTCGCGGTGGCCAGGCAATCTTGCCCGGCGGAGTTGCCGGAGTCAGCGGTCGAGACGGTTTCTACTTGAAACCAGCGTTGTACCGCGTGACACCCGGAGTTCATTGCAACCCCGCAGAAGTCTTCCATACCTTTGCCACGGTTTGCCCAGTTGGTTCGGCGGAGGAAGCCCTGCAGTTGGCCAACGATTCGCCGTATGGACTCGGCGCTAGTGTCTGGACCAAAAACATCGACCAGGGTGTCGCCTTGGCCAAACAATTTCGTGACGGAACCGGCCAGGTGAATTGCCATAACTCGATCGCATACGGAATGCCCTACGGTGGACAGGGAATCTCAGGAGGTCCCGGTGGCGGGGTGAACTGCGAGGAGACGTTCCTCGATTACACCCAGCTGAAAGCGGTCTACGTAGCCGAATATCCGGGCTGACGGCCGGGGGTGTGACCAGCAGTTGGTTGCACCAAAACCGATGATCGGCCGCTCGGCGCGGCTTGCTTACGGTTTGGCGCCAGGTGGCCGATACGCCTGGATGCGATCCTCGTGCGTCGTCAATCTTGGTCCTTCGATCAGGTCGATGCAGTAGGGAATCGCTGGAAACACCGCGTCGAGACACTCGCGGATCGCACGCGGCTGGCCAGGCAGATTGACAATCAAAGACTGGCCGCGAACGCCGGCCATCTGCCGCGACAAGATCGCCGTGGGAACTTTCTGCAAGGAAACTTCACGCATCAGTTCGCCAAACCCCGGCAGCAATTTTTCGCACACAGCCTCGGTTGCTTCGGGCGTGATATCTCGCCGCGCGGGACCCGTTCCGCCGGTTGTAATGACCAGGCAGCAATTCTGCTGATCGCACAACTCTTTCAAAACATCGGCCAGCTGTGTGGGTTCGTCTGGCACGATTCGCGGAACTGGCGTCCAGGCGCAGGAAAGAACTTCGGACAGGTACTCCCCGATCGCGGGACCACCCCGGTCTTCGTATTCACCACGACTGGCCCGGTCCGAAACAGTAACGATGCCGATACTAGCCGTCATAACGACACACAGGTTTCTTGCTGTGCCCTGGGAACCAAATATCAATGGGATGTCAACATCGCCGCGAACGACCTGGCCACTAAGTGTTTTAAGCGGCATGCTCCAGCAACAGCCAGAGTATGGTGGACAGGTAACTGTCAACCGCAAGCCGACAATCGTACCGTCCAAGATACCTGCCTACAAGCCACCCCGCCCTTTGGGCTTGTTCACCGCACGACGTCACTTAACTGTTGGGTTCGTTTCCGAGGGGACAGCTTACCTGGCCACCCATGCAAACCTAATTTGCATAATCCTGATCATAATCCTATGCTGGACTCCCTGCGGACAAATGGTCAGTTATACCAGGGACGATACCGCCGGCGTGCTCCCTTTGACTGGGCTACTTCCCGTGCACCACATCACCATGTTTCAGGTCAAATCGGAAATTGGTTTATGAGCGTCTTTTTCCTGTTACCAACTTTGAATTCGTCTTGTGCTACTTGAAAACCACGAACCATGAATTATCCCGCGACCCTGTCACAAACGTTGTTGGTCCTTTGTGCATTGCTACCACCGGTGGCGCAGGCCGAGGACCAAGCAGCGGCGCAGGTCGATCCCGCAACCCATTTTTTTGAGACCCATCCCAACGAGATCGATCTGGAGCAGCGTGGTGACAGTCTTTTGTTTGCCAACGGGAAAATTGGCCTCCAGTTCAAGCAGTCGGCCAGCGGATTTCAGCTTGCGCGGGTTTACGGGATAGAGCACCGGCAAGATTTTCTGACGGAGGGCGCCGATGGCCAGTTTCGCAACCTCTTCGAGATCCGAATGGCCCTCGATCCGCGGGCCCGCCAGATAGACGAACGAGGGTCGAGCAAGTACGGGCATTTTGTGATCCTGGAGCAGATGGCAGGAGAGGACTCTTTCATCATCGGCTCGAATGAAGCGAAGGAAGTCTCCTGGCGTCGAGAAGACAACGGACCCGAGTCGGTTCTTCATCTGGAGTGGAAGAAGATCGATGCCCGCCAGGACAAGGGTGTAATGGACGTGGAGGTCACGGTCACCTTGCGGGTGGGGGATCCTCTTTCGTACTGGCGGATCAACGTTCTCAACCGGTCGATTTACGGAACCGGGAAGCGACATTACCCAAGGTTAACCAAGTACGGGATTGAGCGCGTGCGGTTTCCCCTGCTCTCCTTGGCGCCGATCGAAGATGCAGAAGACAACGTCTTTCTTTATCCCAGGTATCGCGGGGAGCTGTTCCAGCAACCCTTTCAGGACGGGCACAACAGCGAGAACTTTTATCCACACAACTTCAACATGCAATTCCAGGCCCTCTACAACCAGCAAAGTAAGAGTGGCTTCTACCTGGGCACGCGCGATCCGGCGGCCAGCTTCATGGTCATCGATATCAGGCATCGCGATTCACACATCAGGTGGCATGCTAGCCACTTCCCGCCGAACATGACCTTTGCCGGTCAGGACTTCGATCTTCCCTACGACTGTGTGATTGGTCCGTTTGAGGGCGACTGGTACGACGCCTGCCAGATTTATCGGCAATGGGCCATCGAGCAGTTCTGGTGCAGCAAAGGAAAGCTCTCCACGCGCGGGGATATTCCTGCCTGGTACAAGGAAACGCCACTCTACTTTTACACCTTCCTGGGCGATTCGGCCGAAGGAACCCATTCCAGACATGAAAATCTTCTTATTGCCGAGCAGCACTTCACCGAGTTTCTCGAGTGGGCCGGAGTACCTCTGCCCGCCAATTTTTACGAGGTGATGGAATCCCCTCCTGGCCTCACGGCCTACGACATGCCGCTGAGTGTCTACCGGCGGCCTCGCCCCGGCCGGTGGGCTGGGTTCGGGGCGGACAATGCCAGTGCCGGCAACTACCCGAAAATTCCTGCCCTGGCTGGCCTGTCGGCAACCTGTGCCCGTTTGCGCGAGGCTGGTGGTATGGTCTGTCCGTACTTTAGCCTGGAGCTATTCGATCCTGGCCCCACATTTAACGCGCCTTACGGTGCCGAATCGAAGCCTCACCTGGTGCGAGATCTCTATGGGCGGACCAGGAGGTGGGGCGCGCAGGCTGCCTTCCAACCGTGTGTTGCGACCCAATGGTGGCGCAATCGATCGAAAGAAACGTGTGTTTTGATGCTAGAATGTGAAAACGCGGGTGGATTCTACCTCGATACGATGCAAGGTTGCGGCCTGCCCTGCTATTGGACACCGCATGGCCACACCGCGGCCGGTGGCGACTCGATGACTCGTGGTATGCACGAGCTCGTGAAGATCGTCACCGAAGCGGTTAAGGCCGAAGATCCCGAGGTGATTACCACCGGAGAAAACCCGTCGGAGAACATGATTGACGTGACCGATGGCTTCCTGCAGACGACGTTGAATCCAGGCAATACAGCGCCCATCTTCGCCACGGTTTATCAGGACTATATTTTGCGATACGGAGTCGAGCTCTCTGCGGGTGAAAGATTCTTCGTCGAGTGCGCATCCTTGTTTACCGAGGGCATGCAAATCGGTCGGTTTCGCCTGAAACCGAGGAACAGCACCATCTCTTTCGAGAATCCGAAGGACCAGGAGAAGCTCGCATTCCTGAAGTTCGTCGTCGATTATTACAAGCAGGAAACAAGCAAGAACTTTCTGGCATACGGCCAGCTCATGCGCCCGTTGACATTCATTGCACCGAATCCCATGCCCATGCTTGCCTACACCCGCCGTCACGGGACAACCGGCGAGGAGCAATTGCCCAGTGGGGGGTTTCCGGCGCTGATGTCGGGCGTGTTCAGGGCTGAGAATGGTGAGCTGGGTATCTTTGCAGTCAATGCGAGTGAGGCGGATCTTTCTTTTACCGCCAACCTGAACCTGGCTCAATACGGTATCGCCGACGGTATGTTCGTCTCTGTGGATCAGTTCACTTCAGAGGGGGCCTCCAAGGCCATCCTCAAAAAATCCACCGGCGTGCTCCCCTTGACTGGGCTACTTCCTGCGCACCACATCACCATGTTCCAGGTCAAATCGGAAGCTGGTTCATGAGCGTCTTTTTCCTGTTACCAACTTTGAATTCGTCTTGTGCTACTGGAAAACCACGAACTATGAATTACACGACGACAATATCACAAATGTTATTTGTCCTTTGTGCATTGCTACAACCGGTGGCGCAGGCCGAGGAACAAGTAGCGGCGCAGGTCGACCCCGCAACCGATTTTTTTGAGACACATCCCAACGAGATCGATCTGGAGCAGCGTGGTGACAGTCTTTTGTTTGCCAACCGGAAAATTGGCCTCCAGTTCAAACAATCGGCCAGCGGATTTCAGCTTGCGCGGGTTTACGGGATTGATCGCCAGCAAGATTTTCTGACCGAGGGCGCCGATGGCCAGTTTCGCAACCTCTTCGAGATTCGAATGGCCCTCGATCCGCGGGCCCGCCAGATAGACGAAAGAGGATCGAGCAAGTACGGGCATTTTGTGATCCTGGAGCAGATGGCAGGAGAGGACTCTTTCATCATCGGCTCGAATGAAGCGAAGGAAGTCTCCTGGCGTCGAGAAGACAACGGACCCGAGTCGGTTCTTCATCTGGAGTGGAAGAAGATCGATGCCCGCCAGGACAAGGGTGTAATGGACGTGGAGGTCACGGTCACCTTGCGGGCGGGGGATCCTCTTTCGTACTGGCGGATCAATATTCTCAACCGGTCGATTTACGGAACCGGGAAGCGACATTACCCAAGGTTAACCAAGTACGGGATTGAGCGCGTGCGGTTTCCCCGGCTCTCCTTGGCGCCGATCGAAGATGCAGAAGACAACGTCTTTCTTTATCCCAGGTATCGCGGGGAGCTGTTCCAGCAACCCTTTCAGGACGGGCACAACAGCGAGAACTTTTATCCGCACAACTTCAACATGCAATTCCAGGCCCTCTACAACCAGCAAAGTAAGAGTGGCTTCTACCTGGGCACGCGCGATCCGGCGGCCAGCTTCATGGTCATCGATATCAGCCAACGCGATTCATACATCCAGTGGCAGGTCAGTCACTTTCCGCCGAACATAACTTTTGCCGGTCAGGACTTCGATCTTCCCTACGACTGCGTGATTGGTCCGTTTGAGGGCGACTGGTACGACGCCTGCCAGATTTATCGGCAATGGGCCATCGAGCAGTTCTGGTGCAGCAAAGGAAAGCTCTCCACGCGCGGGGACATTCCTGCCTGGTACAAGGAAACGCCACTTTACTTCTATACTGTCCTGGGAGATTCGGCCGAAGGAACCCATTCCTTGGATGAAAATCTTCTTATTGCCGAGCAGCACTTCAGGGAGTTTCTCGAGTGGGCCGGGGTGCCCCTGCCTGCCAATTTTTACGAGGTGTGGGATGCCCCTGCTGGCCTCACGGCCTACGATATGCCGCTGAGTGTCTACCGGCGACCTCGCCCCGGCAGATGGGCTGGGTTTTCAACCGAAAATTCCGGTGGTGGCAACTACCCGGAAATTCCTGCCCTGGCCGGTTTGCCGGCAACCTGTGCGCGTTTGCGGAAGGCTGGTGGCATGGTTTGTCCGTATTTTGGTTTGGAACTGTTCGATCCTGGCCCAACATTTAACGCGCCCTACGCTGCCGAGGCGATGCCTCACCTGGTGCGGGACCTGTATGGTCGTACCCGGAGGTGGGGTGTGGAAGCCTCTATGCAGCCGTGTGTGGTAACTCCCTGGTGGCGCAATCGAGTGAAAGAAACGTGTGTTTTAATGCTTGAGCGGGAAAACGTGGGTGGGTTTTACCTCGATACAATGCAAGGCTGCAGCCTGCCCTGCTATTGGACACCGCATGGCCACACCGCGGCCGGTGGCGACTCGATGACCCGTGGTATGCACGAGTTGGTGAAGATCGTCACCGAAGCGGTCAAGGCGAAAGATCCCGAGGCGATTACCACCGGAGAAAATCCGTCGGAGAACATGATTGACGTGACCGATGGCTTCCTGCAGACGACGTTGTCTCCACGCAATACAGCACCCATCTTCGCCGCGGTTTATCAAGACTACATTTTGCGATACGGACTCGAGCTCTCTGCGGGTGAAAGATTCTTCGTCGAGTGCGCATCCTTATTTACCGAGGGTATGCAAGTTGGTCGGTTTCGCCTGAAACCGAGGAACAGCACCATCTCTTTTGAGAATCCGAAGGACCAGGGTAAGCTCGCATTCCTGAAGCTCATCGTCGATTATTACAAGCAGGAAACAACCAAGAACTTCCTGTCATACGGCCAGCTCATGCGTCCGTTGACATTCAGTGCGCCGAACCCCATGCCCATGCTTGCCTACACCCGCCGTCACGGGACGACTGGCGAGGAGCAACCGCCCAGTGGAGGTTTTCCGGCGCTGATGTCCGGCGTGTTTCGTGGTGAAAACGGCGACCTGGGAATTTTCATCGTCAATGCATCGGCCAACCCAATGCCATTCAGTAGTACTGTGGCGTTGGATTACTACGGGATGGGCACCGACTCAACCGTGGACGTTGACAGGGTCACTTCCGCAGGCAATGTTACCTCCGTTTTCCGGAATGTTAAAACGCCGGTCGAACTTGCAGGCAGCCTGTCGGGCCGCAGCATTATTATGCACCACCTGCATGGGGCACAGTGATAATTTGCAACCTGGGCAATCGATGTGTTGCTATGGTCGAAGTGTTGTCTGATAAATTTCAGGCTCAGCCTGGTAAAGCTTGTAGCCCGAAGACACCACTGTGTACGGTGAAAGACCTTTAGACCGGGTTCACCAAAGATTTTCCAACAATTGTGGTGTTGAAACAACCGTCAGCTTTTGACTGCAATCATAAAGACGCGGCGAAAGGGAAGCAGTGTTTTGTCATCGGTCCGGCGAGGATAGGCCGCAGCCACGCGCTGGCTGTAGTCTTCCATAAAGGTTTTGCCTTCCGATTCGCTGAGCTGTCCCAGCAGTGGCGGTAAGAGTGTGCCCTTGGTCCACTCGAGTACCGGGTTGTCACCTTCGAGAATGTGCAGGTAGGTGGTTTCCCATATATCCAGACTGGCGGCACCGGGGCTCAGCAAGTCGTAGTAGTCCGAAAGTTCCAAGACCGGGTGTTCGCGAAGATAGGGCTGGAGTCGTTTGTGCCATCCCCCCTGGTGTACGGTTTCGAGAAGAGCCGTATGTCGAGGCGCGCCGAAAAAGTTGGGCATCTGCACCGCTAACGCCCCGCCGGGCTTTACTGCGTGGAGCAAGCAGGGAAAGACCTTCTCGTGCTGGTCGACCCAGTGAAAGGCTGCGTTCGAGTACAATAGGTCGGGAGGTGTGTCAGGAGTCCAGTTTGCCAGGTCAGCATGTTGCCACCGAAGGTTCCCAGCAGCTACACCTTAATCTGCTGGAGCATGGCTGGCGAGGAGTCAACACCCGTGATCTGAGCATCAGGCCAACGTTCCTTTAAAAGGGCGGTGGTGTTGCCCGTACCGCAACCCAGGTCGTACACTACTTCAGGTGCCTTCAGGTCGACCCTTTCCAAGAGATCCAGTGCCGCGTGAATACGTTCGTTGTTGTACCGGAGATACTGAGGTGGGTTCCAGTCTGAGGGCATGGCTTGCTCCAGGAATGTCATCAGCGACTGTTCAATCGCGCGCAGCAAGGTGAACCGCGGCCGACTTGCTGTTCTCGCTCATGGTTGCGCCTTGTTTTTCCCTTTAGGTTTGTGAAACAGAACATGTGACCCAGCCCCCTTAAACGAGTCCACGCCCTGATAGACAATCGGGGTGTCAGGACGCATTTCAAGGAGGGCAAGCGATGCCACGAGGTAAGAAACACGGTCCGGAAGAGGTGATCCCGAAGTTG
>CAUZEA010000135.1:0-13521 GCA_963578605.1 Planctomycetota bacterium
TTACGCTGGTAGTGAACTGGGGCGACACGCTCAGTCCCGACAACCAGACGACGTATACTTACGGTCCCAGTGACACCGGCACGCAGACCTTCCAACTCACCCACCAGTACCTGGACGACAACCCCACTAACACGGCCCAGGACACGTACACGATTAACGTCATGGTCACCGATGACGATGGTGGAACGGACACAAACCAACGAGTTGCGACGATCAATAACGTGCTACCAGTTCTCACACCAATTTCAGTCAGTGGCGACTTGATAGAGGGTGAAACGGTTCATATTATCACGCTATTCATCGATGCAAGTATTTTGGATACATACGCCGCACAAATCGACTGGGGTGACGGCACGGCTACTGAATCACCAACGATCGATGCATCCATTCGAAGTGGGACTCTCAGTGGCAGCCATGTTTTTATTGATCAGGGCACGTACATGGCAACCATTCGAGTTGCAGATGACGACATGTCGGGCGATTTCGAAAACGGGTTGGTGAACGTCGATTATGTAGAGCGTAGTCTGGCCATTGAAATCCTAAACGCTGATCCGGAAATTGCTCCGTTCGAACCTCATTTTGTGGATGAAGGTCAATCGACGGAGATATCAGGAACATTCACCGACAGGGGCATACTCGATACGCACGCCGCACAAATTGACTGGGGCGACGGGGGAGCGCCCGAATCGATGCCAATTGACCAGGGCAGCGGCAGCGGTTCATTTGGGACGAGTCACATTTTTGCCGATGATGGCGTCTACAACGTGGCAACCACGGTCATGGATATGGACGGTGGCCAGTCGACTACGCACTTTACGGTCGCGGTTTCCAATATATTGCCGACGCTGAGCGTGGTGGAGGATCAGACGGTCACCATGAAAGAGCCTCTTGGGGTCCCATTTTTGGGCACCTTTACCGACCCAGGGTTCAACAACCCTGCGAACCCGAACGAGGCTCCCGAGGGTAGCCGGGAGAACTTCTATGTCAAGATCGACTGGGGGGATCTTACGAGTGATCTGGTCATGGTATCGACCGTCATCGACGGCGGTCCCAACGTGCTGACAATAGGTTCATTTGATGGCGTCCACACGTACCAAGATCCTGCTCTTTACACGGTGACTATCACGCTTGCCGATGATGACTCGAACGGCAGCTACGATATTGGGACATTTGACGTTACGGTAGAAGTAGGAAGCAACGGCGTACAAACTGCGGAGCAAAGTAGTGGTGACGATCTCACTGCCGTGTTTTCATACGAACTTATTAGACCTTCGACAGCCGACAAGACACGGTCGAAAGTGATTGAAGTCACCGCTCCACAGCCGAGTGCGGTTACCATTGAGGTTCAAGTTGCCGATTTCCAGGCCACCACGGTCGATCTGACGACTTCGTCGGAGCGTTACCTGATGCTCCAGGTTGTCAATCCGGACGGGAGCAAGGGTGAATTGTATCGGATCGAACCGAAGGTGCTGTACGACCTGGAAACATTCTTCCGCTCGATGCCGAACAATCGGTATGAGATTTGGCTCATTCAAACCGAAACGAACACCCAGAGGCTGGTGCTGACAGCGACCGTGCGGGATGGCCAGGGAATTGATCCTGCGGACGAATCCGATGGTGGTCAGGAGAAACCGCCCCAGGAGGACCAACAAATCAAATCGGACGATGTCGATCCCTTGGAAAACCAGCCGCACCTGGAAACCACACCCCTGGATCTTTTTGAGAATCCTCAAAGTAACGAACTTTCCTTACCCCCTGGCAATCCCGTACCAGAAGCTCCCCTACCGGCCCAGCTATGGGAAGAGCTCGGTGAGGAACGGATCTCTCAGGCGACCGGGAAAAATCAACACAATCCTGTAGAATTAACCTCTGCGGCAACCATGATGATCGGCCTTGCCCGCGCCGGCTGGACAATACGAGGTCGGCAGCACACGAGCAGCCATGATCGCCGCAAATGGCAACGCCTGACGCGGTCGAGTCGACTTCGTCGCCAGCTGTGTCGACTTCGTCGCCAGCTGTGTCGACTTCGTCGCCAGCTGTCAGGAGCAGAAGAACTTATCGGAGATGAACACACGCATTGCCAAAACAGCGGACTCCCTCGCGAATCATTGGACCTACTGAATTGTTGACTGTTTTTTACTTTCCCATTCGACACTTGGCGTTTAGCCGTATCCTGTACGATTGACGAGCATGCGATCCTGCACAACTTGCCAGGCCGAATTGGATGACGCCGCCATGAAGGCCGGTCAATGTCCTTTGTGTGGTACCCCAACCGTCGAAAGGACTCCACATACCGTCCACGACCCGCGTCGGATTGGCACGAATTTGTCCCCCGACCCGTCAAGCGATGGTACTGCCGAAGATAGTTCGGCAGGATCGTTGGAGCACCAACTCCATGATTCTTCCCCGTCAGACCAGACGGCGAGTCCAAACAACGCGACCGTCGAACTCTCACCTGACGACACCGCGGCCGACCTGGGACCGCTGACGGGCAATCGGGGCAAGACCCCTCCCAACGCCAGCGAAGGTGAGCCGGCGGAGAACGAAATCGATACGGAATTATCGGAAAAAGCAACGCATCCCGTTGATAGGGATATGACGATCGACATTGCCGAACTCGCCGAAGAATCAAACGATTTCAAGGCCACAACTGACGGGGTGATACACGGTGAAGGAGCCGTGAGCGCCAGTGACGTCGAAAATCTCAGTTCACAGTGGCACAACACCTACGATGCAGACACATCCGCCGGGCAAACCATTCGCCAACCGGAAACCGTGAGTGGTTTTCGCTCTTCGCTGCCAATCAAATCCCGCAACATTCAGGAAAGCTCGGCCCGCAAAAGCGGCGATCCAAAGCAGCTCCCTCCGTCAGAGGTACCCGATTATGAGTTGTTGAACGTGATCGGTGAAGGAGGGATGGGGGTCGTCTTTTCGGCAACTCAATCGTCGATTGCCCGAACCGTGGCAGTCAAAATGCTCAAGCCGAACAAACGGAAAGACGAAGAGCAGTACGACAAATTCATCTCCGAGGCCGTAGTTACCGGCGAACTCGACCATCCCAACATTGTTCCGATTTACGATTTGGGCACGAATGAATCAGGTGCACTTTTCTATTCGATGAAACGTGTCCGAGGGACTCCCTGGGATGATGTTATCAAGGAGAAAAGTCTGGATGAGAATCTGAACATCTTACTGCGGGTTGCCGACGCGGTAGCATTTGCCCATGCCCATGGCGTCGTGCACCGCGATCTGAAGCCTGACAATGTGATGCTCGGGGACTATGGGGAAGTTCTCGTAATGGACTGGGGCCTGGCGCAGGTCACCAAAAATTTCGCCAACATCGAAGCGATCTATCAAGCTGGCAGCCTGGGTGGTACGCCAGCCTACATGTCGCCGGAGATGGCACGTGGGCCGATCGAAGCGATCGATTTCCGCAGCGACGTCTACCTGCTGGGGGCAATCTTGTACGAAATCATTGGCGGCCATCCCCCGCATTCGGGCCGCGACGTGATGCAATGCCTGCTGGCCGCCACCCAAAACCAGATCGACCCGATCAAATATGAAGGTGAACTCAAGTCGATCTCCATGCGAGCCATGGCGTTAAACCGGGAGGACCGTTACGCGTCGATCAAGGAACTGCAGGATGCGATTGGTATTTATCAATCGCACTCCGAGAGCCTCATGCTCACCGCCAGCTCGCAACACCATCTTGAAAAAGCTCGCCAAACCACCAGTTACGATACCTATGCGAGAGCCGTTTTTGGATTCCAGGAAGCACTCCAACTATGGGATGGCAATAAGAAGGCACGTACCGCATTAGTTGAAACACAGTTCGACTATGCCTCCTGTGCTTACAACAAAGGTGATTTCGACCTTGCTGCAACTTTGCTCAATTCGGCCAATGAAGCGCATGCAGAATTACTCTCAAAAATCGAGAAAGGGCAACAGGAACGTGATGCTCGGCAATGGCGTCTCCGCAATTTTCGGCGAATCGTAGCAGCCCTGGTAGTCGCCATCGCCGGAATTTCCATCCTGGCAGCCGTACTGATCAATCGAAATCGTCAGGAAGCGGTACACCAAAAAAGGATTGCTGAAGAAAATGAGCGGGAAGCTGTCCGGCAAAAAACACTCGCTGACAAGGCAAAAGACGCCGAAGAATATGAAGCCTACATCGCCCGAATCGGGCTTGCCGCAGCCAAAATCGACGAGAACGCCTACGACTACGCCTTCGAATTGCTCGGCCAGTGCCACCATGACCTGCGACACTGGGAATGGGGGCGTCTGGCTCACTTGTGCCAGCTCTCCGAGCTTCCCATGCAGGCGGATGGGCCTGTCGATGCCGTGGCCTACTCGCCGCTGGGCGACCAATGTGTCAGTGGCGATTGGAATGGTCAGGTTGCCATCCGCGACGTTTCCAATGGCAAGGTGCTCCACTCGCTGCAGCATGGGCAATACGTTCACGCAGTCGCCTACTCACCCTCCGGGCAGTTCATTGCCAGCGGGAGCAGCGACAGCACCATTCGCCTGATGGATGCCAAAACAGGGTTAGAAATCAGAACACTTCCAGGCGAAGCACAAAATGTCGGCCACCAAGATGCCGTGCTCAGCCTGCAGTTCTCACCCGATGGCAAGCAGCTCATCACAACCTCGTACGACGAGTCGGCCCGACTGTGGGACCTGCAGTCAGGAAGCGAGTTGCAAGTCCTGCGAGGCCATAGCTGGTGGGTCTGGGATGCCGAGTTCTCTCCCGACGGTAAACGGCTCGTGACCGTTGGACAGGATGGTCGGGCAATCATCTGGCAGCGCAAAATGAACCCAGACAAAACCTTTGGCCCCTTCCAAAAAATCACCGAATTCCCTGGCCATGAAGGACCCGTCTACGCAGCCGACTTTTCCAACGATGGTCAACTTGTCGCCACCGGAGGCTACGACAACAAGGTGCTGGTTTGGAACCCCGACGAGGTTCAGCCGATTGACATTGGACGCCGAATTGAGAATCTGCCCGATCCTAAACCAACCCATCTGGAACTCTCGGGGCACGACGGTCCTGTCCGCTCAGTGGCATTTTCACCCACCAACAACACATTGTTGTTGAGCGGTAGCCATGACAACACCCTCCAAATTTGGAATGTCGCAACAGGCAATCTTGTCAAGATCTTTCGGGGCCACGGTGGGAGTGTGCGCTCCTGCACGTTCTCCCCCGACGGTCTGCGGATCCTGTCTGGCGCACATGATGAGTTCGTGCGTCTTTGGAATATTGAAGGCTATCAGGAACAACGTGTCATTCGTGGTCGCGTATTGGAAGGCCACACCGATGCAATTCTTTCTGCCCAGTTTTCTCCAGATGGAAAAAACATTGTGACCGCCAGTCGCGATCGCACGGCAAGCCTGTGGGACGTTGCCACGGGAAAACAGATACGAGAATTCAACGAAGGGCACCAGTTCCTGGCTTCGAATATTGCCTTCTTCGACAACGGCAGGAAATTAGCCACCGGCGGTGGGGACAATAGTGTCCGGATTTGGGATGTCACCACCGGAACGCAACTCCTTCCCATTTCCCCCACCGGTCGCATGGGAACCATCGCCATCTCTCCCGACGGGTGTCAGATCGTTACCGGAAGTGCCGGCAATGAAGTACAGGTCTGGGATGTCACAGACGGAACACTTCTGGCAACGCTTACCGGCCATACCGCCGAAGTCACCTCCGCAGTCTTTTCATCCAACAGCAATTACCTTGTTACCGGCGACGATCGGGGAGGCCTCCGTGTCTGGCAACCCACTGCAGACGCCAAACGGTTCGACCTCATCCGCGAACTCAATGCGCATACGCGTTCGATCACCGGTGCTCAATTCCTGCCCGGTGACGATCGCCTGATCACCTCCAGCGGCGATATGACCTGCACCCAATGGGACATCGCCACAGGCAAAGTCATTTCCGGAGCCACGCTGCGACATCCCGATTGGGTCACGTCGCTTGATATCTCCCGCGATGGAAAAACCGCGATTACTGCCTGTGAGGATGGAATCGTTCGACTCTGGTCAGTCGATAACGCCAGAGAAATTCAGCAGATTGCCCTGCCTGAGCTTGAGATCAACTCGGTCCGGATCGCCCCGGTCGGCACTGCAGCTCTGTTAACCTCGGCCAGGCAGAAGAAACTGCAAATCTGGAGGTTTGGCCATCCAGAGTCCCAAGACACCACCAAACTTTTGCTCGATTTCAACCAGGTTGGTGGCTCGGTTTGGTCGGCTGCCTTTTCACCCAATGGACAGGGAATTGTCACGATCGGGGGGAATGATGCGCGGTTGTGGGACCTCGCCACAGGGCGCCAGCAGATTCGGTTCAGCCCGCATGGAGCGGTTGCCGCGGCAACCCTTTCGCCTGACGGAAATTACCTGGTGACGGGGAGCTGGGACAATTCCGCGAAAATCTGGGACTCGCTGACCGGTCGGGCTATCCGCCGCCTTGACAACGGACATACCGGCTACATTAACAGCGCTGAATTCTCACCAGATGGGAGCCTCGTACTAACCGCTAGTGACGATGGAACGGCCCGTTTATGGGACTTCGAAACAGGCAAACTTAGCGACGTCGTGTTGCGGGGGCATGGCGCGCGTCTCTTACAAGCAGTCTTCTCCCCCAACGGCAAACACATCCTTACCGTCAGTGGTGACAAGACAGCTCGACTGTGGGATGCCGCAACCGGCCAGGAGCAACTTGTCTTGAAAGGTCATCAATGGGCCGTCCTGTGTGGACAGTTTTCGCGCGACGGGCAGTCGATTATTACCGGCAGCAAAGACAACTCCGCCAAAATATGGGATGCACGCACGGGCACCTTGCGGAATACATTGATTGGCCATACGTCCAGCGTCACTTCCGTCGCGTTTTCTCCCGACAGTCAACGGGCTTTGACTGGCAGCCAGGACAATACCGCCAAACTTTGGGACCCGGCCGAAGGGAAGGAAATCCTCTCCCTCACCGGCCATGAGCAAGAAGTAACCGCCGTGGCCTTTTCACCCGATGGTCAGCTCGCGCTAACTGGCAGCCGTGATGGCACCGCCATCATTTGGCTTGCTATCGATTGGCGAAATCTAAAACCGCTAGCAGCTCTTTTCAGAACAACCGACTGATGACAGGCCCCAAAGGCCATCAGCAAACGGGGCAACCGAAACCAGCTGACACCCGTCCACGCGAGCCGCAATTTGCCGTACACCTGGCGTGGTCGTCGTCATACGACCCTTCCCAGTACGATGAATTGGAACAATCTTCAAGATCGACATAATCGCTATCCGATATGGAATCCATAGCAGATGGATTACTGTCGTGGCTGGTGCTGCGCCATGACGCACGGATACTCGGTGCACGGATACTTGACGCTTTCCCGTTTTGCATGGAAGCAAAGGTTACCCAAAGTGATGGTCTCCCAACCTCAAGCTCGTTCCAGCGAGGATGACCTGTATTCCTTCTCGCAACAGAGTGAGACCCACACACCGACGGAGATGGGCTTGCCAGGGCCGGTCGAATCAGAAACGCCAGCCTCAACCACACCGGTGCTGGCACGACTACCACGCCTCTTGCCATCCAGTCTGGACGAATCGACCCGCCGACAATATCGGTTTGACTCCCCGACCAGGTCGCACGCTGATACACCACCCAAGAACGACTCTCAAGTCACGCCAGGCACAAGCAACCGTCCAGGGTCCCCCGCTTGTCTGGAAAAGACCCCCGACCCGCTGACATTTTCTACCGCCAGGCCAACCGATCGGGAAACCGCAGATTCAGCGACCGAAGTTGGGAAGGCCGGATCCAATGCAACTGAGTTTGAGGTCGAAGTCGGTCCCGCACTCAAATCCCCTGCGACCAATCAGCCCGACACGCGGATTGCCACGACATTCGAGCAGTTGCACGTGCGTCGAACTCCCCTTGCCCGTCTCGTCCTGCTGGCAACTTTGCTAATGGCCGCAGCACTCAGCTACCTGCTGCTGGAAAACCAGGGGGATTCGGATCTCAAAGGTCCGCACGTTCCACAACCCACGTTTGCCAATGAGCCCAAACTAACAACAGCACCGTCTACAAAACCCGCAGCACTTGCCAAGACACAAACCCGCGGCCACACCCAGGTGCAGGCTGGTCCACCAACACCGGGTGAGGCCGAAGCAGTGGCCAAAACCGAAGCAGTGGCCAAAACCAACGCAGTGGCCAAAAAAGATACAGCTGGTGGCAAACGAGAGATCACCGCCCAAGGTCCGAGTGGTTCCTATCAACCAACTACCAACCCTCGTTCAATGTCACCACCGTTGACTGACTCTTCCAAGCAGCTGACAAATACGCCAGACCGGTACGACTCGGTTCGCGACGAACTGCCGGCTCGTCCTGACAGATTGCCCTTTGTCACCGCCCGAGAAAAACCCAATCCAACCAAACAAGCAGAGTCTCCTCGCCAACCGCTGTATCCTTCAACGGGGGAACCAGCCCTCACGATTTTTCCAATTGGTAGCGCGGATTATCGGGTGGGTCCACCCGCAGCAGTTGCCGAACTCACTGGTTCCATCGAACCCACTACGACGACACGATGACCACGACCGACCAAGCTTTTATTCGTGCCTATGCTCCCGCCAATCGCCCGTCCCAGGCGACGGCTGGCAACCTGCTCGTGGCCGACGCCCTTTCTGCTTCGGTCCAGTTCGTGATGGCAAATCTCGGTGTGATTTCCTCTGAGCAGCCAGGGCCAGGGGAAGCCGACAGGCTGGAAGACTCATCGATTTCCCCCCAGTTTTACCGAAGAGGTGGGGAAATCCTGCGTATCGAACAGGTAGACCCCGGCGCAGCGAAACTGCTTCCGGCACCCCACATTTCCCTCTGTGGGCCGGAGGCCGATCCGGGCATGGAACGACCGACACCGAACGGAGGAACCTCTGCCCCCAACACGGCAACGTCCAGGCCAACGCTTGCTTCAGTCATGGCACCCCAGGAAACGGCGGAATCTAATCCCGGCACATCGGTTGCGACGTTCCACCTTCCAAAGATTTGCGAACAGTTACTAAACGATCATGCCGATCAGTTGACGGCCGCTGTCGACACCATTTCCGGCGCTGCCAGTGAAGGGCGATCTGTGGTGACAATCGTGGGTAGCGAGCCTCAGGTCGGCTGCACCACCATACTTCTGTGTCTTGCCCGTCAACTGGCCGCGCGGGGCAAGTCGGTCGTAGTCGTCGACGCCAATTTCCAAAATCCACAGTTGGCTACAGCCTTGGGTATCTATCCGACGACGACCTGGCAAGATGTGCTCGATCGCGGCGCTCCCTTGGCCGAGGCCCTGGTCCGTTCTGCCGAAGACGGCTTGACACTACTCCCCTCGGCAAACCGCTGGCAGCGTCCTGCTGCCGAGCAGATCGGCCTGCAAGCTTCGGTCACCACCGGAGTCTTGCGTTACGAATATGAAATCGTGTTGATCGATCTGGGCACAATGCTTTCCGAAAAACAAGACGCCGGGCTTTCCGAAAAACAAGACGCCGGGCTTTCCGAAAAACAAGACGCCGGCACGCTGCAGCTTGTCGAAACGATGCGGATTGACGCCTCCATATTGGTAGCAAACGCTAACTCACACAGCGATCACGAACGCAGCAGCCTGACCCGCACACTGGAAAAGATTCGCTGTCCTGTCCTGGGCGTCATCGAAAACCTTGTGTGAGCGACAGCTTCACCCACCACCAACCACTCGTTGCAGAACCATGTACCTCGACTACTGGCAGCTTGAAACCAAACCTTTTGAACCGACCGCGGAGCGCAAGGCCTTTTACCCTTGCGAAGCCCATCAAGGGGCACTGCTGAAGATCCGTTACGGGATTGAAAGCCGCCGTGGTACGATTGTGCTTGCCGGGCCAGCGGGTACCGGCAAAACCTTGCTTGTCAGTCTGCTCAAACGAGAGTTGGCTGACCCGTTCCGGCCATTTGTTCACCTTGTATTCCCGCAGATGCCCGCCCGGGAACTGCTGGCCTACCTGGCAAATCAACTCGGCACCCCTTCCCCGGAACCACCCCGCTTCACCATTGACGAGAGTGTTGGCCGGCTGGAACGTTTTGTAACCGAAAACAGCCGGCAAAACCGGCATGCGACGATCGTCATTGACGAGGCCCACTTGCTGGAAGACTGCGGTGTGTTGGAAACACTTCGGCTGCTTGTCAATTTTCAATGGGAAGGTCGACCCGCGCTAACACTCATCCTGGTTGGCCAGCCAGGGCTCCTCTCGACACTCCGCCGGATACCCAGTCTGGACGAGCGCGTGGCCGTCAAAACCTTGCTCCGCCCGCTCACCGTCGACGAAACAGCCAGCTATGTCCAACATCGCCTGACGGCAGCCGGCGCCACGCGCGATATCTTCACACCCGAAGCAGTCGAGGCACTCCACTACCTGGCTCACGGCATTCCACAACAGATCAATCGTCTATGCGACCTGTCTCTGGTGGTTGGATATGCCGACGGCCTCAGTCAGGTTGAAACCACGCAGATCGAGGCGGTGAGCGACGAACTCGTGACCGTCACGCCCGCATAGCTGGTGCCATCCCCCACCGAGAGAAACGAGGGGAACCATAATCTCTGCTGACCTGCCCACCGTAGAGTCGCGAAAGGAATCGAGTGACGACAAATTGGGCAGTCGGGGTCCCTTGGGGCAAAACGGGCTCGACCAGCAGCAGCCGGTAGGTCCCGGGTACGAGCCCGGTCAATGTCCCCGAGTAGATATCGCGAGTTGGCTGATTTTGCTCAAGCGTCACCCGCTGCCTGGATGTTTTCGGCCGCGGATGTTGTGGCGAGGTGAGCGTCGAGACAGTCAACAGCGCGAATGCGTGGATTAGCATTTGATATCTCCTGTGCAGTCTATTCGTGGTGATGTTGGGGGACAAACTTCCGCATTTCTGACTGCCCTCACCATACCCTCTCCCAGAAGGAGAGGAGTTAGCGGAGGAAGTTATTTTTCCTGCGATCCTAAGTTCATCCCTTCAATGACGACAAATAGGCCAGCAGATCGCGGAGTTGCTGAGATGATAATTGTTTGTCGAGGCCTTGCGGCATGATCGACACCTTGCCCGGAACCAGCTCGTCAATCTCCGCTCGCGGGACGCGAGTCTCGGCACGCTCGGCGGTCCGCAGGTAGATGGCATCCGCTGTCTCCCGACCGATAACGCCACTGTGTACTTTGCCATCATCGGTGACGACGTTAAAAGGCTCATAGCCGCGCGCAAACGTAGCGCTTGGAAGGACGATCGATTCCAGCAGATTTCGCCTGGTACGGACCGCTCCGACGCGGGACAGATCGGGGCCCGCCGCGCCCCCCTCTGCTCCTACCCGGTGGCATGCCAGGCACGACGCGCGTTTACCGCGGAAGACCTCGTGTCCCCGCGCGGGGTCGCCCCCTGCCAGGGCGCTGGACAGCTGCTCGATGCGAGCCAACTGGTCGCCAGTGTCGGCGTTCAATCGCTCCAGCAGCGGTGCCGCCGATGACTGAACTTCGGTGGGATAGGGCTCCAGCAGCTTTCTGAGCCGAATCGCCGACAGGCTGGTCAGGCCCGGAGATTTGTTCAACGCGATCATCAGCCGCCGACCCTCGTCCGCGCTGGTTCGCTGCTCAAAAGCGCTCGTCAGCGACGGCAGTTCGAGTGGGCCCGCGCGAGCGATGATGTCGGTCACCGCCAGCAGTTGCTGCTGGTCCAGGTGGGCACCGCCCAGCGCGCGGGCGGCTGCCAGCCGCTGGACCGCTTCGACTTCGGGGTGAACCCGACTGGCCAACAGTTCGAACAGCTGTTGCGACAACGGCTCATGGGACTCGCTGACCACCGCGGCCGCAGCCACGCGCAGCGGAGTGGCCCGAGCGGTATCGCGGGCCAGGTCCGTCAGCAGTTGGTCGAACTGTCGCACTCCGCAAGTTCCAATCGACCCGATCGCCTGCCGAACGACGCGCGGGTCGCTGGATCTTACGCTCTCGCTAAGCTGCTGTTGCCAGGATTCCGGCAAGATTTCCAATTCGCAGCGGCCGATGATCTCCAACAATAAGAGCCGCGTCTCGGTGGGCGTACCACTGTGCGCCAACGTGTCGCCCACCAGTTGCTGGATGTGGGCGTCTCCATGGAAAGCCATCAAGGCCCCACGCAGCGAGGCTGCTCGATCGTCCGACAACTGCTCGGCCGCCAGCCAATTGCGCAGCAAGTCAGTAATCTCGGCGGCCCAACCTTCGCGCCGGCTGATCACTTCCAGCGCGACGCGCTGCAGCTGAGGATCGTCCGTATCCAGCAGCGGTGTCACCAACTGGCGAGTCAACCTGCCACGGTCCATCTGGTCCAAGGCAATCAGCGCCGCGCGGCGCACGTCGGGCGCCGGGTGACTCAGACCGGCGACGGTGACGGCGTGGTCATCGATCTCGATCAGCGCGTAAACCAGCGCGTGTTCCAACAGCCGATCTGTTCCGGCGGCTGTCGCCGCAAGCAGCGCGGGTACGCCTTGTGGATCTCCCAGTACGCCCAACGCGGTCGCAGCTTCACGCCGTACGGAGGCCGCTTCGTCGGATAATAGCGGAATCAGTGACTCTACGGCTGGGCCGTCGCGCGAGGCGAATGCGGCATGTGCGGCGGCCTCGCGAACGGCCGCCGCTTGGTCCGTAAATGCTTCACGTCCAGCCGCTTGAGCTGGCTCGGTCCTCATCCGGCACAGCGTCCAGACCGCGTTCTGCCTCGCGGTAACACTCGGGCTTTGACTCATCAGCCGCCGCAAGATCGCGATCGCCTGATCACCCCGCTGGCTAAGCGTGTCGACCGCGCGCTCTCGTACTGCAAATCGCTCGTCGTCAAGAAGACTAGCCAGCTGTTGGTCCGTCAGTTCGTTCCACTCTATTTTCAGCCCGCGCGGGTCCGGCGGCACGGGTGCGCCACTACGACTCACACGATATATGGCCCCATGAATTTTCCCGTCAATCAGCTGCGCGGCCGGGCATGACTCCCGAAACCACTCGCCGGTATCGATCACCATCAGGCTGCCGTCGGCATCTTCCCAGACATCGGTGAAGCGGACCTCGTCGTGGTCCGAATTGAGAAAGTCATGGATCTGACCGCGGTAGGTCGAACCATGCCGCTCGAGGACGACCCGTTGAACTTTGTGCGTATTGTACACGGTGACGAACAGGTTGTTATGGAATTGGTCGCCGAACTGGAAGGACTGATAACGAGCCACACCGGACAGCGCGACGTGGCCAAAGCTGACGGTCGCGCCGAGCAGATCGCCCGTTCGCTTCAGGCCGGTAATCGACCCGATCACATCGCGCCGAGGATAAACACCTCCCCACATCCAATGCACAAGAGAATCGTCGCGAATGGGCATTTCCAGCAGATTGACCGAACCGATCATTTGTCCTTCAGGCATGAATACCAATTCGACAGGGTTGGACTGGATTCTCTCACTTAACCTGGAGCAAGTTTAGGGGAGGACGTCAGCGATGCCGAAAAGGCCAAAGTCTTACCCTGCCTTTGGACGGAGG
>CAUZEA010000136.1:0-13282 GCA_963578605.1 Planctomycetota bacterium
TGACGAAGCTTCTCAATAATCTGCTTGGTCGTGTGTCGGTTCTTCTTCATCTGAGGAAATCCTTTCCGGGCTTCGCCCGGATGCGATTCTCTCATAGACCTGGATCAGTTAAAGGGGGGAAGCCCAAGCCCGCTGGTCAACCACGGCACGCTGAACAACCACGGCACGCTAACCAACGAATCAGGCGCCCCGCTGTCGAACTACGGCACGCTGACCAACTCCGATACGGTGACCAACGATGGCACGCTGTATAACAACGGCACGCTGAACACCGCCGGCTGGCTGAACAACAACGGCTCGCTGAACAACTACAGCGGCGGCTCGCTGTCGAACTTCGGCTCGCTGACCAACAAGAGCGGCGGCACGCTGAACAACTCCGGCACGCTAACCAATAACCGCGCCAGCCCGCTGGTCAACCACGGCACGCTGAACAACTCCGGCACGCTGAAAAACTACTCGGGTGGCACGTATGAGGAGATGATCAACTTCGGCACGCTGAACAACTCCGGCACGCTAACCAACGAAATTGGCGGCACGCTGGTCAACAGCGGCTCGATTCATACGACTAGCGGAACCTTCACCAACAACGGTACATACACTGGCAGTGGCCACATCAGTGGCAGTTGGACCGACCACGGACACATCAAGCCCGGTCATTCGGCAGGCGTGATGACGATGGACGGTAACTATTACAAACGGGCAGGTAGTAAGGAAATCGAACTGGGCGGCCATTTCCACGGCGGTGGAGATAACTCGCTCACTGAGTTTGACTGGCTGGATGTGACGGGTGACGTTGAGCTGGCCGGTGTGCTCGATGTCTACTTGATCGACAGCTTTGAACTCCTGGCCGGGATGTCGTTTGACATTTTGAAGGTCGGCGGCACGCTCACCGGTCAGTATGATGGACTGGACGAGGGCCGTAAGGTGGGATCGTTCTCAGGCACCAACCTCTACATCACCTACGCAGGCGGCAACGGCAACGACGTGACGCTCTTCTCGCGGGCCGTCCCCGAACCGGCAGCGATTCTTTTAGCCCTCTTGGGTCTGGCGATGCTGCCGCGAAGAAGGCGACGGTAGGTGTTTGAAACCAAGTGTCCAGAGAAGTGTCCAGAAAACTCGATCCCTGCTGCCCTACAAGGGCCGAGTCCCGTTTCCCAGTAGCATCACTTCTTGCTATCCGAAGGGTGTTCGGAACCTGTTTCACCATCATCGTCTGATTCGAAATCAGGTGCCCCGCAAGGGGTTGAGGGTTCGAGTCCCTTGCCCTCCGCTGGTTTTCGTCGGAGAATTCGCACCATCTGGCCCACGTAGAGGGTGGGTGCCGACGGCCGCATCGTAGTCCGCACCCCCGAACCGTTCTCGCTATTCTTGGCCCTTTTGGGTCTGGCTCTCGGGCCCCGCCGTCAAACCAACCAGCGACGCCGACGGTCACTTCCACACGACACGGAGAACGAATCAATCGCGCTTCTTTGAAAACATCCAGTCATAAAACTCCGCAGTAGAAAAGACGATTCGTCCCGCTCCATGTCCCTCATTCGGGTAAACCCTGAGTTTTGCCCGGGTGCCACCCGCTTTTTGAATCGCACCGATCATACGTTCCGATCGTTCCGGCGGGACGACTTTGTCTTTGGCTCCGACGAAGGCATGAACCGGGACCTGGGCCAGGTTTGCGGCCCACGTTTCGAGGTCTGGCGTCACATTTTTCGGCCCGCCCCGACCGATTCCCCCAACGACCGGTGCAATGGCCGCAAAGTGTTCTGGATTATGGCCACCCCAAACCCATGCCCCATAGCCGCCCATGCTGTTGCCAGTAAGGTAGATTCTCTTGTCGTCAACCGGAAGCATTGCCTTCAAGTGCTTCAGGAGAAGGTTGAGATCTTCCGGAATCCAAACACCCCGTTGTCCCTCTTTGGTCGTCCTGAGACACTGAGGCGCCACAACGATGCAGGGCCCTTTGCCGAATTTTTTAATCCCTCGCCACACTCGCATCGGCTGGCCTTGGATCCGGCGGATATCCTCCCCTACTCCGCCGGCACCGTGAAGGAAGATCAGCAAAGGCAATGGTCTCTCGGACTTCTCTTTCGGTGAGAAAACCAAATACCGGAAATTCAAAGACTCCGTTTTCTTCTGAAGCCTACCGCCGAGGGTGCCGACGGTTGGGCCGTTGTCCTGTGCCTGCGTCGACGAGGTGAGCAGAGCGAATGACGCAAACAACACAAGGGTCTTCATGGGAATCTCAAGGGAGGCCAAGGTGAACGCCCGCACTCTGCTGGCCTTGTCGTGACATTAACCAGAAAGCAGGATGTGAATCATCATCACGGCTTGCTTCTGGAATCACTGCAGCGCTTCGTGCGCGGGAAAGCAAAAAAACGCGCCAGGCCAATTAGGAGTTTATGGCGATTGTAATTGCTTTTTCAAGTGCCCCTTTCAAGGGAGTAGGACCCTTTTTTCGGCGGTGTTGATTCACGTGCGAGTTCCTCTTTGCCCGGTCGGTCGTATGGCATTGGGCAGGAAGTCGGTTTACATTTGAAGCCACGAGAGTCTCCCCGTTGGTAGTGTGTGCTTGCGGGTGATGCTTGGTGCTTCAGGCTACACGCAATTTTCATGGTGGAACGGGAAAGGCCGTGTTGAACAAAAACCGGGATTTGACATGACGGTATCCAAGCAGTTGACGGCATCGCTATTGCAATTGATCAACCGGGAAATTTGGGTCGTGACGGCCGCAGCAGGCCAGGATCGGGGGGGACTGGTTGCGACTTGGGTCTCGGTGGCTTCGCTCGACGACACACGGCCAGTCATGCTTGCGAGCATCGCACCCAATCACCACACACGCGACCTGATCGATCGGAGTGGTGCGTTCGCACTCCATTTGGTGACAGCCGAACAGGTGGAAGTCGCATTTCAGCTTGCACTCGGCAGCGGACGTGATCGGGACAAACTGGCCGGTGTTGACGTTTGTGAGTCCGAGTTGGGAAATCCGATCGTCCAACAATCGCTTGCGTGGTTTGATTGCAAAGTCTTCGCCCGGCAGGAAACAGGCGACCGTGTTTTCTACTGGGCCGACGTCGTCGAAAGTGGTCAGTTTGCAACCGGTGAGCCACTGCGGGAGCACGAAATGTTGTCGCTGGCCAGCGATGAGCAGAAAAGCCGCTTGAAAGTCGACCGCGATGCGGACGTGGTTCTGCAGCGACCGTGGCACATCGCGTGGCGTGAAAATCTGCCCGGCGACCTGAAACCCAGTTGACGTATCGAGAAACCCAGTTGACTTATCGAGAAACCCAGTTGACTTATCGAGAAACCCAGTTGACTTATCGAGAAACCCAGTTGACTTATCGAGAAACCCAGTTGACTTATCGAGAAACCCAGTTGACTTATCGAGAAACCCAGTTGACGTATCGAGGAACCCAGTTGACGTATCGAGGAACCCAGTTGACGTATCGAGGAACCACGTGCTGTTTCCCTGGTCAGGTCGTAACGCCGAGCGTGTTTTGCCCGACGCTGACTCGACTGCTTGCTGGTCGGTTCGGACTACCCGTGTAGTCAACAGCCGGGTTGAGGACACCTTTTACGGCGATGCGGATTGCCTGTTCAGAGCGCTAATGCGGTTGGAATCGGAAACGTGTTCGCAATGAATTGGGTCAACCGCTTGCCCGGCTGACCGCGTTGACAGTCACAGTCTGCATCTTTGAATTTGGGATTGGAGACCGTGTGTCATTCAGAGAAGAACAAGCAGAGTTGGCGCGGATGAACCGCGACCTCATGTTTCTGCCAGCAGGCATCCCCGTCGCGAAAGATCTCTCAGCCAAACAGGAGACGCTACTTCGGTGCGCTACCATTCAGCCCGGCGCCGCAGTCCTGGCACGACGAAAAGCACGGGGAGCATCAGCAACAGCCCGGCGGGCTCAGGGACGTTAAAAACGAGCACGACAGAATCGGTAGTTTGAATCGAGTAGCCTTTACCGCCTTGAAAGGCTGTAAGGCTTCCCACCCAACCCTGTCCGTCTAACCTGGTGGCGGCGACACCTTCGCCACTAATTTCCGTGATCACATCTTCAACGTCGTCCGGTAGTGCGTCACCAATATTCACAGTGCCGTGATAAGGAAACGACACCATGTTATTGCCGGTATGCAGTTGATATTGCGTACCTGGATCGGTAGGGGTTGCCTCAGAAAGACATAAAGAAGCAGCATCACTTACGGTTAGCCAGTACCCTGAAAGCGGACTTACGGTTGTTAAACTTCCCGCCCAACCAACATCATTGATATAAGTTGCAGCGACACCTTCTCCCGTAATGCCCGTCACATTTCCAAGCAATGATGCCATTACATTGGAAATAGATGCATCTTCCGGCAGGGCATAAAAGCTGATGAAGTTAGCCCCGGCATGCAGGTCCAGGCAGTAATCAATGGTGTCGTCATCATTGGCACTGTTGGTTCCCAGAATGTTTCCGCCAGACGCGGGTTCATCCGCCTGGAGCTGCACTGCTTTAGAGTGTGTAAAAATCAAAACAACGCAGAGGTAAACCAGAGTTTGCAAGGTGTTGCCTGATCTTACCGATCGAGGCGATTTTCTTAGGTCGAAAGTCATTAGATTCTTTCCCGTTGAAATGGTGATGGCCCCCATAAAAAAACGACAACGGGATGCTCCTGAGTTCCCCGGACCTAAAAGGCAACTGTGGGGAAGAAGGATCCAGATGTCGCTTGTTCAACTAAATTAGCGCTGCCTGATGAGGCAATGTTGAGCTGTTAACTGCCAGTAAGCCCACAGGATAACTGTGACTTTTACGGACGTCAAGCCCCCGCGGTTTTTTTTGTCATTTTTGTGCTTCCAACTCTAAACCACGTCGGACGTTAGCGGACTACCGCTGCCGCATCTGGGCTGCTGCCCACAAAATTGAGTCCAGCTCGACGAGTTTCCCAGGCGTTCATCACGCGGCGGGTGATGGGACTCGATCCTCCACAGCCCAGGGCCGCTTGATCGTATTCGCGGGTGCGTCAGCCTACTGCCGCCATCGCGGGTCGGATTAACGCTGCGGTAAGAAAGAGGAGCAAACAGGTTTACTCCAGTTTCACGAATTGCCCATCGTCACGGATGCAGGCGTTTCTCACGATGACGTAATCGGTGCTGTTGGACATGAACAAGGTACCGCCATCGCACCGGAGAACGAATGCGCCGCCAATGTGAGCAGATTGAATGGGCTTGGACCATCCGTAACTTCCCATGCCATCGGTCCAGTCAATGCGGGTTTTCTGGCCGATCGGCCACCGCACCGTGGTAAGATTGCCGGGATACGTATTGCATTGGTCGTGTCGATTCGGCGGGACATCCCAGTGGGCACCCATCCAGACTCCTGCATGAACACCCGAACGAATATCCACTATCCAGTTGGGATCGGGGGCATAGGAGTTGTTTAGGCCGATACCAACATCCGATTGTTCGCCAAGCAAAAGCGTATACGATGTTCCGTCGGTAATATGGCCAATGCGAACTTCGCTACCGGGAAATATCACACCGTTCGACGAGGCTGTTCCCATATGGTGGTGCCCGACAGGGCCATCGGGGCTTTGGCAGAAGTGGGTACGTTCACAACGGCTAGGAAAAATCCTGCCCATAGTTTGGCAGCTACCGCTTTTACCGGTCGGGTCGCTGGGGTCAGTGGCACTGGTGGTGGCCCCAGAAATCGCCACATAGTGGCCCATTAACAGTGTGTCAGGTTTATTGAAATTGGGCGGCCGTTGCGAGGGGGTGATCATGGCTGGCAGTGGGCTCGAAGGACAGTCGAACATGGAAATTTTCAGGCCCTTGTATACGTTGTAGTTTGGGTGCGGAAAATAGGCGAGACCACCGTTCCCGGAGTTGAAATCGAGTCTGTCGTAGGCCATTCCCTCCTCAATGAATGGCAGTATTCGCCCCGCCCAACTAATGGAGTAGACACCACCGGTCGAACTCCTCGCACCTGGTGGGAACGATCCCCACGTGTCGTGGTAATTGTGGAACGCCAGCCCGAACTGCTTTACATTGTTCGAACATTGCGTACGCCGCGCCGCTTCGCGGGCCGCCTGCACCGCCGGCAACAACAACGCGATCAGAATGCCGATGATCGCGATCACCACCAGCAATTCAACCAACGTAAACCCGCGAGATCGCCTGGCGTTCATGACACGTTACTCCGCTGATTACTTCTTGACATTGACGTCATAGGCGTTCGGAGACGGCGATTCCACCACGTCTATCAGCAGATCGGTGGTGTTGGCGTTACCATACTTCTTGTTAACAAGCCATTTTATTTCGGTCAAATTTTTTGCTGCTTGGGGTGAGCCTGGCAAGGCGATTGTGGGGGGCTCAGCCGGAGCGTAAATAACGACCTTGTATTTGCCTGGCGGCACCCCGTCAAAGCCGGCCGTCTGCATCTGGTACGACCCGTCCGGCTGGATCGCGCCGACCGATCGTGGCTGCGACTTGGTTTGCCCCGGGTCGATCGCCAGATACTCAAGGTTTCCGGTTGTTAACGGCGAACCTTCCACGCTAATTTTTCCCGCGACTGGGACAACCTCGAGTTGTTGATCAGCCGGTTCACTGGAACAACCGAAAGAAGACAATAGCAGGCAGACGAACGAAATGGCACCGGCACGCGCTGGCCGCTGTGCGTCAACTGAAACGAAGGATTGAAATTGCATGCTTGCCGCCCGCTTTCGGGAAGGTTTTCCTCTACCTGCCAACCCCAGATTGTAATTCGAAAAACAATTGGATTCAAGTCGTGTCATGTTGCTCTTGCGGTGGGCGGTTGCCACCTTTGAGCCTGGTGTGAATTGTGGATTGCACATGCATGATTCAGAAGAATTTTTCTATATCTTGTGTGGAAAAGGAAAGGGGGTTATTAGTGATGAAGAATTTGATCTTAAAGAGGGCTTAGCGATGTATGCTCCACCAAATGTCCCTCATAACTATACAAATACCGGGGACAGGGTCATGGAGATACTGTACTTCATGTCCGACAAGAGTTTCACAACTACACAACTGTGACGATTTGCTCGTTAGTAGAGCAAGTTTCCGCACCAACAGGGGGCCTCCGGTTGGGGTAGCGCATACGGGTTGACACCGCGTTCCCCCTCCATTTCGTGGTCGGAACCTAGTCTTTTGTCCGGTGCAACATCAATTGGCCTGTGTCGCCACCACTTCTTCGCCTACCGTGTCGCCGCTCGCCTGTCGCTGGATCACGATCATGCCGTGAAACCATCGTTGCGAATTGCCAGGCAACAGCGGAGCCGACGGGGTTTCTGGTTTCGCCACACGGAGCAGTTTCATGCCGTAGTCCTTTTCCAGATCGAAGCGAAAATCGGGTGTGTCGATGTTTTCGTATTCAAGCAGCCGATCGAGGTAGAAGTTGAATGTTGTCTCGGCTTCCAGGACGGACAAAAAATAGGGCACGTGGTGCCTGACATCATATCCTTCGTGCCGTGCGAACTTGACCATCACGTGGTGATAAAAGAAAGATCCATAAAGCAAAAACACCATGCCGTCTTCATTGAGATGCTCCTCCAGTCCTCGTACGATCGAAAAGCCAAGATCTCCTCGATCCGTAACACAACTGTTAATGTCGGAGTCAAGGTCGAGAGCATATGGGGGATTTGAGATGATAATGTCAAAGGATTCGTCCGGACCGATCACGGAATAGGCCGACATGTCAGATTGCGGTACGAGCCGAGTCTCGATGATCGAGTCGACGCCCAGCCTCCGAGCGTTCTCCCCTGCGTTGGCCAGGGCGAGTTCGCTGATGTCGGTCGAGACGACTTTCTTGGCTCCTAATTTCGCCGCATAGAGGCTGATCATGCCCGAACCGGTACCAATCTCCAGCACCGTCTTGCCTGCGAATCGTTCCCGCTTCTCCTTCATGAAGGGCATCACCATCTGGTTTGCCTCCATCGGGAGGAAGACCCCTGGGTTGATTACCAGCGCCGTGGCACCCAGGAAATCTGTTTGAAACTCTAGTGGACTTCCGGTATGAAGGTCGGGGATCTTTTTGGTTGTTGACCCTTTGGGCCGGCTGGTTCTTGCTGGTTGCGAATCGCCAACCGCAGTACTCTCGGGCGGCCCGGCCCACTTGGATTCGGGAGGTGCTTTCGAACACGAAATCAGGGTGGCGGAGGCCAGGACCAATACAGCGGCGACCAGCCGGTCAACTCGGAACATGATGCACGCTTTGTCGGTGTGAACGCAGCAGAGGCGGGTGTTTTCAAGGCACTTCTCTCTGTTTTTCCTTGATTGCCCTGGCCGAAGTATAAACTCGCCATCGCTTAATGTCAAATTCTGGCCCAGTCGTCTTGACGGTTGTCAGGACGAGCCACGTTTACGATGGCCAGCCTCCTGTCCACGGCAGGTGGCTTGGTCTCGTTACGGTGATGTGTGCCTCGTTCGACAGCGTCCGGCCGCGAGAAGTTTGTGTTGTCGCGAACCTAAGAAAGGCGAATACAGCGACTTAGACGAGTTGGCTTGGTCAAAAGTAGTGCGTTCCACCCCGTGAAGACCAATTGATCTTGCACAAAAATCCTGTCCCCACCGTTTGGAAAACCTCAATACAAGATAGAATGAACATATTGGCCAGCTCACTTACCCTAGTTACACATTCTTTGCCTAGAGAATCATGCCTATCGACAAGCAAGCACCACCTGGGGGTAAACCAATCCGGCGAGTTGCGGTTTGGAAAAAGATCCTTTTTGTGACGGTCGTTGTTTGTACGTTTTTCTTGGTCATCGAGTTGGCACTCTGGACAGTCGGGGTGGAAACACTCATCCAGCGTGAAGATCCTTTCCGAGGCTTCTCCGGTTTAATGACGGTGTTCGGGCGCGACGGCGATGTTTTCCGGACACGGCGCGCCACGATTCGTAGTACTTTCAACGAGCAAACGTTCCGGGTCGAAAAACCGGCCAATGGCCTGCGGATTTTCTGCCTGGGAGGATCCAGTTCGTACGGTTTTCCGTGGGGTGCCGAGGTCGCCTTTACCAGCATCTTGGGTGAGTTACTGGCTGTCAGCCACCCGGAACTGAATGTCGAAGCAGTGAACGTCAGTGGCATGTCGTACGCCATGCACCGGCTGAACATCGTCGCCGACGAATTACTGCAGTACCAGCCGGACGTGTTCATTATCTACAGCGGGCACAACGAATTTGTCGAACCGGCGTTCTTTGATTCGCTCAAACGCCGCAGCCGGTTGCGCACAGGGGTGGAATATACGTTGGCTCATACACGTTTGTATTCCGGCATGTGGAGTGTCTTCCACCGCCGCCGTGTGGAGAAGCCTTCCACAATTGCAGGTTTCGATGTACGAGTTCGGCGGGACGACCATATGCATGTCTTTTCACCGCAAGAAAAGGAAGAGATTGTGGCCGAGTACCGCTGGCAGCTCGAGCGCCTGGTTCGCCGCGCTCAAGAGGCTGGCGTACGGGTCGTACTGTCGACGGTTCCCTGCAATCAGCGCCAGTGGCGTCCCGAGGCGTCGGGTACCGTAGCGGCGTTGAATGACGACAATCGCGCAGCCTGGTCTGAGGAGTTCAAATCAGGCAAGCGGCAACGCGCTCATGGGGATATGAAGGCCGCACGTGCGAACCTGGAACGAGCGGCAGGCTTGGCGCCCGGGCACGCCGAAACCCAGTTTCTCCTGGGCAAGACGTACGACGCACTGGGCCGCTGGGATGATGCTCGCGAGGCTTACGAGCACGCGTGTGACGCAGACGCCTCGCCGGTCCGCCGACTCTCGGGTATCAACAATGTGATTTGTGCGGTTGCCAGCGACCGCGAGGTGTTGCTAGTGGACGTTGACGAGCAATTTGAAAACCACAGCGAGCACGGGCTCGTGGGTTTCAACCTGATCGAGGACTACGTTCATCCGACGCGGGAGGGACACGAACGGATCGCCTGGCACCTATGGGAAGCAATCGAATCGACCGGTTGGTTGGGCGACAAGCCCCTGGCCGACCAGGCTGCATTCGACCGCCTTATTGCCGAGCGACGGCGCCGGACACTCACTGTGAACGCCGCGTTGCTCTTCAATCAAGGTATTGTGCTGGAGACCCAAGGTCAGAGTGAGGCGGCCATCGAGAAGTTTCGCGAAGCGCTGAGGATTTCGCCGAATTACCCGGAGGCGATGGTGAACCTTGGTGCACTGCTTTTTCGGGTCGACAAGCTGGCCGAAGCCGTGGATGTGCTAGAGCGGTTGGTAGAAATCGATCCCGACAACGGCAGTGGCCATGTCAACCTGGGCGCTGGGCTTGAAGGGCTAGGGCGTTTCGAGGAAGCCGCCAGGCATTACCAGGAGGCACTCCGGCTGATTCCGGACAATGCCCCGGCCCACAACAATCTAGGTAATGTGCTGCAGGCCCTGAGGCGATACGACGAGGCTGTTGCGCATCACCAGGAGGCGCTGCGTTTGAATCCGGACAATGCCATGGTCCATATCAACTTGGGCAACGCACTGCAGGTCCTGGGGCGATCCGAGGAGGCCGTCGCGCGTTACAACGAGGCGCTACAACTTAAGCCGGACTCTGCCGAGGCTCACAACAACTTGGGCTTCGCCTTGTATGGCGAGGACCACATTGAAGAGGCGGTGGCACACTGCCAGGAAGCCCTCCGACTAAATCCAGACTATACCGAGGCTCACACCAACCTGGCCAACGCCCTCAAGAAACAAGGAAACTTGGATGAGGCGATTATGCATTACCGGGAGGTGCTGCGACTCAAGCCATCCGATGCCCAGGGCCACACCAACCTGGGTGGCGTGCTGCACGCCTTGGGACGCCCGGAAGAGGCGGTTGTGGCTTACCAGGAAGCGTTACGGATCAGGCCGGACTATGCCGAGGCCCACTACAAGCAAGGCCTGGCGCTGCAGAGCCTAGGCCGCACCGAAGATGCCATTACACACTACCAGGAGGTGTTACGGATTTCGCCGGATTTCGCCGGGGTCAACTATAATCTGGGCACTGCCCTGCAAGCCTTGGGGCGCCTGGACGAAGCGCTGGCACACTACCAGGTAATCTTGCAGATCAAGCCAGACTTTGTGCTAGCCCACAGTCGGTCCGGGACCGCCCTGGAGGCGCTCGGCCGGTTCAAAGAGGCACTGGTGCATCACAACGACGCGTTGCGATATAGTCCCAAGAACGTCGCGGCGGTGAACAATCTTGCCTGGCTATTGGCGACGTGCCCCCTGGCTGATGTGCGCGATGGGAAACGGGCTTTGAAACTCGCTGAGCAACTGGCCCAGTGGGAAGGACCCGGTCGCTTCACTTTTCTGGACACACTTTCGGCAGCTCACGCGGAGGTGGGTAACCTCGATCAGGCCATTCATTGGCAACAGAAGGCGATCGATTTAGCGCCCAACGAGCAGAAGGAGGTTCTCGGCAGCCGACTAAAATTGTATCAGCAAGGCAAGCCTTATCGGGAAGAGGCCAAGGGAACGCCAGGCAAGTAGCCGTGCCCATTCACCTTCGGCTCGCGATGACTTGGAAAAAAATTCGCCGCCACACCCAGCCGCACGGCGTCCCGCCGTGTTGAACGGTGGAGCCAAGCGCGGGCGTGACGGCGAATTAACCTAGAGTCGGTACCCCAGCGAAAATCCAATTCGGTTAACGTCGTCTCCGCCACGGCAGGGCCAGCAGGCCGCCTAATGCCAGCAACACAGTCGCAGGTTCCGGAACGTACGTCCCGATTTCAGAGATCGTTATATTGGCAAATCCTCCTCCTGGGCCGGAGTTGTGTGCAAATATTAGAAAGTTCATTTGGGCAACGGGATTGGGAAATCCGGGGCCGCCGCCCTGCTCACTATAGTCCGCGAACGGATAAAGGTAGGTGCCTGGCCCCGTAATGTTCTGATCCAGCCTGGCATGGCCAAAATGGACATCACTCCTAATATGCATTGGAGATGCTGGAGAGGCACTCGTCTCCGAGACCTTGATCGCGAGACCTTTCTCGGTACCGCCACCTGTTAGATCTACTGAAAAACCGTTGTATTGCAAGGTGGAAAAGGAGCCGCTCGAGGTGCCCCCGGTCTCGTCGAGAAAATTGACTTGTACTCCGTCATTACCGCCGCTGAGGTCAAGTTTCATTCCCGAAGAATCAGAAGGCCCACCACTAATAGCGAGGGTAACAAATCGACTGTTGGCAATGCTACCTGATCCCGGCGAGCTATTGAAATAGTTTGTATTGCTATTTACAGGTCCATTGTCAAACGCGTCTTCCTCGAAGTTGTCAATCAAGACCCCCCCAGCGAATACCGCGGGTACGGCGACAAGCATCCCCGCGACCAGCCAACCAATTAAAGATGCTCTGAAGATTGTATTGCGTGTCATTAGTTTTCTTCCCCCTTTTTTGTAGTAACGAGATTACCGGAAAATAGTAATGAGACCATCAAAGGAAAACTGTGCTGCACGTCATTAGCGACACCCCGTGTTGCTGCAGGATATGAGACCAACAGAAAAAGACGCTCAAATACCTCTTGAGAGCAAATCAACGCTGCACGAAGGATTTTCAGTATCTTTTCCCGAAACTTTGGATAAATAACTGAAAAGGCGTTAGAAATCTCCCCACCCGCTCAGGCTACTTTTTAGGGCACAGTAAAGCCGAAGTCAACTACCTAAATTTATACAAAGTGGAGAATTTCTCCCGCTGGCAAAGGCACCTGCCGAGACAAAATCAGCGAGGTTGCAAATCATTAACTATCAAGAACTTACATAAATTATCTGGTCCATGTTCGCCGAATCCGTAGCGGACCGGCAGATGCCTTGCCGTAGTGAGCGTAATTATAACTAGACGGGGATTTCCCACTTGGATGGTTCTGGAACCGTTCCGGCGACATGTCTGACGCCACGGGGTGCAGCCAACTCAACAAACCTTTGTTGACAACAGTTACCCCAGAAACCTTTGTTGACAACAGTTACCCCAGAATCTCATGCACGACGCGGCCGTGCACGTCGGTGAGACTCATGTCGCGGCCGCCGTAGCGATACGTAAGCCGCTCGTGGTCCAGGCCCAGCAAATGCAGGATGGTGGCGTGCAGGTCGTGCACGGTCACAACGTTTTCGACAGCGTCCATGCCGAGCTCATCGGTGGCCCCGAACATAGTTCCGCCCCGAATGCCCCCGCCCGCCAGCCAGACGGAGAAACCTGCCACGTGATGGTCCCGCCCGTGCTCGTTACTGGTATGCGGTGTGCGGCCCATCTCGCCAGCCCAGAGGATCAAGGTTTCGTCGAGCAGCCCGCGTTGCCGGAGATCTCGAATCAGGCCTGCGATGG
>CAUZEA010000137.1:0-12954 GCA_963578605.1 Planctomycetota bacterium
TCACTCCACCGGTCGTAGGCGATCCGGTCAGTGGCGCTAGCGCCTACGACCAGCTTGTTGGTGGCAACTATCAAGAGTGGCAGTTGGGGGTGGAATTCAGCTTGCCAATCGGTTTCCGTCGTGCCCACACCGGTGTTCGCAATGCAGAACTCTGGCTTGCCAGGGAACGAGCGATCTTGAAGGAGCAGATACAAGAAGTCGTGTATGAGGCAGCCGGTTCGGTTGCCGAGGTTGACCGTGCGTACTTTGTTTCACAGACTTCCTACAATCGGCTTGTTGCAGGTAAAGAAGAACTCGTAGCCGTCGAGGCAAAATTCGTTGAAAATAAAGCTTCGCTCAACCTGCTGCTCGATGCCCAAAAGCGGCTTGCCGCGGCCGAGTCGCAATACTACCGCACTCTGGCCGAGTACGCTGTGGCTACGAAGAACGTCCATTTCACCAAGGGTACATTGCTTGAATTCGCTGGTGTGTTTCTGGCCGAAGGCCCGTGGCCGTCCAAGGCACATGCCGATGCTTGTCGGCGGGAAAGCCGTCGTTGCCACCCGCGGCAACTGAACTACATTTCGGCTCGTGCCCCCATTGTGAGCCTGGGGACCTATGACCAGACACCTGGTTGCAAGCTTCCTGCCGCTGGACCCGAGGTCATCAATCCGGGGTTCGAGACCCCAGTTCAACCCGACGTGGAGACGAATCGGGTCGAGCCGGTCCCTGCGGACGGCTTTACCCTCAAGGGGCTGGAGCTGGTACCAGCCCCGGATGGTTCGACTGCCGGCAGCGGTGCGACTGGCTTCACTCCCAAATGAGTCGGCCTTCAGCGTCGACCGTTGGGAATGGGTCAGCCACTACCGATCTGGCTGGTTCTGTGGATGTTGGAGTCGGTCTGTATGCAGTCCGCTGAAAAGATAGGCGAAGTTTACCTGATGTAAGGGCTGTATCGGGTCCCATATGGATAACCCACAACCAGTCTTCATGGATTCTGAACACTTCTCGTGACGAAATAACCCATACCACTGATGTTATTCGTGTAATACGTACAGCTGGCACAACCATCACATCCAGAATTGCCTGTTGTCGGAGCATCCAGAGGAACAAGCCTCCTGGGTATGTTTCCAAAGGCAAGCGTGGGACTTCGAGTCAGGATATGTGGAGACAATTACTAGTCGCACACGGAGTGTTGCTGTTGGTCTCCATGGCTTGCTTTGGTGTTGCGCAGACAGTGGGTGAGGGACAACCCAAAAAGGTTGCCTTGCTGAAACCGATTGCCACAGCTGACGATGATTTGAAAGCATATGATGACGGCGGTGTTCACTACGTTTCCCATGAACAACACGTACCTGCCTACGAACCGTATGCATTGTTTGCGGCCAATGGGGTCAACAACGGATCAGCAAGTTCTGATTCGGTCACAGACCGACTTGATGAACTTGAGCAGCAGTTTCAGGAGTTGTCATCCGATTACGGCAAGCTTCAGGACAAATACGGCGACCTCAAATCAAGCCTCAAAAACTACGCCAAGACGGGACACAAGGATGCCACGATGGTTGTCAATGGTCGTGTACACATTGACAACTGGTCGTTTCCGCATCTATCGCCGGGGGTCAACGCTTTTGAGAATGGCGATAAAGATCTGCCAGTACAGGATCAGATCGGTTTTCGTCGCGTGCGATTTGGAGTTAAAGGCGATGTGTGGAAGAACATGCTCTACAAGATCGAAATGGAATTTGCCGGCGGCAACAGGACGGAGTTCCGGGACGCCTATCTCGGGTTCAAAGACTTACCCGTTTTGCAAAGAGTCCTGATCGGCAACCAGAAGAGGCCTTACGGCTTGGATCACCTCAACAGTAGCCGTTACAACGTCTTCATGGAACGCCCGTTCGTCATCGAGGCATTCAACCAGGATTCTCGTCGGTTAGGAATTGCGGCCTATTCCTATTCGGAAGATCTTCGCTGGAACTGGCGTTACGGTCTCTACAACCTGCGTTTGATTCAGGATGAAGGCAACTACATCAGCGATCATTGCCAGGGGGAATTTGCCTATCGCCTGGCCAACACATTGTGGTACGACGAATGTTCCGGCGGGCGTGGATACGCCCATTTGGGGGTTTCCGGCACGTTTGCCGACCCCGATGGTCTTAGCCCGGCAGAAATCGGTGCAGATAACGAGGCACGCTTCCGCACCCGTCCCGAGGCTCGTACGGTTACCCGTTGGTTGGATACTCTGGAGATCCCCGAGGCTGATCATTACGAGCTCTTGGGTTTAGCAACGGTGTTTAACGTCGGTGCGTTCCAGTTCTGTGGCGAGTACCAGAACCTTTGGCTGCAGAGGATTGATGGTTTTGGGGACGAGTTGCACTTCCACGGTGGTTATATGTACGTGGCGTACTTCCTGACTGGTGAGTACATGCCATGGGACCGAAAGAGGGGTACGCTCGCGCGCGTGGAGCCAATCGAGAAATTTTTTCTCGTGAACCGATGCGATGGAGGATACGGACATGGTTGGGGAGCCTGGCAGGTGGCTCTCCGATGGTCGTATGCAGATCTAACCGATGACGACATTCTCGGAGGTGTTGGGGAAAGTCTTACATTCGGTCTCAACTGGTACTGGAATGCCTACGCTCGGATGCAGTTCAACTACATTTACGGCAATATTTACAAACACCGGCCGGTCGACGGCGAGACTTATGGAGACTATCAGATCGCTGGTATACGTTTGATGGTGGACTTTTAGCGAGTACCAATTTGACCAACCCAACCCTTTTCTCGTTCATAAGGTGTGCACTCCTATAGTGTGAGACGTTCTGTGGAGGATGATTCTTGTGCTTAAATCAATTCGAATGACCCGTGCTTTCCTCGCGGCGATTATCTTGGTTGTTGTGTCGAGCAGCGTTCTTGTCGAACGTGCAATTGCTCAGGGGTACAATCTGGTCGACGAGGTTCCCAGCCTTCCACCTATCGAAGAGCCGGTCGATTCGCCGTCTTGTGGTTGTTCAGCTGAATGCGATTGCTGTCCTGGGTGTGGCAGACCCTGTTGCGCGTGCAGGGACTGTTGTTATTGCACCACTGAGAAAGAGAAAGTCAAGAAACATTGCTGGAACGTCTCATGCGAAAAGGTATGCATACCGCCGGTTTGTATACCAAGATGTTGCGGTTGTTGCTGGTTGCCCAAATGGTGTTGTCCATGTGCAAAATGTCGGGTGCGGTGCATTTCCGTGTTGGAAAAGCATGAGTACGAGTGCGAAGAGTGCAAGTGCCGCTGGGAAGTCCGGAGTGTGCCCGTCAATTGTGGAGATTGTGGTTGTTGCGATTGTTGTGATTGCGCGGCAACGACCAATCCCGTTTGTGACAGTTCGGGTGGTTTGACGGTTACGTCCGAAAACCACCAGCCTATTGCGATTTCGTCGATCGGGTCGGTACCGACGACGGTTGAGGATCAACCTGTCACACTCATTTCGGCAGAGATTGTGCCACTGGACGACGGGGATGCGGGCCTCAGCACCACACAACAGCCCGCCAGCAAAGACCGTAGCGTGGTTTCCCATTGGTGGTTTTGGGCCCGTTCGAAAAATAGGGCTGAAAGCAAGTAAGCGAAGCCGACATCATGTACGTCAGTTGCGATACGATTCACAGCAGTCGTCTTCCTGCGTACCTGGAATGTGCCAGGTTGCCGGAGCGTCGTTGGACGTCAAATTCGCACCAATCTGTGTCTTCACAATTGTCCCAATGTGGTTCGTCGTACCCCCGTCTTGATCATTTCTGCGTTTTGCATTGCTTATGCAAACGGAGCAAACGATAACTTCAAGGGTGTCGCCACGCTTTTCGGTAGTGGGACGACCAACTACCTTACAGGCCTTCGTGGTCAATCGTGCGTGGCCACCTTGACCAGGTATCACCGGCCGTGGATGATAAAAAGGTTATGGCCAGCGTCCAGCTCAAACAGTTGAACAAAACTTATCCGGGAGGGGTTCGAGCCGTCCGGGAAGTCAATCTCGACATTCCAGACGGCGAGTTTGTCGTACTCGTGGGTCCTTCGGGATGTGGTAAATCGACGACTTTACGCATGATTGCTGGTCTGGAGGACATTACCGCTGGAGAAATCTACATTGGGGATCGCCTGGTCAACAACGTTGCACCTGGTCAACGCGACATAGCGATGGTGTTTCAGAACTACGCTCTCTACCCGCACATGTCGGTCTATCAAAACATGGCATTCGGGCTGAAGATGCGGCGTACGCCCAAGCGTGAGATTCAAGAGCGGGTTACCCAGGCAGCACAGATCCTGTCCATTGAGGATCTGATGAAGCGGCGTCCACGTGAGCTTTCTGGTGGGCAGCGGCAACGCGTCGCGCTAGGGCGAGCCATCGTCCGCGACCCACAGGTATTCTTGTTTGATGAGCCACTCTCGAATCTCGATGCCAAACTCCGTGTGCAAATGCGGACCGAAATCTCAAGTCTCCACCAGCGTCTCAAAACGACCATGATTTATGTCACGCACGATCAAGTCGAGGCAATGACCCTCGGAGATCAGATCGTGTTGATGAACGACGGTGTGATTCAGCAGGTCGACTCGCCGCTGGACATCTACAACCGCCCGGTCAACCGTTTCGTCGGAACCTTCATCGGCAGTCCCGCTATGAACATCATTCCTGGGGATGTGCGGAGCGGAAAGTTCTACTTGAAGGACATTTCGTCGACCAACGGTTCCGGCTCGAGGGGGCAGGGGGCAATTGAACTCGGTTCAAATATTCCCGATGGGCCGGTAATGGTTGGCGTTCGTCCGGAAGATTTGGTGACCGAACCGACAGAGTTCGCGCTGCCAGCCGTGCCGCTGGAGGTCGTTGAGCATATGGGGCACGAGACCATGGTACATTTTGACCTGGTGGGAGAACGGTATATTGCCCGCCTGCCAGCCGAAACTAAAGTAAAGGCCGGTGATCAGCTGGCGCTTTCGATTCGGTCCAATGGATTCCATGTGTTTGCTGCCGATGACCGTGGGCACCGTCTTAACTAGTGGTTGCCCCAGCTATCTGGTGGCGTCGGCCGACTTTCTTGGGCCATTGTCGGGCAGGGGGAACCTTTCTCGACTCCGCTACGAATAAAACGATACCCAAGATATCATTGGGTGCGTTGGATCCGCAACAAGATCAACTTGTGTCCCTGAGAGGGGTTTGATGAGCAACGGAGAATCAGTGCCAACCGGGGGGAGGACTATTGAGCAGAGAGCGCGGCCTTTCAAGTGGGGTGTGCTGGCCCTCGTGGTGGCCGCCGCTGGAATTATCTACTGGCGATTTGGCGATCAATTAACGCTTGCCAGCCTCGCCCAACATGAAGCCGAATTCCACAATTTCCAGCAGCATCATCGACTGCTGGTCTATGCCCTGGCGTTCGTAGGTTACGTGATCTTCGCGGGACTTGCACTCCCCGGCGCAGCAGGCCTTACGCTACTGTTCGGTTGGTTCTTCGGCGTGTGGCGCACTTTTGTGCTTGTCAGCTTTGCCTCCACGGCGGGGGCTACGCTCGCATTTCTGCTCAGCCGCTACGTCTTGGGAACGACCGTTCAAGCGAGATTCGCTGACCGTTTGGCCGGCTTTCATGAATCGCTTGAGAGGGAAGGCCCATTCTTTTTGTTTACCTTACGCCTTATTCCCCTCGTCCCCTTTTTTGTTGTCAATATCGTCATGGGACTCACGCCTATCAAAACTTCCACCTTTTGGTGGGTGAGCCAATTAGGCATGATCCCTGGAACATGGGTCTACGCGTATGCCGGTTCCAGCGTGCCCAATCTGCAGTCACTTGCTGAAAAGGGGATCCGTGCTGTCTTTACTGGAGAGCAGTTGTTGCATATGGTCATCGCCTTTGGATTATTAGGCTTACTTCCATTTCTTTTCCGGTTCCTGCTCCACTTGATCAGGCGGGCGGTCCGCAAGACCGACCTGGCAGCCCCATCCAATGACATCCCGCAAAATAACCTGTAGCCGTTGCCCACTTTCCTGCCCGTTTCAAGTTGCCTTGCAACGGAACGCTTGAAATCCGCCCAGACTCGGTAATGCTGGGCTATCGACGAAAAATACAAAACCACGTAACTACGATTGCGATCATGACCGACTTTGTCCAACTCCATCCACGAGACCAGTACAACCAGTTGCTGGAGTCTCACGTGCATCCACCCGACTGGGTCAATCCATCGCCCAGTGGACCCTACCATCTGGTGGTGTTGGGAGCAGGCACGGCGGGCCTGGTTACCGCCGCGGCGGCAGCGGGACTTGGTGCCAAGGTAGCCCTGGTCGAGCGCGAGCTGATGGGCGGCGACTGCCTGAATGTCGGCTGTGTACCGTCCAAGGGGCTGATCAGTGCGGCGCGCGTAGCGGCCACGGTGCGCGAGGCTTCTTCCTTCGGAGTGCAGGTACCGGGTGAAGTGGTCGTCGATTTCGGTGGGGCGATGGAGCGGATGCGGCGGTTGCGAGCCAGCATCAGTCCGGCCGACTCGGCCGCCCGATTTCGAGACCTTGGGGTGGATGTTTTTCTCGGCCCGGCCCGGTTTGAAGGGCCCGGAAATGTCGACGTGAACGGCATCAAACTTCGCTACAAGAAAGCGGTTATTGCTACCGGGGCCCGGGCCTCGGCACCACCGATTCCGGGGCTTGATCAGGTTGAGTATCTCACGAACGAAACGGTGTTTTCACTCACCGAACTTCCACGACGGCTTGGTGTCATTGGTGCCGGTCCCATCGGTTGCGAATTGTCTCAGGCCTTTGCCCGTTTTGGCTCCGAAGTCTATCTCGTTGCAGCAAGTCGCGAAATCCTTCCCAGAGAAGACGCTACTGCCTCGGCCACGGTGAAAAAAGCCATCCTCGCTGATGGTGTAAAATTGTTCGGTGGCGGTAAAGACTTGAAGCTGGTTCCAGAAGGTCGGGCGATACGCATGCAGGTAGCAACCGACGACGAGGCATACGATCTTCGGGTCGACAAATTGCTGATCGCGGCTGGCCGCTCTCCGAATGTGGATGGGCTGGGGTTGGAGACAGTTGGTGTTGAATTCGACAAGCGGGGTGGAGTGAAAGTCAATGACAAGTTGCAAACGACGAATTCCCGGATTTTTGCGGCGGGGGACGTCTGTTCAAAGTACAAGTTCACGCACGCGGCCGATTTTATGGCACGTACGGTCATTCGGAATGCCCTCTTTTTGGGACGAGCAAAAGTCAGTGCGCTGACCATTCCATGGTGTACCTACACCTCCCCGGAAATTGCCCGCGTCGGGATTTGTGAAAAAGAAGCAGATGAGCAGGGAGTGGAAATAGATACTTTTTTCCAGGAATTAGCTCAGGTCGATCGAGCCGTTCTGGAAGGCGACGAGAATGGCTTTGTAAAAGTCCATGTCAAAAAGGGAACCGGTAAAATTCTGGGGGCGACAATTGTTGCCAGAAATGCCGGCGACATGATTTCAGAGATTACACTCGCGATGACAGGTGGATTGGGGCTTGCCAAGATTGCCGACACGATTCATCCTTACCCTACCCAGGCAGAGGCAATTCGTAAGGTTGGCGATCAATACAAGAAGTCTTTGCTTACTCCTCGTATCCGAGTTATCCTTGATACGGTACGTTGGTTTGCCGGAATGCATTAGCCAAGCAGAGCAACGTTGAGAGTTGAGCATTTCCAGATTCCCAGGTTCCCAGGTTCCCAGGTGGTTTACCCAGTATGAAATCATCACCCTTTGATACCGATGACCCCGGCCTCGCCGACTCGCGTTCCGAATTGGAACAGTTCATGCATGGGTTGATCAGGCGCAACCCGGGGGAGACGGAGTTTCACCAGGCTGTCGAGGAAGTTGCCCACACGTTGATTCCATTTGTCTTGGATCATCAACATTACCGCGACGAGGGAATTCTTGAACGGATGACCGAACCCGATCGCGTTGTCATCTTTCGCGTTACCTGGGAAGACGATCAGGGAAACGTGCGGGCTAATCGGGCGTGGCGCGTGCAATTCAACAACTCGATTGGCCCCTACAAGGGGGGGATGCGGTTTCACCCGGATGTCACCCTCAGTGTGCTGAAGTTCCTCGGGTTTGAGCAGACATTCAAGAACAGCCTTACAGGATTGCCCATGGGAGGTGGTAAGGGGGGATCGAACTTTAACCCCAAAGGCAAGAGCGATCGTGAGGTCATGCGGTTTTGCCAGTCTTTGATGATCGAACTGCACCGGCACATTGGTGAAGATACTGACGTGCCAGCTGGTGACATAGGTGTGGGTGCACGCGAAATCAGTTACATGTTTGGCCAGTACAAGCGGCTTGAGAATCGCTTCACTGGTATTCTCACCGGTAAAGGTCTCGCGTTTGGGGGAAGTCTTATCCGCACAGAGGCTACCGGCTATGGCTGCGTTTATTTTTGCCAGCACATGTTGCGCGAGCGTGGCGACTCGCTTTCAGGCAAAGTCTGTTCTGTTTCGGGTTCCGGGAATGTTGCCATCTATACGGTTGAAAAGGCATTGCAATTCGGCGCAAAGGTCTTGACGCTTTCGGACTCGGCTGGATTTATTCACGACCCGGATGGCTTGGATTGGGAAAAACTCAAGTTTGTCAAAGACATCAAGGAGGTTCGCAGGGGACGCATTTCCGAATATGCCGAGAAGTTTCCCAAAGCCCGGTTTTATGCTGAAAAGCGCCCTTGGGATGTGCCGGTCGAGATAGCATTTCCCTGTGCCACACAAAACGAAATCAGTGCCGAGGATGCGCAAACCTTACTCGGCAACGGAGTGCAAGCCGTTTGTGAAGGTGCGAACATGCCTACCGTGGCCGAAGGAGCTACCGCGTTTTCCGAAGCCAAAATCCTCTATGGACCCTCCAAGGCTGCCAACGCGGGTGGGGTCGCTGTCTCTGGATTGGAGCAAAGTCAAAACGCTTTGCGCCTTTCCTGGGGGCGTGCCGAAGTTGACCAGCGCCTTCAGACGATCATGCACGATATTCATGCCCGCTGCCTTGAATACGGGCGCCGCGAAGATGGAACGGTCGACTACGTGAAAGGTGCGAATATCGCTGGCTTTGTCAAAGTGGCCGATGCCATGGTCGCCTACGGAATTGTGTAGTCTTGGTTCACTCGGTTTCTCTCAATCGTTTCACAAATGGCTTGAAGAACGCACCGTAATCGTGCCAGGTTCGTGATGTGATCAGCAGGCCGTCCTCGACCACGGGTTGGTCAACATAAACGCCCCCGAATTGCGTGATGTCGAGTTCACACTTGGCCACGGTCGTTGCCGTACGACCCTGTAGGCAACCGGCGGCCGCGGCAATTTCGATCCCGTGGCAGGTAATTGCGATCGGCTTCTTTGCCTCGAAAAAGTGTCGGGTGATGCGGAGCAGATCTTGATCGTAACGAAGGTATTCCGGGGCCCGCCCTCCCGAGAGAAAGAGCCCTGCATGTATGGTTGGGTCGACATCGCGGAAGGCAACGCTGGCTTGAATGTGATAGGAAGGTTGTTCCCGAGTGATATCCCAGGGAAAGGGATCGTTTGTCGGAATTTCGTGCATTACACCGTGGTACATCCTTGCCTCGGGACCGGCGACCACGACCTCGTACCCTTCTTCTGCCAGGCGAAAAAACGGGTAGAGGGTATCCATCATTTCAGTAGCATCGCCGATTGGCATCAAGATGCTTTTTTGATCAGGCATATGTTAGTTCCTAAGTGGATGAAAAAATCACAGTAGTGGCTGCCCAATGATGACGTTTGAGGGTTCTTGTATGCAAAACAGTTGCTTTAAAGGCAATCTTGCAGAACCGGTTGCCCAGGTTCCTGCCCGGAAAATTTCCGTGTTTCCCAATGTTGCAAAATCGTTTTAGCTTATCTTATTTCCGGAAGTAAACCTGTCGGGCGGTGCCACCGAGGACCGCCGTAAGTTCGGTGTCACTAAAGCCGGCATGGTTGCGTATGCTAGCCAGCAGTTGGGGATAAGTTGCCTGTCCCAACAACCCGGGAATATCACTGCCCCACATCAGTTTTTTCGAGCCGATCAGTTCTGTGGCGCGGCGAAGGTAATGCTGCGAAGATGCATAGGGATATTCTTGTTCCCCGTACGCCGGCAGGGCTGCTGTATCGAACCAGAGGTTCTCGTGTTGCCCCAGCAGAATCTGTGTTTCCCATAACGTGTTGAGTTCTTCGTTGGCCATGTCGGCAATCGGCGGCTGGGCGAGATGCGGGATCACGATTCGCAGGTTCGGGTGCCAGTCGATGATTTTGCGCACGGCCTCCGTCTGATACCCTGGAGTTTTTCCCCTGCCTAAATCCAGCGTGACGACCAGCTCACGCTCGGCAGCCGCTTCCCAAATCCACTTCATTTCCGGGCCGTCGAGTCGCAGATCGGGATAAACGCCTGAAAAACCCGTTGCCGCGGACATCTCAAATTTGAGAATACCGAATCCAAAGTCGTCGGTCACCTGGCGAAATTTTCCCCGCACCGTGGTGTCCCGAGGATCAAGATACGCCGCTGCGACAAAACGATTGGGCCATTTTTGGACCGTTTCGTAGAGGTACTCGTTTTGATCACCGTAGAAAGAACCCTGCAACAGCACTGCCTGTGCGACGCCGGTCAGCTCCATCAGGCGAACGAGCGTTTCGGGTTCGAACCGGGTTGGCTCTTTGCAAAGGGGTGGCAATACCTGGATTTCTTTGTCGCCGACCTGCGCACGGCCATACGCCAACGATTTAGTGGGACCATCTCCGGTAAGGCCGTGGAAGCCCCAAGTGACGTGAAGGTGAGCGTCGATAATCATCGTCTTTGCTTGTTTCCAGAGCGGTGTTGCTACTGCCGGGATTCCTTGATCCAATCGCCGCGCAGGCTGATTTTTTGATGCGAATTGACCTGTTGACCGTTTTGGAGGTTATGCGGTTTTGGAGGTCACACGGTACAACGGCATTCGTACTGGGCCAATTGTGGTCGATGGGAATGCCTCTGTCGACCGGTCGGGATTCGCCTGTCAGAGGCTTTTGGCAAGTGTGCCGCAGTCATTGCACACAACGCCGGGGGCAGGTGGGGTGCTGCGTTGGCGTCAGCGGCGCCGCAGCCTGTCGTAAGCACTCGCCGTGGCAAAAATCTGGGTGAGGAATAGGGCGGCTGTAAAACCGGCTGCCACTCCACCCAGATGGGCGCCGTAAGCGATTGGCTGTTCAGTTTCCATCATCGAGATCGCATCAAAACCAAGTCCCACGATAGCCAAAGCACCAAGCTGCAGTGGCGGAATCGGATGTGCCAATGGCCACACATCAGGGTTCGGAAGCTGCCACCGCAACGCCAGACCAAGATAGGCCCCTTCGAAACCGTAAACTGCTCCAGAAGCTCCGACGATAGGTATCGGTGAATTGGGATTCAAGCAGACCTGTACGATGTTGCCAACCACGCCACACACCAGGAATAGTACCAACGCGACCCAGTTGCCCAAATGTTGGGCGATTAAAGTTCCAAAGATCCAAAGGAAGACCATGTTGTATATCAGGTGTTCCGGGCCACCGTGCAAGAACAGCGCGGTCACAGTGGCCAACAACTCGCCGACCACTGCCAGACTCCAGGCACCACTGGACAAGGAGTCCCAGGCCTGGTTGATTTCCTGAGGAACCGCCCCATAGTGGAGCAGAAACAGGGGACCGGTTGTCTGCTCGTAGGCAAAAACCAACGCAGCGATCACAATGATGGCCACGATGGTCGGATAGCGATATAGGATCATCGTGGTTGTTTTTCCTCAGCAATGACTGCGAGTCATGATGGTTGCTTGTTTTGGGGAGGGTGGCCCGGGCCTGCATCATATCGACCTGGGCAGAATGGTTTTATGACCCAGGCCAAGGCTGGTGGGTTTTGCACGATCGGCCCAAATGGTTAGAATAGCGGGCGTGGCCACAAAAAATCCATATTCATTCGTGTCAGCCGGGGCATTCGTGTTGTCTGGGGCCGCTTTGGTGCTCGTTGAACTTGCACTCGCACCTGCTCAACTTGGTGCAGATCAGCCGGCGCCAGCTCAACCTACTTCCTCGGTAGCCCAGGCTACCCGCTTATACGAGCAGGGGAACACCGCCGAGGCGATCAAGGTTTTGGATGAAGTTGTGGCGAATGATCCATTAAACATCAAGGCATTGAGCCTTCGCGGCAGAGTACGGGAATCGCGAGGCCAAGTCGAGGCGGCCATGGCTGATTATGATCGTTGGGTCGAGCTCGCAAAAGACGACTCCGCGGCCTGGCAGCAACGTGGCAGCGCGCGCTTCAAGGGGGGCGATGCCCGCGGATCGATTGAAGACTTTGACCGGGCCATCGAGCTCAATCCGCGGCTCGAACAGCGGCATTGGCAGCGGGGATTGTCGTACTACTACGACGGTCGTTTTCGTGAAGGTGCAAAACAGTTTGAACTCTACCAAACCTACGATGCTAACGACGTGGAGAACGTGGCTTGGAAATTCCTCTGCCAGGCCAAGGTCGACGGAGTTGAGCAGGCCCAACAGGACATGATGCCACTGGACGCGGATGATCCACGCGTTCCCATGATGGAGATCGACGCTCTTTACCGAGGCAAAGCCCAGGTCGACGATGTGTTTCGGGCGGCTCGATCAGGTGCGCCGGCCGGCGACCAGCAAAAGTATCGCTTGTTTTACGCCAACTTGTATGTGGGGCTTTATTACGATGCCCACGGTCGACCAGAAAAAGCTCGTGAGCACATCTTTGCTGCCGATCAACTCAAAAACGATCACTACATGTGGTACGTTGCCCACCTGCACGCGAATCGGCACCTCGCGGCCAATCAGCCTCCCTGAATCGGACCCGTGCTGGTACGCAATTTTGTTTGCGGTCTCCCGACTCATTCTCGTCGCCCCTCCCGAACCTGATTTGGTTCTCGTGGTCACTTCAAGGTAGAAAATCGTCTAGAATCGTGCCATCGAATCTGTTGCAACGGGAGAGAAGCAAGGGGCCCCAATGTC
>CAUZEA010000138.1:0-12932 GCA_963578605.1 Planctomycetota bacterium
TCGTCAAATCAAAAGAGGGCTCCTCCTGCTTTCGAACTTCAGCGACTGAGATACCAAGACGATTCGCCACACAACGCTGCGAAAGTCCCTGCCGGTTTCGCACTTCGGCCAGTTGATGCCCCTTGCCGGGTGATTTCTGCTTTATCTCAGACCCCGATGACACTCGTCTCCCCCGCTCGCTACCATTCTCTAGTTGCACTGACATCACTCGTCCTCCATCCGTTTCGCCCCTAAGAAAAGACTAACCGTAACTCGGTCCATGGGAACCCACCACATCGTACCTTGCAGAAATCGAGTTCAAACGCACGGCATGACTTCGCCAACGCGAGCGTGCATAGACACAGCCAAGCTGTGACCGGGTTTTCATATTCCCTAAATTATTCCTTCGCCGCGTGACGAAGCGATTCGGGTCACGCTACCCGTTCTTTTTACAACGAAAACACGCATTTGTATAAACGCGCACTTGAAAAAAAGGGGCAACCCTGCGCTCTGAATACCAGACAGGGGAAATACCCTACCTCGAATTGCCGTCCTGGTGCCCAATGACGCGTTGCATCACCCAACCACCAACATTGCCTGCGAACGGCCAGGCAATTGGTCCGACAAAACGGACATCACACGCTTCCCACTAGGATTGATCTCCGACCCCGCTACTTGACTTTTTGTGGGCGTCACTTTTTGTGAGCGTGGGCCCTGCCTCGGCAAGCATTGCCAGGCGGACGAGCTCGGGTACATTTTTAATTCCCAGCTTTCGCATCAGGCTGCTGCGATGTTTTTCAATCGTCTTGATGCTCAAATCGAGCCGACGGGCAATGACTTTATTCGCACTTCCGGCAACAACCAACGTCATCACATCACATTCACGTTGAGTGAGGTGCCGGATACGGGCTTCGGCCACCACGGTCTCACGGGTACGCTCCTCGGCCCCACGCCGACTGCTGATATCACTGCCAACAGACTGGTACTCTCCCAACTTGCCGGCCGTATCGAACAGGGCGCGATGCGACCAGCGGTGCCAGGCAATTCGTCCATCTGGCAACTTGACTCGGTACTCACTTACTACAACAGGTGAATTGGCGGTAATCGCAACAAGTTGCTGGTGGAGGGCTTCACAATCGGATTCAACAATTGAAGGAAAGAAACTCGTACCCACAAGCGATTCGGCGCATTCTCCCCAATAACGGCAATAGGCATCGTTGACGAAGGAACGGACTCCATTCCCTTGCCAGCGGATGACGAAATCAGGATTATCTTCCACAAGACTTCGATAACGATGCTCGCTGTCAAGCAAACGGTCGTACATTGCCCTGAGTTCAGCTGTCCGCTGCTCAACACACTCTTCCAGTTGTGTACGAATCCGGTCGACCTCGCTTTTCGTTTCGCGTTCGGCAGTCACGTCTCGACAAATACTCTCGTTGGCAATGAAACAGCCATCCGCGTCACAGACCACCACCTCGCGGACGGCCAGTAACCGTGTCTCTCCATTCGCATGACGTACTTCAACCTCGTAGCCAGGGACCGCCAATCCGGCAGACCGCTTCTCTTCCATCTCTTCAACCAGCTTGAAGGAAGGGCTCTCTGTGTCGACAAACTTACGCCAGCTTCTCCCTACGACCTCGTCAGGCCGACGACCGAGAATATTGAGCGCCGAGGGACTCACGTACAACACGGTTCCTTTCTCAGTCGTTGAGTAGAAAAGGTACTCCTCCTGGAGGCTCTCTATGAGGCGGCGATATTGCGCGCGGCTCTCGCGCAACTCCTGCATACGCTCTTCCACTTTCTGTGCAAGCGACAACCGCAGCAACTCAAGCTCTGATTTCAGGCGTTTTCGTTCGGTAATATCCCGACAGATATACATGATCCTACCGTCTGCCGACGGCAACCGCCTGGCGGTGACCAGCAAATCACGCGGTCGCCCAATCGAATCGAGAATTCGGCACTCGATATTGGTTAGTTGACCACGACTCTCAAGAACGTCGGGATCAACCAGGTTCGCAGGCAAGAGAAAGCCTATCCGCCCGTGACGCTCTACTTCCTCGAGGGAGTAGCCAAACAACAAATGTACATTCGGGGAAACATACGTGAGCCGTCTCGAGTCGTTCGCCACGAGTACAACATCAGACACCCCTTCCAGTACACTCCGGTTCAGTCTTTCTGCCGACAGCTGATTTCTTGCGGCTTGCTTGAGTGATTCCGACACACCGCCTTGTTCAACCAGGTGATCAAGTCGATCTTCAAGCTGGGCCACCAGGGCTTTCAACCGCAGATTCTCCGCAACGAGAGTGTCGCTTGTCTTTTGAGACGTCGCCATAAAGAATCCCCTCTGCTGCTATTCTATCTGTTGATGCGTAACTGTCTGCAAAAAAATCACCACCGAAACAGGGTTTAGCCACCCCGCGACTTGTAATTGCGACGCACCTGCTTCTGCTCTCCAGAAAACAGTCGGGGTTTCTTGCCGACCGTTGCGCCAAACCGGGTTCTCCAAAACAACAACGGCTAACTTCGGTTGCGCCCAGCGTCGGGCTCCCGTTTTCGGGCCCCGTACTCGAAAACCGCCATATAACTTAAGAATCTTTTCTGTTCCGGCGGTGACCGGTGGCTGGTGACAGGTTTCGGGATCCCAGCAGCTTGGAAGTCGACGAAGTCTCCCTCACGACCGGTAGCGACTACCCGCGTCCAACACTGAACGGGAAGTACCGGGGGTGATGGTGGCGACGTACCGTTTGTGGGATTCCTTTTCCCCCGCTTTGGTGCATCGCAGTGAACGCTGGACTATCGTCGCGTCTCCACTTTCCTTCGCGGGTAAAATGTCGTACGTTAACCTTCGCGGTTAAAATGGCGTACGTTAGGCGGTGCGTTCCAGGTCCTTTGGAACGCAATGACGTCCCAGAAAGGGAGGCAGGATGGCAGCGCACCACAACGAACGGCATTGGGTGGGATTTGACCTGGGCGGGACAAAAATGCTTGCCACGGTTTTCGATTCCAAGTACCATACCGTTGGTCGAGAACGCACCAAGACCAAAGGTTACGAAGGCGTTGACGCGGGGCTGGCGCGGATTGTCGCCACGATTAATAAGGCGCTCGATGATGCCGGAATCAAGTCAACACAAGTTAGAGGAATTGGCATCGGCTGCCCGGGTCCGCTCGATCTCGAACACGGCAAAATCCGCACTGCTCCGAACCTCGGTTGGACCGATGTACCGGTCAAGAAATACCTCGAGGCAGCATTTCCTTGTCCTGCAATCATTCTGAATGATGTCGACGCCGGCGTATATGGCGAATACCGGTTTGGTATCGCGCAAAGCGCGCAAACGGTCGTCGGGGTATTTCCTGGCACAGGAATCGGCGGTGGCTGTGTTTACGAGGGCAATATTTTGCAGAGCAAGAGCGGCTCGTGTATGGAAATTGGCCATGTGCAAGTGGTACCCGAAGGACCGCTGTGTGGTTGCGGACGCCGTGGCTGCCTTGAGGCTATCGCCAGCCGTCTTGTGATCGCTTCGCGGTCAGCCGCAGCGGCTTACCGTGGCCAGGCACCTCATCTTCTGTCGATCGCTGGTACCGACGTCGCCCACATTCGCAGTGGTGTACTTGCTGAATCGATTGATGCCGGTGACACCACCGTTGAAAATATCGTTCGCGAAGCAGCTCGAAATATCGGTCGAGCCGTGGCCGGGATCGTGCACCTGCTGGGCCCCGACCTGATTGTCCTGGGGGGAGGACTCGTCGAGGCAATGTCGGATTTGTTCATCCATGAAGTGGGCAACGCTGCCAAGCAACGTGTACTCCCATCCCTGGTAGATTCCTTCGAGGTGGTAGCCGCCCAGCTCGGTGATGACGCAACCGCAATGGGAGCTGCCGCCTGGGCAGAAAAGCATGTGGCCACCTAGGGGCTAAGGCGGGTGCAGCGTTCTGACCTCCTGGCAACAGCCCTGGTTGCCGTACAGGAGATTGATTTGAATCCCTACCAGGACAACGGGACCAGACCGTGTCAACCGGTTGCGACAGACAGGCGGATCCAATGTCCAACCTAGCTGGCCACAAACTTTACCGTGTCAAACCATTTGCCGAGTGCTTCGGCGTTTGGTGGCAACGAACGAAAACCGACGAAACCGTCGCAACGACAAAAATAAACAGACTCGGCGCGCGCGCCAAAACGGTCGTGGGCTGCGCGCTCCACATCGAACACCGTTCGATCCACGCCAATTTGCCGGCACGCTTCGGGGACTGCATCGGACGGCACAACCAGCTCCACACAGACGCGGTCATCCAACCACTTTCGGGCTAGTGTCGCACATTCGGCAAGGGCCTCGCAAACGGTCTTGGCGGGATCTGCAGCCCCGGTAAACAACAGCAGCACGTGCTGTCCCTGACTCAAAAACGGCAGCAATCTCTCATTCGAGATACCATCGCGTGTCACTGGCCTCGCGTCAGGCACCCGCTCACCCGCGCGGGGCCCGCGCCCAAACGCCATCCACGCCTTCGTACAACGCCCGCTTTCAACGACATGTTTTCCTGGCAAGTGCAAGGGAGTAGCGACATATTCGTCAAAACTGCTGAGTCCCTGGTAGTTGACCCCGATTTGCGTAATGTCCTTGACGTTGCGGCGCCAGAACGGCTCGAAATGAAGCGCTGCCATTACCACGTGATCTCGCAACTCCTGCGCAACTCGCGATTGCAGAGAATAAAGCATTTCGTCGGTATCGGACATCTTGGCAAGTGGTCCGAGCACGGCCTGGCGTTCTTCCTGGTAACTTTCCAGAATGGAAGCGTCGGCCTCTCTCTTGACCACTGCGGCCAGTTTCCAACCAAGGTTCCAGGAGTCCTGCATACCGGTATTCATCCCAAGCCCCGTTTGCGGACTGACCAGGTGGGCTGCATCACCCGCTAAAATCGCTCGCCCCATAATGCGCTGCACAACCTGCCGCCGGTGTGAGCGGTAGTAAACCAGACGACGTGGCTCGTAAAGTCGGGCTGGAATCGTAACCCGACGATCAAACAGTTCTTGAACATCCTGAAGCGTTGGTGACGTTTTTATCCGGTTACCTCCCTCTTCATGAGGCAAGTCGCCTGCGACCTGCGTAAGCCCATCGGGCAGCGGATTCACCGTAAAACTACCTTCACGCGTAAAGAAAAGCTGTATCTCGTCGTGAGGCTGATTCCACTCAATTTTCAGATTGGCGAGCATGTAGTCAACCGGATACGTCGGGCCTTCCAAATGAAAGCCCAGTTTTTGACGCACCGTGCTGTGCGCTCCGTCACAACCGACAATCCAACTGGCCTGAAGCTTACACTCACCTTCTGGAGCCTCCAGGCTGGCGACAACACGGTCCCCCTGGAGGTCGAAGTCGGCCAGACGTACCTGCCGGTGAATACTACCTCCTTCGCTGAGCAGCCGGGTGGTGAGCAACTACTCGGTGTAAGGTTGGCCAAGGTGTAGATTGTAGGCATGCGGCGCATCGAGCAGTGCCATGTCGCCGGTCATTGCCCGTCGACCTTCGGCCCATAACACGACCGCGTGTACGACGGTTCCAAGCTTGCGTGCCTCCTCAAAAATTCCCAGTTCTTCAAAAATCTCAAGCGTTCGGAAACTGACAACACTTCCCTTGATAAATGTAGAAGGGGCTTCGACTTCGTCGATCAGCAGATAGTCAATGCCGCGCCGGGTCAGTTCAACCGCCAGCATCAGGCCAGTCGGACCAGCTCCAACTACCAACACATCGGTTGAGTTGGGAAGATTTTCCCTCACGGTTCTTCGGTTGCTACCACAACCCCATCCGTCCGTCGTCAGCATGATGACCGGGAATTACAGGAGTTGCTTTTTAACAGCTAATCACCGGGATTTCTCACACGGTGATGAGTGTCACCGCGGAAACTAGTCCACCCTTACACCAGTGGCTTTGCCATCCGCTGGTTGCCTGATTGCAACGACTATCCCGTCCCAAAGTGATTTGCGAGCTTCAAGAGCTTTGTTTGCCGCAACTCGGGCCATTTCCCAACGCTGTTTGTCTTGGCCACACATTGAAGTCAACAGTTTTTCGGCAAGGGGGCCGTGCTGATCACCATCAATCTCAATATGACGCTCCAGGTAATATTGAAACATCGTTAGCCGACCGCCCTCATCGACATTTAGCCGCCTAACCACGCGTTGGAAAATATCGGGCAACAGGTCTTCCCTACCAAACAAAAAGGCAGAAGCAACAGCAACTGCCTCGCCACTGTTGATCGTCGAAAATGTTTGCAAAACGAATTGCTTGACGGGCACTTCCGCACCCACAACTTCCAAGGCCGAGCTTACGGGCTGCTTCGCTTTCAGGCACTCAATGAACCAGTCGATTTGGGTAGTCGAGGCGTTACACTGCCGCATCGCCCGTCGGTAAATTTCAAAATGGCTGGCATATTCGCCCTGCCCGTCCTCATCACTCTCTTCTCCAAGGACAATTTCATTTACAAATCGAACTGCCGGCGGATCGTCAGTCGGCAACCAGGGAACTTCCCAAACACCCAGGGATTGTTGCAATGCCTTTAGCAACGACATGAAGTCCCACACCGCAAACACATGGTACTGCATAAAGGAACGCAGTTGTGAAAGGTTGTCGATTGCGTGGTAAACGGGGTGATTCAACAAGCTGTCGCGCAGCGGCTCCAGTTCCCGTTTTATTTTCTGAATGGTATCGGTAGTACTCACACTAGATTTTCTGGAACCGCAAAAATAGATACAGATTGTTTTACGCGCCTATCAACCATAAGCGTTTCTTAAAATCACACAAGAGACTTACAATTCCGCTCCACAACCTGGCAGCAATATCTGCAATCGATGACAGGGAAAAAGACCGGTAAGTCAAACCAGCGAACCAAGCGAACCAAGCGACAAACTGCCCCAAAGCAAGTCAATTGCACCTCCCAACTCTGGCCCCGCGATCCATCAAAACTGGCCACTCGCCCTGACTCGCCTTCTGTCGTCGCCCGGTCAAACCCGTCTTGACCAACAGAGGCTATTATAGCCAGCCCCCCGCCTTCCTGCACCCTGTTTTTTCTGTTCAAAAAAAACTGCCAGGTAGCGTCACTGCACGCTCGGATGAGAGTCCCGGGAGACTCTCCCTACCGCATCCGCAGCCAAAACGGCGTCGATAACGGCGTCGACCGTGACCTCAAAAGGTTCATTGTGAATGGTTTCACCCGGAGCCGTGGCCCGCTGGGCGATGGCCTTGAGCTTGGCACGCGTGGGATCTTGAATTCCAATTCCTGCGAGGGTGCAGGGAAGACCGATCCGCGTGAGAAAGTCGAGAACCGTTTCCAATTCGGTCCGCGGCTGCCCCTCAAGGATCAGTTGAACCAGCAGGCCGTAGGCGACCTTTTCGCCATGGTACATCGCGTGCGTGTCGGGAATGGCTGTCAACCCGTTGTGAACCGCATGGGCCGCCGCCAGACCCGAAGACTCGAAACCGAGGCCAGACAGCAGCGTATTCGCCTCGACGAGCCGCTCCAGTGCCGATGTGACCACCTGATTCTCGACCGCCCGCAGTGCGTCGACACCATCAGCCAGGAGGGTGTCGTAGCAGAGCCGGGCCAAGGCTGCCGCACTCAGTGTGGATCCGCCCCCACGCATGTTGCGGACATTCCCCCCAACGCAGGTGCGGGCTTCGAACCAGGTCGCCAACGCGTCTCCCATCCCCGCAGCCAACAGCCGCGGAGGGCACTTGGCGATGACCGCCGTGTCGACCAACACTAGGTCGGGATTTCGACGGTAGAAGAGATATTTCTCGAAAGCCCCATTCTCGTCGTAAACGACCGATAGAGCACTGCAAGGAGAGTCGCTGGAAGCAAGCGTTGGGCAGTTGACAACGGGCAGGTCCATGTCGGCTACCACAGCCCGGGCAGTGTCCAGGACTTTTCCCCCTCCCGCTCCAACGATCACTCGGACCTTGGTCGCTTCTGCCTCCCGTCTTGCGCGGGCAATCTCGGCCAGCGAGCACTCCCCCCCCAAACGCGTAGACGGTGTACGTGAAGCCTGCTTCACCGAGCGTTAGCTTCCACGTGGCTGCCAGTTCCCGACGTGCACTCGTACCGGCAATGATCAATACGGGACCTTCCAGCCCGAGTTTCTTCATCTCCCTGCCAAGCGATTCGGTTGCGTTCTTTCCTTGGGTATATCGGCTTGGTGATGAAAAAACACTCAGCGTCGTGTTTCCCTCCGGTGATCGTGCTGCCTGCCGTTGCCCTCCGGAGCAACCAAACCGTCACCCGGCACGAAAAACCAGCGAGATTCAAAGAAACCCATCGCTGGCAAGATCACACGCGAATAATTTTCTTTCCATCCAACGCAGCGCCAACCATCAAAGACGTCTCGGTACGTTTTGGCCAGGCCCCAGTCGTCTCTCCCGTCATTCACGGAGGAGGCCCGATGGGCGCACAGTATCGACGACCCGAAGTTGCAAAGTCAAGGTCCACCCCGGTGCCCGTTCGTAAGTTCTCGGGTTGCCGACAACTTTGGTCCGCGCTTCCCTGCGCGGACCGGTTTTCACGCCCCGAGGCTACGAAGTTGTCAACCGACCGGTGCGGTTCGGGGAGAGCAACACCAACGTCAAAGCCATCAGGGCCCAACTGGCAGGTTCCGGGACCGCGTCAAACCGCCCGTAACTACTGGGAAAAGACTTGCCAAGCAGCGTTGAGGGAAGCTGCTCAGCGATAAACAACGGTTCGGTCCCGACCAGCACGTTCGCCGCGTCAACCGAAAGACCGTAAATACTCCCCGTTTCCAGCCCCAGCACACTGACTTTTGTGGAAAAAACGTCACTCAGGTCGACGCGTGTGAAACCCAGCTCACGCCACATGACGACTGCGTCGTCACCCGCTTTGTCCAACTGGAAAGCGTCAACCCCACAGGTCAAATCAAGATCGGCTTCCCACAGATAATCGTGCATCGCGACTGCAACTGGCACGAGGTAGGGATACTCGTCCCAATCGACCGAGAGCGACTCGAACGAAAAAGAAGACTCACCCGGATTAGCCGCTTCCCATACTTCGTAAGCCTCGGCTACCTGCATTTCGGTTGCATACTCCATGATCTGTGTACCGGTTGGTTCAACACGATCACGAAAGTTGTCTTCCAGCCAGTCTACCACGTCGAGAAGGTCAGTCCGCGAGTCGGATCCGGGCGAGAAATCATGGGCGTGACCACCCCAACCCCAAGTCCAGACCTTCTCCGGGGCGTCGACACGCTCGGCATGTCGCCAGTTGATATAGAGTTGAAGGAACTGTCGCTTGACCGACTCGGCACTCATATCCTGGAGTGTTCCATGATGGATGCCCGACTTGCCAATCACCGGCCCGGAAACAACCTGTACAAACGGGGCCGACAAGTCTTCAGCCATTGCGTTGTCAGTCGAAGGGCGGAAAGGGTTCCAGATGTGGTGCCCGTAGTACCCGTAGTAATCTTCTTCCGGCCCCGGTTCGCGGACTGTGATACCAAACTCCTCCATCAGGGTGTGATAGTCTTCTTCCGATTTCGGCAGGTGAGATCCTTTAACATTGTTGATTTCCGAGACTGGCTGGGGAGGATTTCCCCAGAAAGCAGCTTCGATTCCCCGGTTGACCCAGTTGATGTTGTCCGCCCAACTCTTACGCGACTCCACCAGGTTCGGAGTGCCGGTAAACGACGGCCAGTCGAACTTACCGGCCTGGTATTCGTTATGGCTGTGCGAACCGACTTGTCCTCCCGTGGCATACATCCGACGCACCACCTTGGCACCCTCGCCCGAGGGGCCGTCATCTACCAGCATTTCCATGTACCACCCACTGCTGAGGAAGGAAATCGGAATGTCTAAATCTTCTGTTTGATCCAGCACCCAGACCATGTTGTCAGTACGCTCTTCGTAAACACTGCGCTTACCAGACACCGGAAAACCGTTGCTGACTGGATCAACGTGCACATCAAAAGTCATGTAAATGGGGGACTGACCAGCCACTCCCACAGCGGGAGCCCAGCCAAAACCAACCGCAACCGTCAGAATTAAAATGCCCAGCAACAGGCGGGACCAAGAGGCCACACCCCAAAAAGCAGCTGGCCAGTTCCCGCATGACAGCGGCTTGGGCAAAACACAGGTTTTTGGCGCGCTAATCATCGAAAAACTCCTCTCTAAAACAGAAAACAGGGTGAGCAACTGAGCACCCCGCTACCGTGCCGGGCCTGCACAAGAAACCAGGTGCGTTGAAACACCACCGAGAGCTGCCCGCCGCCAAGGCCCATGGAAGCACCCGGTTAGTCCTAAGAACCCCTTGGCCGCCTAGAGGTTTCGCAAGCGGCCGTCAAAATGCGCTTTTTTCTCAACGTTCTAACCACCGTTCAGCCCGAGAAGCCTTGCCTTCCCCGCGAAAGCTTCCAAAAATCAACGGCCCGCAACGTCGTCTCCAGACACACCACGGCCTGGAGAATCACACTGTTGAGCCTGACCTGAACCGGTTGTACGAAAAACGCAGAGTCTCAGAGCCCCCTTCATTTTGCCCAGCAGCACACCCCTGGCTTTCCCACTCAAAAAAATTATTTTTTCGGTGTCGGGCAAACGCACTCGAAGCTGAGTTATTTAAAAAGAGGCAGAATTTCACCGGTTGGGCGTCTTTTTACGACAACCGAGTGACGCCTGGCGTTCACCAGCGGAAAACGTAGACCTGTTGGACGTCTTGAGGTTCACACTACCAGCAATCCAACTCAGCCACCTGTTCCTAAGAAAAAGGAGAAGTGATCGTGACTCTTCAAATCGCAGCCCGCAAACTCACCTGCTCAACAAGTTTGTTCATTGTCTTGTTCGTCGCCATGCCCGTGTGTGCAGCACCACTCACCGGTGCAGGCACACACCTGTCAATCCCGTCATCTAATCCTGCATGGTCACCAGGAGAACCGGTCGCACGTGTTGCCACGGGAACCGGCTTCACGGGAACCTGGGCGGCTCCCGTTCAACCAAACTGGGTAGGGACATTCAGCGCAACGGGCCCCATTCCTTCCTCGATGAGTTCTGGAGCAACAGGTTATGATTTCAGCTCACTTCCGCTTGGTTATCTCCCGGCCGGTACCTTTTTCGTTTTTGGGGATGTCGACAGCGGTTCAACCCTGGATGAACAATATGACATCAGAGCTTTTGACAGCTCCAACAATCTAATTTCCACCCCTTGGCTTGACGACACGTACGCCGTCCGGGGCCCCGGGACCGGAACCGCTGGCGCTGTGATAACAAACGATATGCCTGGTTGGTCGTGGAACGCTCCTGCAACTCCCGATACGTATGTGATTAATGGATCAACCATTACCGGCGGCAACCCAAATGTTGCATTCGCCCTCGCAAGTAATCAACCCATTTACACCATGGAACTCGACAAGATCACGACACACAACAGTTTCGTTCTACAAGCTCCTACCGTACCCGAACCTTCGTCGGTTGCACTGATTATCATGGGCGTGACCGCATTTATTACCAAACGTCGCAAACACCTCAAACACCGACCGTAACCCGGACGTTCAACCGTGCCATGCACCGGAAATCTCGATGCCGGTGATGATTGCCGTTAAGATCGCTACCCAACCGCAATACACCCCCGAAAACAGAAGTGAAAAGATGGCGGAATCCGTGCCTTTCGCAATGATTCCCCGAACCCCGGCCTGGACATGAGCCGGACTCCGCCAATTTTCACCCCGGGGCTCCAACACTCACCAATTCAAGCTGACCAGGCGAAGCGGACCCGTTCCAAATCTCCTGGTTGCCTTTCTGCGGAATCGATTTCTGCAACAATCTTGGTTGTGTGATGATCCAGCACTGCGAACCTTGGACGTGCTCAAGCGAAACGCTGTCCAGTCGCAAACCATACCGTCGGGCAGCTGCCTTCACTCCCTCCAGGCCAGCAACCGTCAGATCAATCACGTCAACTAGCTGGACACAACCAATAATTGCACCGGTGGTGCCAGGCCCGGGAGAACACCGGCGCACTCCACTTGCCCAGTTTGCTGCCGAGTGGACATAAAGCGGCCCACGCTACTCGGTCTTCCAAGCTCGATTCTCGCACCACTTAGCGCCATAAAAAATGTGATCCACCCATGGCTGTCGGACCGTAATAACCTTAACCAACTTCGATTCATTGCCTGAGGTAATTGCTTCGGGCAAGGCAACCCCCACATCCGATGCCAATGCCGGACTATGAGCATCTGGTTCACTCACGGGCCTTGTACGACCATTCTGCCTTAGTTCTTCTAAACGGCGAGTGAGTTCCGGATCGTCCAGGACTTGCAGTCCAAAGCTGAAACGTCCAACTTTTTTCAGAATTGCGGAAAACCAGTCGAGATCGTTGAGCATCAAAGCTGGTTGAAAGCAGTGCCCGGGCCCGGCCACGAAGTTCCGCAACCCCGAGTCGCCGGTTTCGCCAACCTTCTCTATCTGGAACACACTCGCAAGTAAATACTTCCGCGGCCGCCCCGCGCCGGTGAAGGTCCACACCGTCTTGCCGATTAAGTCTTTAACGGGCTTGTTCGTAAATACACGACACGACCCATCCTCGACAAGCAACCGGCCCATCTTCTCAACATTGTGGTAGGCAACCATGTGCTTGAATGGAGTCTTCATGATCTGCCTTATACCTTCCCGGCAAAAACCGTCGTGCCTACCGGTCTTAAGCCTGCCCCGGTTTTTCGGCGCAAAAACTCATTTGGGCCTTGTCTCGTCATGTTTTGGGCCGGAGACCTGGTGCGGAAATGGCCTCAGCTGGTGGATCGCAAAATTTTTAACGGTGCACAACCGATGCGTGGAAATCCAACTCAACCCTGAACTCACCAATTCCCGCTGTCGCACAATCGATATTGTCCGTGGCGATATTGTCCGTGGCGTGAATGACATCTTGCCAAAAAGTCGCCGTCAGCTAAACGGAACAACCGCGTGCATACTCGACCGGAG
>CAUZEA010000139.1:0-12875 GCA_963578605.1 Planctomycetota bacterium
CAATGATCTCCGGACGAGCATACGACAATGCCACAGCGGAGTGGATTGCAGAAATCCCGGATTCTTTAGCCGAGAAATTCGTGACAAAGGGATTGATCGAGCCGCCAGAGCCTCGTGACACAACGCTTAAAAGTACACTAGAGCCATTCCTGGCAGACTACCTGCAGCGGCGCATCGACGTGAAGGCAGTCACTAAGGAGATTTATGGCCACTGCATACGCAATCTGACAGGCCATTTTGGTGGCAATTGTGAACTGTCCACAATTAATGCGGGCAACGCTGAAGATTTCAAAATGCACCTGATCAGCATAGGGCTAGCCAAACCCACAATCCACAAGCGATTACAAAATGCCAGGATGTTTTTTCACAGCGCGGTGAAGCGAAAACTGATTGCCGAGAACCCATTCGCGGACGTAAAGCATGCACCGACAATGGACCCTGGCCGCCAATACTTCGTCACTCACCAGGAGATAGCGCAGCTACTTGCAGTCTGTGACCCGACGTGGAGGACAATCGTATCGCTATCACGATTCGGTGGTTTGCGATGCCCGTCAGAAGTACTTTCCCTGCGGTGGCAGGATGTTAATTTTGACACTGAGCGAATTTTGGTTTTGTCCCCCAAGACCGAGCATCTGCCAGGGAAATCCAGCCGTGTCATGCCGATGTTTCCAGAATTGAAAACCATCCTGTCGGAGGCCTTTGATTTGGCCCCAGAAGGGGCCGAGTACGTTGTGGGAGGGAACTATCGCAAAGTGTCGAACACACCGAAAGGTTGGCGAAACATCAACATGCGGACTCCGCTCATCCGGCTTATTGAGCGGGCTGGCCTAACGCCCTGGCCCAGATTGTTTCACAACTTGCGAGCCAGTCGACAGACCGAACTGACCAGGAAATACCCAGTTCATGTGGTCGCAGCATGGCTAGGAAATACACCAAAGACTGCAGAGAAGCACTATCTGCAAGTGACTGATGCAGACTTTCAGCAGGCCACTGAAAGTGGCACAGAATCCGGCACACAAAATCACGATATGGCACAAAAAGCGGCACAGCACACACACGCATACGCTCGCACTGATTCGCCAGAAGCAACACAACCCCTTGATGGGCTTCATGGTTATGCGAACCGGTGCGAGCCCAGGCCAGAGGGTGCCAACCCCCAGAGCGGTCGGGGAGGGATTCGAACCTTTGCCAAAAACCCCGGGGAATACGGCTATCGCCCTACGAGGCAGCGCGAAATGCAGCGCACTTTTTGACGAAACACTCTCTAGTGACCCGATTCTAAGTGAGCTCATCACCCTCTGGCCGCAGTTGGCGGCCAGTGTACGTGAAGCACTCCTTCAGCAGGCCACACAGTCACTTACCAGAGGCCCCTAGAAGGGCCTCTGTAGGCGCCTGATCTGGAGGTGTTGCACACCCCAATAGGGGTGTGCCGGAGACAGGAGTTTGCCCACGCCCCCCTAGGGTGCAATAAGCACCCTTGGTTGTCCGCAAAATAGTGCGCACAAAAAAGGGGCCACACCAAAACATGGGGTGACCCAGCCCGCCAACAGGACGACCTGTTGAACTCGACCCACCCCCCATTAAATACCTGATCGATGTAAACAGTGTTTACATCCGGGTTACGACATCCTCAACGGGGCAGTATGGGAAAGGAAAAACCTTGCCCCCGCCCTCGGGGCGGGTCATACTGGCCAGTGGTATTCAATAGCCTATTAGTGCCCTTTTAGCCCAACTCGAAGGAGAAAGCTAATGCGTCTGTTCACACTGTTTCTTCTGGCCACCCTGGTGGCCACTTCCGCTCATGCGGCTTCGTATTTTAACCGAGACGGTGTGACCATTGATCCAATACAGACCCGTTGGGGGGGCGACCTTCTACTGATAGGAATTTTGATTTCCCACGAGTCTACCGGCAAAAGCCGCTAATTCAAGGTGTGCGTGTGCTGAAAGGCGGGCGTGCCCGCCTTTCAGCACACGCTAGATACGGGGCTGGGCACAGCGGGTACAATCGAAAGCAATCGATGCCTGGAGCGGTTCCAGGCTGACCTATATGGGAAATCCCGGAATACAAAATGAGAACCCTTTTATTGACTATGGTTTGGCTCCTTGCCGTTGGGAACACGGGCTTTTCTGCCGTGACTTATGAATCGGTCTCGGTGCCGGGAGTTGTCATCACCGGGGTGCGCTCGACCAGTTCCTCGACCGACGATGTGGTGATCACCTCCAGCTACACGACCGGAGGAGTTACGAACGGGGCGATCTACAGTGGCTCCCTCGCGGCCGCGCCAAGTGCATCCGTTGCGAGTTGGGTTCCGCTCACGCCCGTCTTCAGCGGCCAAACTGTGACGAGTTCCACACTCTACGGACCGAACACATCGCTCTTCACACCGAGCATCGGCGCCGGAAATGTGACGGCGGTTGGAAGTTACAAGTACGCCGAAGGCTCGTCGGGGCCAGGCTTCGATCACGGACTGCTGTATAAGGGATCCGTTCTGGGCGGAGGAACGTGGACGCAGATTGACGCGACACCACTTCTCACCGGAGGCGAGAATCTCCTGAACACGATCGGCCACAGCAACATGGGAGACCTCGTCGTCGGGAACTACGACACCGATATAACGACCGGCAAGGCTTTCATCTACAACATGAATGCCGACACTTGGTTCGATCTGAATCCAACAGGCTCCAAGAGCGTCACTGCTTATGGAATCTGGCAGAATTCCAGCACTTCCTACACGATTGCCGGCGGATTGAGCGATGTGACGTCCTTCGGTTTGGATGAGGGGTATCTCGTGAACTACGATTCGTCCACCGGGGCGCTCGAACACTTCAAGACGTTCAACTACAATAACGAGCCGATCAGCTCGCTTGTTTCCCACATCGATGGCATCACCGCCACGCCGGACGGATTCAATATTACAGGGGACTATGCGGAGGTTGGCGGCGGCATGGGGGCGTTTTTCGGCTCAATCAAGGTTCTGCCAAATGGGTCGTTCGGCGAGGCTGCCTGGACCGACATCGCATTCCCGGGCGCAACCATTACAAGTGGCAATACCGTGGTGGGAAACACGGTTTTTGGCGTCTATGGGGGCGCTCCGGGAGGCCCCAGCTACATCGCCACCGTTCCAGAGCCTACCAGCGGATCGCTCTGTCTGCTAGGTGCCGGCCTGCTCCTGCTGCGATTTCACCGGGGAAGACGGCAGGCAGGCTAGTCGGTCGGGCTGAGCTGGCGCTACCGCCAAAATCGTCACCAACGCCTACGGGGACGGACTTCAAATCGTACTCTATCTCAGCGCCGCGCTCGTCGTCATGATGCTGTTTCTAACGCTGCGCTACGTTCCACGCCGAACACCCGTCTAGCAGCTCCGCCTTGCCGCGCCCGCAGCACACGGCTATCATCGCCCGATGCTGGACCTGTCGGGTCCCGGCCCACCACCCCCAGGCCCTCATAATTACCATACCTATCCTGGCACCACTCCTTCACGTTGCCGTGCATGTCAAAAAGGCCCCAAGCGTTCGGTTTTAACGCAAACTGTGGCAGTTTCCCCCCATCATCCCCAAAACTGTAAGCGGTAGTCGTCCCAGCGCGGCAGGCGTATTCCCATTCGGCTTCAGTCGGCAGGCGATATTCCATCCCTTCTTGGTTGCTCAGCTTGCGGCAAAACGCGACCGCTTCGTACCAAGTGACACGTGTGGCCAGTTTATCCTCGCCTTTGATTAGGATTTGAACAGATGCATCAAAGGGGTTGTCCTTTACGTTTTCATACTGCTCCTTCGTCGTCTCGTAAGCACTCAAATAAAATGGTTTGGTGACCCTCACCAGATGTTGGATTTCGTCGTTGTCCCGGTCCGTCTCCGACCTCGGGCTACCCATCATAAACTCGCCCGGCGGGATCAAGTTGAGTTTCATGCCAACGTAGTTCGTGATTTGAACAGGTACGCCGAGTTTATCGGCCCATGCTTTTTGATGGGCATTGGCTTGATCACTATTAAACGGAGCAACGGCCGGCGGCGGAAATACGTTAAGCAGCACCGCTGCCCCTCGCTCGGCTGACTCTTTCTTTTCCACGAACTTCCGGTCTTCGTCGCTGAGCTTCGCCAGCGGCACTGTGACAAGTCTTTCATCCTTGAGGCGAAGTACAACCTTGTCCGCTTCTTTCCATTGTCGAACAAAGGGGGACGGGTGCCTCCCTGTCACTTTGACCAGTTTAGCGGTTACGCTGAACTTCCCGGCAACATCGGTCCAAGTACGCTCTTTCCCCCACCAAGTACCGGCAGGAGGAAGATCCTGCGTCTGGTCATCCTCAGGTGCTGCCGATTGTTCAGTGCGAGTGCACGCGGAAAACCACAACAAAACTAAGGCTACCCACAAATACGATAAGCGGTTCATTGTCCCCCCGTGTAAACGCGTTTACATCGGCCATATCCAGCGGGGTTTATCCTACCTCACCGGGAATACGTCATCCACCGGCAGGAGCCGGGTACCGGGTACCGCGTCGCCCCACTACCCATCCGACACCGCGACTACATGCTAGTGTAGGATACCGGCCCAACTGAGTCAGAGTCAGTTAGTCTGGCCATCCTCTACCCGATGCAGATCAACACGGGTGAAAAGTTGCGATGATACACCGCTATACGGTCTGCACACCCATCACCCGTGCCGCACTCGAAGCGGTGCGGCGGTCAGGGCCAAGAGGGCCAGCAGCAGGGTGGTGGGTTCTGGGACATGGTCTGCCCCTGAACCGCTGGCGATAGACTGGCCGAAGTGATATTTCCAGGTTCGGTAATCGATCCGGTCTTCCCAGCGCCAGGGGAACCATTTGTGTGATACTGGGATGGGGGAACGTAACCCCAGGTTGTCTAGCCACACGGTGTAGTCGGCGGCATCGACAACCCCGTCGTCGTTGAAGTCGCCGATAAAATCGCCAGTAAAATGATCTTTCCAGGTTCGGTAATCGATCTGGTCGCCCCCGTTATCTTGCCACACAGTGTAGTCGGCAGCATCGAAAAAGCCGTCGCCGTTGAAGTCGCCGCTGGCTGGATCAATCGCCAGGATGCCCTCCGAGTCCCGCCATGCTTGATCCATTTCAGGGTGCCAGTCGGGCACGTTGTCGGTGTAGTAATAAGCGTTGGTCCAAGAGGCCGATCCCCAGCCATAAGTCGCGGATGTGAAATTTGAGCCCGTCAGGTTCACATAGGTCAGATCCACGTTGTGCAGGTCCGCGCCGTCCAGGTCCGCCCACTCCAGGTTCGCGTTGGACAGGTTTGCGCTGGTCAGGTCCGCCCGGGATAGGTCCGCGAGAAGCAGGTCCACATTGGTCAGGTTCGCTTCGACCAGGAGCGCCCCGGATAGGTCCGCGCCGGACAGGTTCGCGTAGTCTAGGGACGAGTGACCTCTTAGCTCCGCGAGGATCAGGTTCGCGTTGGACAGGTCCGCCTCGTACAGGTCCGCCCCGTTCAGGTTCGCGTGGGACAGGTCCGCGTGGGACAGGTCCGCTCGCCGCAGAAACGCGCGGGTCAGGTCCGCGCCGGATAGGTTCGCGTAGCGCAGGTCCGCTCGCCGCAGGTCCGCCCAGGACAGGCTCGCGCCGGTTACGTCTGCGCCTGGTCCCAAATTGTCACCTGAATAGGGGTGATCCCCCGATGGCAGCCACCAGTCCTCTTCCAAGACCAGTTTCCTTATCGGATCGACAATCCTACCGTCAGTCCTCTGATACGAAGCAGCATCCACAGTAGCCGCCGCGAAAGCGGCGATCAGAAACAGCGTAACCAGACGCATTAGTGGACTCCAGCGAAAAGGCACCTCCTGCAGAATACCACTGGCCAGTATGACCCGCCCCGAGGGCGGGGGCAATGTTTGCCCGCCTGTGATACATCACCCGCACCGCACTCGAAGCGGTGCGGCTACCAGGGCCAAGAGGGCCAGCAGCAGGGTCGCCCGGAGCACCGCCCGGAAACGTCCTTCCTAGGGGACAAGCTTCCTAGGGGCCAGCCGGTGATATGCAGGCAACATCCCTGGGACCAATTTCCACCACCAACCAGGTGGTGTCGCCTGTGGTGCTGGTGGTGATCGGGGCGCCATTCCACAAATCGACGTACTGGGTGCCTGGCCTGGCGGGGATCTCCAGCAGCTTTCCCTGAGCCGTTCTGTAGTTGGCATTAAACACCGTCCAGATCACCTTTTCGTTTGTCCCAAACCGGTTGACAAAGGTTCCTGGAAGCAGGGTGGGAACGAGGGGTTCGACGTCCGATGAGGTGAATGCGTCTACATGCTCGTGCTCGATCTGAAACAATTTCCGGAGAACCTGGGTTGCTTCTTTGCCAATGAATCCCTCCGGGTGATAGCCACGTGACATAAACAAAGCATCGCCGTTGAAGAGTACGAACTTGAGACGCTCCCAGTTGTTGTCCTTGAGGCCGTGGCCGTAGATATTGTTAAAACACTTGACATCGGGAAAGGCGAATCGTGTCATGTTCATGGGGACTTGGATCTGCCGCGTGAGGTAGCGAAGAATCCCTCCCTGGTAAAAGCTGTTCTGGAACTGAAGCCGGGTATCTTCGGGGTGTGACTCAGAGCAGATCACCACGTCTTCCGGAATAGCCTCTCTGATCCTTTTAGTCAGTTCGCGTTCACCGTAGAAGTGCGGTTCTGGCGATTTGTGGGGATGGTCCGTATGGTTGCATATACTGGCGCCGGATCCAAGCTGATCCAGGTAGAGGATCTTGACGCCCAGGTCCCTGGCCAGAAATGTCTCCGACTCCACCACGTAATCGACCCACTCTTGAAACGAGAGGCAGGGTACATACCCCATCATGCCTCCGTAGTCGACAGGTCGATACCCAAAACCCCATTCGTGTCGCTTCGCCCCAAACCGGTGTGCGTTCTCGTTGATGAGAATCGGATTCGTGTAGAGGCTGATGGGAACGCCAGCCTCGTTGGCCTTCTTGATGAAGGATTTAAAATTCTCTTCGCCTCCTACCGGGAACAGGGCATCCCGGTCATATTCGCCCGAATACTCATGCCTGTGAAAGTAACCAGGCTCGCTGGAAGTATAATCAGGGTGATGCGTTGGGTTGTCGGGATGCTCCCGGGCATGCCACCCATAGAGACTCACCGCATCACAATAACCAAACAGATCACGAACCCTCTGGGCTCCGGCAATCAGACCATCCAATCCGAAATAAACGTACCAGATCCCTGTCAAGAATGACCTTTTGTACCAGTCCTGGGCCGGGGGTTTGGGGTTGTACCAGGTGCCCACCCAGTCCCGGTACAAACGGAAACTCTCGCGCCAGTCACCCGGCGAAATAGCGATCATGCATTCGGGAAAACTCCAGCTTGCGCCGGGTTGAATCCACTCTTCAAGATATTCCAGCCGGTACCAGCCCCCTTCTTCTGCCTTGCCCAGGTCATACCAGTGAAATTGCCCTTCCAGATCATTGCTCAATAGAGTCAGCGCATACCACTCGTTTGGATTAAAGAACGAGTCCACCTGGTGCGGATGCCCGGCCCCGTGGGAGGCGTAAACATACCCCTCCTCGTGGTGAATCATGGCCGCGCCCGCACTCTCCGAGAAGTAATACCACGTATCGTCCAGCGAACCGAGCTTGAGCCCTTCCAGGATCGGGAACTGGACCCTTCCCAAAAAAGGTTCGCTTCCCTGGTTCACCAGGGTCAGGCCCATCTTGATTTTTCCATCTTCGGTCAGGGCTATATTGACCGCCGCGCGAAGATCTGTTTTCTCGTCCTGGTACTCGAGCTCCACCAGAAACCCATTGTCCGAAGCTTTCCTGTCCACCACTTTCCACTGGTCCGATCCGATCCATTGGTCGGTGTGCTTGATTGCAAATACCGGGGACCGATCCAGAGTGACTTCACCGAATACGGGCGAACCAAGCTGGTTCCATTCCAGCCCGTGTTGAAGACTGAATTTCGCGGCGATGAGCCCATCGGATACGCCCGCACTGTTCTGCTGGACGTTGGACTCGGGTTTCCTGGTGATTGCGGGAAACTTTTTGTCGACGACCGGATACCAGGGCGAGATTTCGCCTGGCCCGGGCTCAGGCGAGATGGGTCGGCCCCGGTTACAGGTAAGCGCTACCAGGGCGAAGCTACACTTATATACCTTGTCGTGAAAAACCAGCTGTTGGGGGACTTTTCCGGGCCCCGGATGGACCACGTAAAGTGAAAGCCCGTTGTCCAGCCCATAGGTCTTGCTGGTCAGATTCAGCGGGATGACATGATCGGAAGTGCCGTCGCGATAGACGATTTCGGCCGTGAATCGCTCACTCTGGTTAATCGGGGCAATCGGTGTCTTGGACGGTCCGGAGTCCGTGTCGATCGGTGGTATCTTTGACCAGATCAGCAGAAAGATTTCACGCGCCGAGTCGGGAAGTTCGACCTGAAGCGGTCTTTGCTCCTCGAGCAGGCGACCCGTTTCAGGAACATCCTCGACCTTGGGGATCCGGAACGGAATCTCGTTGACTTCAACCAGCGGGTGAGAAAAAATGTCGGCCGACTTGCTGTCCGGGGGAATTGGAAATGGTGCTTCCTGCAGCCTGGGGGGCAAACGGGTCGGGAGAAGGTTCGCCTGGCCGGAGGCCTCTTGGTTCTTGAGCGGGGTAAAGTTAAAGATCTTCTCTTCAACCTGCCATTTTCCACTACCGCTCTCGCCAACAATCTCAAACCCGATCACGGACAGGTGACTGCCGCCGCCCACACTCTTCTGACCGACACTCTTGATCTTGAGTGAATGCTTTCCGGGCGCAATGAACATTTCACAAACCGGGATCGATGTGCGATGATTGCCGGTGGCATACGTGTCGATTTCCGTTTGAAGCTCGTCGTCAATGAACACCTTCAGACAGCCGCCATTGGTCACCTTCACCAGCCCCAGAGATATCTTGTAAACAGCTCCCGGATCCGGGACGATCACATCGAAAAGCAAAAAATTATTCGGCCCATAAGTCTGCATGCACGGGATGCCATTCTGCGGAGTCTCACCCCAACCGTCAGCCTGCCCGGCAAGATTTGCCGCGATGAATTGTGTCGGTTCACCGTAGGCACTGCACGTTAAAGCAACCAGTGTGATAGCCCATCCCACCAATCCGGGATTCCAACGAATTCTGTTCAAATGGTTCATTTAAACTCCTTCGATTCCTCGTAGATATCGTGGGAGCAATTCTCACCTAAGACGCCGATCGCACCGCGGTCGGGGTTGTTTGCGGTCACTTCAGCATAGGCTTTGGTGGTGTCGTTGGAAACAGACAGGACTTTTTTAATCCCACTGGCCGGGTGTCGCCACAATGGGGCGGCTTGACAAGTTTGCTCAGCCCCCGGTTATCCTAGTGACGGCACTGGGTGGCCGGGTGACCCTGCGTAACGCGGCGGCATTCTAGTGTAGGATACCGGCCCAACTGATTCAGAGTCAGTTAGTCTGGCCATCCTCTACCCGATGCAGATCAACACGGGTGAAAAGTTGCGATGATACACCGCTATACGGTCTGCACACCCATCACCCGTGCCGCACTCGAAGCGGCACGGCGGCCAGGGCTAGGAGGAGTGTGGGAGTCAGGCCAATGTTAACTCGCACCAGCTTGCCTAAACCGAAAAACGTGGTGTCACTTCTGCATCACCCTCCTACCCGCAGACCGCGGCCAGTGTGCGTGAAGCACTCCTTCAACAGGCCACACAGTCACTCGCCAGAGGCCCCTAGAAGGGCCTCTGCGGGCGATTGACTGGAGGTGTTGCACACCCCTATTGGGGTGTGCCGGAGACAGGGCTTTGCCCACGCCCCCCCAGGGTGCAATAAGTATCCCTAGTTCTCTCCAAAATAGTGCGCAAAAAAATGGCCACCTGGCATAGATCGAGGGCTCCTCAATTGTGTACCGGCGACTCCTCGAAAATCCTTTTGTGTACCGTCGACTCCTCGAAACTATTTGCAGTGCGTAGAGCCTGCGAGGTGACAGACGGTAAAGTGCGCCGGATTCACCGAGCCCGGTTAAGCGCACCTGAGTTGCCGACAATAAAGAGGACGGTCTGGCAGCGATCTTAAAAAAATCTCCATGAGCAACAAAGCTCTGCCAATCCCCAGCATGCAGCGGCGTGCCAACACGCATCTCTTAAGACAACTGCTCAACATGATCTGGAGCAATAAACGTTTTAAATCCGGCTTGCGCCACGCCATGTCCTTTCCCTACAATAACGCATCGCTTAGCCCCGTTCACATTCAACTGCACGAGAATCGACATGGGCCAACGCTACCGCGAAAATTTCGCCACCGATCCGGGTGGCTGGTGGGGCTGGGAGAGCAACTCGGCAGGGCCGCGAGCCCTCGAACACAGCCCCGGCACCCTGACCTCGCGCAGTCCGTGGTGGATCGACTACAACCACGCACCCCCCGGCGCAGGCTACCTGCACATGCTCTTTTGCACCTACACCCGAGGACCTATTGGCGAATACCACCGCGAAGTTGGGGGCCCCCACCGACTGCTCGAAGGAGGGTTCCCCCGCGACTATACCCACGCCCGGATTACGCTGCGACTTAAAGGCGAACTCCATCCCCAGGGCACCCAGCTGGTGTTCCTGGCGCAAGCGACTGTCGGCGAGATCACCTCGTGCTGGTCCCTGACCGGCCAGCCCCTGACCGTCAGCCCCGACTGGTCCGAGCAGACCATCATCTGTACCCCGGACCCGGCGCAGTGGACTGCGATGGGCACCCGGCACGACCGACAGGACTACTACGGCGTGGTGGAGTTGGAACGCGTCCTCGGCGACGTCAACTGCGATATCATGCTGATCCTCTTTCCGCTGGACGTCTTGCCGATGGGGCCGCTCGACGGAGATCGGGATCTGCTGCGTCCCGAGAAGGACTACCCCGTCTGGCGTTGGCGCCTGCCCGAGGGCTACGTAACGCTGGATTGGATCGATATCGAATTCCCCTAAACAATGCCGAAGCCCTATGCACGATCTGCTGATCCGCAACGACCTTCTAACTTATGCAGAAAAATGCGCACGCATGGGCAAACGATTCTGCGACATGACATCCGCTTGAAATCGCCCCCCCCCCGGTCAAACTTCGCCCCGGCTACGCCGGGCAAGGGGTAAAGTGGTTAAGGTGATGAGGGGTAAGTTCTGGCCATACGAAAACCAATATAGGGGAGACGGAAGCCCGGTCGGCGGTTGTCGCGGTCGGCAGCACGGACGTACAGCGGGAGATAGTTGAACGCCCCGCCACGCAACACACGGCGAATGCCGGACGCCGCACCTGTCGGATCGCTCACCATCTTATAAGGGCCGTACCAGTCCTCGCACCATTCACTCACGTTGCCGTGCATGTCAAAAAGCCCCCAAGCGTTGGGCAGTTTCTGGCCAACTGGGTGTGTGGGATCGCTGTAGTTACCAGCGTACCATGCGTACGCGCCAAGCACGGAAGCATCATTGCCAAAACAGTAGGTCCCCGTGGTTCCCGCACGGCACGCGTATTCCCACTCGGCCTCGGTTGGCAAGCGGTATTCCACACTTTCCTGTTCGCTTAGTTTGCTGCAAAAATCTACCACGTCGTGCCAACTCACCCGTTCGACCGGTTTGTTCGTACCTTTGGACTTGCTGGGATTCTTGTCCATCACTTTTTCATACTGCTGCTGCGTCACTTCATGCACGCTCAAATAAAACGGTTTTGTAATCCGTACCAGATGCCAGGTTTCGTTGTTGGAACGATGGTACTCCGACTTCGGACTGCCCATCGTGAACTCACCCGGCGGGATCAGGTTGAGTTTCATGCCCAGCGGGTTCGTGATTTGAACCGGTGTGCCAAGGTGATCGGCCCATGCTTTTTGCAGGGCCTTGGCTTGATCACTATCAAACGGAGCAGCGGCAAGTGGTGGATCTGCCGCTGCCTCACGACCGAAAATACACAACAGCACTAAGGCCACCCAGAAATACGATAAGCGGTTCATCGCCCCCCCCGTGTAAACGCGGTTTACATCGGCCATATCCAGCGGGTTCTATCCTACCTTGCCGGGCATACGTCATCCACCGGCAGGAACCGGGTACTGGGTACCGCGTCGCCCCACTACCCAATCGTCACTACGTCTACACGAGTGTCCGCAAATGGACCACGGCATACGCCAATCGTTGCGCGCTGGCCATCCTCTACCCGATGCAGATCAACACGGGTGAAAAGTTGCGATGATACACCGCTATACGGTCTGCACACCCATCACCCGTGCCGCACTCGAAGCGGCACGGCGGCCAGGGCTAGGAGGAGTGTGGGAGTCAGGCCAATGTTAACTCGCACCAGCTTGCCTAAACCGAAAAACGTGGTGTCACTTCTGCATCACCCTCGTACCCGCAGACCGCGGCCAGTGTGCGTGAAGCACTCCTTCAACAGGCCACACAGTCACTCGCCAGAGGCCCCTAGAAGGGCCTCTGCGGGCGATTGACTGGAGGTGTTGCACACCCCAATAGGGGTGTGCCGGAGACAGGAGTTTGCCCACACCCCCCCAGGGTGCAATAAGTACCCTTGGTTGTCTGCAAAATAGTGCGCACAAAAAAAGGGCCATACCAAAACTTGGGGTGACCCAGGGCTGGCAGCAGGACGACCTTTTCACTCGACGTACCCCCGGTCAAACTTCGCCCCGGCTACGCCGGGCAAGGGGTAAAGTGGTTAAGGTGATAAGGGGATAGTTCTGGCCAAACGAAAACCAATATCGTGGTTACGGAAGTGCGGAAAGTTGGTGATGCGGTAGGCAACACGAACGCCCATCGGAAGATAGACGCACGCCCCGCCACGCAACACACGGCCATGATCCCCCGACGCTGGACCTATCGGGTCGCTCACCACCTGTAATCTCTCATAAGGGCCATACAGGTCCTG
>CAUZEA010000140.1:0-12444 GCA_963578605.1 Planctomycetota bacterium
GTGGTTGCCGATGGCGATCTTTTTGAAAAAGACACCCGGCTGTCGGTCATCTGGGTACAGGGTACGCGCTATGACGTGGCAAAATTGCCAGAGGTGGATCTGCGTGGCAGTTGGCGAATCCGTTTTCATCCCTTCAATACTCCCACCCCCTGTCACTCGTTCCAGTTAACTGGCAAGCCGGACAAACTGGAAGGACACTTGTCGGTCGAACTGCCAGGGGGAGACCAGCAGCAGTCGAAACTTGAGCACGTGACGTTCGAGGATTCGCGGCTGACCACCCGTCTGGCGGGTGAATCGCTAGGAGTGGAGGGAGTCTTACGGATGACTGCGTTGGTTCAGGCTCACCAAAGGGATGCAACATCAGCTGCGGGCAGCGGGGATATCTCGTGGACAGGTGAGTTTGTCTATCCGGATGGAAGACATCTTGGCTTCACCTGTTCTCCCGCTCTAACGGAAGATGGACAACGCCAGTTTGCCGACACAGAGCATTCCGAAACGGAGGACCAACCTCCATTTGACCGGACTGCATCTTTTCCTGTGAATTATCCTTTGGGGGCCTTTGGGAGGAACGGACAGCCCGCTCAGCCAGAGCGAATCCTTTTCCAGGGTGCCACGATTTGGAGCTGTGGACCCGAAGGCGTTTTGCAAAATGCTTCGTTGCTAGTAGGCCAGGGAAAGGTTTTGGCCGTGGGGACGGATCTGGATGTACCACCGGATGTCATGACGGTCGACGCTCGAGGTAAGCACATTACCCCGGGTATCATCGACTGTCATTCACACATGGCGAGCGACGGAGGTATCAACGAAAGCGGCCAGGCAATCACTGCAGAGGTCCGCATTGGAGACTTTGTTGACTCGCGGGATATAGCGATCTACCATCAACTGGCCGGTGGTGTCACCTGCGCAAACATTCTGCACGGTTCCGCCAATCCGATCGGGGGCCAAAACCAAGTGATCAAATTGCGTTGGGGTTCGGCAGGTGAAGGATTGAAGTTTTCCCTCGCCCCCCAAGGGATCAAATTCGCTTTGGGAGAAAATGTGAAGCAGAGCAATTGGGGTAAAAAGTTCACCACGCGCTACCCTCAAACGCGCATGGGAGTTGAACAGATCATTCGCGATGCATTTCACTCAGCTCAGCAATATCGCTTGCGGTGGCGACAGTGGGAAGACACACGACGTGGGCTGCCACCTCGAAAAGACTTGGAATTGGATGCGATCGCCGAGATCCTCGAAGGCAAGCGATGGATTCACTGTCATGCCTATCGGCAAGACGAAATGCTGGCTTTGCTGCGCACTCTTGAAGAGTACGAAGTGACCATTGGTACCCTGCAACATGTGCTCGAGGGGTACAAGATTGCCGATGCGATGGCCCGGCACGGTGCAATGGGATCGGCGTTTTCGGACTGGTGGGGTTACAAGTTCGAGGTTTACGATGCGATTCCCTACAACGGCGCTTTGATGTACCAAGCCGGCGTGTGCGTTTCTTTCAACTCTGACAGTCGAGAACTCGGGCGACACCTAAATCAAGAAGCAGCCAAGGCAGTTAAGTATGGTGGCGTGCCCCAGGTCGAGGCCCTGAAGTTCGTCACGCTCAATCCGGCCCGACAACTTCGTATCGACAACTTCGTGGGATCGCTGGAAACAGGCAAACAAGCGGACTTTGTCATTTGGAGCGGCCCACCGTTGTCGAATTTTTCACTTTGTGAACAGACCTGGATTGAGGGGCGGAAATACTTTGACCGGCAAGTCGATCTAAAATTACGCACCAAGTTTCAAGCCATGCACAATACACTGGTCCAGAAAATTCTCCGCTCCAAAGCTCCCATGATCAACGCGCAGCAGAAAGACAAGGAACAACCCACGCGTCATCCGCGGGGAGATTGCCTCTGCCATTGGCATTGGCGATAGAATCCCGAAACAGAAAAGGTCCGCAGATCGACGTCCATCCCGCTGCACTTTTTCCCGAGAGGGTTCATGCGAAAAATATGGTCACCTCGAACGAACATTTAACAATGAACACATCCCCTTACCGGACCATCGCCGTTCTGTTGTTACTCGCTTGCAACCTGATGAAAGCATCGGACGAGATCCCCGGTACCGATCCGTTGCATCCGATCGTGTTGACCGGTGGCACCATCCATCCGATCTCTGGTGAGCCCGTGGAAGGCGGGCAGTTACTGTTTGATCAAGGGCGTATCGTCGCGCTGGGAAAACAGGTCGCTCTGCCTGCCGACACCCAAAGCCTGGATATAACGGGAAAACACATTTATCCAGGCTTGTTCGACGCGCATTCCAGTTTGGGGCTTGTCGAGATCAACATGGTACGTGCCACGCGAGACCTCGCAGAATCGGGGTCCCTGAACTCCAATGTTCGGGTCGAAGTCGCGGTTAATCCAGACAGTGAGATGATTCCGGTATCTCGCTCTGGAGGCGTGCTGCTGACGTTAACCGTCCCACGCGGTGACTTGGTCGCCGGAAGATCAGCCGTGTTGCAATTGGACGGCTGGACGTGGGAAGACATGACGCTGCAATCGCTGGTTGGCATGCATGTCAAGTGGCCCCCCATCACTCCTCTTTCGCACTGGTCGATCAATAAATCCTTCCAGGAGCAGATGGACCAGCGTGACGAGCGTTTGCGCCAACTTCAGCATTTTATCGATGATGCCCGCAACTACGCCCGCGCCCGCTCCGTGTCACTCCCGGCGGCCCGGGACCTAGGCTATGACGCTCGGCTCGAAGCAATGCTGCCGGTGATCGAGCGACAGATGCCCGTCATTGTGCTGGCGAATGAGCTGCAACAAATTGAGTCAGCAATTGCCTTTTCTTTACGGGAAAACCTCAAATTGGTGCTGGTAGGTGGCTACGATGCGGCACGTTGCGCAGAACTCCTTCGACAACACCGGATCCCCGTGATTATCAATGGTACCTTGCGACTGCCTCGACGCCGATCGGATCCCTATGATGATCCGTTTACATTACCCGAGCGACTCCGTCAGGCTGGAATCAAATTTTGTATTGCAAATCACAGCCGATTTGGCGCCTCCAACGTGCGAAACCTGCCCTACCACGCCGCCATGGCGGCTGCACACGGCTTGCCGCGCGAAGAAGCGTTGCGAGCGATCACGCTCTATCCCGCACAGATTCTGGGAGTCGCCGATCGGGTTGGCTCTCTGGAACCTGGCAAACACGCCACCCTGATCATCACGGATGGAAACCCCCTGGAAACGACGACGCACGTCCTAGCGGCGTTCATTCAGGGCCGACGCGTCGACCTCAACGACCGTCACAAACGTCTCTGGAGCAAGTATCAGCAGAAGTATCGCCAGCATGGCGCGGCGACCCGGAATGTGCCGGGTTTAAGAGATCCCTTGAAATAACAAGGGTGACTCAAAACGAGCGGATGGCGGGGGCCGAGCATTGGTGTAGAAATGCACCGTTTTACTGGCAGCAAAGTCGGAAAAAATAGGGTACCATGATCCCATTCGCCGATCCCATCGCCATTCGATCGGGATTTTTCAAATTGAAATCCGGCCGTCATCAGTAATTCCGTTGGGGAGTTTGCTCACATGATCAATAAAACGCTAATTAGTTTTTTCATTTCAGCCTCCGTCGTTCTCACAAACACCTTTGCGGAGGACAATTCTGCCTTTCGGTTTCTGGCCACTGGTGATGTGCCTTATAGTCCGGCGCAGAACATCTCCTATGGCCAATTGCTGCAACAATCCGAACAGGAAGATTTCGCTTTTCTGATGCACGTAGGAGACATCAAGGCGCAATTCTCTCCTTGTACTGATGATCGATTCCGCCAGATCTCCGATCTGTTTGAAAAGTATCCGAAACCTGTCGTCTATACTCCGGGAGACAACGAATGGACGGATTGCCACGGAGTCGGTGCTGATCCCATTGAACGTCTCGCGAAGATACGAGAACTATTTTTTCAGCACAAAGGTGTACTCCGCCTCGATGAGTTGAACGCCGTGCACCAAAGTGATCATCCAGAAACTGCGGAATACATCGAAAACTATCGTTTCAGCAAAGCGGGCGTGCTGTTTATCGTCGCCCATGTCTGTGGCAGTGGCAACAACCGGAGGATTGATGATCCACCGTCCATGCGGGAATACGAGGCCCGCAATCAGGCAAATCTGGCGTTTCTCAAGGAGAGTTTCGCCGGCGCTTTACAAAACCGAGTGCCGGGTGTGGCGCTGGTCATTCACGCAAACCCAGACTTTGAAAACGGAAAAGGTGAGGGCTTTCGCGACATCCTGGCAGCCCTGCGAGATTTTCTAGCCGAATACCAGCAGCCCGTGGTTTGCATCCACGGAGATTCGCACTACTTTCGCATCGACAAACCGTTTCATGATGAAGCCGGGACCCGGTATCTGCACTTCACGCGCATGGAAGTGTTCGGAGCACCCACGGTCGCCGGCGTCATTGTGAACGTGGACCCGGCCGACCCGCAAGTCTTCAGCTACAGGCCCTACTACATGAACAACGACTAGGTGCTGAACAAGTGCTGAGGTAACCTGCCAGCCGTTACCGTTTCGAGAACTGCGTGCCCCGCCGGGCACCGTGTAGACCGCACTTCTTTCGCTCTTTCATGCGCGAATCGCGAGTCATAAACCCGCTTTCACGCATGACAGTTTCGAGTTCCTCGTCATAGCCCGACAGAGCACGGGCAATGCCCATCTTGCAGGCACCCGACTGTCCGGTCATGCCTCCCCCTTTGACGTTGATCAACACGTCCAGTTCTTCATTCTTCCCAGAACTCTTTAACGGGGCGACCACGGCATTGCGGTCCTGCACGTTGGCAAAATACTCTTCCAACGAACGCTTGTTGATCGTGATTTTGCCACTGCCCGGGCGGATGCGCACCCGTGCAACCGAACTCTTACGCCGACCTGTTCCCAAGATGTCTCCAGTGTACTTGTCCTTCTTGACGTTAATCATGCTGGGCTTCCTGTTTCGCGAGGTACGGGATTCTGAGCTTGGTGCGGATGGTCCGCACTTGCATAAATCTTGAGTTTGGAAAGCATCTGTCGGCCAAGTTTGCTTTTCGGTAACATTCTTCGAACCGCTTCGCGCAGAATACGATCCGGGTGTCGTTCCCGTCGCTTTTCAGCGGTTTCCGTTTTCTGACCCGGATATCCTGTGTACCAGCTGTAGGTTTTCTTTTCCCACTTTTTGCCAGTAAAAGAGATCTTGTCGGCGTTGACCACAACCACAAAATCCCCCGTATCGACGTGAGGCGTATAGGTCGCCCGATGTTTTCCCATCAGAACTACCGCCAATTCGCTTGCCAGGCGGCCAACGATCTTGTTCTCGGCATCAAACAGCCACCAAGACCTTTCTACCTGACCTGGCTTGGCCATATACGTTTTCATCGCCTGATACCCCACGCTCTCCCTTGTTTACGGCCGGACGGCAATCCGCCACTGACTAAGCAAAATTTCCTGAAAAATCACATTTTATCGCTTTCGGGTCTCCGTTTCAAGGTCATCGAACCCCAATATTTTGGAACGTCCGGCCAGCCACGATCCCCGTCATTTCAGCCGCTACGGCCGCCGGTCCTTTGCGCGTGGAGGATCGAACGATTTCAAAAGCAACTCCGGCCAGGGGGCCGAAGTGGGGTTTAAGGGAGTCTCCCAATGTGCCAAAATCCGCGCTTTTGAACCTGGGGAATTCTTACATGAAGGTGGCAGTCGTCAAAGAGACTTTTCCGGGCGAACGTCGAGTGGCGCTGGTCCCCGCTGTCTTAAAACAGCTGAATCGCACGGGGATCGAAGTCGTTGTCGAATCGGGGGCCGGCCAATCTGCCGGATACGAAGACCGTGAATACGAAGAAAATGGAGCCAAAATCGTTGGTAGCCGGCAGGAAGCTTTTCAAGCCGATGCCATTTCCCAAGTCCGCTGCCTGGGCGCAAACCCGGAAGCCGGCCAGGCCGACCTTGACTTGCTTCGAAAGGGTCACATCTTGCTGGGAAGCTGTGACCCGCTGGGCAATCCGCAAGCGATACAGCAACTGGCAGACAGGGGCGTCACCCTGTTGGCATTGGAGATGATTCCTCGAATCACTCGTGCCCAGAGCATGGATGTACTCTCCTCGATGGCTACGATTGCTGGTTACCGGGCTGTCCTGTTGGGAGCGGTCGAGTTACCCAAAATGTTTCCTCTGATGATGACGGCGGCCGGTACTGTTTCTCCGGCGCGAGTTTTTGTTATCGGAGCCGGTGTCGCCGGACTTCAGGCAATTGCTACCTCGCGACGACTGGGAGCGGTTGTCCACGCTTACGATGTTCGTCCAGCCGTACGGGAGCAAGTCGAAAGCCTGGGTGGCAAGTTCGTCGAATTGCAACTGGAGGCGGATGAATCGGAAGACAAGGGGGGCTACGCCAAGGCGATGGGCGAAGAGTTTTATCAGAAACAGCGCGAGTTCATGGCGGAAGTTGCTGCCGAAAGTGATGTGGTGATCACAACCGCTGCCATTCCGGGGAAGCAATCCCCCCTGCTCATTACCGAGTCGGCTGTCCGGGGAATGTCCCGTGGTTCCGTGATTATCGATCTGGCAGCCGAGCGCGGCGGTAATTGCGAGTTATCCGAGCCAGATCAGCGGGTGGAAAAATACGGGGTCACCATTCTGGGTCCGACCAATCTACCGTCCGAGATCCCTTACCATGCCAGTCAGATGTACAGCAAAAATATGGCCACGCTCCTGAGTCATCTGGTCAACGAGGGACAACTTCAATTGGACATGACAGACGAAATTAATCGCAATACGACCGTTGCGCACCAGGGTGATGTGTGCAATAACCGTATTCGTGAGATCTTGGGATTGGATCCTCTTCCTGACCCGGTCGAAGAAAAAGAGAGTGCAGGACACAAAACATGAGACATTTCAATCTACAGAACCGTCGGGCCACGGCAGGCCGATACACACTGGCTTTAACTTTGCTGGGATTTTCTGTACTTTGGGCGGTCCCTGCACTGGCCGACGAAACGTCACCCGCGGTGGCCGGTTCCGGGGCGAATATTGAAATCAAAACGACAACCCAGATTCCACCGACTGCTGTTTCGGCGGAGGAGGCAGAAAACTCTTTTTCACGACAGGAGGCTCTGATTGCGAGTCTGACAGTTTTTGTGCTGGCGATCTTTATCGGATTCGAAATCATTACCAAGGTACCTCCCACACTCCACACGCCATTGATGTCGGGATCCAACGCCATCAGCGGCATCACCGTCGTCGGCGCCCTGCTGGCAGCAGGTGGTACTCTCGGCTTCACTTCCCAGGGAATTCCAGCTTTGCTGGGAGTACTGGCGTTAGTCCTGGCAACGGTCAACGTGGTCGGTGGGTTCATGGTGACTGGCAGGATGCTGGCGATGTTTCAAAGGAAATAAGGCGTAAATTTTGGATGCAGCATCGATATTAAAACTGGCGTATGTGGTCGCAGCGGTCCTGTTCATCTTGGGATTGAAGAACATAACCCATCCGCGCACGGCCGTGCGCGGAAACTTCCTGGGTGCGCTGGCCATGTTGCTGGCCATCGTGGTGACGCTGTATCAGTTGTGGAAGGGTGATGGCAGTTTCTCTTACATCCTGATTGGCCTCGTTGTCGGCAGCTTGGTAGGGATCATACTGGCGGTACGCATTGAAATGACGGCCATGCCTCAGCTGGTCGCGCTGTTCAACGGATTTGGTGGAGGTGCGTCCGTCCTGGTCGCTTGTGCCGAATTGCTGAAGTTCACTAAACAGTCGGCTACCGTTGACGTGTTAATTGCTACGGCCGCAACGGGAATCATCGGTGCCGTCACCTTTTGGGGCAGCCTCGTCGCATTTGGAAAACTGCAGGAATTGAAGCTTTTTAAGAATTCCTTGGGCCTGCCGGGACAGCGGGTCATCAATGCGGTGCTCGCTCTGATCGTACTCGTACTCGCGGGCCTGCTTGTGCACATCGGCAGCGGTCCGACAGCCATTGCACTTTATCTGGCGGTCGTAGTGCTTAGCTCCGTGCTGGGTCTGTTTTTGGTCTCTTCCATTGGTGGTGCTGACATGCCGGTGGTGATTGCTTTGCTCAATTCCTATTCTGGATTGGCAGCCGCCGCCACAGGATTTGTAATTGATAACAATGTGTTGATTATTGCCGGATCACTGGTGGGCGCTTCCGGAATCATCCTGACCAAGATCATGTGCAAGGCCATGAACCGGTCGTTGACCAATGTTCTGTTCGGAGTCCTCAAAGCGGGCTCCGTGATGGATACAGACGAGATCTACGCCACGGTGCGAAGCACCTCGGCTGACGATGTGGCCATGATTCTAGACACCGCGCAGCGGGTTGTGTTTGTTCCTGGTTACGGAATGGCCGTGGCGCAGGCTCAGCATGCGGTTCGCGATTTGGCAAATCAATTGATCGCCAATCAAACAGCGGTTGAGTACGCAATCCACCCCGTAGCAGGACGGATGCCGGGACACATGAACGTACTGTTGGCAGAAGCCGATGTGCCTTATGAACAATTGATTGAAATGGATCTGATCAATCCCACCATGGCGCAGGTCGATGTGGCGATCGTGATTGGGGCCAACGACGTGGTGAACCCCGTGGCGCGGACCGATCCTGATAGTCCTATTGCTGGGATGCCCATCATCAACGTTGACAAGGCTCGTACGGTGGTGGTGATCAAACGTAGTTTGAGTCCGGGTTTCGCCAAAATTCCAAATCCATTGTTTGCTGCCGAGAACACGCTGATGTTCTTCGGGGATGGCAAGACGGCTACGCTAGAAATCGTGGCCGCTCTCAAAGACCTGTAGTGCTCGATAACTCCGTGCTGCCCGCCACAAGCTGCGGGAAAGTCGCTATCTGCCCCTGTCAGGCAAGTGCCGGCTCTTCGCTTCTCGAAATGTTCTCTCTCAGCCACAATATCCTAACGATTTACACAATCCCCACACGTGATGCTGTGGAAAGCGATTTTCAGGAAATCCGTCTGACCAATTCGGCGTCCGGGAATCGATGTTAACTCTTGACGCTTCGCTAATCTACAAAAGTTGAGTTGGACTAAGGGATTGAAGAAACAATGGCTCTCCTGACGCTCAGTGAAGTAAGCCAGCCTTTGCGGGTGTATCGTGAAACGACGCCCGCACCCAGGCAGCTTCCGCCGGCTGGCAAGTCTGCCGGGAGCCAACTTGCGGCGGCGGCCAGGTACCGGCGAGAACTCCAATTGCGGATGCCGCCCCTGTTGGACGGGTGGGATGTCACAGGCGCCATTGTGGGATCGGATTCCGACACGCTGCACGGTGGTCTTTATGACTGGTCAATGTGTGAGGACGGGTCGCTTGCCGTGGCAACCGGCTGCGCTGCCGGGCAGGGAGTGACGGCCGCTTTTGCAGCGACGTTCCTGATAGGTGCCCTGCGTTGCCATGCTGGTTATCAACTTTCGGCGTCAGAATTGATGCGTCAGTTGAACGGAAACCTTTGGATGGGTTCGACGGGAGACCACTTTGCGTCCCTGGTTTACGCTCACGTCTGCCCGGGTGACAGCCAGATTGCCCTGAGCCATGCTGGCCGTATTCATTGCCTGCTGGCTGGACCGGATGGTGCAGCCTGGTTGGAAGCGGACCAGACAGAGCCTTTGGGGACAGAACCCGAAAGAAGTTTTCAGCAGCGTTTCATTCAAGTGACCCAGAAGAGCTTGCTAATCCTGGCGGCTGTTCCGGAAACGGTTGGGTCAACGGTCTGGCAACAGTCACTCGGTGACATCGTCCAACGGCGACAACATGAACTACCTTCTCCACTGGCAAACTGCTTGGTGACCGACTTAGAAAATTCTACTTCCACGGACCTCACTGGTTTCAGCCTGCTGGTATTCCGACGTCTGTAAGCCCTTGACGGTAGCAAGGGATCGCCTAGACTGAAAACGTGAAGTGGATTGTGGAACGGAGCTCAGGCTACAACGTGTTGGCTCGGAATCGAAACACCGCATCTTCGAGCTAAAACCTGACAGGGCTCGTGGCGAAATTGGCAGACGCGCTAGGTTGAGGGCCTAGTGGGAGTTAAATCCCGTGCTGGTTCGAATCCAGTCGAGCCCACAGATAAAGCGACGCATTGCGATTTACTGCATTTTGTGGTTTCACGTGCGTCGCTTTTTTATTTCGACGCTTCGGCGGCACCCGAGGTGTGCCTCGGGAAGGTGGCGCATGCAATGGATGGAACCATGCGTGTTTCCCGGTCGTCAATCGCTGGGAACATTGCCATTCACAATTGCCCGAGCCAGACGTCCGGGGTGGAGAATCCCGGTTATTATTGAGCGTCGACAAGGGCCACGACAGGTCTGCGGCTCAGTACCAAATATGGTCAGTTCGCCCCGCTTCGATCGACCAACCTGCCCAGAATCATGACCGCGTTCCCGACGGATCTCTGTCCCATTCTCCCCGACGGCGAATTAACGAGAGCGCCATCCAACCACATCGTTGACGATCCACCACCGTCCATGTTCAGCGCGTTCGTGCAGCCCAGCCGGTCCATGAGGTCCGCCAGTTCGCCGTAATTCATACCTCGTGAAAGTCCCGGCTGCCGACCATCCACAACAACGAGAAAGAGTTCTGTTTCATTGAATCCTATGACCGTGCGCGGGTGCCGATTCTTCTTGTTGCCTTCACCCACCAGCCGTTTGCCATTCTGAATCAACGGGGGACCACCTCCTACCGCCTGCCTGACGCCAGCGAACTGCGGGCTGATCGAGGTCGAAAACGTGACATGGTCACCCGGTCGAAGTGTCGGCAGATCCTCGGCCACTCGAGTCACCACGGAAAGAACCATGGTTTTGGGGCTAAGCGGTGTATCTCCTTTTCGGTTAATCGACCGGATGCTGCCGGTATAGGAAAGGTTCGCCCGCAGTGGCAGCCATTCGCTGTCGGGAGTTGCAGCCAGCACCAATTCAAGTCCGCCCTTCGTGTGGGTGGAAGTCCCGAATGACGGCGTGAAGAGAACAATGTCTGAGCTGCCGACTTCCGTCTTGTCGGCCGTCGTCGAACAATTGATGCGGTAGCTTGCTTCAGATCCGTCGGGCCACATGACCCTGAATTGGGATCCTCCTCCAACGGTCAGGTGCGGGCGTCCTTTACCGTCGATCCAAAACGAGGAATGCCCAGGACCATGTACCAGTTCTCCGTTCTGGATGTGGATGCCTTCCAAAGTTCCCCGGTAGCGCGAATTACCGCTCCAGCCCATTTCAAAATAATCGCCGTTGACTGCGACGATCGGTTTGTCCAACTTCCTGTCGACCGCCTTGGCTTGTCCAGTCACGGTCTGACGACCAAAAACTGTGCCGTTTGCCAGGCTCGTCATCACCGCCAGTTCTTTGCGGCCTAGTTCCATTTTGACGATGTGAATCGAGAGCGGACCCGGATATTGCTCGTGCCGGTACTCGATGCCCGGCCTCACGGTCCGGGTGGAGATCTCGCCCCCGATGCCCCACTCCAGGGCGGTCATGATCGTTAGGACAAGAAGCGCGGTCAACTTTGTTTTGGACTGCATCTCTATGATTCCTCCAAATTCATTTTACCACGCGCGAAGCAGAGTATTTTCATCGCTTCTCCCAATCTTGAATCGCTTAGTAAGAGCCGTCTGGCTCACGGACCGTTAACACTTGCGGGATGTCGTGCCAACTTGCAAACGCCTTGAAAAGTCTATCACATTTGCCAAGGCCTCAAGGTCCGTTTTCTGAAACACTTGGTTCAACGACTTTTCTCGGATTCCTACAGCCCATGGTTGACCTGTAGCAGTCGCACGCAAGGGTGGAGTCTGATAAGATTTGAAAGTTGATGAACCCCCGAACGATTCTCAGGTGAAAGGACGACTCTATGCCCAGGCTGACAGTTGAAGGTATTGGCGATTTCGAGGTTCCCGCAGGCAAGCGTCTGGTTCTGGCCTTAAAGGACGAAGCCGGCATCGATCAGCTTCACGCCTGTGGCGGTAATTCCCGTTGTACAACCTGTCGCGTGGAGTTTCTTGACGGCGAGCCGAACAAACAAACCGCAGCCGAAAAGAACACACTCCAGGCTCGCGAACTATCAGGCGTACGGCTGAGTTGCCAAATCCTCTGCGATCAGGATATGTCAGTACGTGCCAACAGTCGCCTGGAAGGAAGCGGGCGGGAAGATTGTGGCCACCAGCCGACGGAAGAAATTCAACCACAACCGGTCGAATGGGTGGAATGACCCGGTAGGTCCGTCCGCGATTTTCTCCGGTCGCAAGCCCGCCAGGGCTGCAAAACGATTATTCATGAGGTTACCCGGTGGTCCCTGGGGAAATCGTCATGGCATTCCGGAGAATCCGCAGGAAATCAAGTGGCCGAAACACGAGAATCTGCTGCGCTGTACCCCCGTATTCTGGATTGAAGATGGAGTTCGGCTGAATATTTTTACCATACGGGCAAGCCGTATGAAAAAGGACGGCC
>CAUZEA010000141.1:0-12160 GCA_963578605.1 Planctomycetota bacterium
AATTTTTAACGGTGCACAACCGATGCGTGGAAATCCAACTCAACCCTGAACTCACCAATTCCCGCTGTCGCACAATCGATATTGTCCGTGGCGATATTGTCCGTGGCGATATTGTCCGTGGCGTGAATGACATCTTGCCAAAAAGTCGCCGTCAGCTAAACGGAACAACCGCGTGCATACTCGACCGGAGCTGACCATCCCCGCACTTGACGACAATCCGTGCGAACCCGACCGGTAACCCTGATTGTGCCGGATTTCCCCTCCTCCAGCCAGGAATCCAAAACCGGCCCGTCCCCACGGGATTCCCAACCGCAAAAATTGCTTGTCGTAGCACTGAAGTGCAACTAACCTCAAATATTAGCGGAAGATGTGACATTTCCACGAGTACCCTTCAAACTATTGAGCCAATCATGCAACCGTATGGAAGCCAGGCACTGCGGCACACCTCCTCCGCTCATTGTGATTTATTGACTCCTCCCTGGCCCGGGACCCGTTCTATTTCAACCCGGACGATGGCTCGATCCAAACCGTTATGGATCATACTCTGCCTGGTAAGCTGCAACCTCTTTATCGAAGATTTACGTGCCCAGACCACGATGAACGTTGGTGTGTTTGAACTTCGCTTTTGGAACCCGGGAGATACCGGAAACGACCCATTCCATTTCCAAAGAACACAGATCGCCCCGTCTGACCTGGGAGTTTTTACAGACGCGGAAATAGACGCCATCGGCAGGGCGTTCAACTACTGGACAAGAAAGCTGGACCTGTGGGTCGTCCCCGAAAAAATGCCAGTCATCGGTATCGTAAAAGATATTTCGGTAACGCCACTTGAACCGGAAGAGACACGCCCTCCTGCCAACGCAACGGCGCTTAACGCTTTATTTTATGGAGAAATGACCAACACTTATGCACGAATTGTTACAGACGAAAATGCTCTCAGAACCCGTGACATGGACGGTGTCATTGTCTTCGAGCCGGGTAACGATGGCGTGACCCTCAACGAATACGACACCCGTCCATTAACTCAGTTGCCTTCGGCGCTGCATCAGCTCGAAATAACTACCGTTCACGAAATTGGCCACCTGCTTGGAATGACCATGGGCAACATGCCGTATGCCGAGCACGTTCTCTACGAAGGAGACCCCCCACTAGCTAACGGCGCACAGGCGGTGAATATCTACGGACAACCAGGCATACCGGTTGACCCCGTAAATATCAGCCACACTCTCCTGCCTTACCACATCATTACTCGTACCCGTCCCTTTGAAAAACGTTATCGCAATGTCTTCTTCGGCCCCGCCGAACTGGCTTTATTTGCCGACATGGGGTACCCAGACCTTGACCTGTCCCAACATTTTGGCCGAGCCTTTTATCAAGACGGTACAAACACCCCCGAACAGGTCACGGTTCCCTTTCAGTCGTCGGCAGATTTTGCAACGGGGATGTTTCTCCAGGCAGATCAACGTGCGATCACAATTACGGGCGACGTCGAGATCTCCGGGCACGCCGGGACTGGAATCCGAATTTCGGCGAACACGTCTGATACCGAAGTTCCGGCCCTCCATGGAAACAAGGTAGTCATTGCCTCTGACACGACCATCAATGTCGATGGTCAAAACGGGATTGGTGTTTTAGCCAGCGCCGGGGCTGCCAACCATCTTGTCGTAAAAGGAAATGTTGTGGCGAATGGCCCTGCAGGCCGTGGCCTGGTTTTTGACTTCGGCTTCTCACGGTCGGGCCCCGCCGACCAGGTCTCGTCTCAAGACTACAACGACTACCTGATCGACAACGTCGATATTACCGGGGTCGTAACGGCGCAAAGTGGCCTCGGCAACGCGATTGAGATTGCGCAAACCGCTGCCATCGGCCAGATCAACATCATGGCTGGCGCCTCAATCACGGGAAACATCAGCAGCCACGCACTTACCACGGATACGCTGAACCGCCCCACCATCACCTTTGGCAAGCTGGCGAATGAAAACGGAGAAGCCACCGAAGCGTACGACCCTGATTTTACTTTCAGTTACGAAGGCGAGATTGGTGGTACAACTTTGTGCAAAGCGGACCTGGTCGGCGGGACAACAAGACTTCAGGCCGACGCTGCATTCCATCAGCTTACCGTTGAACTGCATGCAGTGCTACACGCAAACGGAACGATCGACACCCCCTCTGGCACTTCGCTCAACCACGGGACGATTTCGGGAACGGCCACGCTACGAGGAAACTGGGTCGACCAGGGTACCATCGCTCCCGGGAACTCGTCTGGCGCAATCACTATCGACGGCAATCTTTTCAAGAACGGAGGCAACATGGTCATACAACTGGCCGGCCATCAGGACGACCACGGCAACCCTCTCCACGACCAACTCTTGGTTACGGGTGATCTCACGTTCGGAAACGAAACCGAGATCGATCTTTTATTTCTCGATGACTTCGGTGCTGACGACCTCTCTTTCGGCGACACATTCGTGGTCGTCCAGCACGACGGCGCCCTCTCCGGGTTTCACTTACTCTCGCTCGATGCGTCTGAAGCATTGCCTGGTAGTGGGCGGTCGTGGCAATTGAACCACAACGAGTCGAGCATTGTTCTGCGTGTAGTTCCCGAACCAGGCTGTAGCTTGCTCCTGGCTATGAGTCTTGTGGCAATCGCAAGGCAACAACGACACTTGCGTGGCATTTGTTAGCGCAACCGTGTAATTCAATCGTGGGCCACAGACCTGCGGCAGTGGCCAACCGTTTCGAGGCCCCTTTTCAGCTTCGATTGCTATTGCTCGGCAAAGGCGCCGCGTTAAAATCTACGCTTGCTTGGCGATCCTCGTTCTGGTAACCAGCGTAGCTGAAAGGCTCTCGACAGATCTGCCACCACCCGGGGCGACGGCCGTTTTTCACCCTCTGTTCGCTTGATCTTTCCAGAGAGAATCTTTGATGAACGACGAGACTTCCGAAAGCAACAATACCGACAATGAACGTGAAACAAGAACTTGGGCCATGTTCCTGCACTTCTCTCTCCTGGCAGGCTTCGTGGTACCCATGGCCGGGCTGGTCACTCCAATCATTATCTGGCAGATCCAGAAGAACAAACTTCCCGGCATTGATGAACACGGAAAAGTCGTCGCAAATTGGCTCATCTTGCTGATTATCTACGGGGTTGTGAGCGGATTGCTCACGTTCATTCTCATTGGGTTCCCGATGTTGATTGTGCTCGTTGTGGTGAGCATTATCTTTCCCATTATCGGTGGCATCAAAGCGAACGATGGTCAACTTTGGAAGTACCCCTTGTCGATTCAATTCTTTAAATGACCAGCTTGCCAGGACCACAGACTACCGCTTACCAGGCACGGACAAACACTTCCAAAGCACATCGCCGCGGTGGCCGCCGCCCACACAGACCTACGGAACATCGGGTCAGTTCTCGCCAGCGGTGTTCTCCATGACTACAGGGATGAACCGGCAACTCTCCTGCGCAAAGGAACTTTGAACAACAGTCCAAAAGCTGACCCAAAATGGGGCCCGATGCTTCCCTGGGAGTTTTTGACAAACCGGCTTCTCGTCAAACCAGTTTTGGACAACCTGTTTGACAATGCGAAACCGATCCCTCTGAACGAGCCCTCTAAAACTGCGTACAGGAAAACACACTCTCTCACAACGGACGCCCATCGTGTACGGGGCAAACCGCGACCCAAGCTTCCCCCCGCAGTCGGCCATGTTGCCCAGGCAAGAACGAAAATGCTATAATCATTGTGCTGTTTTGGCAGCATGTTTGACCTGGTCTACGACTCGGACTTGCTCCGGTCGTAATTCGAACAGTTCTCCCATCGTGCACCAGATCGGACATCAACCCCCGCCAACCAACCCGGGAGTCACACCTGTGGTCCAACAAAAACTTTGCATTGCACTACTCACACTTCTTTATTTTCATGGGATCTGCCGGGGCGATTCGGCAGCCAAGGACGATCCGTTAGAACCTCTGAATTTAAGAGTCGGTACCTGGGATGCCGAACTCACCCTCAAAAAGGCTGCCTGGACACCTTTGGAAATCAAAAGCACTGGCCAAACCAAGATTCAGTGGACGTTAGGTGACAACTTTATCGAAAACAAAGCCAATTTCGCGTCCATCAATGCCGAATCTCTCGAACTGATCAACTACGATTCGAAAGAGGGTGTTTACCGAAGTTGGAACTTCTCCAAAACCACGTTTCCTCGTGGGGAAACAACCGGCAATTGGGATGCCAACGCGAGAACCTTGAATTGGAAAGCCGATTACGGCTATGGGTATCGGGGAAAAGGCCACTGGAAATTCACTGGTGACAACACGATGGACTGGACCTTCACGGTCACTGGCCCCACCGGTGAATTACTGTTGGACATGGAAGGGACTGACACTCGCTCGCAATGAGTTGCTTCGATGTTGAGCGCGGCACCTGGATCACCATCACAACAAGGTCACACCGACCCTGGAAACCTACTCTTCCAGGCACCGCAAACCATAGGGGGTGAAATGAAAGGATCGGCTCAAGTAGCCTGCCTGGGCTTGCGTTGGTGCAGTCTCCAGCAAATCCCACCCACCTTGAATTGCCGTTTCAAAAGCAGCTTGAAAAATTCTACGGTGCTCAGCATTGCCCGTCGCATTGATTTCGTAAGCAAATGCCAAGGAGCTTAAGAACGTTGTCGGGCAGTAAGCCTGAGGAGGGCTGTTGCGGCTATGGGTGCACGGCGACCCATAAAATGTCTTGTGTTCTTCATTCCAACATTGCCGAATGATCTGGTCGAGACCAGTGGAAATTCCAGCCAGCACCTCCGGATCATCCGTGGCTGCATGATAACGAGACAATGCACTAAGCGTCAGCGCCAACAGGTAGGAAACCTGTCCGTGACAACGTTCTGAAAGCGGTTCCGCTGAGCAATGACCATAGGCAAGTGGTCCCATCCACCCTTGCACCGGATCCAAGTTTTCATGCAGGATCTTCCATTGCCTGGTCGCAGCAGCCAGGTATCGGTCTTCACCGGTCAGTTCGTAAGCGGTCATGACCAGGTTCAGTGGCCAGCCGTTGTCGCGAATGTGATCGCTGTAATCAATTGGACATTCCGTCGCAACTCGATCGGCAACCAACCGTGTCACATCTAGCGCACGGCGATTCCCGGTAAGTGTGTAATCGTCGACAGCACCTCCAATCCATACGTGTCCCTTGTCGTGTAACATTCCCCGTTGCACCCACAGTGGGGCTCTCAACTCAGCCCCGTCATAATATCCGCCCGTATGCCCTACGCTATGGGTCCATATGTGCCCTGGCTGTGGCTGGCCATGGTGGTCAAGACCGCGAATATGACGATTAATCGCGTGCAACACATCGACATCCATGACGTGGCGCGCCCCCTGTCGCGCCCGGTCAAAATAGCGGCGGTCACCGCTACGCAAGTATTGCACAAAGAACGCATGGGCTGTGTCGTACTCCTGGTTACCCCACCCTCCACCAAATTTCTTTTCGTCGTACCAGTCACCAAAATTGAGGAATCCATATTCGCGCACGCTTTGCTGGTGCTCCAGGTGCTTTTCAAACAACACATCGAGCCAGGCATCGTACCCGAGGTACTTTTCTGGATCGGCAGGAGGCGCATCGCCCAGCACACCTGTCCGGCAAACGTACTCTGGACTGCACTGGGCCAATAACGGGGTCTCAGCACCACGGAAAAACTGCGCCAACTGGGCCGACTCCGGTGGGCCGTCAAAGAAAGTAGCCCACAGCTCATGCGTACGAGCCACTCCGACCTTAAAGGTATACACACCATCGCGAAGATAATAACAGTGTTTTACCTCCTCCAGCAGCGGCCGGCCATCATATTGTCCTTGCGGGAACTCAGGACAAATACCAACCCGCAATTCACCAGGCTTGACCTCAAGGCTCTTGGGCCAGTTCTGCCAGAACTCCTGTACCCCCACGGCCATCCCACCCGCCGATGACCCAATGGCTGCCCAGCCAGGTGCTCGCCCGGTCGATGCCCGACCGTTGATTTCAAACTGTTGGTCGTCCACTTGGAAAAGTCGCGACGGCTCGGTGGTTGGTTGCCCATTAAGCACAAACTGATCCCCATCGCCCGTCGAACAAACGAATTCAATGGCATCAATCTGTGCCATCAGGGCGTCGGGATAGTCGTTCACAAAGGTGTACTCAAACTTGACAAAGGGGTGACCTCGAAACGCATGCAGGCGAACCGCGTAGCTAAACATAGGCAAACCGTCTTCTGAGCGATGTTGCCCGTCGATTCTCACACATGCCCGTAACGGTCCGTGCTACTCAACCGTCCACGTGGCCAGCGAAAGATCAGCCCGGTGCCGGGTACCGTCGGTCGCCACCAAAACCAATCCCGTATCCTCTCCGGTTGTTAGGCGTTCTGACTCGGAAAATTTCCCGTCGCGATTCCTGTCAAGCCAAATGGCATCGAGCAGTCGAAATTGATCGGTCGATATCTGAACTTGAAGTGGCCCTGTTTGTAAAACCGGCGTGATCGGGTAGATCTGTGATCCCCGAGTGTGGACAAGCCTTGGCAACTTCGGTTCCGAGCGTTCCACTTCAGAGCCATAGCGCAACACCAACTTGCAGAGCTGATTGGCCGGCAGATCAAGCTGGAAATCGAGTAACAACCAGCGGATAGTGCCATCTCTCCACCGCGAGAGCACCTCGGTTTGCAGGGGGATTTCTTCACCCGTTGCACTGTAAAGCGCTACCCCGGCGGCTCGCCGCAACTCTCCTTCGGCCAACGGTATGCCAGAGGTCACAGGCCAGCCCTGCCGAACCACTCCCACCGGCTCGGTGACTGACAGTTCTAGTTCACCGCCGGCAGCGATAGCAGCCAGGCAACCCAGAAGAAAAATACTCGACAAGTAAACTCGCACGTTCCAAAGTCTCCCTGTTGGTGGTTTGGAGATATTAAACCACTTGTTGGGGCCAAAAAATGGCACCCCGGTGAACCGTCAATATACCACAAATAAATTTTCCTCACGATCAACCTTCGTCAACAACTTTTTATACCGTTTCCTGCAACCTGACATACCGAGACCAGTTCACCGGAATCAAATTTTTTCGCAACTGGGGCGCTGGGCTCAACAACACGATTTGGTAAACTGGCTCTCCTGTTTTTCGTTTCATCGGGGCTTCCCCGGGGATTTTGAACCCTCCAATATTTTTCGTGCTGGCGAGTCGAGCCAACGGCCCACAGCCTTGTAAACTGACGGCCAAGCCTCCTATCGCGGCGCAACATTTTCCTCTTCCACATTGACGGCACCCTATAATGACACTACTAGATGACAAGTCGCTTGTTTTCGGCATCGATTTGGAAGCCTGTGAGGAACTAACCCTCGTTACGTCCCATGAAAGCCTTCACCAGGCAAAACGCATCTGGTTACACCTTTGCAATATCGACGACGTGATTGAGTCATGGCTGCAAGACCACTCGGCGCTGGAACCGGACCAGCATGCCATTCTTTTTTCCGAGGCAGACCGTCCCCGGTTTTTCGCCAACAACGACGATTTGTTGCTGGTGTTTCGCGCAATTAATTGCAACCCAGGAAGCAATCCCGAAGATATGGTCGCGCTTCATATTTATGCTTCTGCTGACCGCATGATCAGCATCCGTCACAAGAAAGTTATTGCAGTCGATGATACAAAAATAGTTCTGTTAAAACGCGGAAAACCCACAAGGACTGGCGAGGTACTCGCTTCGATCTGTGAGAAGATTGCCGATCGAATTTCCGACACGATCGAAACCATGGAAGATGAAGCCGATGAGCTTGAAGACCGGGTTGTAAATAATGAAAGCAGACAACTCCGAGTTCAGCTGGCGGCATTTCGCAGGAAAACAATCACGCTGCGGCGTTTTCTTGCTCCCCAGCGAGAAACTTTTGCCCACCTGGCAGTCCATACCTGTTCCTGGCTGCTTCCCGAAGATCACCGCATCCTCCGCGAGTCGTCCGAAATGATTACCAAGGCGTGCGAAGACCTCGATTCGCTTCGCGAGCATGCGGTCATAACTCAAGAAGAACTTGCCAGCCGCCTTGGAGAAAGAATGGAACGTGTCACCTGTTTGTTGACCATGGTCGCCACAATCTTTCTCCCTTTGGGATTCCTCACCGGGCTGATGGGTATCAACGTGGGCGGAATGCCAGGGATCCACGACTCAAGTGCTTTTTGGATTTTCTGCAGCCTTCTTGCGGTGATTCTGGCGATCGAATTGGTGATCTTCCGCATGAACAAATGGCTTTAGCGGCGTGAAAACTGCCGCTGGCCAAACCGGCTTGCTACCCCTTACCCTCGGTAGGCGGTCTGCAACCAGGTGCCCGTAACCAGACGCCTGGCTGGAAATCAAAAGAATCGTCGCCAGATATTGACTCCACCCCACCATTTCCCGACCCTTCTGGGCTTGGTTAAATCAGGCAGCTTCGAGTAAAACGTGCCCCGGGTGCTGCGGCATCAGGGCCCGGGGTCGCTAGCAAAAAGGTGGCGTGCATGCAGTTTGGTCGTACGATTAGTCTTTTGTTTACCGCCGGTGCGCTAGGTGGTCTTTTCTGTAGCCTGGTCGCCTGGCTACTGGGTGACCTCGGCATCAGCCGGGGTCTGGGTGTTCAAATGACCCCTCTCCTCGTGGCTCCCTGGCTCTACCAGCGAATCGTTTGGGGAGGAATGTGGGGCATGCTCTTCGCCCTGCCGCTTTCGATGCATTGGCTAACCCGCGGCCTCACCCTCAGCCTGCTCCCCAGCTTCGTCCAACTTTTTTTCATCTACCCTGTCGTACTCCGCCAAGGTGCTTTGGGGACCGAACTTGGCGCCCTGACACCCGTTTTTGTACTTCTGGTGAACGGGGTGTGGGGCGTCGTCGCAGCGTGGTGGTTACAGATGATCCGCGGTTGACCCGCTTGCTGCGCAAATCACACCCGATCGATTGGCCGGCCTGATGGAGAAAGAAATCACTACCTAATCGCGACGAAACTACCGACGCCAAGGGGAGTGTTACCAGCGAATTTCCGCACCGCCTGAACCAACCCCAAACGATTGGTAGCCGTTCACTTGCCAGTCGTAGTTTGCGAAGAAACTAAATCGCGGCCTGATCTGCCAGTCAAACCCGGCACCCAGCAAGGCCCAGTCTCGTCCCAGTGACAAACCTTCGATTGCGAAGGTCGGATCCCATCCGCCTTGAAAACTGGCACCTACAATTGGCGAGGTCTCATGAAGCAGTTCATGGATCCACTGTGCGCGAAGCTCCCAGGTGGGGCCCCAAAACGACCCTGCGAGTCGTCCACCCAGCATCATACGAAAACTGTTGAAACTAAAATCGTCGACGACCAGGTTAATCGAATCGGCACCCGTCTCGGTAAAACCGTCCTGACCGAAATACACATACTGCAGCGCCCCGTAAGGCTGGAAGAACAGGTTCGAAAGTCCATAGGTCAGTCCGTGTTCGGTGTATATACCAGCCTGCCACCCGTCGTGGTCCCCATCCGCCTGACGGACCGGAGATAGAAAGCTGATCTGCCGCCTTGACTCGTACTGATCGTGCCCAAACCCGGCTACGACCATCGAGTAACCAAGGCCATAGTCGTGCGTGAGGTAAGCCCCACCAAAGTTATTTTCTGTGGTAACCGTGTCATCCGGATCGCCAACATCAATTGTTGACTGGCTGTAATTAAAGAACATCCCCACGTTTGACTCAAAATCAAGATTTCTTTGGATGCCGGCAAGCCACCCGTTCTGCGTATAATCAAAACCGTGGGCGTTACAGTCACCGGTGGCATCGCCACCGAGTCGCCCGACAGCAACCCAACCACTCCAGGCTGCCTCGGCCGCGGGTTGACCATGCCGAAAAAGACTTTCGTTATCAGTTCGGCCGTAACGCCACATCGATGTCGGAGCGGGACAAAGTGCCAGCCCATTTGGTCGCAAGCGGGTCCCGATCAGTTGAAACATGTTTGTCGTAGCCTGAACCCCAACGCTTGAAGCAGACCCAAAAACAGCCCCGTCGAGTTCGTCGTATGCCGGGGCTTGATCGGTAAGTGCAAGGATTGCCGCGGTAACCGTATTCATGTCGAGGTCTTTGGGAGGAATACCTGACGATGTCTGGTTGGAAAAGTAATCCCCCATCACAAAATTATTGTGGCAGAAGTGGTCAATCCCCTGGTAAAAGTCCCCTTCCTCGATCACAAACCCGTAAGCGGTTCCTGTGTGAAACGGCTCCAACTTATACCTTCCGCTGTGGGAACCGCCGGTAAGCGTCAGTATTGAGAAATCTGTAGTTACAACGACAGAACTCGCCTCGATAAACGGGACTTGCTCGCCTACTACAAACGGGGTACCTGCTGAGGCATTTACAACGAGCGATCCGTCAACAATAACGGCCGTGCCGTCAGCAAGAATCTTACTGTTTTCGTAACTGCCACCGGTGCGTTGCATTTCGATGTCGATCGCGCCACCGTTGTTGTCAAAATTACCCGTCAAGTGAAGCGTGCCGTACGGGTCGCTCGAACTGCCGGGCTGGATCGTCCCACCAAGGCCCACCGGACCATTATTCGTAACGTCCCCATCGATAGTGCCAACACCTTTTAAAACACCTGTGTCGACGGTAACGTTGCTGTTGAACATGTTACCTGCTAGACCGTCATTCTCCAACTGAAGGGTCCCGCCACTGATCGTGGTACCGCCGGGGTTAGTTACTGTAAAATCACTGTCTTCAACCGCAAGTGTTCCATTTTCAACAGCGACCGTTGCTGCCGTGACGGTTGAATCGCTGTTGAATGTGAGGGTTCCGGTATTCTTTTTCTGCAATTCGGCGATGTCATTCAACGTGCCGCCAAAAACTCTGTCGGACGTAGTGTCGTAGACAACATTTTTATTACTGGCGTCAAAAACCCCTGAGGGGCCAATCAAAACGAACGTGATATCACCCGCGCCAATGAAGTCGACTTCCGTAAATTCGGCCGGTTCGAATCCCCCAAAGCTCGGGTCCACGGTCGCGTCCTGGTCGACTTCAAACGTACTGATATTGCTCGAAATACCCTTGAGATCGACACTCATCATGCCGTCTCCGGTGATCGTGACTGGCGTCCACATGAAGATGTGACCGCCAGCCGGAACACCAGGATCGTACCATTCAATTTGCCCATCCGACGATTCCACCTCGAGCGGATAGGTTAGTGTCAAGCCGGAGCTGACAATTAACAAAGTCCCTTCGTTTGCCAACTTGACTGTACCGCCGACACCAAGGCTATCGTCAAAATTGATTCCCAGCTTGCCGTCCTCGATATTCGTTCCACCGGTGTAGGTATTGTGCCCTGTGAGCCGCTGGGTGTAGGTCCCCTGCTTCGTGAGCTCTCCACTCCCGCTGATTATTCCGCCGAACTCCTCGTCGACACTTTCAGAGGCTCCCTGCAAGGTCAGGTTTGCACCAGGCTCCAGGACAACACTCCCCAGGGCTCCGGTTGACTTCAATAGACCAATCGTCTCGGAATCGTCGACCTGAAAAATACCACCTAAAGTAAAGTTCACAATTCCGTTGTCAAAGATGGCCTGGCCACCCGCTGCAACCAGCGTGCCATCTTCGATCTGGGTTTCCGCTCTGTAGCTGTTCGCGCCAGCAAGAGTTACCGTCTGGGTGCCCGTTTTCGTAATGCCACCGTTACCTGTAATCGCCCCGCCGAGCGTAAGATTGAATACCGAGTTGCCACCCACGGCCAGCCTATTGGTGCTTAAAAATTTAATGGTATTGGTAAGGAAAACGTCTGTCCCCTCGGCCTCAAGCGTGCCTCCATTATCGGCAACTTCGATCTGGCTTCCGCCGAGTGCCTGACCACTTGTTACGGCCAGGGTTCCTTCAAAGATTCGCGTTTTTGAATAGCTGCTTCTGGTGCTTGCGGCGAGACTATCATTCGAGAGCATGAGTTTTTTCGTCGGCGAATCCATAATCATGGCAACCGAGTTGCTACGAATTGTCCCTCCCAGTGCAATATCCTCATTGCCACCCACCTTAAGTTCCTTCCCGGACTGGATATCGAACCCGTTTGGAATCGCATTCGCCACCGTAAATGGGATAGACGCTTCGAGCGTGTTGGAAAGACTGTCGGGAGAACTGTAGGGATCGGTATAGATCTTCACTTGATTTGCGGAGGCATCGCCGA
>CAUZEA010000142.1:0-11993 GCA_963578605.1 Planctomycetota bacterium
CGCAACTTCGGGATCACCTCTTCCGGACCGTGTTTCTTACCTCGTGGCATCGCTTGCCCTCCTTGAAATGCGTCCTGACACCATGATTATCTATCAGGGCGTGGACTCGTTTAAGGGGGCTGGGTCATGTTGGGCTAACATTGATTGGGAGAAAGGGCGGATGACCGTCCGGAGTAAAAAAACCGAACATCATGAAGGTAAGGCCAGTCGCGAGGTCCCGATCTTTCCGGAACTACGTCCCTTCTTGGAGGAGGCATGGGAACAAGCACAAGTGGGACAGGAATATGTCATCACCCGATACCGGGGAAACGTGAATCTAAGGACGCAACTTCAGAGGATCATTAAGCGAGCAGGGGTCGCTCCCTGGCCCAAGTTGTGGCAAAACTTGCGTGCCAGCAGAGCTTGCCCGAGTGTTTCCTGGACACGTTGCGTCAGCCTTCCTGGGGCACTCGGAAGCAACGGCCCAGAAGCACTACTGGCAGGTGACCGAAGAGGACTTCAAAAAAACAACGCAGAATACGACGCAGCAGGCGCACGCACGGGGTAGAATCGGCTCGCAAGGGATGACAAGCCCGGATGAGAAAAGTCGTACCCTGCCAGAGGATGCGCCTCCGTGCGACCTCCGACAAGATTCTATAGTGGGCGACACAAGACTCGAACTTGTGACCTCCGCCGTGTGAAGACGGCGCTCTAACCAACTGAGCTAGCCGCCCGATGTTTGTGCGGTCGTGACCGATGACTGCACAAACCAGGACCGATTATAGCCAGACTCTCAAGCGGTGGCCAGCGTTACCGAACCGAGTGACCCTAATTGTCGCCGACGGTTTGGGGAGGCTTATCGTCGACGGTTTGGGGAGGGGTGGTGGGTGGTTCGAATCGCGGCGCCGATGGCTCGCTAAGATCATCGTGTTCGACTTGCGCTGAGTGGGCTGTTGAAGTCGGTTGGCTGTGAATGGCATCCGAGACATGCCCTTCCAGATCTTGCATCCCTTTTTTGAACTCGGTAAGGCTTTTACCCATCGAGCGGGCTACTTGTGGTAAACGACCACCAAACAGGATAACGGCCACAATTCCGATGATCAATAATTCAGGATAACCGATGCCAAACATCTCATATTAACCTTTCACAGCACAAACAAGAGAGACCCAACGGTACAGATCGCTGAAGGCGACCAGCGACTGGTAATTTGCCCCGTGTTCTCAGCGGTTTGTTTTCTGCATTTTGCTCAACCTGTACCAAGGGCTCAACGCTCACCGCAATCGCACTAGTTATCCTGGTTGGAATCGTTGGACGTTGAGACTTCGTCAATCTCTTTCACGCCCTTTTTAAATTCCACCAGGCTTTGGCCGAGTGAGCGGGCCAGAGCCGGAAGTCGATTGCCGAACAGGAGCATCACAATTGCCAGTACAATCAGGATTTGCCAGGGACCGACGCCAAACATATTTGCCCGCCAGTGGCGAGACTCCAGTGGTTATGGTAGGACCACAAATACTCACACTTAGCACTTAATATTACAAGACATTCAGGCAGAGTCAAACGGACATTCGGACCGACATGCCACTCTGGTCGGAAAACACCTTGGCGGCAGCATGGAATAGCTGCCCGGAACTTTTTGAAGGTCTTACCGCTGATATTGCTGTGGATCCGAGTCGCTGGCGACCCATGGTCGCCGATTTTCCGGGGTCGGGGCGTAGCGGTAGTAGACTTCCAGGCAAAGTGAGGCCAACGAGGTGGTGAAGACGCGGCCACCGTATCCCCCCCAAACGGTTGTGGAGGGCCAACTTCCCGCCTCGGGGCCCTGTCCCACTTGAGATTTCAGCAGCACGCGTTTCAGGGCACGGTTCCATTGGTACCAGGTTGCCTGGCCCACGGCGGCGTGTTGTTTTTGGTGGTGTAATGCCAATGTCGCGTAGTACCAGTAATAAAAATTTGGAGTTCCTTCTCCAGGCTGTTGTTGGCAAATAAACGCAGCTGCGGTGCTCGCTGCCTGTTCGTCGACTTGCCCCCCCACGGTTTCGGCAAGCAACTGGCGACAGTAGAACGCTTCGGCGGTCATCGTCCGACTGGGACTGTTGTGAGGCTGGTAACTTGCCAACCCCCCATCGCGACCGCTCGCTACGCTCCGCAAGAATCTTTCAACACTGGTCCAGGTTTTTGGGGGGATCACAATACCAGCTCGCTCGGCGCTGCGGAGTGCCATCACCTTCCAGCCAAGTTGACTTGTATCACCGGAGTCACCGGCCCGGTAACGCCAACCACCCGTCGCTCGATTTTGTGTGATCAGGGAGTAGTCGACAGCCCGACGGACCGTCGGTTCAAGCAGTGGGTCACCGGTAATCGCTATTGCTTCGGCCAAAGCAAACGTGGCCATCGAGTGGCAATACATTCTGGCGTACACGGTAGCGTTCCCTGAAAGGTTGCCGTCGGGTGCTTGCGAGTTAATTAGGAACTGCAGTCCTTGTCGGACCGTTTCACCGTGGGGTTTGCCCCAGTGTGTGTGCCCGGCACCGAGGTACGCCAGTAGCGCCAGTCCGGTAACTCCGGTATCGGCTTGAGAACCGGCGCCTGCGCGATGGTGTCCCAGGACGCCTCGTTCTTCTCCAGCGCCAAAGCGGTTTGCATTCCAGCGGCCATCTGGCGACTGAGCGGCTGTGAGCCAGGCGAGCGCGGCGCGGACGGCTGCTTCGGTTTCCCGACTACCTCCTTCACGTTCTACAAAGCCAAGTCGGTCAGGTCGTTTCCGATTCGCATACGGGGTGGCGCCGTCTGGTGTAGCCGAGTCCTCACGCGTTTCCGAAGTCGACCAGTTCTCTGCCGGGTCCAGCGTTGGGGCCGCTTGGCGCGTGGCGATTACTCCAGCGGGTGACGCTGCTGGCTGTGAAGGGCTTTCGGCCTGGCGAGTTTCGTCGGGAGTTGCGGGGGCGACCAGTGGTTGCGTGGTAACCACGTCGGCAAACGCGTTTGGCTCGCCCGGCAGAGGGGCCACCTGCGCTGCCGTGTCAATCGTGGTTTCGGTCGTTCCCGTCACGACCGACGTGGTTGGCGTTTGTGGAGTTTCGGAACTTTCCAGGGGAATTGCATTGCTTGGTTCGGTTGCCGAAAGGAGAAGCTCAGCCGGGGGGTCGTGTTCGTCAATAAGAGGTGGTGCGGCTGGGGCCGGGGCCACCTCCTGAATCAGGCGAACTCGAATGGGAGGGCCCTCGGCGACTTGGTCGAAGCCTGCCACAATGCGCACGATGGTTGCCAGGCAAGCCAGCAGAAAATGCGCCAGCAACGAGAGTATGGCGCAGGTTTGTAGAGGCCGCGATTTGCCCCAACGTGTGGCGACGACTACGATCAACAAGACCGTCAATACGACCACTCCACTCCAGAGGAGCAGGTGTATTAGCGGCAGCCCCACAAAATAACCGAATGACGAAAATGTGAGGAGTTGGAACATGGTGGGTCGCGAATGGAGATCCCGAGTCGGACGGATAATCGGTGTTCCATTCAGATCTTGTTGGCGATCTAACGAACGATTTTTCCCTGCCCCTTGCTGTTACCAACACGGACAGTGATTCCGAGTTCCCGAACCCCAGCATCACGGCAAGCGGCCATTGCACTGGCAATGTATTGAAAGTCACACTGCCCATCGCCACGTACCACGACGTTGAGGTCGGGGTCTTGGGCCCGACTGGCTGCTAACTGATCGCGCAACTCTTGAAGCGTGGCCTGCTGGCCGTCGAGTTCGATTCGCCCGTCTTCGTACACTGCAACCGTTCGCGGTGTGAGTGGTGTTCGGTCGGTTCCTGCACTGGCTACCTCAGGCACTTCCAATTCGATATTCCGTTCCAGTTCGCTAAACTCCGTAGCGACCATGAAAAAGATGATCAGCAAGAACACGACATCGATCATGGGTGTCAGGTTAAGCGTTGGCTGATCGTCGTATTGTGTCTTGATTGGCATGGCCGGTGAGTTGGGACACAGAGGAGTTTAATTTGTGGAGTTGAGAATCTGGCACTCTGTCTGTGCAAGGTTCGTAAAGTGGACTGTGGCGACACCGGTCGCGGGCGATAGCCCTGGTTTCGACAAGTTGTTTGCGTTCCCCTTCAAAACCAAGACTGCAGCGAGAGTGCGGGTCCGTCCCTACTTTTGCTACGCTGCTTTGCGATTGCGCTTGGCTGTACGGCTGGAGCCATGATCCGCGAGTGCTTCAGCCGAGATGAGATTTACAAGTTGTTGACTGCGCTGATCAATATCCATCACGAGGCTATCGACATGGCCGACGAAATATAGATAGAAGATGAGTGCGGGGATTGCGACAAACAAGCCTGCCGCAGTCGAAAGGAGTGCCTGACTGATGCCAGCGGCGAGCAACTCAGGGCGCCCCATTGCCGAACTTCCGGCGATGGCATTGAATGCCTCCATCATGCCCCAAACCGTGCCAAGCAAGCCAAGCAGGGGACAGACGGTGGAAACGCCGTTAATGATCCGGAGGTAACGACGGAGTATGTTGGCGGTTCTCTCGCCTTCATCAAGAACCGTTTGTTCGACCTCAACCGCCGGTTTGCCCCACTTCCGCAGCCCGGCCAAAAATACGCGGGCAATATGGCTGGAGTCATATTCGCAACGTTCAAGTGCGTCGGATCGACTGATCGCACCCCCCTGCAATTGCCCCAACAGGCTCTTCACGAACGGCCGGGGTACAACTCGGTTGCGTCGAAGGGAGATCGTACGCTCGAAAACAACCAGCAGCAGTAAGAAGGAGGCCAACACGATGGGGATGAGCAGTGGGCCGCCGGCCAGCAGCATGTCGAGCAGGCTCGCGGTAGGAATGGCATCGCCCGTCGTCGCTGCCGCAGCTGGACCCGATAAAGATTGTGGCTGAGCAGCGACTGTCAACGGCCAGATAAAAGTTGACCAGGCAAACAACGTGGCTGGAAGCGACCGCCTGCGCGGTGCGGTCAAGCAGGTTGAGATCCGCATCGCTCGTTTTGCCTCCGAATTATAGCAGCGGTCAACGAGATGTCGTGTCGACCCAGTAGCTGCTCTAAATCGTTATTCAATGGAGAGTTCTCAGGCAGGTGGTTTTGGGTTGTCTGGAAATGGCTTCGAGTCAGCCTGGGGCAGATGCTAAAACTGATTTTGGTACTAATAAGATTCGTTGCAGCCCATATCAAGGTTGCCAACCATGTGGAGGTGATTGTGGTCAATATAGACAACTTCTTTGGAGTCCCGGTCAAGGAGTGTGTGTGGTACAGGCCAGCCAATCCGACGAACATCCTCGTAATAGATCGTGCAGCAATAGTGGGCGTGATGTTGTTGAGCTGGTCCGATGAGCGGGTAATGCCTCGGCGGATCCACGTAGTCAGCAATTTTGCGTTTTACGATCCGAACGTTGTTCCGATTGCGTTCCCACAGGAACGGTATGCCACCTTCAATGGGCTGGGCCTTTTCGAGCGCGATCATGATTTCGTCGTCACTTGGGGTGTCGATCGCTACGGGTGGTCCGCCGGAAGTGATTGGTCCCAGAATCGGTACGCGATCGTACCTCTCTTTGAACCAAAACTCCTCTTCTTTCAGATCTTGGAAGTATGGACTTACCGGGACGGGCACAGCCAAGAAGTTGAGGCTCATTCCAAGGTTGGTGAGGCCCCATCCACAGCCAGTCGTCGACAAAGCCAGGAGGACGAACCCAACAAGAAAGTTGGTCGATTGAGCGCGTGGCATCACGGAACCCTTATCTAAACGAAACAATAGTCGACAAAGTCAACAAGTCGCGGTTTGGCCAACATCGACCGAGCCTGCCGCTACACCAGTTATCGTGTTAGTTTGGACAAGACTTGCGGAATTTTCTGGTCAGGCGGAAAAACCAGGTAGTGACGACAGCTTTGCTGCCAGTCGTTGCCGTGCTGTCAGTTGTTGCCAGGCATGGGGCAAGGGTTACTAATAAAAGCCGTCGTTAGCAAACTGGTAACGACGGCTTGCGCTCAGACGTCGAAACTGAGAAGGAGTGTTGACTTGCTAGTGCGTAGCCGTGTCGTTGAAATCGAGGAACCACCAGCCGTCGTCCCATTCCAGTGCCACTTTTCGCCAGCCAAGTGGTACTTGAGGATACGGGTAGAAGGGCCCAATGTAGGGCCAGGCGGTAGGTGAATACTGACGCGGATACGTCAAAGCTGCGTAGTTCGGATACGACGCATAAGTTGGCCAAGCGTAGCCAGGCATATGGGACTGATCGTAGCTTGCGCCGCGAACGCCGCCACCGGGTACATGAGCCATTGGCATCGCTGCCATGCCAGCACCGCCCATGGCCGCAGGGTTAGGGGGCATACCAGGGGCTGCTTGCATATAGTTGGCGTGCCGAGGACCACGCTGCCGCAGAGCGGCCGGTTGTAACGGAACCGGCGGGCCGCCGCGACGTGCAGTACGGGCCAGCTGGACAGGCATTGAGCCCATTGGAACAGGCATATTGTTAGCCGGTCGCTGCTGGGCATAGGCAAACCCGGCGGGGAGGCGGTTGTCGACGGGGTAGGCTGCACCACGTGCCATCGGAGCAGGCATATCATAAGCCGGTTGCTGCTGGGCATAGGCAAACCCGGCGGGGAGGCGGTTGTCGACGGGGTAGGCTGCACCGCGAGGTTGATTTTCCTCGGGCAACTTCTTGGTTACCTGAGCGGCCGATGGTGTGGGTTCGAGGGTTGGTTTGGTGATCCAATCAGGTGGACTTGGCGGATGTTTCGCCTCGAGCATCGAACTGGCGACCTGAATTGACGGCGGCGTTGGTTCGGGCAGTTTAGCCGGGAGTTGACTGGCCGGCTGTTTGAGTTTGGGCAATTTCTTGTTCCACGGCTCTTGTTTCGGCACCAACTTGGCCAGCCGGGGATTTAACGTTGACAGCATGCTTGACAGCTGACTCGGTCGCTTGGGAGCCGCGGAACGGCCGAGGCGGAGCGAACCGACGAGCCCCTTTTTTTGAGGAGCTGGCTTGTCGGCGGGTTGGGCACCAACAACTTTAAGATCGTGGATCACCTGGCTTACGCCGTACATTTGTTCGATCAGCCGAACTGCGGTTTTCAGTTGTTCTTTGCTCGTGACCGTCCCAACCAACCAAACAACACCGTCTTCATATTTCACACCAACACGATAGTCTGTTAACTGACCGCTTTCCTTCAGGCTAGCGGCAACTTTTTCCGCCATGGCCTTCTGCTCCGCCTGTTGAGAACGGGCTGTGGTTCCCAAAAGCGACACCGCTACTGCCAGAGCGGCAATCAAGCATTTCGCACGCATGGTTTCCCCCTACGTCAGAAGTTTCGCTATCTCTCGGCGCTAGCTGTTGTCGGCCACTGCGATGCCTGCTAGCAAGGACCGTACCGTACGCGGTCCGGCCGTCCTATTGGTTTCTTTCGACCAGAGATTGTGCTGACAGGGAGCTTTTTTCCGATTTTGACGGATCACCGGTCCAAAAAGAGGGGGAAGTGCAATGACGGGGCCTATCTGAGGTCTGTCCGCAGGGTTCAGTCGACTGCGATCGGGTCCAGCCGCCTGTAATGCAAGCTGATATCACTCAGCTTGGCCTTCTTGCCCTGCCTTTCCCAGATAGACCGACATGCTTTGGCCGCCAAGCGACACCCGGGCTCGGGGCACCTCCGAGGAGCGAAACATGCCGAGCAGCGGAACAGTCTCTACGACACGATTAGCCAGGCCAGACTTTGCAGACTCGCCACTAGTAAAGCTGTGTGGTCGGAGCTGCTGGCGACTTTTTGCCGTGTTGATCGCCGCAGTGAAGATCGGTTACGGCCATCAGAACCATGGCCACCATGGTGAAGCCCGTCGGGATCCAAAGGCCGTGTTCAAGTTGGTGACTCCACCAGGCTACCCCGCTGAGGCCACATAGCAGGGTGAAGAACGCAACCTGGAGGAGCACGTCAAGTCGGGAACCGGTCACGAGGCGGGTTGCCCACCCCGCAAAAATTCCGGCGGTGTGCAGGAGAATCCAGCCAATAATCCACAGCGATTCTGAGAATTCCATTTCCAGGGCCATCAGAAATCCATTTCTGGTGAGGGTTCGTGAAGGGAGGGGGACGCCCAAGGGGGGCCGCTTGGCGCGGTTGGGTGTGTCGGGGGTACTTTTACACGAAACGAGTTTTCAAGCCAATGCCGGCAAGGAATCGCTAGCACGCAGGGCGAGACAAAGGACTGCCGGGAAGGTCGCGCTGGTTGGCAATGAGCGGAGCTGGCAACAGGCCAACTTGTTGGTGAGAACCGAGCCGCCAGCTTCTGTTTTGGAGGGGTGTCAGGCGATCAGTTTTTTCGCGACGTTGTCGTACACGTCGGTGAGGCGGAAGTCACGGCTCTGGTAGCGGTAGGTAAGTTGAGTGTGGTCGAGACCCAACAGATGCAAGATTGTTGCCTGAACATCGTGCACGTGAAGCGGATCTTCAATTGCCTGGAAGCCAAGTTCGTCGGTTGCCCCTACTTCGACACCAGGTTTTACACCCCCACCGACCATCCACATCGAAAACGCCTCGATTAAGTGATCGCGGCCAACCGGTCCTGCTTTTTGCGGTTGGGTGACCGGCGTGCGGCCGAACTCACCTCCCCATACGACGAGGGTATCCTCCAGCAGGCCACGTTGCTTCAGGTCGTGGATGAGGGCGGCCATTGGTTGGTCGAGCTGGCGGCACATGGGCGGAAAACTTGCCTCAATACTGCCGTGATGATCCCAATCACCAAAGTTGACTTGTACGAATCGCACGCCCTGTTCGACCATTCTCCGTGCCAGGAGGCATTCGCGGGCAAACGATGGCTTTTCCAGGTTGTTCTTGTCAATGCCGTAGAGGTCGAGGATGTGTTGTGGTTCATTCGCCAGATTGATAAGTTCCGGCGCACTGGCCTGCATGCGGAATGCGAGTTCGTAGGCAGCTATCCGGGCGGCAATTTCAGGGTCCCCTTTGAGGGTGAGGCTTTGTCTGTTGAGTTGATTGACGGCGTCGACGACATAGCCGTTTTCCAATCGGGTGATTCCCCGAGGGGGGGCAAGGTCGAGAATCGGCGGCCCGCTGTTACGTAATTGAACACCGTGATAGACCGAAGAGAGGAACCCGCTGGAATGGATGCCGGCATGGGCCCGCGGTGAGCAAGTACTGCTTAAAACGACAAACCGGGTAAATCTTGTGACTCACTACCAAGTCCATAGAGTGCCCATGAGCCAAGGCTGGGCCGACCGGCTGTTCGATGTCCAGTAAGCAAGAGCAGTTCGGCGTGGGGATGGACCGATTCTTCGGTAGCGACGGTACGGAGAAAACTCAGCTCGTCGATGATTTTTTGGGTTCGAGGCAACAGGTCCGAGACGTATCGGCCCGACTGGCCGCATTGCAAGAATTTCCACGGGCTTGGCATTAAGAGCGGTTGACTGTCTTGAATTTGCTCGAACCTGATTTTGCCGATGTATGAATCGGGCATCGGCTGGCCGGCGTAGCGTTCTAACTGCGATTTGTAGTCGAACAGATCAAGGTGACTTGGCCCGCCGACCATGAACAGGTAAATCACGTTGCCTTGGCGGGGAAGTGGCCTTGGCGTGGTCGTAATGGTTCACGTGGTGTATTTGCAGTTTGTTTGGGGGTCGCCAGCGCCGGCGAATTCCAGAGGGTGGCCATGGCGAGCGACCCGAGGCCAATTCCCGACTTCGCGAAGAAAGTACGTCGGCTTTCGTCCAATTGTGCTTTCTTGAAATCACAAGTCATGGTGTCGTCACTGGCTGCTGGCAATCAGGGGGCACTTAGGGTAGCTTATTCGCGGGTAATAAATTCGTCGAGGTTCAGCAAGGCACGCGATACGGCAGTCCATGTGGCCAGTTCCAGGTTTGAGTTGGACACTGCCAGATCGAACGAATCGATAAGTTCCTTTGTCCGGTGCGGCTCTTCTTGTAACGATTTGCGTTGACGGTCCACCAATTCCATCAACATTTTCAGTTCGGTTGGTTTGGGTGAACGTGCCAGGCACAAACCAAAGGCGTGGACGATTTTTTGGGCATCGCTGGCAGCGGGTTTTTCACGTAAAGTGCGGTCGGCCAGCGCAACGGCGAATTCCACAAACCAGGGATCGTTCAAGAGGGTGAGTGCTTGCAGTGGGGTGTTGGAGCGGATCCTCCGGGTACAGGACTCGGCAGCATCGGGGATATCGAACATACGCATAAAAGGGTGGGGAGTCAGCCGCCAAAAGTGGACGTACATTCCACGGCGAAACCGCGCTTCCCCTGAATCCATTTTCCAGACACTACGGTCTGCCCGCCCCTGCATGATGCCGTCAATTTGGTAAGGAAACACGCTCGGCCCGCCAATCGTGAAGTTCAGCAAGCCACTTGCTACGAGGCCTTGGTCACGAATAATTTCGGCTTCCAGTCGCAACCGCGATTGGCGAGCCAGCAGGCGATTTTGCGGATCGATTTCATTCAAGTCGTGGCGGTTGTGCGATGCCTGTCGATAGGTCGCCGAGGTGACGATCTTGCGGTGAAGCGATTTCATGCTACCGCCCGTTTGAGTCAGTTTGCAGGCGAGCCAATCCAGCAATTCGGGATGGGATGGGGCGGCCCCATTGAGTCCGAAGTCGTCCGCGGTTTCGACCAGACCTGTGCCAAAGTACTGTTGCCAAATTCGGTTCACGGTGACCCGGGCAGTAAGGAGGTGTTCGGGCGAGGAGAGCCACCTTGCCAGGTCGAGGCGATTCGGCGGGCCGGTTGTTTTGAGCGGGGGCAGGCACTGCGGTACGTTGGGTTCCACACGCGGGCCCTGTTGAGTATGAACACCGCGAATGAAAATGTACGTATTTTGAGGGGTCGGGAGTTCTCGCATCACCAGGGTACTAATCAGTGTGGGCGTTGCTTTTTCATGCGACTTGATCCGCTCACAGCGCTCCCGATGTTCTTCATCGAGCTTACTGAACGTCATCCGCATAAACTCTTTTTGCGAGCCGTCAAATTTTGCTGGGGCTAGCGTGAGTATTTCTTCCAGGGTTGCCCGCTGCTGCGGTTGCTCCAGCCTGGCCAGCACTTCGGGTGATTCGGCAAAGCGCTCGGCCAGCACGAACTCGTACTCCTCAAGTTCTTTTTTCATAGATTCCGTTTCGGCCTTATAGGCCGCACGGGCGGCAACTTCCTCGGGCGTTGCAAACTCAAGGTTCTGATCATCGCTGCTGTTAAAGAAAGCAAACAGGTGGTAATATTCGCGCTGCGAGATCGGGTCGAATTTGTGAACGTGACATTGGGCACAGCCGATCGTCAAGCCCAGGAAGACACGCCCAATCGTGTTGGTGCGATCGATCAGGTCGACTGGGTGCCGCTGTCCCGGGGTGCTGCCACCTTTGTTGCAACGGATGAAGCCGGTTGCCGTTTTTTCAAGGTCGGTTGCATCGGGTAGGAGATCGCCAGCTACTTGCTGCACGACAAAGTCGCGAAAAGGCATATCGTTATTCAGCGCCGCGATCACCCAATCTCGATATTTCCAGATCGAACGGCGACCGTCACCCTCGTAACCATCGCTGTCGGCATAGCGGGCAACGTCAAGCCAATGTCGCCCCCACCGTTCACCAAAGTGAGGTGAAGCAAGCAAACGGTCCACAACTCGCTCATACGCATCGGGCGAAGAGTCCAATACGAACTCGCGGACTTCGGAAAGGTTCGGGGGCAAGCCAATTAAATCGAGCGAAACGCGTCGCAGCAAGGTGGTGCGGTTGGCTGCGGGCGAAGGGAGCAGACCTTGGACCTCTTGTTTTGCCAGAACATAGTAATCGATTCACTACTGTCCGGTTAGAAGTCGAATAGTGGCAACTGGTTAGGGAAAGGGGTATCTGGAAAACGGTACGTCGAGTTGGTGAGGAGCTGTAAAACAGGTGTTTTCTCGAAGGGGTTGACACTCAGAATTTGGAGGATTTCGGAGAGGCTTCGTTCGATCTTTAGTTCTTTCTTGACAATGGCAACGAGCACGTAAACGCAGATGGCGATCCAGACTTGGGT
>CAUZEA010000143.1:0-11881 GCA_963578605.1 Planctomycetota bacterium
GTCGGATACAACGCGTCGAGGGGCGCAACCTCGGTCACAACAGGTCCCTCGAAAACTCCCGCCTCTTCAAGCTGCTCGACCTCTCCGGGCGCCAGCCGCTGCCTGCTCCTTTTCAGGCTGCTTCAATTCGACCCACGGGATGCCAAGCATCGAATCACCAATGCCAAGGAAACTTCCAGCGGTGGTTTCCTTGTAATCTACCATGGGCATTGAGGCCGACTTGCCACTTCCCTGTTCGGAAACGTCGCCGGCACCCGCAGCGGGATTTTGTGGTTTTGCCTCGCTGGCCGACCGCTGGCCGTGTCGTCACAAAAGGTGTCCCGCCAAGTGCAATTGTCACGAAAAATCCTGCCCACTTCGTAAGACAACACGAACGGCCTGCCTGATACCGCCGGAGAGGGAAAAGAAACCCTGGAATCACCGAAACTGATCGCAGTGTTGTTGTATTGTGGCATGAACGGATTTTGCTTGTCGAACCAACTGCAGGGGTCAAACCAGTGGGGAGGTTGACCGATTATAAAGTTCTCATACTTGCGCCCCGTACTTTGCTGTCCTATAATTGACCATCTGATTGACGGTATCCGAAACCAGACCTATCATGCGGTTTAAGAGCAAGTATGCACAAAAATTGGCATGAAGCATCGCCATTCGGTACAACAGAAGGGTCGGTCAGGTACGCGAAGTCGTGTGTAAACAACTGTGGTTTGTTTAACGAACCCGTTCTGATCGACAAACTAATCCAGCCGATGCGATCTGGTTACGACTGGGTCGCTAACACTTGAGTGCGGTTTAGGTTTTACCGGCACCTTGTAGGCCGGTTTTTGTTAACGGGTGTCATCCGATCCTCTGTTGAATTTTCCTCGTCCCAAATGCCATCTTCAACATAGACCGAACGACTTTTGACGATGGAACTTCCTTTTGCTTTCCTGATTGCGTTTGTGGCAAGTCTTCTGTTAACCCCTCAGGTTAAGCGGATAGCCACTAAATTTGGTTTTGTGGACAAGCCGGATGGAAAACGCAAGGCGCACAAAAAGCCGGTTGCTTTAGGGGGTGGCGCCGGGGTTTTTCTGTCGGCCCTTTTTGCGATCGCAATCACACTCGTTTATGCATCGCTGAAAGGCGAAAACCTCATCCGACCGGACGATATGAAGGTGATGGTTGGATTGCTGCTGGCCTCGGCATTCATCGTCCTTTTGGGATTGCTGGACGACTTCGTCCACATGGCGGGTCGTTACAAGTTGCTTGGCCAGATCATAGCAGCCGGGTTATTAATCTATTTCGGTGTGCGAATTGAATCGGTTTCCATTTTTGCAGGTCGGCCCGCACCGAAAGTGGAACAGCAAGCTCTCGCGGTTGAACCTGTCCTTGAGTCAGGTGCAGCTGGGATTGGCGAGGAGTCAGGCGCAGCCGGGGTTGGCGAGGCTGATGCAGCCCAATCGCTGGAATCCTCAGTAACCCCGGACACCCAACACAGTCAGCAAAAGTCCCGCGGTATTAAGTTGGGGTTGCTTGCTGTTCCATTTACTTTGTTTTGGTTGTTGGGTGCAATTAATGCCATCAATTTGATTGACGGTATCGATGGATTAGCCTCCAGTGTTGGCCTGGTGCTTTGTGCGACAATTGCTGCGATTACATTACGGCAGGGGCACGTTTTTGAGACATTGGTAATGCTTTCTTTGGCTGGAGCACTACTCGGTTTTCTCCGCTTTAATTTTGCTCCCGCGTCCATTTATTTGGGAGATGCGGGCAGCATGTTGATCGGCCTGGTGATCGGCGGAATCGCGATTCACTCCTCGCTGAAGTCAGCAGCAACCGTAGCGCTGGCCGTCCCAATCGGTGTGTGGGCGATTCCGATTCTCGACTCGATGGCTGCTATCCTGCGTCGCAAGCTTACAGGCCGCAGCTTTTTTGATCCCGACCGGGGACATTTGCATCATTCGCTGTTGGTGCGGGGTTGGACAGTTCGCCAGGCAGTCTTGTTTATTGGCCTGATTTGTGCCACCACCTGCCTGAGTGCCGTTATAAGCGTTTACTTTGGCAACGAGTTGATTGCGCTACTCACCGTAGCTGCTGTGGTCATATTTCTGATTGCAACGCAAACGTTCGGACACATAGAATTTGCCCTTGTAAAAGAGCACCTGCGTTCCCACGGGCTGTCGCTCGCTGGCGGTACGAACCGGAGGAAAAGTCGCCCACACGAAAGTCACATTCACTTACAGGGCGCGCGGGAATGGGATAAACTGTGGATGGCAATTATTGAACCGATGCAAGATTACCAAGTCATTCGCCTTAAACTGGTCATTCGCATACCCGCCCTGCATGAAGACTATTTCGCTTCCTGGGACGCCACGCGAGAGCACAAAGAACGGGCTGAACGAAGTTGGCAGATGGAATTTCCAATTACCGTTCGTGATGAGGTTGTTGGTCATATGGAGATTGAAGGAATCGCGAGCAAGAATGCCACCCCGCCGCAAATGCAACAGGTTCTTAATTTTCTCGAGCCCCTTGAAGAAGACGTGCAGCATATCATGGAAGAGATCCAGGGCAAACAGTCCACATTGAACCTGAAAAATTCTCTGCAAGAACCAACCAATTCCGGGGAGAGCTCCTCGGCCCAGACGGTTACTCCTCAGGGTTAGCCGCTACCGACACTTTCGGGCGACAGGTCCTGGACGCTCGTCGCACCCCAAAACCAGCCCCGATTCTAAACCTATTCTCCTGTCTTGCCGTCCCAGCTTGTTGCTTGTTATGCTTGAACTGCTCTGAGAAATCCTTACTTCAATGTGAGCAGGTGGGATTGAAAAAAATGCAAGTTGTACGACCTGCGGCTTTGGTCAGGTTGTGGAAATATCTCGCTTTATTTACAATCAGCCTCTGAATTTTGATAACAAAGACTCTTGGGAAAGTACTGGGCTTTGAACAACAAATTGGTATTGGTTGCGGGAGGTGGTGGATTTATTGGCGGACATCTGATTGCGCGATTGCGTCAAGAAGGGTACAACCGCGTTCGCTGTGTTGACATCAAACCGACCTCCGAGTGGTATCAGATCTTCGACGATGTTGAAAATGTCCAGGCCGATCTCAAGTTGATTGAGAATTGCCGGAGAGCTTGCGAAGACGCCTCGCTCGTATTTAATCTTGCCGCTGATATGGGAGGAATGGGTTTCATCGAGAATAACAAAGCTCTCTGCATGCTCAGCGTATTGATTAACACACATCTTCTGCAGTGTGCTAAGGACGCCAACGTCGATCGCTTTTTCTATGCGAGTTCGGCATGTGTCTATAACGCCGACAAGCAAATATGCGAGGACGTGGTTCCTCTAAAAGAAGCAGATGCCTACCCTGCCATGGCTGAAGACGGATATGGTTGGGAAAAACTGTTCTCAGAGCGGATGTGTCGTCACTTCCGCGAAGACTACGGGCTCAAAACCCGCGTCACCCGCTTTCACAATGTTTATGGGCCGCTGGGAACGTGGCACGGTGGTCGCGAAAAAGCACCTGCTGCAATCTGTCGAAAGGTAATGCATGCCAAAGAGACTGGTTGTCACGATATCGAAATCTGGGGTGATGGCAAGCAGACGCGCAGTTTCATGTACATTGACGACTGCGTTGAAGGTATCCTGCAAATTATCCATAGCGATATCATCGAGCCTGTCAATCTTGGGTCGAATGAACTTATTGCCATCAACGGGCTGGTAGATATGGTCGAAGATATCGCCGGCATCCAACTGAACCGCAGTTACAAACTCGATGCGCCCAAGGGTGTAAATGGTCGCAACAGTGACAACACCAAGATCCTAAAGTATCTCAACTGGGAACCCGGTATTCGTCTTCGCGATGGAATGGAGAGAACGTACGATTGGATCCAGAGCGAGTATCTCAAAATCCACGGTGTTGCCCCACAACTCAATTAGGCATTTTCCAGCAGTTGGGAGCAAAGTGGCTTCACATGGATGGTTGATGAGGTACGTCCCCCAACAGCCTTGGTGATCAGTCAGGCCTACGTTCCCCACCCAGCGTCTGTCGGAAGTACATGGCCGATGCAGCAACCAATTTGGTCCGACGCATCCAGATTGCAACAAGAAATCGCAACAAAGCCTGGGCAACCGGACTCGAAGCTGTCAGATTGGCGCGAAGATCCCCTCGTCTCGAAATTCAATCGAACTGATCCAACGGGCCCGTTCGAGATCGCTCCGGAGCTTGCCGCCATCATCGAAGAGAGGTACAACCGGCTTACAAGTTGGCGGATGGTGCCTTTGACATCGCGGCTGCTCTGATTAACGTGTGGGGGTTTGGGGCACTGGGCCGGAAAAACACAGCTTTCCACTTCAGAACGAATCCAGAACGTTCTGGAAACATATTGCCGGTGCTCATCTTCGCCTGGGTCAGTCTGCTTCCGATTCGTTCATTCTAAGGAAGCTGGGCACGCTGACAATCGAGTAGATCCCATGAGGCCACACCTACCAATTGTCTTCGCCATTGTTATCACCGCGATGGCCACCACGCCGGCGTTGGCGACCGAATACTGGATCGCACCCGATGGCGATGATCTCGCCGCGGGTACGTCGCGCCAGCAGGCGTGGGCATCACCTTCCAGGGGCCAACCCACGCGCATTCATGAAGGCTACAAGCCGGTGACATGCAGTTGCGTGTCCTCTCGACAGAAGGCTTTCTCGACGCCGGTCGCATCATTGTGGACGGTGAACAGCGCGCATGCACGAGCAAGAGTCGAGAAGCCTTTGAGCTGACGGAACCCTTGCCTCGTGATTTCGGCAGCCTTGAGTATGTCAACGATGCCTCGATCCTGGGGGGTGACTCCTTCGAGCCGGGAGCGGGTCGCATGGACCTGCTCCGCGTAGGCACCTGTGTTGACGGTGCCCGCAGCGGTCCGGTTCAACCGGTGATCGAGCATATTACCGTGGAAGGCTTTACGCTCGACGGAAGCTACCACTCACAAGTCCAGGAGCGTGCGGGCAAGCATCCTTGCGGCATATGGATCGGTGGGCAACCCATGTCACGGTCAAAGACCTGACGATTCGCGACACGTACTGCGGATTGAGCTTCGGTCCTGGTGCCCGTGATGGGCAAGCGATCGATGTCACCGTCACGGACTGGAACCACGACGGCTTTGCGGCCTCAGGCCGCGGTATCAGCGGCAGTTGCTCCGATATTCGATTTATCCGCTGCAAGGCCGTGAACACGCCTCGTTGTGTCAAGGCTTGGGAGATCGAAGAAGGTGCACATCGCGTGTATCTGGAAGACTGTTTGGTCGACAACCTGGGCGGTTCAGGGACCGGGTACTACGTGCGCCACCACGCCTATCGCGGGCCGTTACTCGTGCATGACGTTGTATTTCGTCGCTGTCGCGTAACGAACATTTCCGGTCAGGGCTTTATCCTCACGACGGTGTCCGGCACGGGCGAGCGGTCAGTCCGGCCGGCGGTTGAGACACACAACGTGCACCTGTTCGACTGCGAAAGCGACGCGCCGGTGACGATTGCCTGTGGCATCGACGAGGTTGTCATCGAAGGTGGCCGGTTTGCCAATCTAATGGCGATCGGGTTTGAAGCCCTGAGCCCGGACGAAGATCGTGGCCCGCGCTGGCCAGCCTGATCCGTTACCATCCAACACAGCGTGATCGACCGGCTCAAGATCAATGCAACGACGGGTAACCCGAATGCGAATCTTGGTGACGACTACTGGCCCGATTACGAGCCGCGTATCCGACTTACCGATGTAGATCTAAACCATCCAGCCGAGATCATCGGCAATAACGTAAACGTGGTGATCGAAGACCGTGAAATCCAAAAGGATGCCGCAATATCCAAGCCCGCTGACAGTGCTGAGCTGGTATTGGTGGAGGGTGGGTCACCGGTCAGCACCATCGTGGTTGCCGACGACGCCGACTGGTGGAACCGGATGGCGGCGAGCTGGCTACAGGACTACGTGCAGCGCACCACTGGCGCAACGCTGTCGATCGTTCGGGAACGCGATGCGCCCGGGGGCACACTCATTTACGTCGGCCACACGAAGCGGACTCGGGAAGCCGGAATTCGCACCGACGATCTTAAATGGGACGGCGCTCGACTCGTCGTCAGCGGCAACGTGCTGTTTCTCGTCGGGCGCGACGGTGTGGACGTGGGTCGCGGTGATCCGTCAACCAAAGACCTGCAGAATTGGTACGAAGACGATCCATGGCGACCTGATCGGATCGGTGGTACCTAGGGCGCCGACCTCGCCGGCGCCAATGGCACGTGCAAGGCTGTCGTGACATTTCTGGAAGACATCTGCGGCGTGCGGTGGTTCATGCCCGTTGAACAGGGCATCGTCGTGCCGTGCCATCCCGATCTCGCCGTGCAGCGCACGCTCAACAAGCGTGTTGATCCCGTGTTCGCCTATGCCAGCGGTTCGTTCCTTTACGGCACGCCCCGCCTCTACCCATCCGCGTACGCCAACAACTTTCCGGGATACGACTGAAAACGTATGGCGGCCACGCGTGGTACTCCTGGGTGCATGCGAGCTTGTTTGACAAGCATCCCGAATACTTCGCGTTGCGAGACGGCAAACGCACGGCCGAAGGTAACCACCTGTGCACGACCAATCTCGACGTCCGCGACCGATTGCTCAGGGAGATTTGCGATCTGTTCGATCAAGGTTACGACTGGGTGCAGATCGGACAATCCGATGGCTGGAAGCATTGCGAGTGCGATCAGTGCGAAGCAATGGACAATTTCAAGCCGTATGATCCGAGCGTCGACGGCCCGGACTGGTACAAGTGGCTCCACACGACCATTCGCCAGAATCCGGTCGAGCGTATTCACGTGCTCCACAACTGGGTTGCCGAACAAGTGGCCATCTCACACCCGGGCAAGAAGGTCTACTACCTGGCTTACATTCCCACACGCTGGCCGTCGAAAAGGATCAAGACATACAGCCCCAACATCGTCGCCGAGCTCTGCCACGAGATCCCTGAAATGCTGGACGCGTGGTCAGGGAAAGTGTCGGCGATGACCCTCTACAAGATCTGGTGGGACATGTCGTGGGTGTACGGCTATGGCCCGGACCCGACGCCCAAGGAAGTGGCCGATGAGATTCGCCGATTACGCGACAAGGGAGTGATCGGCATCTACAACGGCGGCGACGCCAATTGCTGGGGGCTCAACGGGCCCGTGTTCTACGTCATGGGCAAGACGATAGGCGACCCCGACCTGAATGAGAATGAGCTGGTCAATGAATACTTCCATGGTGTGTACGGTGATGCTGGCGAGCAGATGGTTGACTTCTTTCAGCATCTGTACCGTGGTCCGGCCAGGAGAAACAAACTGCTGCCCGACGCGGCGCATGGCGAGAGTCTCCGTGCCCGCTTTCCGCCTCGCTTGATCTCAGAGCTTGAGCACCTGCTTAAGAAGGCCGAGTCCGTCGGGGTGTCGGGGCATGCCGCCGACAATTTGCGCATGACCCGCATTGCGCTGGACTATCTTCAGTTGACCACTCACATGTGGCTTGCGTATGAGACGTTTCAGGTGGCGCATACGCCGGCTTCGCTGGCCAATCTGCGAAAGCGTGTGGATGCGTTCGAGGATTTCCGGCACATGATCCTGCACATGGACGCCGACGATGCCCAGCGTCGCTTTCCCGATTGCACTTCTGCAAATGGCTGGTCGGATCGCGGGCGCATTACTGGTATTCGTGGTATTACGTCAAAGACAAGGAGGACCTTTCATTAGTTCGCGGCACGCCGGTAGGCTTTTACGCGAAGATCCGCGAACCGTTGACTTTGGATTTCAACGCCCTCGAAACGGAGATGAGCCATAGCGTTGATCCCGATGCGGCAAGCCTGAACGAATAGATTGAGAATGAGGAAGCGAATCCGGTCGTGCTTCGTTGAGAAACCGATCTCGACAAGCGGCGGAAGAATGCCCGAAACTCTTCAGCCGCCTATATTTCACTGGCAATGGCAGCGTCAACTACCACGATGTCCCAGAATCGATCACCGCTGTTCGAGTTATTTGTGCTTTAAGGTGATCGGCTGACTTTCGAGCTGCGACAGGGCTACCGTTGTTTCCAACGTCTCGTATTGACTGTTGTACTTTTTGTAAACTTGCAGCGTCACCTGCTGCGGCATGGGAGCCTCAACCGACCAGTTGAAATATCCCTGCGGATCTGTGTGGCAATGCCGTTGATTCAGCACGACGCACACACCACCCATCGGCTGGCCTGCTGTACCGACGACCTGCCCGCGCACAAGTTGTCCCGACTTCAGGGTAAAGTCCACAGGTTTGGGCTGGATCCGCACGTTGACGTGTTGATGCTGCGGCGCGTAATCGTCGCCTTCAACCGTCAGCACGTATTCACCCAGGTCTACATCTTCGAAAGCATATCGTCCCTGTTCGTCTGTCCGCGCCGTCGGGTAACCGTTGATCTTCTGGATGGAGCGATACGACAGTTGGGGTAAGTATTCGATCGGTGTGATTCTATCGGGGTGCTCGTTACCGTGGCGAACCCGCTTGTCCCAGCCGAGCGGATCGACGACCCAGTCATCGACTGAATAGCGGTTGGGGCCGCGTTCGACCAGTGCGCCGGCGATCGGGTGGCCCCGTTCATCGACGACACGACCTGTCAAAGCCACACACGCCGGAGAGATCTTCACACGCTCGACGGTAATCGGCCAAACCTTGAGGCCATCATCATCACTACCAATCGCGACCAGATTGTTCGGACCAGCCTTGATCAAGTCGAACTGGCCCGTGAGGGCCGGCTCAACCTGGTGCGAGAAACTGATGCGGTCTTGCCAGGTATGGCCATGATCCAGGCTGAAAACGACGTGGAAACCTGGCCGGCCATACTGACACGCTACCACCCCATTGTCTAATGTCGCCAGTGTGGGTGATATGTTCATCAAGTGCGGCTGAGTCGCCACTGGTTTGGTCCATGTTTTGCCCTGATCGTCGGACCAACACGCGGCCATGGGCTTATATTCAGCCGGTGGGTGCGAGTACTGCGTCCGCATGACACAGATCATCTGCCCGTTGGACATCATTGCGATCGTTGGCTCGCAATAACCGAGGTATTGTCCCGGTAAATCCGGGTTCAAGTCCTGGGGATCATAAGCCACGGTTGCGTAGTAGCGCCATTTGTGTCCTTGATCACTGGATACGCAGATGATCGTCCGAGCTTTGGAATCGCCTTTGAACAGACCCTGCATCGCCGCCAACAGATCTCCGTTCGGTAGCTGAATCATCTTATCGCTAAATATCGGCCACGTTGATATGCCGGTGCTTGGCCGCTTGGTGGTCACAGCATCGGGCATATAGACCTGAACCGGTGCGATCTCGTATTTCGTAAAGTTGTCATTGAACCAGGCAAACGTCGAGTGCAGCGTGAACCAACCGTCAACGTACTCGCCTTCCAATTGGGCCTTACGGAACTCAGCTTCACCTTTGAACGATGAACCCGTTGTGAGATATTTCAATACGCCGCCGTCGCGCAAGGTCGCGTTGTGGGTGCCGCCAGCCAATGGCAGATCCACGCCAGGTGCACCCATCTCCTTACCCCATGTTCTGCCAAGATCGGTCGACGTCCGGTAGAAATTCGGCCCGGCACCTGATTTGTTAGGATAGAAGGCCGCTACCACACCCGTCCGTGAGACAGCCACGGTCGAGCTATTCTGGTAAATCACATTGCTGAGCTTGGTCGGCTCACTGACGATAATCTTGAGAATCTCGGTCCCATCTTCAGCAGCAACCGCCACGGGTATGAATCCCATGGCCAAGATGCACAGAGCGGTGACAAATAGAAATACTTGTCCATTCGGCTTGTGTTTGCACATGTGCGTATCCTTATTGCCTTGAACATGGACAACTGCATTCTTTCTTGCGTGCGGCATGGTGTCACCTCAAAGTTTACCACGGCGGATCCACTGTAGCGAATGATGCCAAGGCCTGCTCTGCTCGAATTCAGGAATCACATTCTCAAGCTTAGGGACCCATGACGAATTGTGCAGCAGTTTTGACAGACCTTTAGTCGGTTCGAGGCCTCCTGTGGAGACCAGCCTGCCAACGCTTGTGGAAAGTCTATTAGTGAGCTTGGTCCCGAACATCATGAGAACGCGATCCTCCAGAAGAACCGCCTGGCTGCTGCTGAATTCACTCCATCGCCACATTATTGGCGCCTTTGACTGCGCAACTCACCGCTGCACTGAACGCATCGGCTAACGAGGCTCATGTGCAGGCACTTCACTAATCGCAGTTTGGAGCTACAATAGTTATAGTTAAGGTCCTGCACCGGTCCTGAAGAAGCGGTTGCCATTCCTCGATACTGACGAAATTTCTCAAATGTCGCGACTCCTGATGATTATCGGGCTTTTGCTCGGAAGTGTGACTGGCTTGCATGCCCGGGAACTCCCTCTTGCCCAACAACGTGGTCGCGTATGGATCCGCTACGCCGCAAGCTGCGATGATTACGATGCCCGTATGATCGGTTGGTGGGGAAATGGTTGGGAGAGGTTTGCCAAAGAAACCGTTGCCACCCAAATCGCCGCAATTTCGAAAACGGAAGACTTCTCAGTTTATGGCGTACAGATTCATCATCCCTGGGGGCGCTCCGTCGAGGATGGTACGCCAACGACGATGGAATTCAGCCAACGGGAAAGTTGTTATCAGGATTATGAGGCAACGCGAAACCCGAAGCTCGAACTTGCCCTCGACGATGAAGATTTTTTGGAAGCAATGGTTTCCATCAGCCAGGATCATCGGTTGCTTATCTACATGGGGTCGCCCCACCAGCTGGAACCACTACCCGGGGAGTCTCAGGCCGCCTGGGTGGCGCGGGCAAAGCAGGCGTACGGCCCTGTTCTATACATCACACCCACGCCAGCAATCGGGATGGATAATACTTATGGGCAACCGTGGAACCCAAATCCTGAGAGCCGTTACCATTTCACCGGCGGGGCAGAAGGCGCCGTTGCCCAATTGGTACGCGATCTGACCGCACGTGGATACCGTATTTATTTCGAGGGAGGAATTCTCCTGAACGCCAAATGGGCCCTTGATTTGTGCAGTACTTACACGACCGATCGCTGGTGGGACATCTCAGCCTCGGGACGGCGTCACCACAACCAGCAATGGGGCCGGTGGGCCCGTCCACAGCAGGAAACAACACACCGAGCCATGATTCAACTCCGCTTGGAGGGTACTGACGAAGAAAAAAGGCAAACGATCGAGCACCATTTGACCCTCGGTCGAGACGTGGTCCTCGCCCCCGCCTCTTTCCCCGGGTTTCCCTGGTCGAAATAAATGTCATTTCTGGGGTCGACCTGAATGGTATTGCGACTTGGCAAGGGAAAAAGTCGCAGACGGGAGGATCTCAAGCCGTTGTAAACGCTATTTTCCTATATTTCCAATACCTTCCGGCCAGGACAGGGTTTAAATTGAAGACAAACCACGTTGATAAGGCTAAGTAAATTCTTGGCGCCATTGACGTTGTGGAGAATAATGGAAGATGAGAGTCAGAGAAGTTGCCATTGAGTCGGCTTGCCCCCAATAGCCTTGCGAATGGTTGGCGATTCCCGCCCGATGTTCAAAGCACCGGCTCTGATAGATGCCGTCAATCAACACTTCCAAAAAAGGCAGCCGATGCACTGCTTCCTGCTGCAGGCTGACAATGTTCGCTGCATCCCGCGTGCTGGGAAGTTTTGTGCCGGCTGGGCCTTGGCTCTGCTTTTCTTGCTGAACGTTGCCATTCCCAGGGCAACCGGGTTCAAGACTGAAATTGGCTTTAATGCCCTCGTGGATGCCCTGGGAGATGACTTGCCTGATGGTTCCGGAGTGGTGGTTTCCCAGGTTGAAGCCAACCAAGGATTGGAGAACGGACCGTACATGCC
>CAUZEA010000144.1:0-11875 GCA_963578605.1 Planctomycetota bacterium
CGAGGATCACATTACAATACCACACGTTCACTCCTTGCAATACCGCCGCTACTGACCCTGGCCAACCTTTCCCTAACACTCACAGAGCCTACGATGACCGACAGTTTGACCAAAATATCTGACCATCTCTTCCAGCTGGTCGACACCTGCAATGTCTATTTGATTTCCGATGGTGATCACGGACTGCTAATCGACACCGGCTCTGGAGCTATCGCCGATCACCTGCAGCAGGCCGGGGTTCAAAAAGTCGAATGGGTCCTGCACACACACCACCACCGCGACCAGTGTACCGGCACGCCGCGACTGCGGGAGCATGGTGCCCAGGTAGCTGTTCCCGAATACGAACGACACCTGTTTGACCAGGCCGAATTGTTCTGGCAGACCCGCCGCACGTACGACAACTACAACGACCGGAACACGTTTTTCACGGTCGGCACCGACATCCCGGTCGATGCGGTGCTGGAAGACTACGAAACGTTTCGCTGGCGCGGATACGAATTCTTTGTGCTACCAGCCAAGGGACACACGCTCGGATCGAGTGCATTGATTGTCAAAATTGACGGTCAAACGGTGGCGTTCACAGGCGATTTAATGGGGGCTGGTGGCAAACTCTATCAGCTGCACGCTATGGAATACGCCTACGGCTCGATGGAAGGGGTGCTTTTCACATTGCAGTCGATTCAGGCGCTTGGCAAGCGAAATGTCGACGTCTGCTATCCGTCACATGGAGAACCGGTAACAGCCGTAGCCAGCGATATCGACAAACTAGAGCGCCGCTTGATGGACTGTGTGGACCTGGGCCGGGGCATGCGGGTTGCCGGTCGCGACAGCTACGTTCCAGAACAGGCTTTCCTGCCCGAACCGAAGTTTGTTCCCCTCTCACGACACTTGCTGTGGGGCGGCATTTGGACCTGTTCGAACTTTTACGTCATTCTCAGCAACAGCGGCAAAGCCATGTTCGTTGACTATGGACACGCCTTTTCCGCGCACATGCACGCAGGTGCAGACCACGACGGATTAGAATCGATGCGATTCATTGAACATCACCTCGATGAACTGCGCGACCACTACGGCGTGACTGAGTTTTCCCTGGTGGTGCCAACCCATATTCATGACGACCACACCTGTGGTATCCCGTTCCTACAACGGCATCACGGCACCCAGGTTTGGGCCCTCGAGGAAGTCGGACAGGTGTTGGCCGACCCGGCGGCCTGGGCAAGTACACCGTGTACGTTTCCCAAGCCCATTCGTATTGACCGCTGGCTTGCCGATGGCGATCGTTTCCAGTGGGAAGAGTACGAATTTGAAATCCGCTTTGCCCCTGGGCAGACAGAATACCACAGCGTCTATGCCGGCATGATCGATGGGCGCAAGGTGGCATTCACGGGCGATAATTATTTTACGGCTGAAGTCGTGACCGGTGGCAAGGTTGAAATGCGTCCCTTCCAGACGACCGTGCTACGCAACAGTTTCCAGCTGGCCATGCACAGGCAGTGCGCCGAGGTCATGCGTGCCATGAACCCGGAACTGATCTGTCCCGGGCACCGTGACGTTTTGCCCTGCACTAAACAAGAGCTGGACACCTATTGCGATTTCATTACTCGCAAGGAACGCGTGTTTTGCGAACTGGTTGCCGAACCGGCCGATCACTACATCGATTTGTTCTGGGCCCGGCTGCTGCCCTACCTGGCCGTTGTCCAGCCCGGACAAAAACTCGACTATCGTCTCTTGCTGCGAAACAACCTCCAACGCCCTGTCACCTACGAAGCCCGCTTGATTGGCCCGTCGGGGTGGGAACTCTCCAGTGAATTCTCACGTGTCGCTCTGGAGCCGGGTAGCCGTGGTGAGTTACTCCTGAGTGCGGTCGCCCCACAACAACCGGACAACACGCGCCGACTGATCACCGCTGAGGTCAAAGTCGACGGAAGGTCCCAGGGGCAGATCACTGAAGCACTCGTCACGGTGCGAAACTAGCTCGCCCCCGCCGCAGCTTATGAAAACCCCCACAGCTTCTGTGCGGTTTTCCCCAGGATTGCCTTCCTTTGGTCGTTGCTCAGGAAGTCGCAGGCTTCGCCAATAAAGCGAATCCCGACGCCATATCCGTTATTGACAAACGGGAATTCTGACCCCCACATGCAGCGATCCGCACCGAATGCGTCCACAGCCTGTTTCACAAAAGGGGCATACTCGGTAAACGGGTATTGGCTGTCCTCGAAATGATCCGGGTATTGATGCGAATAAAACCCATCGATGTTGCAATAGACGTTCTCATAGTCCGCCAGGCGAAGCACCCGATCAAAGTCAGGATGCGGGGCCCCCTCGCGATACGGTACTCGGGCCAGATGTTCGATCCTCACTTTCAGTTTCGGCAACTCGCGCATGACCTCTTCCAGGCCATCGGCGAAGTCCTTCGACTTGCGTGCGCTGGCAGAAACCACGATGTCGAGCTCGGCTGCCTTTTCCCAAATGGCCAGACTGCGTGCACCAGGGGACCGCGTTGTGGCGCCGATGCGAATTCCACAAAATTTGTGAAGGCGAACCATGTCTTCCAACAAGCTGCAAGCATCCTCGCGAGATTCATCCAACAGACCCACCACGGCCAGGCGAGCGGGAAAGTCCGTCAAACATCGCGCCACATAATGATGGTCCCAGGACATTCCCCATTGCACAAGAACCGCATGCGATACCCCGTGTTGATCCATTTGTGCAAACAGATCTTCGATGGGAAGAATCGGCATTTTGCGATCGATCGCACAAACAGTACGAGACAGAAGCGACTTCACGGCAACATGGGCGTGCGTGTCAATGATCATAATTCAAGTGCGTGCGGGCGAACCGTCCGGGTTAAACAGGCACTGGCGAGTGTAGGATTGATAGGGGTGCCGGGAGACTACGTCGTCGCGCAGGGTCAGCCCCAAACCTGGCCTATCTGGCAGGCAGGCATAACCATTCTCGATCTCAATTTGTTCTTCAAAGATCTCGTAACGCCATGGTGGAACTTCTGCCGGGTGTTCCTGCATCGCGAAGTTAGAAATACATGCATCGACGTGAATCGACGCCATCGTGGCCAGTTCACTATGAGAACTCGGGTTATGCGGTGAAACCTTGATTCCCCGGGTTGCCGCCATTTCCGCAATTCTTTTTAACTCCGTGATCCCACCACAATGACAAATGTCTGGTTGAATAATATCGACCAGTTCCTCCTCGATCAGTGGGCGAAACCCAAAACGGGTCATCAGCCGCTCGCCAGTCGCCAAAGGCACCGACGTATGTTGACGAACGGACCGCAAGCCCTCGATATCCTCCGGAGGTACCGGCTCTTCCAGAAAAGCCAGCGCCAGTGGCTGAAGATCACCGGCCAAGGCAATTACATTTTCCACCGCGAGCATCGCATGGGTATCAAGACACAAATCGACCCCATCCCCGAGAGCTTCTCGCAATTGCGTAAACTGTGCGACACACGCCTGGTGAATTGCCGACTGGTCAACGGCGGCTTCACCGGTCACGTGAAAGCCAGCTTTAATAGCCTGGTACCCTTGCTGACGAACAAGACCAATCAGGCCCGCAAGATTTTCCTGGGGCGACCCGGACCGGCACAAGCGGCCATATAATTGAACTTTGTCGCGGCACGGCTGGCCCAGCAGTTGCCAAACAGGTTGCTGGCGAAATTTTCCCACAATATCCCAGCAGGCCATGTCGATGGCACTCATCACGCTGGTGAGGATCGGTCCGCCGTGAAAACGGTCTGCTTCATAAATCAAATCCCAGATCCAGGGTGGATCCAGAGGGCTGCGGCCTACCAGGTACCTCCCGGCATCTTCAATACCCGCCGCAATGGTACGTGCCTTGCCTTTGAGCGATCCTTCGCCGATCCCCGTGATGCCGGCATCGGTCTCGATCTTCACAAACACCCAGTTTCCCTGTCCGGCATGGACAATTACGGGATGTGCGGACGTGATCGTGAGTTCGGCAGGCATGTCTTGGGCGTGATGGAGAGAATGGGTGTTGAACGAATTACAATTCCGGTGAGTTCAGGGGGCTCTGCAATTCGACCAACGCGACAAAAGTTTGCTCACAATAATTGACCATTTTACATACTGCAACCGGTCAAGAAAATCGGGACGGCCACCACCAGATTTCGTTGCGACAAGCGACTGCACACAGCCAAGCCGCCTCGCCTGGCGCCTTTCAGACCGTCGGCCAAAGATCTCCGTATTGGCCTGCGACTCAGTCCCTATTTTTTGCCGAGTGGGGGCACGACCACCAGTTGTAATTCGTCGATCACAATTTCTCCCTCGCCACTACCAGGAGCCGTAAGCTCAACGACCAGGTCGTTGTCTTTGGTGGTCAACGGCGGTTGGGTAACGTCGCACCAGATTGTGCTGTAGGGTCCCAATTCCCGTCCAAACCGCGGCAAGCGGCCTTTCTCGTAAAACACCCGCTGAAAGTCTTCAATCGGCGCGCCGTTCAACTCGATTTTCACCTCGTCGTCAGCCTGAAGCCCCTGGGCCTTCACGAACAGTACGGCGCGTGTGCCAGTGGAAAACCGTTCGCAGGCACGAAACTGGCATTTACCCTGGGCTCCAACTTCGCGCTGCAGTACCAAACGCCGGCTCTCGTCTCGGCTCGCAGCCACCCGGTGGCGATTGGCAACACTCTGATTGGCATCCCTGGCAAACCACAGGGGAAAGTACCGGTATTCCCTTGTCCGGGCGGCCGACCTGGCCGGATCGGCCAGGTCGCGCAACACGCTCAAGGCAGCAGGATAACCTTCAGGCGGCCCCGGATAGCGGGCCGTACCAGTCCGTCGCGCCCAGTGGTACTGGAAATTAAAGACCGACACACCGTCAGCCCCCTGGCCGTAGAAATTTTGTGCGAGGGCCCGGTAGTTTTCTGGTTTCAGCAGCAGGGGACCATCGGCAAGCGGAATGACCGACGGGAACAACTGGCAATTTGTTGACCGGGTCAACTCGGCAAATGTGTCGTAAGGCGCACTAAAATCTGAGTACTTGAAATCACAGGGACAAACATAATCAATAAGCCCCTGCCGCACCCATGTCGGTACGTCGTAACCGAGCAGGTGACACTCCTGGAGCGTCAGCGGCACCATCACCGCGAGCTTTAACTTCTTGCCTTTTTCCGCTCCCCTGCGGTCAAGCATCTCGCGAATGCGCTCCAGCCACCCGGTCATGATCGGCTGCTGCTTTTGGGCAACTTCGCGAGGAAAGCAGTGCAGCCAGCGAATGTAATTGAACATCAACCCATCAACGTTAAAACGGCGCACGACTTCATCGGCAAAATTGAACACGTAGTCACGAACGGGCTGAAACGAGTAATCCAGCCGCCCGGGAAACTCTTCGAGCCACCACTGCCGGTTCTCAAGCATGAATTTCGCACCCTGACCACTACCGCCATGCCCATCGCTCATGCGAAACTTGGCAAGAAACTGCATTCCCCGTTTGTGGGCCTGATCGATCAGCACCTCCAGTGGCGTGACACACGCATCCATCATCGGCACAAAGCGTTGATGCTGGGGACGGGCATCATATTCAAATTGCGGTGAGCGAAAATAGAGCGACCAGCCCTGCGAATAAACTGCCTGTGCGTAGATGTCGACACCATTGTCGGCCAGGTTGTCGACCCAACGAACCAGGTCTTCGGCCCGTGCCGGGTCGGCGCGAGCTCCTTCGGCGGTTGGAACGTGCTTGGTGTGGCGCCCGACCTGCATTGTGGCAATATTGGATGGGTCACTCGTGTAAAGCAAACGGCCAGCCCCCCCTCGTCCCGGCAACGGACCGCCGTCGGAAATTCCCGTGCGGAGAAGGCTCCAGGCGGCTGCCCCGGTGCCCACGACGCTGGTAAAATCACGGCGCGTAAGAATTTCCATCACTCGGCCCTGCTGTCACGCATGAAATCCGGATCCCTAACCAATAGGGCCGTCGCCAGGTTTTGCCTGCCCACACCTTCAGCTTACACCACCGGGGGTATGACGACCAACTTCACGTTAGCGAAACGCGGCTTTGAGTTGTTCGGGCGTGAGGGGCTTCCAGATGGTTCCTGCGATTCGGTAAGGACGGCCAATTTCGTAGAGTGTCAGGATCGAACCATCCTTTAGCATTACGTTACTGGGGTGCCCGCCCCCGTTTATGCCCCAGCCGAGCATGTAAACTTCGTCCTGCCAGGTCTGGCCCTCATCACGGCTGATGTGGCCCCGCGCTCCGTAGGGAGAGCTCTTCTGGCCTGTGGCCAGGACCACCGTCCCCCCGGGGGTTTGCACCAAATCACCCGGGCACTCATAAACACGAGAAACTCCACGTACCGGACTCCACGTGTAACCGTCGTCATCCGAATCACAAACGAACACGTTCTTGAATCGGCCTTCACGGACCAAGTCGTCTGGCAGCACAGGCCGCTGGTAACGGACGGCCGCCAGCAACCTGCCTGAGGACAAGCGGAGGATGTTGGTTTCGCAGGCCCCCATCCCATCGACCCCTGTAAAACTCCAGTCGCCCCATGTTTTGCCTCCGTCACGGCTGCGGAAGACGCGGTCCCAAAAGATAAAGCGCTTGGCCTCAAACATCGATTGCAACCAGTTATTACCCACCGTCATCAAAACAGTTCCGTCGGGTAGCTCAATAATTCGTTCGCTGTTTCCACGACCAACACTGTCGAAGGGGGCTGGATTAATGCGGACCGGCTCACTCCAGGTCTGGCCATGGTCAGTAGAGCGGACCACCGACACCGCGTTGCGTTTTCCACCAAGTCCGTCGTCGTGGGTGTACCCCGCCAGGAGCGTACCGTCCCTTAAAGCCCCAAAGGACAAGACTTCTTGATGAAGCGTATGGGTGTGCTGCCAGCTTTGCCCTTCATCGCCAGACCGATAAATCCCTGCTTCTGTGCAGGCACAGACAAGGATATCGCCATCGGGTGTGCGGCAGGCGATAGGGCCCCAACCTGCACCCAGGTTGAGATGCTTGCCTGCGATACGACGGTAGACAAGGATCTCCGAATCGGTAAAGTAATCGCCCCCAGCCCACAGCAGGTTCGGATCAAACTGGAGCCGGCCGGTGGCCAACAACCCCTGGTCATCTGGCTCGGTGAATGCAGGGAAGGCCGGCGGTGGAAGTTCGAGTCCACGCGGCTTCCATCTTACCACTTGCAATGCCGGCTGGCCGACATGCTGTTGCAGGAATTCATCGCGCGTGGTTGTCGCACCGCGCGCGTAGGCGGTTACAATCACTCCGTCGTCGAGCACAACCGAACTGGGCCCTCCGCCACTACTGCAGGGGAACGACTCGTGCCACCATCCTGGCAAATCATTGCCAAACGTGTAACGCGTAAAGCCCAGGACATAAACCTTCGGCTGCCAGGTTTGCCCGCCATCGTGGCTGATAAGAGCACGTGGCCCATAGGGCGGGCCACTTTGTTCATAAACGAGAACAATGGCCCCATCAGCAAGTTTCAGAAGCTCTCCTCCTCGTTCGCCATGGCGCGTGACAACCTGGAAGTCACTCCAAGTGCGGCCATTGTCATCCGAGTGGGCCACCCCAACGTTGTCGACCGCCTGCTCAACTCCGGCGACTTGACCTCGACCCCACGCCACTAACATCAACCGGCCGTCGGGCAAGGACAAGACATTCGCTTGTGCAATACCCTCGCCCAATTCGGAAACCACCTGCCACGATCGACCATCGTCGGCCGAACGGTACAGCCTTCCAAAAAACACCTTCTCGCCGTCGGCAGTTCGCCAGAGGGTCACCGGCAATAAAAGCGACCCATCCTGCAACTGGACAATCGGCACGCCATGGCCCGCGCTGGCCCCCTCGTAAGGCTTCGGGTCGATCGCGCCCACAGGTCGCCATGAAACCCCGCCGTTGGCGGAACTTGCAATTCCCAGCCCTGTGCCCTTTGCGTAGGCAATTCGAAGTTTTCCATCACTGGCCCCCATGGCCTGCACATCACCGATGGCCACGCTGTCGACCACGATATCGGCCTGGGCCTGCCAGTTCTGCCCACCGTCATCGGAGGTGAGCAGATGGCCACCCGCACCTGCCAGGTAGAGCTGCCCGGCTGAATCCCGGCACAAGACCGGGTCACGATCGCCGGTCAACACAGCCTGTCGCCGGGCCGATAGACGCCGAAAGACAAGAACTTCATCCGGCAGGTAATCACCACTGTAGCGACCTTGCTGCAGGAGAGTTGGCTTGACCTGCCAGTTTTGGGCGTCGGCAGACCGAGTCCACCACACCAAGCCATTGACACACACGATCAGCCAGACCAGAAAGCTGCACGCTAGTTGCACTACAAAATCCCGTTCGTTGTTTTTCGTTCGCAGGCACCCCATCTCTTTTCCCTCTCCCGATGGTCAATGTTTCGGAACCAGCCAGCACACAACCCATTAGAACACAAGCACCAAAAAGCTGCCACGACGGCAACCGGTTGCGTGAAGCGGAACTCGACTAACGCGCTGGATCTGCAGAGTGTGCCTGGCCGGAGGTCAGGTCAAACTTAAAGTCGTTGGGCCCGCCCGGTTTAACCTCGGCTGTGAGTTCAGTGCTGCGGTTGTATCTGCCGGGCAGGTATTGAGCCACCTGATCCACCATCGCTCCGAAGGTGGGATCCTTCACCTGCTGTCCGGTCTTTCGAGTTGCGGTGATTTCAACGCGGTACTTTCCGGCAAACAAACTCTTGCCAGGCGGAATCGAGAATCTTCCGTCCACGATTTCAGCGCCCGCGGTCGGCCCCGTGGTTCCCGCAACCGGACGAAAAGAAATGCTGCCCCTGCCCAGCGGTTGGCCATCGAGTGTCACCTCACCTTGGACCGCGAGCCGACCACCAGCGTGATCACTGCATCCGTTCAGTGCCAACAACAGTCCCAGCGCAACGAGGCTGGGGTAACGAACGACTAACTTCACTTGGGGTTCACAAAACCGGGAGAGTGCAAGGCGCCACTGGAGCTAAGCCGACACCGGCGTGCGGGCGCTCAAAAATTGGGTATGCCGCGAACCGCTCTTCGTTGAGCAACGAGGAAAGTTGTAGTCGAACCAGCACTGACTGTGAAGGTCCGTTATTTGCCCGGAGCGTTTTCCCAGCAGTGCTATTAAAAGCACAACCTATTTTCACCGACGAAAAAACGGGGCCGACCGGCTGGAACCGATCGACCCCGCTGGAAAACTCGCGAACAACGTCACCGGGCGTTATCGGCTGCGTCGCCGACCCAGCAGAACCAGGCTTCCAAGCGAAAGCAGGCTCAATGCCGTTGGCTCGGGGATATTAAGTCCGGCATTAAAATTCTGTGTCACTTCGGCAGCCGTTAAGACATCTTTGTAGATCGCAAATTTGTAGGCTTTACCCTTGGGTGATGCTCGGTTGCTGTCCGGGTGCCTGCCACCGAAGGTCCAGTTGCCACCTCCAGCAGCCGCCAGGATATTGGCCAGGGTCGACTTGTATTCAAAATTTTCCACCGCCCCTGTCTTGTCGATAATCGGCAAACCGTCTTTATACCCGGTAAAGGTGCCATAGCTTCCGGCCCCCCCATCGAAGGTAAAGACGTACTGGTGCAACCCTGCCAAATCATCGGAGGCCACGCCATTGGAGCCGGCCCCATCGTTGCCTGTGTCATAACCACCGTAGGCGCTATTCACGATGTCTGAATCCTTAGTCCAGCCTAGATTTCCGCTGATGGCCGGAAAATCGTGATTGCGAGTGTCATGCTGAACGTTGACCAGGGAGCCATCCTTTGAAACCAGGTTTAGCAGCATAAACATTGACGTACCAATGTCACCATCGCCGAACTTGTTGTCACAGGTTTTACAAATCTGGTCGAGATCGAGCCAGAACTCGATGGTGGCGTCCCCCTCGTCCCCTAGCATGTCACTCAAGGTATTAGCCGGAATCAACACATGCGAGCCGTCAGCGCCTGCTCCCCTACCGCCGGGCAAATTCACGTATCCCAAATTGCCCCCGCTGGGCTGTACCAACGTGGCGGCTGAGCCCAACGTTCCGTCAACCGAACCAACCCGATCTGCCAGGCTGCCAGTTGAGTATTCGTGCAGCAGAATCAAGTTGTCGTTTACCGTTCCTGCTACTGCTGGAGAAACCACTAAAAACGCGAAACCGGCTAACGCACTCCAACTTACTATACCTTTGATGTTCATGAGGACGATCCTTTCATCGATTAGTGCAAACTATTTGCCGCGCGACAAAAATCAGCTTGCACGAGATCACAACGGTTAAAAAATCCAAGTAATTCAAGCTTGAACAGCTACTGATTCGATCTCCTTCAATTCTTAAAAGCAACTATTTCGTCTGCAAAACACGGTCCCAATTACGGCCAAAAACAGGAGTGTTAAACTGCCAGGCTCCGGCACTGCACCACTGCCCGAACTACTGCCCGTAGCGGCAGTGTTGCCAAAGTTTGCCTTCCAGATATCGTAGTCCTCGTTGGTTACCGATCCCGAGCTTGCGGTTGGATCTTCGTTTGGAAGGGCAAATCCTGTCGCCCAGTTATCCTTCCACACCGTGTAGTCGGCCGCATCAACCACGCCATTTTCGTTGTAGTCACCCACAACGCCTCCCGGACCCGGGGTCCCACCGCCAAACTGGTCCATTCCGTCCATATAATTTGCATTCACGTCCTCGGCCGACAGGGCAGTGTCGTAAATCAGCGTGCGATAGAGTTTACCAATCGGACCGGTACCAAACTCCCCATAACCGCTGCCAATCGCATCCGGTACCATGCCCCCCACCGCAAATTCACCGCCCCCGGCCAGCGTGAACATGTTGGCACCCCCCGGACCAGTCATGTAGACGTCGCTTGCGAGGCCATCTCCCCAGGGCGTAAGCGGGTCACCCACCATGGGCTGACCATCCCGAAAAATGGTCCACGTTCCATTGGCGGTTGGCTGGTTACCGTCAAATGCCCACACCCATTGGTGCAAGCCTTCCATGCTTGACCGCATCGCATCACCGCCACGATAGCTACTGTTGATGATATCACTGTCTTTAGATCCACCAACCACGTGTTCGGGAGCATCGGGCTGACGGTTATCAAAGTACAACGTTGCATAGGACCCCCCGAACGACCATGCGTGGAAAATATTGAATCGGCTATTCCCATCTTCGGACCCAAGGGTATTGGTAGGGTCAAAATCAATCCAGACTTCGATGCTCGCGTCGCCACCAGCCAGTTCCGATACCTCGTGTAGACTTTGACCGTTGAGAAGATCGTTGTTTTCTTTTGTCGGTAAAATGACTTGCGAGTTCGCGCCACCCGGGAGGTTCACATAACCGGGAGTTTCTCCCGACGGGGCGACGAGCTCCGCCGCCGAACCTTCTAAGATGATGCCGTCGCGATTGCCAGGAGCCAAATCCTCCAAGCCACTGGCTTGAAAGTAATCGAGCTGAACAACCGGATTGCCCACAGGCGCTGCAGACGCCCGAGAGGAGACACATAACGCCAAAGATATCACCAGCATTGCTGGTAAGTTGAATTTCCCTGAGAACATTAACAATTCCCCCAAAACAGAGCTGTCAAATCCCCTTCCCTCGGTGCGGGAAACAACCGTCAGGATACAGCAGCGTACCAATCACTCATGGGCGATGCGATAAGTACGTTGCAGCCGACCATCACCACGCAGCTGTTATTATGACAAACAATCTAGAAACTTACAACTATTTCCCCCCGTCCCTTGCCTGCGTCGAACAATTATTATCACCGTCAGCAAGTTCAATTGGGTCATTTTGGGTCAGTAGTGTCCCAACGTTAGTCGAATAGTAGCAACTGGTTAGGGCGAGGGGGTAGTGGATTATTGTAATCGATTTGCGAAAACAGCTCCTGTAGCGGTGTTTTCTCGAAAATCGAGACACTCAGCAT
>CAUZEA010000145.1:0-11687 GCA_963578605.1 Planctomycetota bacterium
GGCCGCGAATCGCCCCGGAATCACGTTCAGCGATATCAGGCCTGTCGTGTCGCCAGTATTGCGAAAGGTGTGTGGGATATTGCCGGGCCCCCACTGAACCGGCGCATGGCGGCATCGGCTGACACAGCCTGAGCGTGATTACACTCGGTTGCACAAATGCCACTGATCTCGGTACGCCTTTTCCATCGCCTGCCGAACGTGTAGAGCTTCGGGGGCATGGTCCCGGTCCACATCGGTCCAGCGTACCAGCTGCCCGGCCGGAATGTCATGTCGGATCTTCACGTTATTGGCAAGTCCAATCGGCAGTGCACCGAGTGCCAGACTGTCGCGGGCGGGCATCAGTTTTCCCCACACGGTGTAGCCACCTTCGCCATCTAAGAATTCACCGGCTGTCAGGTTCTGCTTTGCGGTGGCAACGACGTCACCACTGAAATCCACCGTACATCCGGTCGGCTCACCTCGAAGCGCTGCGGAAAGGATAGAGATGTTGAGTTCCAGGCCGATCAAATGGTACGGTTTATAAGTCGCCGCATAACGCCCAGTGTCGTCGGTGACCAGGCCGTACTGCCGAAAGCAATCTGCTGCGTACGCAGAGGGCGCCTCAAGAACGACGTAGACTCCCCATCGCAGATCGCGATACACGGGCTGACCGTCCCGCAGGAGCGATGAGACAACTTCCACCTGTCCCTTGTGGTGGAGCTGTCCTCCATCCTCCGGGGGCCGCAGGACGTGAGGCAACTGATCGGTTCCACAAGGAGGAAAGGCCAGACCATTCGGAGCAGGGGTCAGTCCCGTGGCGTTGGCAATCGCAGCCATCTCGATCGCCGACTTGGTCCCGTCGAGGAACGAGTTGAACATTTGCGAATTCATCCCTGCAGCTTCAGCCTGGGGTGCCGTCAGCCCATAATGTTCCCAAACAGTATCGGGCGTTGAGTTGTGATAGGCGGGGAGATACTTGGTCCCTTTCCCCGCCGCCACCACCTCGAATCCGCAAGTTCGCGCCCAGTCGACCAACTCACACACGAGCGCCGGTTGGTCACCGTAGGCCATGGAATAAACAACGCCAGCAGCTTCGGCTTCCCGTGCGAGTGCCGGTCCGGCCAGCACGTCGGCCTCGACATTGACCATCACAAGGTGTTTCCCTGCGCCGACCGCCGCCCGCGCGTGAGTGACTCCAGCCAACGGATCTCCGGTCGCTTCGACTACCACGTCGACGTCATCGGCTACAATGAGCACAAGGCTGTCATCGGTGAATTGCGTGGCCGAGGTTCGCTGGGCCTCCCAGCCGACAATGCGGCACGTGTTGCGAGCACGTTGAGGGTCCAGGTCTGCAATCCAGGTTACTTCGATTCCCACCGTCGTGGGCACCTGGGTCAGGAACATCGATCCAAATTTTCCGGCACCGATGAGACCAACACGCACGGGGCCTTGCTTATGTAAGCGTTTCTCTAAGAGTTGAGATAAACTCATGAACGACTGTCTAGCATCAGTACAACGGTTTGGCAAGTTGTCTCTTTTCTTTGTCTCCTGATCGCAGAGGCGGTAACTTTGTAGTTTCTATTCCTGTTCGTTGAGTAGCAGGAATGTAGCAGGGCCAAAATCGGACCAGTCCTCCAACTGCCGCGAGTAGCGCACCTCCGATCCAGCCCCAGTTACCCGTCATGATTTCCTCACCACCACTTGTGAAGGCTATCAGGTAAAACACCCTCCACGTCAAAATGGCCATGCGACGTAGCAACGGTGACTTGGGTGATGGTACTTCGGTTGCATTGCCAGGGTCGGATTTAATGCTACAATCTTCCCGAATGTCGTATGCTTTGAAATCGGAAATTTATGCGACCTTACCTGGTGTCAGCGATCGGATAAAATCGCCCCTTAACCCACGGGAATCGGCTGCGATTGAATGCCGGAGTGCCCGTGTCAGCCATTTGGGAATTAAAACTGTATCAGTGGTTGATGGCCGTGCTGCAAGGCCTCGGCGAACATCGACTATCCCATCTCGGCATTGAACCTGGTGGTGATGGAAAACTACTGCAGCCGAATTTCCAGCGACGCTGCCACGGCCGTGCTCAGGGACGATATCTACGAAACGCGTGAGAAGTCTCCAAGGTAGGTTGACATGAAGATTCAGTCCATCGAGGCAACGCCGGTTACGATTGCATTTACCGAACCGGAGTACTGGTCCCAGGGCAGGCGCGAGGGCGTTACGGCCATCGTGGTGCAGATCACCACCGACGACGGTGCAGTCGGTATCGGCGAATCAGTGCCTGCGCCGTCGCCGCAGGTCACATTGGCAGTGATCGACAGCGTCCGGTCAATCCTGGTCGGACAAGATCCACGACGGGTCAATCATCTCTGGCTGGACATGCAAAGCCTCGGCGGCTACGTAAGTTTTCCGTATTTGGGCAACGCAGCACTGGCTGGCATTGAAATGGCGTGCTGGGACATTGTCGGCAAGTCGTTGGGCGTTGCGGTGCATGGCCTGTTTGGCGGGGCGATCCGCAAGCATATTGAGATCATGGGTTTTGTGCAGCACACCACGCCAGACCGCATCGAAGCCGATGCGCGACGTATGGCGTCGCAGGGTTACAGGACCCTTTACACGAAGGTCGGCATGGGCATGCATCGCGACCTGGAAGCGATTGAAGCGCTGCGCCGCGGCGGGGGTGATCAGGTGGAGATCCGCTGCGATCCTAACGAGTCGTGGACGCCCGGGCATGCAATACGCATGGCGCACGCGATGGCGCACCTGCGTGTGCAATACATCGAACAGCCGCTACGGATGCGTGCGATCAGTGAGTTGGCGGCGCTTCGCAAACGCAGCCCGGTGCCCATCGCCGCCAACCAGTCCAGTTGGCTTAACTGGGATATTTTGGACATCCTGCGGGCCGAGGCAGCCGACGTGATCATGACCGACCCGTGGCAGGCTGGTGGGATTGGAAATTTCCATCGTGCTGCGACCATGTGTGAGACTGCGGGATTGCCGCTGGTTTATCACAGTTTTGCACCGCTTTCGATCGCCACGCGGGCTGCGGCACAGGTGTTGGCTGTCAGCCCTGCGTGTATGTATGCGCACCAGACGTACAATCACATGATGGCGGACGACGTGGTCAAGGAGCCGGTCAAAATCGACGACGGTCGTATCGCGGTCGACGATCGTCCCGGACTGGGCGTGGAACTCGATCCGGACAAGCTTGACAAGTACCATCAAGCATATTTGCAAGAAGGCTATAACAGCGCCTACGATAACCCGGATCCGTCTGGAAGTACCACGTTTTTTGTTCCCAATCAGTGACTCGACACCTATTCATAAGGTGACTTAACTCCATAAGGTGACTTAACTAGCTATGAGTGAACCGATCAAGCTGGTGACCCGAACGCTCACGGGAACCGGCGACGGACCGCACCTGCTGATTCTAGGCGGAGTTCACGGTGATGAGTTTGAATCGATGGCAGCGATTCAGCGGTTGATCCGTGAAGTGGACACGGGTGAGCTGTGCGGACAGGTCACCGTGGTGCCCGTCGTCAATGAAGCAGCTTATTGGCGAGGCCAACGGTGTGCCGAGGACGGGCTGGACCTGGCACGGACATGTCCCGGCAGGCCAGATGGTTCCGTCACAGAGCGTGTTGCGGTTGCGGTCAGTGAAATGATCCGCTCGGTCGACTATTTGATCGATCTACACAGCGGGGGGCTGGTGATGCGGATGGGTCCCATGGCGGGTTACACGTTGCATCCCGATCCGACTGTGCTGGACACACAACGGCGTATGTGCCGGGCGTTCAACATGCCGTTGATTTGGGGTACAACGCCGAGCCTCGATGGCCGCACGCTCTCAATAGCGCGCGACGCCAACGTACCCGCTATTTACGCCGAATGGCTGGGTGCCGGTGAATGTGATCCGGCCGGTGTGAAGGCTTACTTTGAAGGTTGTCTCAATGTCATGGGCGAGTTGGAGATGATCAACCGACCAGCTCCGGCCAGCATGGTCGAGTTTCTTGTTGAAGATGACCGCACTGGAAGTGGTCACGTGCAGCTTAACTATCCGGCACCCTTCCGTGGTTTCTTCGAGCCTGCGGTGAAGTTGCGCCAGGTTGTCGAAGTGGGCCAGTCGCTTGGCCAGGTGTGCGATCACCTGGGTGACCGGTGCGAAACGATGACCTCAAAAGAGCATGGCGTCGTGATGTGTTTGCGCACGTTTAGCCGCGTTCTGGAAGGCGATAGCGTGGCGGCGATCATGGAATTATCACCAGGTCAGGATCCAAATCCGGATAACTGAGTTACCTCATCTGTAAGACTTGATCCGCGTTGTCAACCTTAGAAGTTCGGTTGCGGTGAGCTCAAATTAACAAAGGTGCCGAAGTTCAGATTGGCGTATTGCACACCTGGCATTCCGCGGGCCTTCCTAGGGGTAGATTACCATCTTGATTTCCTGTAGTTCGCCCTTCGCAAGCTTGGTTATCACTTCGGGCGTCTCTTCGAGACTGCACGAGTTCGTGATCAGATGGTCGAGCATGATCTGCTTGCTGTTGATGAGCTCGACGGCGTTGGCGAAGTCGTCCCGCGTAAAAGCGTACGAGCCCCGGATGATCGTTTCGTTGCTCGTCACCCCCTGGAGGGGCAGCGTGAACTCTTGACCGAGGTTGCCGATGATCACCAGGGTGGCTCCCGCCCCGCAGAGATCGTAGGCCGCGCGTACGGTTTCACCGGTACCGACAGCTTCAAACGCGCCACGGACACCTTTGCCTTCGGTGGCATCGCGGATGACCTGCACCGCGTCCTGCTTGCCGACTTGAATCGTTTCTGCACCGACTTTCCGGACCACCTCAAGTTTTTCCGCGAGGGGATCGATCGCGAACACATGCTTGACACCACGGTGTTTCAGGGCGGTTACTACTCCAATGCCGATCATGCCTGCGCCGACCACCGCAAGAGTGTCGTTGGGATCGGGATCCATGTGACCGATCGCGTGCATGCCAACGGCGATGGGCTCGGCGAGCAAGCCGACCGCAGCTGACACTCCTTCAGCGAGTTTGAAGAGACCGGTCGCCGGAAAGGTGAAGTACTCTGCCATCGCGCCCCACTCGCCGGAGTTGACGCCAATTATGCGTTTTTCCGGGCAGATCTGTTCCCGTCCTTCAAGGCAGTACGTACACTTTCCGCAGGAAACAAGGTTGTAGACAGCGACAACATCACCTTCGTCAAGGGAATCGACTCCATCGCCGAGTTCCTCCACGCGTCCGGCGATTTCGTGTCCCATAATCATACCCGGTTTTCGGCGGCCGCTTTCGCCAGTGAAACCGTGGACGTCGCTGCCACAGATGCCGACTGCCTCGGATTTGAGTAAGACGTCTCCCGGTCCGGGCGACGGTTTCGGAAGATCGACCATCGTCATCTTCCACGGTCCGTCGTAGCGTACGGCTTTCACGGCAAGTGTCTCCAAATGATAAAAATGATCAATCTCTTGGGGGTATCCGTAACACGGCAGAAGTTAGCGTAGCTGCAGACGGCACCCGCGTCGATTACTTCGACATGGGTGCCTTGCGCTGCCGTGGGTCACCCGACTTGGTGGGACACGTACCCGGCCATGTGTCAGCCTCTTGAATCCTACTGCTGGTCCCGTCACGTCGTTACTGCGCCTTGTCGGTTGGCCCTGTATCGAGTGGCCAGAGTTCCCAGAGACGGACAAAGATTTCGGCTTCCTCAGTTTGAATGGTAATCTTACCCGAACTTGGATTTATGTCAGTTCCCTCGTTCACCAACACTCCATTGACGAGAATCTGGACGTCGCTCCCGTTGCAAATCACTTCCATGCGGGTCCAGCCGTCACTTGGGTCCGGGATATCGTTAGCACCGCAAAACCCCAGCACGTCTTGCCAGTCTGGATCTCGCCCGTACCAGTTGATCCGACCTCCGTGGAAAGTTTGTTTCTCGCCACTTTTTTCCCAGACGGTTTCTCCGTCGCGGTCGGTGGTTACTTCGGCCGTCAAAGTGATCGGTATCGATTTGCCTTCCTTATCGACGCCACCTACGACGATGAAGTCCCCCATGCCCCCCTCGATGATCTGGGATTCGATCGACGTTAACCATTTGTTCGAAAAGCTGCCGTCCGGACCATTGCAGTGCACCAGAATTCCACTGTCGCGGGCACGCTGCTTGCGTCCTCCCCAGGTTCGTTGGCCCCACTTGAACTCACAAACCAGATGGTAGTTCTGGTATGTCTGCCGAGTGGTCACACCACCGTAGCCATCCCCTGAAATTACCAGGAGCCCATCGCGGACGGTGAAGACTTGACGAGGGTCTTCGTACTTGGTGTCTTCCAGATAGGTGTAGAGGCCGTCGAGGTCTTTTCCGTTGAATAACTGGATAACGCCGTTCTTGGGAGTGATCGGCGCCGTCTTCTCACTTGATTGTGCATAGGCATGAGCGGCAAGAGTGCAGAGCCACATGGGTGGCAATAAGGCGATGGTCAGCCAAACCGGACGTAACCGGGTCAAGCATCTTTGCTCCAGGCTTATGGTTGGACGAAGAATCGTGTTGTATTGCATGTGTAGCCCCGTGGGTTGGTCGTGACGATTTTGGAGCAATCTGAAAAATGTGGTATCGTTTTTTGGAAACCACCTTACTGCCTTGGGGCGGCCATGTCGGGCTTGGGGCGGCCATGTCGGAGATTCGGTACAAAGATGGGGTAACGGCCCAGCAACAAACGGATCCCTTGAGCAAATGTAACCAATTTCGCCTCGGCTTGCGACCGAACAGAAACGCCCGGCCAACTGGGGCAGAAAGATCGCACCCCGAGAGACCGTCGTTGGGATGTCTCAGGAGCAGGAGAATCCGTCGCGGTCGAGAGCTAAATAGCGGGCAAATTTGTCGTCATCGACAACGTCGAGTCACCCTGGTGGCCGCTGCAATCGAAGTTGGATGGACACGACATAGCTGAAGCCCATGCCGGTCTTGCGCTTACCTCTTACGATTTAAGCGCAGCACGCAAACTAGACACGTCCGGGAGTTGGACTGTCGGATCGTACCGGAACCCGAAGATTCAGGCTGTCGCCGGCGGTGATCCGTAATCAGCCGGTTACGCGTACGGATGTCGCACACGGACCTTTGCGGCCTTGCCCGATCTCGTATTCCACCGTTTGGCCTTCACTGAGTTCCTCAAAGGTTGTGTCGCTGACTTCCGAATGGTGGAAGAACAGCTCACCCTGGTCACCTTCAATGAATCCAAAACCTCGGTCCGAAACCAACTTTTTAATCTTACCTACTGGCATTTCTATCTTCCCTTGAACAAACGTGAAACTTATGCCGATCGCACTGCACCTAATGATACCTGATGATACCCAATCGTGACAAGGAGTAATCAGCCCGTTATCATCGGCCAGAAAAGTTGTGACCGCAGGAGCAGATTTTTTTTCGTATGTGAATGTCGGCATCGCATTTTGGGCACTTTTTCTTCCAGGAGAGCTGTTGACGCGGGGCTTTCGCAGGCAGTTTCTCCTCTACTGTTTTCTCTGCTGCCATTTTTTCTTTTTGTGCCATCTCGGCCTGACTTTGAGCACATTGTGGATGCATGCCAGCAGCCGAGTAGGATCGTTTTCCGCAGACGGGACACAGGTTGTAGTTCTCATCAGCAATGACAGGAATAGGCTTTTTGATACTCATGAATTTGGATTCACTTCCAATCTACCATTTCACCCACCAGTTGCATCCCCGACGCCGCGTGCTGAGAAGGCTTGGATGATTGCAAGATACAGCATTGGTAATGCCTACTGCTCGGTGGTATCATCGGCGGCGGTGTTTGTGTCCGCCGTGTCGGTGGGGTTGTCGGCTTGCTCTTTCTTCTTGCGGCGTCGTTCCCGTTTTTCCTCAGCTTTGTGTTTCTTTTCCACCTCGCGGCGCCGTTTAGCAAACGTGTCCTGGTCTTTAGCCATAAACGTATTCCTGTTTTCAGTTGCCACAGACTTCAGTGAAGCGTGGGCAGTTTATGTCGGCCGGACATTCTCGGCGCGCGGTCCCTTGGGGCCACTACCTTCTTCGTAGGTCACTTCCTGCCCAACACTCAGTGTCTCGATAGTCACTCCGTCGAGGGCGCTGTGATGGAAGAACAACTCTCCCTGTTCTCCACTGATGAATCCGAAACCTTTGTCAGCAATCAGCTTTATGATGGTGCCTTGTGCCATACGACCACTCCTTGAAAAAAAGAAAATACACACTCAGACCGTCACTTCTTCACTAAGAACCCCTTTCAGTCAAGGAAGATCGCGGTCGAACGACAGAGGGAGAAAACCAACCGCAACTTGAGATGGGGGCTTGTGGAAAGGCTTGCCATGACGCAAATCGCTGGGTGACTAGAACGAGAACAACCCGAAAACGTTGGGGCTCACGTCATTTCTCACCTACATTGACACTGATCTTATCATATGCGGCAAGCGAGGGAAATAGGGCGTATTCTCGAAACAGCCGGGGCTGGAACCTGAACCCATGAGAAATCCCTGGCTTGAGAAGTGCGTTTTCTGGCACTGGCGTCGTCACATCCTGTCACCGCCTGTCACCGCGGTGGCACGAATCAGGACCGAAAGGCGATGCGGCCAATCGACAGATCGAGCATCAACAGGCCGGCTACCAGTAGGCTCAGGGACGAACCTTCAGGCACCTGGTTGAGGGTAACCCAGTCATTGTCGTTGCGACGATCCCACCACGTGACGGGGTTTGCCAGCCGCTCGGCCTTGCTGATGCTCATCGCTGCGCGGGTTGCTCCACGGTTTTCATATCGGTCAAACAACGAGTCGGGCATCAGATCGAACAGCGACACCCAGTATTTTTCTGTGGAAGATATTGCGTAGAGCACCGCGACATCAAAATCGTAGGAAAACCGCATGTCGGCATAGCCCAGCAAGTCGCCGGCCGAGACATTGGTAGTGTCGTACGAGGGGTCATCCGGCTGGTGCGCGGGCCAGGCCTCTACCGGCCAGTCATTGAGAATTTGCGGGTACGCCTCGACCAGGTTCACGTGGAACAACACGACGGTATAACTGGAGTCATCTGAGGACGTAAGTTCGATCCGCTTGTTGGTGAGCGTGGCATCCTCGGGGTGCGTTTCGTCGGTGACTCGGGTAATCATACCGTCCAGAGGAGCGTAAACGGGCACAGTCGCCTGATCTCCTTTGGTCGAGTCGTAAGGTGCAAAGTAGTGCTTCATGCTACTGTCTGGCTCAGTGGCATCGGTTGCGCTGAAGTACTCCCCGGCGTACACGTAGCTCGCATCGTAGGAAAAATCGTGCCCTGCCCCGGAGCGAAATTTGGAGATTTCGTGGATCATATTTGGGTTGGTGACGTGTGACTCGACCAGTTTCGGGTGGATCGACGTCGCATGGAGTGGGACGCTCGAGGCCGCGAGCAACAGAAGGCTTACCGCCATACTCAAAAACGGTCGAAGGGGCGAAGGCGTTGATCGCATACAGGTTCCCGATTGCTTACTGGTAGGAGTGGTACAGGTGTGCAATCCCGGAGCGGCTGAAAATCCGTGGCGGCCCAGGGCAGGTGTTTATAACAGATAAGTATCGAGCAAAGAGAGCCGCGGTTCTTGTCAGCCAAATCACCAGGGGCCATCCTTTACCGCACCTCCACCGCCATCACCGATCTGGCCGGTACTTGGAGTCGAAGCTCATTTCCCCGGAGCCTTGCGGTTGTTAATTCCACGGGTACCACCTGCTCCGGATGGTCGAAGGTGTTGTGTGCCGTGATTGCGCCAGCCGTCAGTACTCGACCGGAAAAATCTTTGACCTCGGCACCTCGGATATCGCAGGTCAGTTCGTGATTGGAGCTTGGATCGAGATTGCACACCGTTACCAGTATCTGGCCATTGTCGCGCCGTGATGCTGAAGCGTGGAGTGCAGGGATTGCATGTGGAAGGGCAGCTGATTTTTCACCTCGCGAGTCTTGTTCGGGACAACATCCCGCATTAAAATTGGTGATTGTCAGCAGCGGGGGGTCCTGGTCGCCTTTCGATGCTGAATCGCAACCTGGTAAAATCGTCTCATCGTCACAGGTGTACTCCGTGCAGCCGAGGTCCACCGGCAGCATCGTGGCATCCTGGTGGCCCTTGAACATTTCGAAAACGTGGTACGTGGGGGTGAGCAATATCCGCTCACTTCCCTCCTCGGTAAGGACCATGGCCTGCAGTACATTGACCATTTGTGAGATATTTGCGCCACTTACGCGCTCACAGTAACGGTTAAAGAGATTCAGGGTAACCCCGGCGACGAGGGCATCGCGCAAACTGTTTTGCTGATACAAAAAATACGGATTGGTACCGGGCTCCACTGCATGCCAGGTGCCCCACTCGTCGATCAACATGCCGACCTTTTTGTCGGGATCGTACTGGTCCATGAGCGCTACGTTGCGGAGAATCAGCTCCTCCATGCGGAGCGCATTGCTCAGCTGGAAGAACCAGTCCACCTCTTCGAACCTGGTCGCAGAAATGCTTGCCTTACCACTGCCACAATAGTAATGCGGGGCCAGGCCTTGCATGGACTTTCCCGCCTGGCGCATCAAGATCTCGGTCCACCGGTAGTCCCCGCCGCACGGACCGCAGGCCACCTTGTAGAGTTGGTTGGGGCCGAAGTTACGGCAGTAGGTCGCGTAGCGCCGATACTCGTCGGCGTAGTACTCGGGCCGCATGCCACCCCCGCACTCCCAGTTTTCATTGCCCACGCCCCACATGCGGATCGGCCAGGGCTCGGCCCGGCCATTCTTCTTGCGGAGTTCGGCCATGGGGCCGGCCGGGGCGGTCAGGTATTCGATCCATTGTTGCATTTCCCGCACCGTGCCGCTTCCCAGATTGCCGCAGATGTACGGTTCACAGCCGAGCTGGTTACACAGGTCCATGAACTCGTGGGTACCAAAGTGGTTGTTCTCGGTCACGTCGCCCCAGTGGGTATTGACCATGGTGGGTCGCCCGTTTCGCGGGCCGATTCCATCCATCCAGTGGTACTCGTCGGCGAAGCAACCGCCTGGCCAGCGCAAATTGGGTATGCACAGGGCACGTAGCGCCGAGACGACGTCGTTGCGAATGCCGCGCGTATTGGCGATGGGCGAATCCTCCCCCACCCACAACCCATCGTAAACACAACGGCCCAAATGTTCAGCAAAATGGCCGTAGATATGGGGGCTGATCTGGTGTTTGCCCAGATCGGCGTCGATCGCGAGTCGGTTCATCGTGGTCTCTCTTATCAACGAAGGATGTCCTTCCCGGAGGTGGAGTGGAATGTAGGGCACCCCGAAAACTTCATCAACCGGGAGTCGGGTCCAGATAACAACGGTTTCCCGTCCGCTACAGTCAAAACGGAGAGTCGCAATGGGGATTTGCCAGCTACCGGAGGCAGGTTTAGCTTAAAGGTGAATACACCGACGGTGAATCACTGTCATGATGCTTTCCGAAAGCCCTGCGAAATTGGCTGGATCGCATGAGTCCACGATGGGTATCGGCAATTGCATGGGCATACTCATGTCGAACTATATCTCGAAGCGGTACCGACGCGGATCCTGGGATTGCTTCACAAATCCAAAAAACCTTGGTGATGAGGGAAAGTGCCGATCAAGGCTTCGATTTGAGTTCCAGAAAGTCGAATTGACGCATCGACTTGGTGATCTCGGCGGTGAGTGTGGTATTTGCGTTATACATGGCGGG
>CAUZEA010000146.1:0-11472 GCA_963578605.1 Planctomycetota bacterium
GTGCCCCAGCCCCGGAGACGATGCTGCCTTTAACTGCTTGTTCCGCTACGCTCCACAAGCAGTTAAAGGAAAACCCCAAGAATGTAACTTAAACGTTGGTTTCACCCGTGGGGGCAGGTCAACATCGACACGGTGCTTGCGGCCGGCCTGAAACCGTACCTCACCCTGGGGAATTGCCCGATTGATTTAGCATCGAATCAGACTATCGGTTTCTACAACACGATGATCTACGGCCCTGCGCCAGGCAAGTGGGACACCTACCGCGACTTTGTCACCGCGTTCTTCGATGACCTGAACACCAAGTATGGCCACGACGAAGTGGCGTCGTGGCGGTACCGTTTCATGACAGAGCAGGATAATGAACAGTGGTGGGTCGCGGGCGCCGACGAGTGGTTCAAGTTCTATGACTACACCGTATCAGGCGCGCGCAAGGCTAATGCGGATGTGCGTATTTCTCCAGGCAACCTGATGCGCCACGCGCCGGGAACCTATGGCACCTGGCTTGTCCCATTCGCCAACCGCATCCAAAATGGCATCTTCTCGATTGGCGACGAGCACACCGAAACACCCGACCGCGTAACGTTCTCGTTGTACTCACCCTGGCGCGTCAACCAATCGTCGGGTCCCAACGTCCTGAGTGTCGATACGTCGGCTATCCGCGCCGCGTTGGCCCCATATCCAATGTTCGACAACATCCCGCTGGGCATTGACGAGGGTTATGTTGGCGTCGACGAAAACAACAAGACGCTGTGGGCACGCGTCGATGGCACGGAGTGGGGTGCGACGCACTTCGCGTACCTGGCACAACAGATGATCGACGAGAACTGGGATGTGGGCTCGCTGTGGGAGCCAGGCGATCCCGACCTCCCACAACCGATGCGCAACGTGCTCGAAATACTCGACACCATGGACGGTATGACAAAAATCACCATCCCGGTAACTTCCGGAACGCCGCTGTCAAATAACGAAGTGACAGCGTTAGCCGCAACCGACGGGTCGTCGACCAAAGTGATGCTCGCCAATTACCATTACTGGCGCACCTCGTCGACGCCAACGGACTATCGCGTCCGGCTCACCGATCTTGCGCCGGGCGACTACAAAGTCACAGAGACCCGCATCGACAAAGACCACGGCAACTACCGCACGCAGTGGCTCATTGATTCCGCAGGCTTTGCACGCCCGGGGAATTATTCGCAGTATGACATGAAACCCCTGGTGGGATTAACCGATCCCGACGCCTTGGCGCTGTGGAACGCCAACTACGCCACCTACCAGGCCATGGCTAACGACATGGACATGGGCACGGCTACCTATGCGGTCGATAGCTCGGGCATTCTGGAAATTGTCGTGCAACTGCCCGCGCATGCGGTCTCGTTCTTCGAAATCGCATCCGCCTTGCTGGGCGATTTTGACGGCAACGGCGTTGTCGATGCAGCCGATTACACCCTGTGGCGAGACAACCTGGGTGGTGATTCGTCTGTGCTGGGCGGCAACGGTTCCGGTTCGGCAACGGTCGTGCAAGCCGACTACGATCTATGGAAACAAAATTTTGGCAACTACCGAACCGTTAGCGGTAGGGCCATTCCCGAGCCTTCCGCGTTGCTGCTAATGGGGCTTGTGCTTGCCGTTGCTTCAGGATTGCGGCGGAGTGACACGCATATTGGTTTACCCGTGAGACGAGGTGCCTTATTACCGCGTTGGCAGAAGCCAACATCACCAGCAACGCGGTAGCTGGCTCCGGCACAACCTCATTTGACAACGAGTTGGTACCTGAAGTGTTGAAGTGGGCCGGAGAAATGAAATATTGGCCTGGGTGAGGACGACGGTCCTCATCCGTGGTGATGTAGACCCGGTAGGTGCACGGATCTCTGGGGCATAGCTCAGTGATCACGTAAGGACAACCGAGATGTGCACGGAGAGAAAACAAACCCGAGTCACCGATTCGCTGCGCGACCGCTTTGTTGCCGTTTTTCGACACAGCTATCGCACCACACGTGCGGTGCGGTTTTGGCGAGCGGGAGGAGTCTCCTTGGTGGTTGCCGGGATGATGGGAATGGCTGGCGAACTGGCTGCTCCACGGGCACCAGCGTTGGCAGCACTACTCTCGGGCTCCATCAACCTGGCCGACGTGGGGGGCACGGTGGCGGGGGCCACCTTCAACGGGATAGCCAACTATGACCACGCCGGCATCTCCCTCTCGAGCGCTGGCGATGTCAACGGCGACGGGCGGGCCGACCTGTTGATCGGGGCAGACTTTGCAGATGCCGGTGGCAGCGACCGGGGCCAGAGCTACCTGGTCTACGGGCAGCCGAACAGCAACCTGCTCTCCGGCCAGCTGGACCTGGCCGACGTGGGGGGTACGCTGGCGGGGGCCACCTTCAACGGAATTGCCGACTCTGACCACTCCGGCATCTCCGTCTCAGGCGCGGGCGATGTCAACGGAGACGGGCTGGCCGACCTGTTGATCGGGGCAGACTTTGCGAATGTGGATGGCACCAGGCGAGGCCAGAGCTACCTGGTCTACGGCCGGCTAAGCGTCACACCACTCTCCGGCTCACTCGACCTGGCCAACGTGGGGGGCACGCTGGCCGGGGCCACTTTCAACGGGATTGCCGACTTCGACAACTCCGGGTTCTCCGTCTCCACCTCGGGCGATGTCAACGGGGACAGGCGGGCGGACCTGTTGATTGGGGCCTACAAGGCGAATGCAGGTGGCACCGAACGGGGCCAGAGCTACCTGATTTATGGCCGGCTCGGCATCAACCCGCTCTCCGGTTCCATCAGCTTGGGCGACGTGGGGGGTGCGGTGGGGGGAGCTACCTTCAACGGGATTGCCGACTATGACCACTCCGGCTTCTCCGTCTCCACGGCAGGCGATGTCAACGGCGACGGGCTGGCCGATCTGTTGATCGGGGCAAACTCTGCGAATGTGGCTGGCAGCGAACGGGGCCAGACCTACCTGGTTTACGGCCGGCTCGGCAGCAACCCGCTCTCGGGTTCCATCAACTTGGGCGACGTGGGGAGTGCGGTGGCGGGGGCTACCTTCAACGGGACTGCCGACTATGACCATTCCGGCGTCTCCGTCTCCACGGCGGGCGATGTCAACGGCGACGGGCTGGCCGACTTGTTGATCGGGGCAGACTCAGCGAATGCAGCTGGCACCAACCGGGGAAAGACCTACCTGGTCTACGGCCAGCCGATCGGCAACCTGCTCTCTGGCCCGCTCGATCTGGCCGACGTGGGGGGCACGGTGGCCGGCGCCACCTTCAACGGGATTGCCGACTATGACAACGCGGGCGTCTCGGTCTCAGGCGTGGGCGATGTCAACGGCGACGGGCTGGCCGACCTGTTGATCGGGGCAGACTTTGCGAACGTGGCGGGCACGAGTGGGGGCCAGAGCTACCTGGTCTACGGCCGGCCGATCGGCAACCTGCTCTCTGGCTCGCTGGACCTGGCCGACGTGGGGGGCATACTGGCCGGGGCCACCTTCAACGGGATCTCGAACCGTGACAACTCCGGCGTCGCCGTCTCCGGCGCAGGTGATGTCAACGGGGATGGGTTGGCCGACCTGTTGATCGGGGCGACCACTGCAAATGGGGGCGGGATTGACCGGGGCCAGAGCTACCTGGTCTACGGCCAGTATGGGAGCGTGGTGGTTGGCAACGGCGATTACAACGACAACGGCACGGTCGATGCAGCCGATTACACCGTGTGGCAAGACAACCTGGGTGGTGATTCAGCTGTGCTGGGCGGCAACGGTTCCGGCTCGTCGACCGTTGTGCAAGCCGACTACGATCTGTGGCAACAGAACTTCGGCAACTCCGTCACCGTTAGCGGCCAGGCCCTTCCCGAGCCGTCCTCGCTCCTGCTGGGGTTGGTACTTGCCGTCGCCGCAGGACTGCGGCCCAGGGGCAGGGCTCTTGAGTGAATGGGTTTGCCTGTGGTGCCACGGGCAACTGGCCGAATCGGCCAACCGGTACCATTCACGACGGACCCGACCGCCCCAAATTTTCCAGGGCCTCTCCCGTAAGACGATAGGTGGTCCATCCGTCGAGGGGCTCTCCTCCCAACCCGTTGTAAAACTCGATCGAGGGTTGATTCCAATTGAGGACCGCCCATTCAAGGCGTCCACAATCCCGCTCGACCGCCAACCTGGCCACCTCTGCCAGCAGCGCCCGTCCGTGACCGGCGCCTCGGTACTCTGGCTTGACATACAAGTCTTCGAGGTAAATGCCGGGACGCCCTAGAAAAGTCGAGTAGTTACTGAAAAAAAGCGCAAATCCAACAACTTTGCCGCTCTCTTCAGCCAGGATGGCCTCGATACAAGGTTGTGAACCAAAGAGATGCTCATGGAACCGCTGTTGGTCAAGAACGACCTGGTGCGTGAGCTGTTCATATTCGGCCAATTCGTGGATCAGTCCGCAAATCGTTGGGGTGTCGTCAGGCTGGGCGGAGCGGATCATGCGACTTGCATCCGAAAACGTTTTCACGGGCCTGGCGGCGGGCAGTACCGGCGCGACCCTGGCTCTTCAATTCCCCATCAAGACAACAACCCGTTTTAGCGACTGAAGAATCGACACTGTGGCGAAATCCTTCCGTCGCCGGAGGTTCCTCTCAGGATGACATGCCAGCCCCGGTTTCGTGGTTATCTTCTCTAGTGGCAGCCCGCAGACCGATAATCTCACGAGCCTCTTCCACCGTGGCGATCGGGCGGCCTACTAGTTTTGCCATCTGCACCACACGATCCACCAGGTCGGCATTCCAGCTGGCATAAGCACCATCGGGATGTTTGCCGCAATCCTCGTAGCCCACCCGAATGTGACCGTTCTTGAGCACACCGCGATTGATCTGCGCCCAATACTCTTTGGGGCAGCGCGACATGCACGACATGGACCAATTCAACTGTGCCGGCTTGTGGTAGACCTGATTGAATAGCGCAAGGTCAGTCATTGGCTGGCAACTTTGCCCGGGCCACCCAAAAAAGAATGTACACCACAGCGGGTCATCCAGCAGGCCCTTTTCCTCTTCCATGCAGTCGTCGTCCGTCCAAAAGATACCTTCGCGAATAATCCGGACGGCATCGAAGGCACCTGAGTCGAAGCATTCTAACTCCGGTTTCACGCCGTATTGCTTGGACCACTGAAAGTATTGCCGCAACTCATTAATCGGGTGTACCGAATAACAACATCGCGGCTTGACCTCCGTCGGATACGGATCAAAGTACTCGTCATGTGAATTTAGATTGAGCGAACTCATCTCCGGTTCGATCTTTTCCCAAAGTGCCAGCTTTTGCTCCGGCCGCATGCTGGCGAGCCCCTGCTGGATAGTTACTCGGGGATGAGCGGCACGGATTTGCTGGATGATCGTGGCCGTGTCTTCGATGTTCGGAATCTGTAACTGCTTGCCATCCGCCTGCACAACCGGATCGCGCGAGTAGATGCCATGAACGTGGTCTATAACTGCCCCGGCAAGGTTGGCATCCTGATACTCCTTCGCGATGTCATCAACGCTGAAAAGTTCTTTCGTACGGGGATTCCTCGGATCTTGGATCTGAGGGTCACAAGTAACGGTGATAATTAGGGGTGTCCACTGCATAAATTCTGACCGTGCCCCACTGTTAGTGCCAGTCTTAGTGAAAGAATCGGGGTGCACGTGGCTACTGGTTTGCTGGAGTGAGGGCGTAGCCCCAACCGAGGCAAACCAGCACGCGGCGAATGCCACAGGAATCTGGTAATCGAATGTACGATGTGGTCTGCGGCGACAGTAGTCGAACCGCCAGCGGTCGTCAACCCAGCGGGCTTCGGCCCAGTCCAGGAACAATTCTTGATTGAGCAATCCATCGCGGCGTTTGCTGTTGAAGCTCTCGACGCAACCGTTTTCTCAGCGACTGCCCGGGGAAAAGATCCCCTCGGAGTGGCCCAAAGATCTATTCTGAGTAGGCCGTTGGACGCCCAGAATTGTCGCGCAACGCCTCAAATTGATGGTAGACATCAGCAGCACCACCATGCAGAATTATGATCTCCGGCCCGCACGACAATTTGCTGGCTGATTCTGTTACGGTCACCGTATCGCGGTCATGCACTGAACAACCGGTGAAATTGCGGACCCCACTCCATGCTCATTATCGCAAACCCCTTGCAAAATCCCGTTCATGGTCGCCCGCTCGATGTAGCGCTCAGAGAATTCGTAGAAATAGGCATCACTGGATTGGAACTGTGTACCCCTGCCCTCGAATTGTGTGTCACCCCGGGACTTCGAAATGAGTTTAGCAAAAAGATTGCGGCAACCGGCCTGCGGTTTATTCGCTACAACTCTTTGATTCCTCGATACTTTGACACGCTGGTTTCCAAGGACCAAGTCCCGGGAATCATCGCTGCAATGAAAGCCGACGTTGACGTTTGCGTCAATCTTGGTATCCAACAACTGCTCACGTGGGAAGGCCGTATTCCTCCTGATGCAAGCTAGGAAGAAATCAACGGCTGGGTGCTCGATGAAACTGCGGGGATTTTTCGAGCCGTCATGAATTACGCAAAGGAAAAGGGAGTGAGCGTGTCGCTCGAGGTTCATCCCTTCTCCTTGGGATCAAACGTCAAGTGGCTTGTGGAGCTTTGTGATCGTGTCGGTTCAAGCGAGTTTGGAGTCACTTATGACTGTGCACACTTCGCGGTGGCGCACCCCGAAGCTTACATTGAAGCCATCTATCAGTTAGGCCCTCGCATCAAACATTTGCACTTCTCAGATAGCGACCTTGAATCACCCGAGGTTCATTATGCACTGGGCGAAGGAAAGATGGACCTGGATGGTGTCATCACGGCATTAGAAGATATCAAGTTTAGTGGAACAACAATGATTGACGTCTGGCTCTACCCGTTTCCACTGGAAGCAATTCAAACTTCCATTGATTTCATGAAGGCCAAGATGAGCCATTTGATTTCAGATTGATTCATATGGATCACCAAACGGTCCCATTTAGGAATATACCCGTTCATGCCTCGAATCCCTCATCAACAACTTATCGAACTCGTCACAGGAGCCTTTGCAAAAGCGGGAACACCACCAGCCCATGCCGAAATTGTTAGTAACCACCTGGTTGCCTCGAACCTCGCAGGCCATGATTCGCACGGGGTCATGCGAATTGTCCAATACCTGGCGGCAATCCGCAGTGGCGAGATTGATCCCCAGGCACGCCCCTCGGTCCTTAGCGACAGTCCCTCCGGGGCTTCCCTGGCTGGAAATCGGGCCTTTGGCCAGATTGCCGGTTATGACTGTATGTTACTGGCAATTGAAAAGGCGCGCGAGATGGGTGTCGCTGCTGTAACGGTCTCGAATTGTTATCACAGCGGGCGGATTGGCACCTATGCCGAACAGGCCACCGATGCCGAAATGATCGGGATCATCCTGGTCAACGCAGGCGGGGGAGGACAATGGGTTGCACCATTTGGTGGAGCGGCTGGCCGCCTGGGCACGAATCCCATTGCTATCGGCGCTCCTTCAACTGGCGCGTTCCCCATTTTACTCGATATTGCGACCTCGGTTGCCCCGGAAGGAAAGGTGCGTGATTGTCGTAACCGCGGAAAACAAGTCCCTGAAGGTTGGATTCTCGACACCCAAGGCCAGCCGACCACAGACCCGAACGATCTTTACGAGCCGGCTCCTGGTGGCTCCCTGCAACCACTGGGTGGATCAGCAGGTCACAAAGGGTTTGGCCTGGCTGTGATGATCGATATCCTGGCTGGTGGCCTCTCTGGTGCCGGTTGCTGTCGGGCAGAAGAAGTGGCAGCCAGTGACGGCATTACGATGCTGGCGATGAACATTGAAAAATTTGCTGCAGCAGACGCTTACTATGAACAGGTGAAAGCCCTGGTCGAACATCTTAAATCGTGTCCCCCGGCCCCAGGTTTCAAAGAGGTCTTGGTGCCGGGTGAACATGAGTTCCGTTGCCGAGAACAACAACTGGCCGAAGGCATTGAAGTCGACGAGGTGACCTGGTCGGCACTCCAGGAGGCAGCCCCCGCCTCGTAGACCACCAGCGGGGAAGTCTCCAGTTTGCCCAAAGGCTACCGCTGGTACTGGCCAGTAGCTAGAAATTTTTAGCTGGCATATTCAACCATCAGCCGTCGGGCCTCGCGGGCCACTTCCCACAAATCCCATTCCCAGTGCTTGAGACTCAGAAGTTCTGAGGACCAGGTACCATCAAAGCCCGTAGATTTGACGGCCTCACACCACGCTTTGACGTCGATGTCCCCTTCGCCGGCCAGATAACCGCGGAGGCCAGGTTCTTCCCATGGCCCTTCGGTGGGAATCATTTTTCCATCGCAGAAATGAACCCCACAGATAATCGATTTGTCCAACTTGGCAACATCTGCCGGCGTGGTGTCCCCACCTGCCCAAAGGTGCCAGAAATCGACCACCATGCCAAGATTGTCCCGATCGACTCGCTGCAGCACATCCAGACCTTGCCGGAGCGAGTGGATCGGAGCCCACGCGATGACCTCCAACTGGAACTTCACGCCGTAGGTCTTGCCAATATCGACAATCTGGCAGATGTTTTTGCAGGTGAGGTCAAAACCTTCTTCGTAGGGAAGGTCCTGTAGCCCCTCGAATGGCACGAGTTGAATCACGGGGCACTCGATCACCTGGGCAGTTTTGCAGAGCGTTTCTGTGATCTGGAGAACGTTTTCAAAAGTCTCCCCCTGTTTTTCAACATCCTTAATGGCGTTGATGCAGGTTGCACGAATCTCATGTTGATCGAGTAATTGCTTGAGCTGCTGGGCCGTAAAACCCTGCTCCAGATAGCGCAACAGCTTTCCTTCAACAAATTCGATCCCTTCGTAACCGGTTTCCCTGGCCATCCGCACTTCGGTGGCAACGTTGCAGTGCATTGTGCTCAAACCATGCATCGTGACGATCATCACTGACTCCTGTTTCTTGTAAAAATGCTCGAGCTGGCAACGACCTATCGAGGGTCCTACCTTGTCTTGAAATGCTGGTGGCATCCACTTCCTGCCTACACACACTGCATTAACGGAAAATAGCGCAGTCCAAAAAACCTGCTTCCGTTAACTCTGCACACCACCACCGTAAGCTTTGTCTTCGGCAGAGCCATCTTCGTCGAGGCCCCCCGAATCGATCCACGCTTTAATCGCCAACACCGAATCTTCCACGGTAAACTGTGGCAGGAAGTCGATGAGCCCGGCAGCTTTGGACATGTCGAACGATATCCGACCACCCTGCGCCATACTCCAGGGAAAACCGGTTTCGACTTCAATCTCGGGATAATGCTTCTTGATGGCTTGGGCAAAATCTTTGCCGGACGTTTCACCAGGTCCACAGCAGTTAAAAATTTCACCCCGTGCGTTTTCATGGGCCCCGGCTGCAATGTGCATCCCGGCCACGTCGCGGGAATCGACGTAATGGCAAACTTCTTCCAGGGAAAAGTGGGGGATCTGTACTGACTTCCCCTCGGCAAGTTTTTCGGCGAATTCGCGCCATCCGCGTCCGCCACCACGGCCCCCCGGTCCCACTACCGCGGTCAAACGCAAGCTGCTCACGGGAAGCTCGTATTGATGATAAAAGGTCATCGCTAGAATCTCTTGCATCCGTTTGCTCGCGGCATACATGTCCCGCGGGCGGCACGGATGCTGCTCATCGACCGGTTCGTACTCGGGTGGCACAAACTTGGTCGCCGGGTACCACTCGTAGGCGGAAATACTGCTGGAGTGGACAAAACCGTCAACTCCCGATTCCCGCGCAAAATTCAATATATTGGTCAATCCAACCACGTTCACCTCGACCATCTGCAGCGGGTCGCCCGTATCGCCTGGCAGTGAAGCCACGTGATAGATGACATCAAACTTCCTGCCCGCCAGGACCCGCTTAAGATCGCCTGCATCCGTAATGTCACCCTGAATCCATTCGATGCGATCGTCAATGTTGCCATCAGATCGGTTCAAGGTCGCAACTTCTTCACCCTGGTCTGCAAGTTGCAAACACAATACCCGCCCTACATAGCCCGAACCGCCCACAACCAAATGTTTGCGTGCCATTGATGATTTCCTTTAACTGTCGATTTTATAAGAGCCAAAGAAGTTCAGAATGTCGGTTTTCACACCATCACCCACCGAGCTCAACACAACCAAGCATTGGGCCCGGAACCGACCGACTGCAAATTGGAAAACAACAATTGTCGCTCGCCCTACAGCACGAATGCCACTATCCTAATGGGCAGCCTGAAAGTCCAAAAGTGGCTGCGTACAAATGACCGGTAAGGAAATTCCATGAAAGCGGCCGTCTTGAAAGAGTTTGGTAAACCACTGGTAATCGAAGACGTTCCCCAGCCGCAACCGGCGGTTGGAGAAGTCCGGATCAAGGTGATGGCCTGCGGAATCGACGGAACCGATTTAAAACTGGTCGAGGGCTTCGGCTACCGACCCGAGTTGCCGCTGATTCTCGGCCATGAAACGGCTGGTGTGGTCGACGCGGTCGGGCACGGAGTCGCGCATCTGGAGATTGGTCAGCCGGTTATCACCTGGAACTTTGTTATTCCACCGGAAAACCCCTGGTACCAAAGCCCGCGCGAACAACTTTGTCCCGATGTCACCCAGGTGATTGGTGTGAAAGAAATTGGCGGAGGCTATGCCGAATTTTGCACCGTCCCGGCCCAACAAATCGTGCCCTTGCCTGAGGGCATTGACTGGCCCGATGCGGCCGTCCTGGTCGACGCAGGAATCACTGCCTATCACGCGGTCGACCGCGCCCGGCTGAAACTGGGCGAGTCGGTACTGGTGATTGGCGCGGGGGGAGTCGGTTCGTTTGTCGTTCAACTGGCCCGGAAAATCGGTGCCCATGTGACGGCCGTGGACCGAGGCGAAGCCAAAGTTAATCGTGCCCGGCAGTTGGGGGCTAACGTGGCGCTGGATGCAGACCAGACCGACATCGCCAAAGCAGTCCGCAGGTAGACCGGTGGTCGGGGTGTGGACTGCGTACTCGATATTGTGGGCCTGCGTGATACGCTGGCAGCCGGAATCGACGCGCTCGCCGTGGGAGGCCGACTGGTAATCGTAGGTTATACACCCGACGAATATCCGGTTAGTGGCAAACGGATGGCCCAAAATGAACTGGAAATCATTGGAACCCGTTGCGGGCCCCGCAGTGACCTGCGCAAAATTGCCAGCCTCATGGCCAGCGGCAGTTTGCAATCGATCGTCACCGATCGGCGCCCGCTGGAAGAAGCCAACGAAGCACTTGACCAGTTGCGCCGCGGCGACGTATTGGGCCGGTTGGTCCTCGACACTGCCTGCTAGCCACGCGCCCACTGAGAATGGTCCTGTTCACTTCGAACCGATTGACCTTACCCCGCTTTTGGTACCAGCCTAAGTGAGAGAATCGGGGTTAAGTAACTCGGCTGTGTTCTGGAGGCTGAGGCGTAGCCGAAGCTGGAAGAACACAGCCAACCGCATACGCGGCGGGGGT
>CAUZEA010000147.1:0-11367 GCA_963578605.1 Planctomycetota bacterium
TTCCCTCCGCTGCAAAGGTTGCTTCGGCTACGCCTCAGCAACCTTCTCCGCTACGGCAAGCCAGCGGATCCCTAGACCTAGATTTTCTCATAGGCCCTGGATCATAGATCGGGGGAAGCCCAGCCCCAGTTCACGGGCCCACTTTCGCAACGACTGGTCACTGATCTTTCCCTTGAAACAGGGGCGTTTGATGCTGGTTTGGTGCGAGAGGTAACGCGTTGGCTTCACCAGGCAGGAGTGAAGACGTTGTTCATTACTAAAGACAGCCCTTGGGAAAACGGTACCATCGAGTCGGCGGGCGGCAAGCTACGCGACGAACTATTGAACCGGGAATTGTTCTTAAGCCAGGACAAAGTCCGTTGGGTGATCGATCGCTGGCGACTGGCCTACAACCTCCAACCCAAGCCAACACATCACCTGGCGAAGGCGACTTTGGTCATCTATCTGTTCATGACTGGCGGCCCAGCCGAATGGACTTGTTCGATCCGAAGCCGATCTTGAACCGGGTGGACGGCAAACCATTTCCCGGCAACGTGGAGGAGTCCCGCGATCAGATCACCACCGCGATTGGCGCGATGCTGGGCAGCCAGTTCAAATTTGCCCGACATAGAAACTCAGGGATGTGGATGGCCGACGTCTTGCCTCACACGGCAAAGATGGTAGACGACATCTGCCTCCTCAATTCCACGTGGACCGACCATCCGTATCACGACAATGCGCTATACAAGATTCACAGCGGTCGGTTGTTGATGGGATATCCAAAGTTCGGCGAGTGGACGGTGTACGGGCTGGGAATCGAAAACTAGAACTTGCCGGCCTATGTGGCGTTTAACGACCCGCTCGGCCCGCCAAAGAACGGGGACGCGAAACTAGACTTCAGGATTCCTGCCGCCGCTTTATCAAGGTACCCAGTTCCGACCGACCGGCTCATCCATTCGGAATCTCAAGCCGCAATACAACCAACCTTCGGCCGCAACGAAATCCGCGCGGCCGCTGCTCGAACAGCTCGACGCGATCCATCGCAAGGAACGTCCGCACTATCTCGAATTGGATGCTCGCATCGAGTCCTATGTCCTGGCGGCGAGGATGCAGCTGTCGGCCGGCGAGGCGCTGGACCTGTCGCGCGAGAGCCAATGCACATTGTCCATGTACGGGGTCGATGAGAAGTGCACCGACTCGTTCGGCCGCCGTTGTTTGCTCGCGCGCCGATTGATCGAACGTGGCGTGCGGTTTGTGCAAATATTTCTCGAAGAGCAACCCTGGGATAGCCACGGGGATCTCGCCGCCAATCATCGGCTCGCGTCCCAGCGTACCGACAAGCCGTTGGCGGGATTGCTTCGCGATTTGCGGCAACGCGGTTTGCTCGATTCGACGCTTGTCATCTGGAGAGGCGAATTCGGTCGAACGCCGACCACGCAACAGTCCGCCGCGGGATTCTCCGGCCGCGACCACAACATGCAAGGATTCACCTCGTGGATGGCCGGCGGAGGTAGTAAGGGCGGAACCACGTACGGAAAGACCGACGACTTCGGACACAAGGTCGTCGAGAATCCCGTGAGTGTTCATGATTTTCACGCGACGATCCTGCACCTCCTCGGTTTGCATCATCAGAAGTTGTTCTTCAAACGCAGCGGACTCGAAGAGCGGCTGACAGGAATCGAGCCGCCGAGAGTCGTGACAGAAATCTTGAGCCAAGCGTTTGCAGGCTGGCGGAGCTTCTTATAGATCTACAACGACGTTTCAACTGCGTTTCAAGATCTCGTAAAGCACACGGCAGTCTGCCGAGTGCGTGAGTTTTTGCTGCTGGCTGTTGTGGTGATACACCAGCTGCTGGTGGTCGAGTCCAAAGAGGTGGAGCAGGGTGGCCTGGTAATCGTTGGGCGTAACCACGTTTTCGACAGCCCGGTGTCCGAACTCGTCGGTGGCACCATAGACCATGCCTGGCTTTATGCCGCCACCGGCAAGCCACATGCTGAAGCCCTGACCATTGTGGTCGCGACCATTCTTGTCGGGGCCGCCCTGGTCCTGTGTGACGGGCAACCGACCGATCTCGCCACCCCAGTGCACGAGCGTCGTGTCGAGCATGCCACGCTGTTTCAAATCCGTAACAAGTGCGGCGGACGGTTGATCTGTCTTTCGACAGATCCCGGGCAACCAAGCGTTGAGGTTCTGGTGGAGGTCCCACGGCTGGTTTTTATGAAAGATCTGAACAAACCGCACACCCCGTTCCACAAGCCGCCGGGCCAGAAGACAGCGGGTGCCGTAATCGCGAGTTTTTTTCTGGTTCAGGCCGTACATTTCATGCGTGGCTTGGGTTTCTTGGGAGATGTCCAGCGCATCCCGGGCCGCCGTCTGCATGCGAGCGGCCAGTTCATAACTGGCAATGCGCGCTTCCAGATCCAACTCTTCGGGATACTGTTGCGCATAGCGACGGTTGAGTGTCTGGAGCAACTGGAGGTTTTGGGCCTGCAACGGGCCATCCAGATGGGGCGGCGCATTCAGGTTCAGAATGCGAGGTTCCTGCGGCCTCACCACAGTCCCCTGGAAGAGTGATGGCAGAAATCCATTTGACCAGTTATCGGTTCCGTCAGTCGGATGCCCGCCGGGGTCGGTCAGCACAACGTAGGCGGGCATATCCTGGCTCTCCGATCCCAGCCCGTAGGTCAGCCAGGACGCGACATGGGGTCTGCCGAGAACGCCGGCCATACCGCCATGAAAGTAGCGGATGCAAACTTGGTGGGCATTCGCGCCCGTGTGCATGCTGCGAATCAGGCAAATGTCGTCCACGATGTTTGCCGTGTGCGGCAACAGTTCGGAGAGTTCCGTTCCACACTGGCCGTGCTTATCGAACCGCCAAATCGTCCCCAGCAGCTTCTTGCTGGCGTTGTTGGAAAAACTGTAATCGATACTACCCGGGTAGTCGGTACCTGAATACTTGGTGAGTTCGGGCTTGGGATCGGTCAAATCGATGTGCGATGGACCACCGTGCTGAAACAGGGAGATCATCGACGTCGCCTGTGCATGGTGATGCGTGCGCTTGGGCCGCAGATCGAAGTGTGGAGCCTGCTTCGACATATTCTGCGGAGTTGCGAGGGCACGGTCCTGATTCAGCAGCCACGCCAAGGCGACCGAGCCGATACCCATCGCGTTTTCGCTCAGAAACTGCCGTCTCGATAAGCTCGTCATGCCGGAATCTCCAAAGCGGGCCTCAATCTACATACAAAAATTCATTCGACCCCATCAGGACCTGACACAGATTCGTCATGACTTGATGGGCAGGACTAGTGTTTTTTGGCAGCTGGTCGGGATTTGCCTGCAGGTATTTCAATTGCTGCGCGACAAAAGTGGCCGCCAGTTGCAATTCATCCTCTGACGGCTGACGGCAGAGGGCAAGTTGCCAGGCTTGCGCGATTGGCGGTTGCGGCTGGGCGAGCAAATCCATTTCGCCCTCGCTAGACAGCTTAGCCTTGCGGGCAACTCTTTCCGCCAACTGGCTGGCCTGCCTTAGTATAAAGTTTCCATTGAGCAACATCAGCGACTGAGTGGCCACGGTCGACACGGGTCGGCGGTCACAGTTGGTCTCCATCACAGGAGCATCGAAGGACTGGAGCATGGCGACCGGTTGACTGCGGCGGACCTGAATATAGAGACTGCGTCGGTCTTGCTCGCCGGTGACCTCGACCTGGCCGGTGTCGTCTTGGGCGATAGCCAATGGCGAGCCGAACAGGCTGTCCGTCAGTTGACCAGCCGCCGCCAACATGCGATCGCGGATCGATTCGGCATCCAGACGCGTCACCGACCACCGCGTGTAATAGCGGTTGGTGGAATCCTTGAATGCGACCGGTTGGCTGGCTGCTTGTCGCCAAGCGGTCGACTTCAGGATAACCCGGTGCAGTTGTTTCAAGCTCCACCCCTGCGCCATGAACTCGTCCGCCAACCAGTCAAGCAATTCGGGATGTGTTGGGCGGGCGCCGAGCTTGCCGAAATCGCCAGGGGTCGCTACGAGCCCGCGACCGAAGTGATGCATCCAGACTCGGTTGACGGTCACGCGTGCGACCAGTGGATGTTGGCCACTGGTCAGCCAGCGCGCGAAGGCGAGGCGGCGCCCACTTGTCGGCACCAATTCATCGTCAGGTGTGAAGACGTGCCGCTCACCTGGAGGGCTCACGACAGTTAGTGCGGCGGGCAACACATTTTCTCGGGGCTGATCAGGCTCGCCCCGGAAGAACACGTTCGTTTCCGGCAGATGACCGGCCGGTTCGACCAGGGCGCGAACAAACTCCTGGGGCGGCTTTTTGGCGCGGATCTCACCCGCTTGCTTGTCGAATTCCTTCAGCTTGTCCGCTCGCTCCTTGCTGTAGAGGTACAGCTTTCTGGGATTGAGTGTTAGTACAGACGGATGTTTCTCGAGGAGCTGCTTTTGCTCGTCCGTGCGTTTGTCGGCCGGCGTGCGATAGGCGACTCGCACCAGGTCTCGCTCGGCTATGTCGGGGACTTTCTTGAGCTGTTCCTCAAGCGTCGTCGAGATGAACTCGTCGAGTTTCTGTTTCTTTTTTTCCAGGACTAGCCGGGCCTCTTTTTCGATCTTGTTCGCCTTGCCGCGATCAACCTCCGTCATCAGCGAAATCCGCCGTCTGGACGGCGTTTGCCAGTTGCGATAATCCAACGCCGGTTCAAAGATGGCTCGTAGGGAGTAATAGTCGGTCTGTGGAATCGGGTCATAGCGATGATCATGGCACTGTGCGCAGCCAACGGTCAGGCCCAACAGTGCTGTGGAGACGATCTTCAACGTGTCTGACACCACCTGGTTGCGCGCTTCAACGGTGTTTTCCTGTCCCGTTCCATCGGCGGCCATGCGGAGGAATCCGACGGCGGTCAACAGTTCGATCTGCTCGGGCGTCCAGTCGTCCTCCTTCGCTCCAGCAAGTTCATCCCCGGCAAGCTGGTCGAGGAGAAACCGATCGAACGGCTTATCGTCGTTGAGGGACCGAATGACATAGTCACGGTACTTCCAGGCCGATGGTCGAACGGCGTCGCCCTGGTGGTAGCCTTCCGAGTCGGCGTAACCGGCCACATCCAACCAGTGACGGGCCCATCGTTCGCCATAATGTGGCGAATTGAGAAGTTCATCAACGAGTTTTTCGAACCACGCGTCGTCAGACACACTCATCCACCGCTCGAGTTCGTCGGGCGACGGAGGCAGCCCAATCAAATCGAAGTACAATCGCTTGATAAGCGTGAGTCGATCGGCGTCCGGTGCAAACGCGAGTCCATTGGGCATGGCCCTCAGCAAGAACGCATCGATCGGGGTCCGCACGGAACTTGCCGTCGGTGCCCTGGGAACCTCGGGCCGCCGAATCGGTTGAAACGACCAAAAGCTGCGCTCTTCCGGAGTAATGCCGACCCCCGAACCGATGGACTCAGGCTCAGGACGAGCGGTGGGTGCGCCGTCAGCAATCCAGCGCTGGAGCGTTCGGGTTTCGTCGTCGGACAATCGGTTCTGTCCGGGTGGCATTTCGCCGGCACGCACGCGCTGGAACAAGTAGCTGCCGGCTGAATCCCCGGGCGTGATGGCCGAGCCAGATTCACCACCGATCTCCATCAGCCGGACAAGGCGAAGGTCGAGCCCGCCCTCGAGTTCGTCGGTTGCCCCGTGGCAATCAAAGCAGTGGGCTCGAAAGATGGGCCGAATATCGCGCTCGAATGTCAACCGCTGATCGATGCGTCGCTGGTCTCCCCCCGCGACGGTGCAGATGGAAATCGCGAGCAGTGTGATGATTTTGGCGGCAGGCGTGGGCATGGAATGGCGGGCGAGGGGATGCACTCGGTCAGCGCTGTGATGGTTCAAGGCTGGCGGCAAGCAGGGGCGCGGAAAAGAGTGGTGGCGTTCAGTTTCCAATGGCCTCGTCGATGTGACAGAACGTGTGGTGCAGACGGTCGATGGGGGCAGGGGGCCTTTTTCAATAGACGGGATGTTTTCCTCTAATTCCACTGTTTCGATCGGCTCATCGAGGCTAGGAAAGCTCTTGCCAAGTCCCCCGATCCCTTCATCCGGGCAGAGCTTCACCAGGATCATGTTTTGCGCCACCCCATCCTCCGACTTGCCTTGCGGCCGGTGTTTAGCACAAAATTTTTGGCGTCGGTAATTTTCACTTCCAAGCTTTCTTACATGAGGCCTGCCTTCGTGCAAGCCTGCCGCAAGTCCTTACGCTGGTTATCGGTGCAATCCAATAACGGCGGTCGCATCGGGCCGCCCGGCAATCCAACCATTTCCTGAATAGCCTTTACACAGGACCAATACCGTTTCGTTGCCATGGTGGCAGTAAGGTAAGGGGCGTCTTTCTGTTTGACGATCTCAATCGCTTCGCTGCGGCGGCCTTCGACCAGGTGCTGATAAAACTCGATCTCCCACTTTGGCCAGATGTTCCCGAGTCCCGTTAAGAAGCAAGGTGATCCGAAGTCGAATCCCCATAGGTAATAGTTCATCCCAGCACTGCCCATCGTGGCCACCTTCCCTTTCAGGAGTTCGCTGTGGGCCCGGTAAAAAGGAAAAATCCCGGAGGCGTCCTTGAATCCGCCCGCATGTCCGTTACAGGCCTCGACCAGGTTGAGCATCATCGTCGGGTTAGCGATGATGTCCTGTACCTGCCACATCACCGCGCCGCTAAAATAGATCACAATCCCAATCTCGGTGTTGCTGCTAACCACGTCGTAATGACGCTGGATAGCCGGGAACCCGGCGCCGTTGGTCGCGGCCAAGGGTGGGGTCACCATCACGCCGTCAGCCCCAAGGCCTTCGGCATGTTTGGTGTGTTCAACGACCAATTGGGAAGCCGTGTCGGACGTGCCGGCAATCACCGTCATCTCGCTGCCCCGCGCGGTGTCGATGACCACCTTCTGGACTTTCCTCCGCTCGTCGGCGGTCAACGAGCCAAACTCTCCCGTACTGCCAGTGACGATGACCACCGACACTTTCTGCTGGACATAGTATTCGGTCAAACGTTTCTGAGCATCCAAGTCGAGCGAAAGATCGTCCTTGAAATGAGTTGTCATCGCCACTACGGGACCGCGGAGCTTATCGTGTAGCTGTTCGGCTGTAAGCATGGATTTCCCCTTCGGCTAATAGGCTAAGTTGATGTTTTGTGATATCCACTCGGTCGTTGTGATATCCACTCGGCCGGTTGTGATATCCACTCGGCCGGCTGTTTCGCTGTGGTAAAGCATAAATTTTACCATGGACCAATGTTGCTGTCGACGACCGGTTTGCAAGCATCACGCCACGAAATGACTTCATAGACCGGTGCACCCAACGGTCGGGAAGTGACCGCCATGCTGATGATCGATTTGACACCTGGCGTGCTATTCAAGTGGGGGGCGTTTCCAAACTTCAATGACCAAGTACACCCGATACTGTGGAATCGAAGTCAGAGGTTCCTTGACCCCAAATTCGCTCATTAAAGCTCGTACATAACTTGGGGTAACGCCAAATCAAATCGCCTGCAACATGAAGAATTCCTTGAGTTGGTGCTCCAAGACGAACTCGGGGTTCGTCACGAGCGGCAGATAGCACGCAAATTCAAAGCTGCTCGATTCCGCAAACAGAAATCGCTGAAAGGTTTCGATTGCCAACTCAACTGTTCAATTAAGCGAAAGCAGGTTTGTAATTTGGCAGCGGTGGTTTTTGTTCGCCAAGCTCAGGGCGTGTCGATGGTGGGGCCACGGGTATCGCAAAAAGCCATATCGTCCAGAGCCCGGGGTTGGCTGTCATAAATGGGAATTTCTCCACGAACAGCTACTTGTCTGGGAAGTTCCAAACGAATAATACGGTTGCTTATTGAAAACGTTCCACCCTTAGCCTTGATTTCCCAGGTGGACCCGGCACCTGGAAAACCGCTAAAATCAATCGCCCAATTCAACCTGAAGTAAAACGATTCCGAAGCGCGGCACGGAAAACGTGATATTCTGCTCGTCGTTAATCGCGAGCATCTCGGTCTCTTGATTCATGATCATGTCGGGTTGAAGCTCGTTGACCGAAAGGACCGTCGCGTTGGCACCCGCAGGCCGCCCACCTGGCAACAGAAGCCGAACTAGCTGATCTCCGGCTGCCGCGGTACTGACAAGTGTGATACTTAACCGCTTTCCATCGGCCGAAAGTGAGGCGCAGGCGTCGATGTCCGGCGGGTCGCGTTGTCCCACCCGATCACCGGTTGGCGAACTCATATTCAGCAAACGCCCGCCACGGTGTACCCGATAAAGTGCCAGAACTTGTCCCATCGCCGTCAATTCCGCCGAAAACGGCTTCACCCTAATCGCCCCTTCGTTGACCGGCTGGAACATCGCCGCCAACGTCATGTTCAGGCCCTCCGCCTCTCGGCAGAGCATGTTGAGTTGTGCTGCGGCAAAGGCCGCATCGATCGGGCCCACGTGCCACTGGTTGACGAAGGGATAGTTAAACCAGTCGTGCTTGATATTCCACTCCGCAAGCATCAGTTGAATCCGCTTGCCTTCCGCGCCAAGCTCATCGATGTCGCGACGTTCACCGGCCAGCCACGGCCCAATTACTTTGCGGGGACGACGGGCCTGTCGGGTAAACTCCAATGCCCCGTTGGCGCCGGTCAGAGCCTTGGTGATGGGGGCATATCGTGGCAGGGCGAGGATATCAAACGACCCTCCTGCATTGGCGATTACGGTCTGGTTCCACTGGGGTTTCCAACCGACCGCGATCGGCACCAGCGAAGGATCTACCTCTTTTATCGCCGCAGAGTATTCGCGCACGGCATCGGCATAGCCATCGGCCTTGTAAGGGTTACCGGACATCCATCGCCCAAAGATTTCGTTGCCGATCATCCAGTATTTGATCCCGTACGGCTCCCGATATCCGCGTTGGGCGCGGATTCTTCCCCACCTGGTTTCGGCAGATCCGTTGCAGTACTCGACCCAGTCGGCGGCTTCCCGGGCGCCACCTTCGCCCATCCATAAGGTGATGCAAGACTCGCATTCGAGTTCCCGGCAAAGGGCAATGTATTGGTCAACTCCAACTTCATGGAAATCGTTGTGGTCAGTGAATGGCAAGGTAGGGCCCCATCCCGATTGGATGGGGGGACGTCGATCGACCGGGAGCAACCCCTCCTTCCACCGGTAATTGCGCGTGAAATTTCCACCCGGCCACCTAATCAATGGCGGGGAAATCTCCTTGAGCCGGTCAATTACGTCGGCGCGCATCCCCTGAAAATTATCCGCTGGCATAAGCGATGCCGAACCAACCCATAATGTGCCGGGTTCCTTGAATGTTATCTCCAGTTTGGCATGCAGGTCAGTTTCCGGGGCCTCAAAATCAAAGGTCCACTCGCGCCAATCGCCTTTCTCCAGTGACACCGCGCGATTTACATACTCGTGCTTGGCTGTGGCGTCGGTCAGCCGAGCAGACACCATTACGGTCGAATTCGACTTGATTTGAAATCGAGCTGTGTATTTCGTAGCAACCTGAAGGGGAATCTCCTCCTGGCCGATTCCTCCCCTGACGCCAGATCGCACAATCTGAATGCGCTGAGACTGCTTTCCCGTGAATAGTTCCTCTGTGTCAGGAGCAAACTGAGCAGCGGGGCCACCAATCCCAAACCATCGCGCGACAACACCGTCGGCACCAACCATACCGCGGCGCCAGGACGTGTTATTCCAGCCACCAGCCAAATTCTCACCGGCAAATTTTCGATTGGCCAGTAATTGGGCGCTAAGCCCCTTCCACATTGCATACCGCGTATGCTCGAGATTAACACTGAACAAGAGCGGCGAGATGAGGGCCCCGGTGTTGTGGACGTTGACGGTAATCTGGTGCACCGCCGATTCCGCGGCCGGCGTGCCGGGTCCAAAACAGGTCACCAGCAGCAGGAGAGAAACCACAGGTAAAGAAAAACTCGCACACTGCCTCACCATAGGACTACGGTACAGCATCACTCATGCTCCCGGCTCGTAAACAACGAATGATAAGATACCATGACTTCAATAATTTGGCTTGTTGCTGGCCGCAACAGCTACCTTCAACGTCTCGTTAGTCCACTACGGATCGACCTTTGAACGTACAATCACTTTATGGATGGCACACTGATTCCCGAAGTTCCAAATCACTTGGTTTTTCAACGCACTTCAGCCAGATTTCGGCCAGAATTGCCTCAGCCGAGCGATTTCGGCTTTGATGCGTTTACGGGCCGCGAAACCAACGGATCGGGATGATCTTCAGGCGGATGGTATAAAGTTGTTGGTCGGCCAATTGCGCAGATTGAGTGTTGTAGGTGAGAAGAGCCTCGTCGCCAACGAATGTCAACGCGGGTGTCGAACTAGCCCCCGGGTCGATGTCCTCGATGTTGCGGAAGCTTTCCCAGGTCTCGCCGCCGTCGCGGGAGATCGCCGAAGTCAGTGGATTTCTCGGGCCGTGCCCATTCACGAAATCGGGATGGTCGGGATCGTAGGCGTTGTTCCAAATCAGTAGCAGGTCATTCGAATTCGGAAGACGCTTCAGCAGCGGAGTCGAAGCTGGTGCGGCAAGTTTCATCGAGACCGGTTCGGTCCATGTTTCTCCCCGGTCGTGCGAATAGGATTTATAGACCGCCCCCAGGGAGGTTCGTATAGCAGCCATGAGTACGCCGTTTTCCAGCCTTACAATCGAGGGTTCCTGTGCGCCGTGATCGGGAAGTTTCATGCGTGACTTGCTAACTTGCCATGTCTTCCCCTCGTCATCCGAGTAGTAACAAAAGGCGTCGAAGGGGTACCACGAATCGGACTGAAAAGCCGGTAGCAGGATTCGACCATCGGGCAGTTGTTGAAGAACCCTGTCCGCCATTAAGAAGTGCGTTCCGCCCAGAATGGAAATCTGTCTTGGCTCGCTCCAAGATTCGCATTCATTCGTCGACTCTTTCATGAAAATGCGAATGTCACCCTTCCCTCGTCGGTTTCCGTCAGCACGACGACTGGTAAAGAAAAAGAGGATCTTGCTCGGATCCGATCGCAGTCGCAACAGATTGGGGTGTTTGACATTCAGGCGAGCGGTGTTGTCCTGCAGCGTGAAAGACTCGCTCCAAGTGCGCCCTTGGTCATCGGAGACCTTCGCCGAGATACGACAGGCGGCCGGATCCGAATACCTGCCCACTCGATCCTTGACCACTTGCTCGGGGCTGGTGGCGTAGTACTCGCACCAAACCAGCATCAAGCGCCCCTGTTTCAAGGGAAAGATCAGTGACCAGTCGTTGCGAAAGTGGGCCCGTGAACTGGGGCATACGTCCAGGGTCAGAATCTCTGCGTCGTCACTTGCGCCCTGCTTCTCGGCCGGGAGACACAACCTCACATTCACGGCCAATGCCCACACGAGAAACA
>CAUZEA010000148.1:0-11326 GCA_963578605.1 Planctomycetota bacterium
CGCCAGCTCTTCATCACCAGCCAGAGATATGATCTCTTTGATGAGTGAACTGGAGACGTGCGAAAACTCATCATCGGCCATAAAGAAGACCGTTTCAATATCGGGGTCAAGTTTGCGGTTGGCGAGCGTCATTGTGAATTCGGCTTCCATATCGGAGAGCGAACGCACACCTCGAATGATCACCCGTGCTTCACAATCGCGTACGAAGTGAACAGCAAGTCCGGTAAACTTGCGCACTTCTACGTTCGAGAGATGCGTGGTTTCACGGCAAACCAACTCCACTCGTTCATCGGCGGTGAACAGAGATTCTTTCCCAATATTGATCCCAACCCCCACAATCAACTCATCGACAAGCCGGCTGCTGCGCTCGATGACATTGAGATGCCCGAGGGTGACGGGGTCAAAGGATCCGGTATAAACGGCGCGGCGTGACATGTTGTGAAAGTTATTCCCGATACGAATTCAGTGCAGCCATTAACCGCTCCACATCCTCCACATTGTTGTACGCGTGGGGACTGATCCGCAAGTGCCCCCCGCGGCATGAGACGACAACATTCTCCTGCCGGCAGTGACGTTGAATCAATTGCGCATTCTGGCCAGGTATTTCAAAAGTTATGATTCCTGAACGAGGATCGTGTCCTCCCGCTCCAAGTTGGCGATGGGTGTGAATCTGGGCACCCAATTCGAGCAGTTGGTCACACGCCATGTCGGTAAGGTCGATTATTGCCCGGGCAATCTGGTCGATGCCAGCGTCTTGCAGCATTCGCAGGCTGGTGCCCAGGGCCAGGAAACCGGCCATGTTCTGCGAGCCCCCTTCGTACCTCCCGGCCGATGGTTTCAGGTCCAGTTCAGTCGAAGGCGTGGACAACGCTGTTCCATCCTACGCCCAGCGGACGTAGTCGCTCAAGATGCGCCTGGCGGATGTAGGCAATGCCGGCCCCCTCGGGTCCCAGCATCCATTTGTGTCCGTCAGCCGCCAGAAAGTCAATCGGCACTTCGGATACATCCAGGGGTAACGCCCCCATCCCCTGGATTGCATCGACCAGTAGCAGGGCTCCATGACGATGAGCAATTTCTGCGAGCGGCTGGCGATAACCGGTCGCGTAACCCACCCAGCTTACGGAAATGAGCCTGGTCCGGGCGTTGCAGGCCGCGGCTAGCCGATCCAGCTCGATTTGACCCAGGTCGGTAGGGAGTCGGTGGGTTTTGACACCGCGGTCGGCCAAATTCAGCCACGGATAGAGGTTGGAGGGAAATTCGTCTGCCAGCGTAATCACCTGGTCGCCTGCCTCCCAATCGAGGCCCTCGGCGACAAGCGTAATGCCACTGGTGGTATTTGGAACGAAAGCGATTTCCCGGCTGTGGGCTCCAATCAACCGGGCGGCAACTGCTCGGGGCTGCTCGATCTCTTTTGCCCAACTTGTCCAGTTCGTGATTCCGGCGGAACAGGCCTGGTTGGCCCACCGGGTGAGGGTCTCCCGAGTCGGAGCGGGGAGGGGTGCCACAGCGGCATGATCGAAATAGGCCCAGTTTTTGGCCACCGGCATGGTGGTCCGTAAAGCCTGGCGAGTCATTTCGAGTGTCGGGTCCCAGCAAGCCATTTCATCTCCACGGGGGTATGCAATAATTGGTTATACCTGTCCCGAGAAAAGGATCTGCAATGCGTATTGATTTGCCTGCCGTATTGACCGCGCTAGTTCTTGGTCTCCTGGGGACACAAGCGGCCGCGACGGCCCAATCGCTTCGCCAGTGGCGGCAACTGGCCGAAACGATGGTTACAGACGAGATCGTTGCCGCTGGCGTGACCAATGACCGTGTCATCCGTGCGCTCCGCAATACTCCGCGGCATGAGTTTGTACCCACCAATCAACGCGAGTACGCTTACCTCGATATGGCACTGCCGATTGGGGCTGGCCAAACGATCTCGCCCCCCTTTGTCGTTGCCTATATGACGCAAGAACTCGATCCTCAACCAACTGACCGCGTGTTGGAAATCGGTACGGGTTCCGGTTATCAGGCAGCGGTGTTGAGTCGCCTGGTGCAAGAAGTGTACTCCATTGAAATTGTCGAATCCCTTGCCCGCAGGTCGGCACGGAACCTCAAACGGTTGCGTTACGATAATGTGCACACGAAGGCCGGAGATGGCTATGCCGGATGGCCCGCAGCCGCCCCTTTTGACAAAATTATCGTCACTTGCTCACCGGAGAGCATCCCCAAGCCGCTCGTTGAGCAACTCACCGAGGGGGGGCGCATGGTGGTGCCGATCGGGGAGCGGTATCAGCAGAATCTTCACCTGCTGCAGAAGCAAGATGGGAAACTCGTTCAGAAGGCGCTGCGGGCAACTCTGTTCGTTCCAATGACCGGTGCGGCGGAATCGCAACGAACCGTTCAACCAGACCCACTGCGGCCTCGGGTCACCAATGGCAGCTTTGAAACTTTATTGGCCGACGACCGCCCCGAAGGTTGGCATTACCAGCGACAGTTGAACCTCGTTGAAGATCGTGCTACCGCTCCCGACGGAACCCGCTTCGTTCAATTTCAAAATGAACAGCCAGGACGAGGTTGCCGTGCACTGCAAGGTTTTGCCGTCGACGGAAGAAAAGTCAGCATGTTGCGGCTTTCCTTTTTTGTCCAGGGCAAGAATATCCGCTACGGACTTCAGCGGGACCAGTGGCCTCAGGTCATCGTGACTTTTTACGATCAGGATCGCCAGGCCATCGGCAACGAAAAGGTGGGACCCTTTTTTAGCAGCTTTGCCTGGCGACAGGAAAAAGCTGACCTCGCGGTCCCGTTGCAGGCCCGGGAGGCTATTCTCCGAATTGGCTTGCTCGGTGCCACCGGGGAAATCGCCTTTGACCAGTTCGAGTTATCAGGTGGACAGCGTTAACTTTAGCTACCGCCTGGCGGGTTCTCGCAGGGCTTCCCTGGGTATTTTTGGAGGCTGTATTGCCGAAATTACCTGTCGTGACGGTTGGCAGGTTGATAGCTGAGAGACGAATCCCGTAGATTTGCAGGTTCGGCAAGGCCATGAAAGTCAACCGAAACTACCTATTCGGCTTGAATTGTGTTGTTGGTTGGGTAACACTGGAGGGACGGAGGGAGTCCGTGGGGCTCTTCGTAACGACTTTTGGAAGGGGAGGTTACAATATGAAGTTTTCCAAGCAGCAGGTTTTGTCAGCCGTGATGGCAATCACAGTGGTGGCCGTCGCAGCCGACGCCCAGGCATTCTGGGGTTCTCGCGGGAGCTGGGGCTCTGGTGGAAGTTGGGGTGGAGGCAGTTGGGGATCAGGAGGTAGCTGGGGATCAGGAGGTAGTTGGGGACCAGGAGGCAGTTGGGGTAGCCATGGCTCCTACGGTGGACGTGGGCGACGCTTTTTCGGTGGCAGCTGTGGATCGTATGGCGGACGGGTCGTTTACTACAACAGCTGTGGTAGCCAAGGAGGCGTCATTTACGAGTCGGCTCCGGTTGAAGTTCAAGACGCTGGGCCACCCGATGCTGTCGAAATAGAGGCTGCACCAGGGTCGGCAAGCTACGGTCGTCGTTATGGTCGCGTTGCCTCAAGGGGCTCGCTTCGTGTGACCGTACCGGCAGGCGCCAAGGTTTACGTCAACGATAAAGCAACCAAGAGCACGGGCGTTGAGCGACACTACGTGTCCCATGGTTTGCGAGGGGGGCAAACGTACTCCTACACCGTACGGGCCGAGTTTAAGCGTGACGGCAAGCCCGTTATTGAAACCAAGGTGGCCAAACTTGTGGGCGGTGGCGAGGCAAAGCTTGTTTTCTCGGCTCCCTCAAGCGAACCCGTAGCCGAAACTGAGGCAACCCCCGAGACCAAATTGACGCTGACCGTCCCTGCGGATGCCAAGGTCACCCTGGCCGGTACCGTAACGAAACAGTCTGGCAAGGTCCGCCACTTCGCATCGAGGCACCTGGCTGACGGTCAAACGTGGGATGACTACACCGTATTGGTCGAAGTCGAGCGGGATGGGAAGAAGCTTGCGGAAGAGCAGACCATCAAGCTGGTTGGGGGACAATCGCGAGAGTTGGTGTTCAACCTCGACGGCATGGTCCTGGCTTCCAAGTAGCGGAGAATTTGCAGAATATGCTAAATAACCGGGGATGCCCCGGTCAAAACATTATTCCCCCGCATCGGTGTTGACCGGTGCGGGGGTTTTTCCTTTGCTATGGGTGGTTCTCCGTCCCAGTGCTAGCAGTTGATGCGTAAGAATCGATCCAAGCAACCAGCGAACCCGGTCTCCCAGCCGGCCCCACCTGTGCGCGAAACATCTCCCCCAGCGGAGAATTTGCGTCGTCCGGGCCTGGTTGCGCGTGGTTTAATTAGCGCCTTGTTGTTGTGGCATCTCTTTGCTGTGTTCATGGCGCCGTTGTCGCTGCCGCCAACTTCACAACTTGTTTCGGAATTGGCTCAGGGAGGTCCGGCGGCACCCTCACTGATGCAAGGGTATCTTGACGCGCTTTACATTAACCACGGTTATCACTTTTTTGCCCCGGAACCTGGGCCGGGGCACCTGATTCACTACGACGTGCTTGACGATCGCAGGCAAAAAATTGCTACCGGAAAATTCCCTGATTTAAAAGAGTATTGGCCTCGGCTGCGGTACCACCGCTATTTTATGTTGGCGGAACAAGCGGAGCTTCCTTTTCCAAATCGCGAGGCTGCTGAGGCTCAAAAACTCGTACTCGATGGGTATGCACGGCATTTATTGCGGAGACACGACGGGTCGGAAACGCGTTTGAGACGGGATCGCCATTACATCCTTTCGCCAAAAGACAGCCTCAACGGCGATGATCCCAACGACCGCGGTTTGTTCGAGACGATGTTCCAAACGGTGCAGCGTGCCAGCGACCTGACGCAACCAGAATCGGCAAGTGCAACACGTCAACCAGCATATGGTGGCGTTCATTTGCCCACCAGTCCCCGGAGTTACCGATGAGCATTGGGCTGGGCGCAACCCGCGATTATTGGTCTTCCGTGTGGCAGGCATGGAATCGTTTTTGGTTCACACCGACCGATCCTGCTACGCTGTCGATCATCCGCATGTTGGCGGGGGCCATGTTGTTCTATACCCACCTCGTGTGGACCAGAGACTTGGGAGCTTTTTTCGGGCCCGACGGATGGCTGCCACTCGAACTCATGCGTGAAGCGCACGCGGGACGTACCTTCGCCTGGAGTTTGTTCTTTCACATTGAATCGCCAGTCGGGCTTTGGACGGTGCACATCATTGCGCTGATTGTGTTTTTCTGCCTGATGGTTGGGCTCTTTAGCCGTGTGATGGCCATCCTGGCCTTCTTGTTAGCCATCACCTATGCGAATCGCATTACGCCAGGCGCCTACTTTGGACTCGACAAAATCAATTGCATGTTAGCTATGTATTTGATGCTCGGGCCATGCGGTGCGCGATACTCGATTGATCGCCTGTGGCGGATGCGGCGTGGCAAAGCCGCAACAATCTTGCCAAGCAGTGCCGCCAATGTGGCGATCCGTCTCATTCAATTGCATATGTGCATCATCTATTTGTTCTCCGGGCTGGGAAAACTTCAGGGACCGGCCTGGTGGGATGGGGAGGCGGTTTGGATGAGTGTGGCCAATTTAGAGTACCAGTCGCTTGACATGATGTGGCTGGCCAGGCACACCTGGCTCTACAACCTAATGACCCACGTGACCGTCTTCTGGGAACTGACTTATGCTGTCTTTATCTGGAATCGCTACACGCGGCCCTGGGTGCTGTCGATTGCCGTTCTTGTACATGGCGGTATTGCCCTCGCCCTTGGGATGGCGACCTTTGGCCTGGTGATGTTGATCGGCAATCTGGCGTTTATTTCACCGTCGGCGATTCAGCGGTTGGCCAATCCTATTGCGAGTCGAATCTCCCTGGCCAGCGTGGCCAGGGATGGGGCAGGAGGATAGAATAGCACCCGTTAGAGTTCGCTGGCTTCCGGCGACGGGGCCCCAATTTGCAGGATCCAGCCAACGACATGCTGGCCTGTTCTTGAAAGGGCCGATTAACGAGCCGCCCAACGCCAATAGTTGCTCCACGGTTTGAGGTTCCTTTGCGGAGATTGCGATTGTGTTTGATTCGATAGCTGTTGTAGGCGCTACCGGCGCCGTGGGGAGGATTATTCGAAAGCTGCTGCAGGAGCGGAAGTTCCCTCACAAAAAGATCGCCTTTCTGGCTTCCGAACGTTCAGCCGGCTCAACAGTTGAGTTTGCAGGGGAGCAACACACAGTTCAGTTGTTACGCCCCGAGGCGTTCGACGACATCGATCTTGCCATTGGGAGCACTCCTGATCCGGTCGCAGCCGAATTTGCCCCTTGGGCAGTCGAGCGCAACTGTGTGGTCATCGACGAAAGCGGGTACTGGCGTATGGATCCGAAAGTTCCCTTGGTCGTACCGGAGGTAAATCCACAGGCTGTGCAATCACATCATGGAATCATTGCGAGCCCGAATTGTTCAACAACTCAAATGGTCCTCGCCATGAAGCCATTGCATGATGCGGGCCAAATTCGCCGCGTTGTCGTGAGCACGTACCAGGCGACCAGCGGGGCAGGGGTTTCTGGTGAACAGGATCTCCAGGAGGGTACCCGTGCCACACTGGAAAGGCAAAGTTATCAATATAAGGCGTTTGCGCATCCGATTGCTTTCAATCTGATACCCCAAATCGGATCTGCCAAACATGCAGGGTATACTTCCGAAGAAATGAAGATGGTGTACGAAACGCACAAGATTTTTGCAGATGAATCGATACGTATTTGTCCCACGTGTGTCCGTGCACCGGTGGTGAATTGCCACAGCGAAAGTATACTGGTGGAGACTGAAAAAAAGATCTCCGTTGCCGCCGCACGGGAATTTTTTGCGGCGACACCAGGGATTAAGGTGGTCGATGATCTTGAGTCGGGCAAGTATCCGATGCCAAAAGACTGCGATGGCGATGACGCGGTATTCATTGGCCGCATTCGTGAAGACTTATCAAGCGAAAATGGTCTCGCATTTTGGTGCGTGAGCGATAACCTCCGCAAAGGGGCGGCGACCAATGCCGTGCAAATTGCCGAGTTGCTCGTGGAGAAAGCCGCAGCAGTATAGGGTAAACCGTTCTTCGATGCGCTGGCTTAAACTTACGGTTACCTACGACGGGGGGGGCTACGCGGGTTGGCAGGTGCAACCCCAGGAGTCGACCGTCCAGGGGGTATTTGAAGCTGCCTGGCGAGCGATTACGCAGGAGACTGTCCGGGTGACCGTTGCCGGTCGAACCGACGCTGGAGTCCATGCGCTTGGGCAGGTCGTTGGCGTTTGTACCACCAATCTGCTTTCCAACAATGAATTGAGGCGCGGGCTGAATGCCAAACTGCCCGACGACGTGGCCGTGCTGGCGATCGACGATGCGCCACACCAGTTTCATGCGACACACGACGCGATTAGCAAGCTGTATCGCTACCAGATTCACAATAGCCGGATTCCGACTGTTTTCGATCGTTACGTCACATGGCACGTTCCCCAGCCACTTGATGCAGAGACCATGCATCGAGCCGGTCAGGCGTTCGTGGGGCGGCACGATTTTTCCAGTTTCGAAACCAGTGGGTCGCCCCGCCCCGATCCTGTCCGCACCCTGTTTCGGCTCGACGTTACCCGTGGCTCCGCCGCGTTGTGTGAGCAGATTACGATCGAAGTTGAGGGAGATGGCTTTTTGTACAATATGATGCGTTCTATCGTGGGTACCTTAGTGCCGATCGGGCAGGGCAGCCGGCCACCGGAATGGGCTACCGCGGTGCTAGCAGCCCGTGACCGGCGGCACGCGGGGCAAACCGCACCTCCGCATGGCCTGTTTTTGGTGCGCGTCCGATACTAAAGCTAACGGCAACCACGATCCCAGTTGCACTTGGTACCCTCATGCGCGTCCTGCACATCATTACACGGTTGATCGTTGGTGGCGCTCAAGAAAACACGATTCTCAATTGTCAAGACTTGCGTGACCAATATCAGGACGATGTTCTCCTGGCGAGTGGGCCGGGGCTTGGCCCGGAGGGAAGTTTGGAGGACGATGCACGGGGCAGGGGAGTGCCACTGGAAATCATCCCAGCCTTGCAACGCCCCATTCACGTGACCCGCGATTGGCAGAGCTATCGTGCGATCGCCGGCGTCGTGCGTGCATATCGCCCCGACGTTGTTCATACCCACAGCGGCAAGGCCGGTCTGTTGGGCCGCTTCGCCGCTCACCGTGCAGGCGTTGGTGTTATTGTACACACCATTCACGGCGCCCCTTTCCACCGCTACCAATCGTTACCCGTGAGAACTTTTTTTCGCCAATGCGAGCGGATTGCAGCGGCCCGATGCCACGCGATCATTAGTGTGGCAGATGCGATGACCAACCAGCTTGTGGCGGCGAAAGTCGCTCCCCGGGAGAAATTCACGACCATCTATAGTGGGATGGAAGTGGAACCCTTCGTGCAGGCCAAGAAGCAGCGTCAGCAAGTTCGGCATGAGCTTGGATTTACCGACGAGGATGTGGTTGTCGGCAAAATTGCCCGCCTGTTTCACTTGAAGGGTCATCAAGATTTCATCGCCGCAGTGGCACAAGTCGCTGGGCGCTTGCCTCAACTTCGGGTAGTGCTGGTGGGTGATGGCATCTTGCGTCCAGCTTTGGAGCGGCAAATCATGGCAGCAGGGCTGGCAGACCGTGTTCGGTTGACCGGACTGGTTTCCCCACAGCAAATTCCTCAGTTGCTTGCGGCAACCGATCTGGTTGTTCACACAAGTTTGCGTGAAGGGCTGGCACGTGTTTTGCCGCAAGCATTGTTAGCAGGGCGGCCTGTGATCAGCTACGACATTGACGGTGCACGCGAAGTTGTCCTCGAACGAGAGACCGGCTTCCTCGTCCAGCCTGGCGATATTGGTACTCTGGCACAGCGGATTCACGAACTGGCTCATTCGGCCGGGCTGCGCCACCAATTGGCCCAGGCCGGAAGAGAACTCTGCGTAAAACGATTTGACCATCACCGGATGACCTCTCAAATTCACGAGCTTTATCAACGGCTGAGCCGTGAACACGCACTTTCCTAAGACTTTGTTCGGCATTAGAATTGTAGGGACGCCGCGCTTTTACTTCCATCGAAGGCCACCCTATGGCAGCAAGTGAAAAACTTGTCGGTAACTATCGCTTGTTCCATCTTATCCGCGCCGGCAGCGTGTACGAGATTTGGACGGTCCGGTCGATATCGGAGAATACGCCCTATGCGATGAAATGGTTACCTCCCGGGAACAAGTACACTCGTCATACTGTCGCTGATTTGAAGCATGAGCATATTGTTGGTCTGGGTATCGACCACCCATCGATCATCAAGACCTATAGCTTCAATACAACTTCCAATGGCGCCTATCTGCTCTTGGAACTCTACAAAGTTCCTAATTTAAAGCAGCACATCAATGCTGGTTATCGCAAGCTTCATCCACAGGTCAAAGAGATCGTTATCAACGCGGCGACAGGACTCACGCATCTTCATGAGTCGGGTTGGATTCATCGGGATGTAAAGCCCGACAACTTCCTCTTGGGTGAAGATGCAGCCATCAAATTGATCGACTTCAATTTGTCTCGCAAGAAGATGGGTGCTCTAGCCAAGCTGTTCCGGGCCAGAGCGAGAGTGCAGGGCACCTACAGCTATATGTCGCCAGAGCAGATTCGGGGGCAGGTGATCGGTGTCCGATCAGATATCTACGGCCTGGGGTGTGTGATCCACGAATTAATCAGCGGAAAGCCGCCTTTCACGGCCAATTCCCCGGCAGAATTGCTGCAGCGTCACTTGCGCACAAAACCGCGGCCACTGACGGTTACCGACAAAAACGTCAAGCCCGAGTTTGCCGCTTACGTGCAAAGGCTAATGGCCAAGGATCCCAATGACCGCCCAGCCAGCATGAAGGACGTACAAATGGAAATTCGCGGACAAAAATTATTTTATAATTCCCCCAAAGTCTTGAATAATAATTCTGGTGAAGAAGGAGAGGATTGAAATAGTTCCTGGCGATGGTGGACTATAACTTAGAACTATGGCAACGACATCGTATCAGCTTGAATTTGAAAAGCCGCTTCACGAGCTCGAAAAGCGAATTCGTGAACTCGAACCCCGTGCCAACAAAAGCCCGGATGATCATGAACTCGTTCGCAAGCTCAAACGTGAACTTGCTTCGACCACAAGACGGATCTACAGCGAGCTTGATCCCTGGGAAACTGTTCGCGTAGCAAGACACCCCGATCGCCCCATGATGATCGATTACCTCGATCTCGTGTTCGATGAGTTCGTCGAGTTGCATGGCGACAAATTCTTTGGGGACGATCGAGCACTTCGAACCGGATTTGCAAAACTCGATCAATACAAAGTACTGGTTGTAGGGCACCACAAAGGAAAAACACTCAAAGAACGCAATGATTGCTACTTTGGTTGCGCTCATCCAGAAGGTTATCGCAAAGCGATGTCCAAGATGCGACTTGCTGCCAAGTACGGAATGCCAATCCTTTGCATGATCGATACACCCGGTGCCTATCCGGGTATCGGCGCCGAAGAACGTGGCCAGGCGCAGGTGATCGCCAAAAACATGTTCGAAATGTCCCAATTGAGGACACCCATCGTCTGTGTCGTTATCGGTGAGGGTGGTTCCGGTGGAGCCCTTGGCATTGGAGTGGGTGACCGGGTGGCCGTGCTTGAGTTTGCGTACTATTCGGTGATCAGTCCCGAAGGTTGCGCCGGAATTCTCTGGAAAAGCCACGACTACGCGAAGGATGCCGCGCGGGCACTTAAGTGCACCGCCAAACACCTCAAGGAACTCAGTGCGGTTGATGATGTGATTGAGGAACCTCTCGGGGCGGCTCATCGTGATCATCATCAAATGGCAGCCCGCCTGAAGATGTACTTCGTCAAGACCCTCCGGGAACTCGTTGCTCAGCCGGTCGATGAACTGCTGGCTGCACGTTACGAAAAGTTCCGTCGCATCGGAAAATTCCTGGAAGTTTCTGAAACGCCATCAACCAGCGACCCGGATCACGCGCCTGCAAACGGTGAGCTTTGAAGAAGTTCAGCTGCACTCCGCCTGCCTGATCGCCTAAGGGGCCTGCCTGGTCGCCTGATGGTTCGCCGTCGCACTTTGTGGGGATGGAACTTCGTGTGGCGAAGCGGAGCCGTTGTTGCCAGGGGAGGCTGCCGCTGGCAAGAGTGAAAGTCGCAAGCACCGGACTCGATGATGGGAAGAACTGCCTCCGGGAAACCCTCAATCCAACGTCCGATAATCTCTATTATGTTCGTTTCGGACAGCTGATTTT
>CAUZEA010000149.1:0-11156 GCA_963578605.1 Planctomycetota bacterium
ATGATCAATACCGACGGGGCGACCGGGTCAAGTGTCGACGCGGAGATTCATGAGCTTGTGAGCCAGATTCTCGCCGACGTTCAGGCCGTCAGTTATACCGATACCTTCGTATACGTTGAAACGTCGGGAGTTCCCTCCTACATGACGGGGCCATTTCCCGACGGCAACCCTACCTACCCGTCGGATCTTGACGCAACGTATCGGATACCCCGTTCACCTCAGATGGACTCCAGCGGAAACAATGCAGAGGTTGGCTTGGGCCCACAAGGGGTTTTTATCAACGGGGTCGCCCTCTTTAACTACGCCGATGGGATGTCGTACAACAACCAGGGTATTTGGAATCAAGACGCAAACTTCTTTGAAGCCGATGGGTTTGATGCGGCACCAGGACACCCGGCACCCGTTGGTTTTGGACCTCCCGGTGGTGGGCCTCCCGGCGGCGGTGGCGCCCTCGTGGCAGGGCGTTACCACCACCACCAAAATCCTGTCAAACTGCGTGACGTGGTTGGTGACGACGGGTCGACACATTCACCAATTTTGGGGTTCGCTTTCGACGGTTTTCCGATTTACGGTCCCTACGGGTACGTCGACCCCGCTGACCCTGCAAGTGAAATTGTTCGCATTGAATCGGGTTACCAACTCCGAGATATTACCCAGCGCACAACCTTGCCGGACGGAACCGGACTCTCGGCGGCCCTTTATGGCCCATCTTTCGCCGAGGCGGAACTGGGAGCGTATCAAGAAGACTACGTTTTTGATGCCGCCTCAGGTGATTTGGACGAACACAACGGGCAGTTTGCGATCACCCCCGATTACCCCGAAGGTACTTATGCATATTTTGTGACGCTCGACGAAAACGGAGATACTGCGTTTCCGCACATGCTGGGACCAACCTTTTACGGGCAAGTTGCCTCACAACAAAATCTTGTGATTCCGGCGGGAGCAACAGAGTATGTTCCGTCGCAGCCAACCAACTTGGGTGATTTTAATGGCAACGGGCAGGTTGATGCCGCGGACTACACTCTGTGGCGCGATGCGCTAGGCCAGACCGTAACACCCAACACGGGCCCCGATGCCAACGGCGACGGTACTATTAACCAGGAAGATTTCCTGGTCTGGCATGCCAACTTTGGACTGGCAGTAGGTGCTTCAGCGACCAGGGCCGTGCCAGAGTCGGGGTCGATCGGGCTGTTTGTGCTGTTCGCACTATTTTTCGGTCTGTCTTTCGCTGGCCGCTGCGGACCTCGTGACCAATTTGAGGGCAGAAGATTTTTCAGCAGGTGAAAGATCCCACCACAAGATTCCTTCGTCGACAATCGCTTCGGTAACCAGCACTCAATGGCAAACATGGTTGTTGGCCATGCACCCTTCAAAAGAAGAAACGGTGCTGATGGGGCACGAACCGGGCGACTCATTTGGGACCACACTCCCACGGCGAGCAGGCTCGTCATCATTGCCTGGCGGTGATTAACGTAGCTTGCTGGCGATCCACATCGATGCCAATATCCAGACGGGCAAAACGATGAAGTGCCAATAGGTGTGATCCCACATCGCCTTGACACCGATGACCGCAAAGATCAGCCCAGCCAGGATGTTAAATACCATCATGAATCGCGGCATTCTGAGTGATTGAGGTAAAAATCGACGATCAGCCCAGGTGTTTGCAAAGCAGTAAAATCCACATAGCAGAATGCTGGCGTAAATGGCTGGGAACGTGGCAACTTCGACAAGACCTACACCTGGCAGGGCACGTGTTATCCAGACAATGGCCAAACCTCCGAAAAGCGTCCACACAATCGCAAACCAGCGGATTCGGTTTGCGCTCCAACGCCTTTGAATGCCAGGCACGACGCGCGAATATTCGTTGAACACACCGGAGGCCATCTCTGGACCACCATAAACATTACCAAAAAATGCCAAAAACACAGCCAGCTGGTAAACAGGCAAAAGTGCCGGACTGAGCTGTGTCAAAAACTGGCTCTGGTGCAACAACAGTTCGCTATCTTTTGCGGGCACAATCTGCTGAGGTAGCAAAATAATTGAGGACAAGACGCAAAACGAAGTGGCTATCACGATGACCATCATCATGCTTAGCACGGTATCGATCATTGCAGCTCGAACCCAAATGCGCACCACATGATGGGGATCCTTGTCGATTACCGTGAGTTCCTCGTCACCGGCAATCCCCATCGAACTTCGTCCCCACTGCTTTTCCCGCAACATCGAGACATAAAAGATATAATCACCCGCAGCGCCACCAATGACTGAGATAGCAACTGTCAATTCCAGCCACTGGGAACGTCCCGAAAAATTCTCGTGGTACTTGTCTAACACCCAACCCGGGTACTCGGGTATTTGCGGAAGCAGGAGCCCTTTGAGGACCTGCCACCATGGTGGTTGTACATAAAAGACCGCAACCAGGATGCATACCAACATCACACCAAGAATCATCATCTGGGCCCGTTCCAGAAATCGGTAATTTCCAATCACCAGTAAGACCAGTGATCCGATGACGCATACGGTTGCCCAAAAATACATATCTCCATGGGGAAAGATAGAAGCCGTAATGCCACCCAAAAGTCCGGTTTGCAGTGAAGCCCAAAACGGGTTGCAGATAAAGAAGATCGAGAAAAAAAATAATGGCAGCCAACCACGCGGACCGGGGACCTCCTTCCAACGCTCCAGTGGGTGTGCTCCTGAGAGGATCATGTGACGCGCGCTGCTATAGGCCAAAATCCATTTAAGGAACGCGGCCAGGGGAAAGATCCACAGCAGCCGGTAACCAAAAATCGCTCCCATCCGCGAGGGAAACAAAAGTTCACCACTGCCGACTGTTAACGAAGCGATTACGGCACCCGGACCAAAGAATGAAAACCACAATAACGGATTGCGGGTCAACAACGGGCGAGGAGGTGAGGGATACTTGGAATGTTCGACCATGGTGAGTTGAAGATACGGGAACCGCAATTTAAGGGAAACAGCTAATTTCTAAGGAGACCTATCCTATTCTGCGAATTTAGCTGCCATACCGACCTCCGCCGTACTGTGGTGTCCCCTCACCAGGGCACATGCAGCACTTCCACCTGCGGCAGGCCGACCGGAACAACTCCGAGCTCGCGTGCCACCGCAGCGAAAGCTTCTGTCTCGATGAGATCACGATAGGGAATCTCGGGAAAGCAGAGTCCACCGCGATGCAAGGCGGCATCGACCAGCAACATGGTGCCGCCAACACCGTGGAGTTCCACGATCTCGAGATGGCGGAGATCGCTCAGATGCAAACGGCCGACAAAGGTCGGCAACGGCTGATAAAGACCCTTAGATATCGACCGGTAATAGTGATGGTCCTTTTCGGGCCGGTTCGTGACAAAACTGTTCAGGTCGAAGCTCGGTCCACCCGACCTGACAACGCAGTTTGGGACGACAATCCGGCGGCCAGTGGCCATCAGACGCCCGATGATGTCTCTCGGAAACCGCCACACATCGATGTCGATCCAGAGTGCCCAATCGTCCGTCGCATCCAGACCGTTCTCGATCAGGTGATTGCGCACCTTGGCAATACCGCTGCGACGCGATCGCTGAAAACGCGGCTTCCAGCGCTTTTTGTGATCGAACCTGGTACCGACATGATGCTGCAGCAGGACAATGTCGCGGTAACGAGAGCCGAGCGACTCGACGGCTGACTGGAGCCGGCGCCAGCTTTCGTCAACGCTGTCACCTTCGCAGAAGACCAGCTTGATCCGGTCCTTGGGGTAGTCGAGGTCTTGAATCGTCGCGAGGAAGAACTCGATTTGGTCGGCCGCATCGCGGAGGGGCACCAGGATGGCTACGTTGCCACCGGAGGGCGGGCCAACGCTCAGGCATGCAGGGTCGACGCTCCGCCGTGCTGCCTTTGGATGCAACGTTTTGCCCTTGGTCAGCTGGTGGCACGCTTTGAAAACGAGACAGCGGATGCGGTTCCACACCGTCGGCGGAGGCATCGGCGACCACCAGGTCCTGGCCCAGTAGTGGACCGAAAGGCAAGACTTATCTTCAACCTTTCCCGGCACTCGGGGCGTCCGCTCGGTGATGAGCGGCGCGCACACGCCGGTAACTGCGTCCCGGTCGACTGGGGTGAAAAGGGTCGAGGGGTGAATTGCAAAGGCGGTCTGGTCCGGAAAACTGAGTTTTGCCGAGGTAAACAGGCAAGGACCGGTCGCGTCGATCACCTCTTTCGCATCAGCGAGATCCGACAAATAGGAAAGCAGATGGGGCCAAAAGGGATGGCCCGGTGGACTGGCGATCGTCCCGTTGAAAAGCAAATAGGGCAATCCACGGAACCCGCACTGCAGCGCCCAATGGGAGTCTGGTTCCTGGCATACGACGATTCGATGCTCGTCCATGATGGGATCAAAGGGCGCGACGCACTCGCAATCGAGATCGGCATACACACCACCGAAATGGTGTAACAGTAAGTACCGGGCGGCGTCGGCTCTGTTCACCCCGTTTTGGTAGCTGCAGTAGGTGGGGAGAAAACTGGGATAATGCTCGGCGACGAAATCGAGCAGCATCCGGTCACTCCAGACCATTCGGGTCCAGCCCGGGTTATGGCGAAGCCAGCTCTCCGACCATCGCTGGAATCGCGGGGGTATGGTATCGGTTTTCCAGGTCTGGTGCAGGATCGGAGGGATCATCGCATGTCGATCAGATTGCCAGTGGCGCGAATCAGGCCCGCGCGTGGGGTTGGAAGTCTGCTGCCGTGCATGAATGCAAACCTTGCAAGGTTCCTTGAAGTTGGTTGCGACCAGTTTTAATCGGGAAGATCACACAAATCCCACAGCTTTTTCATCATCATCTTGAAGCTTCCGCTTGGCTAACAGGAAAGGTTGCCTACAATAGCATCGGCCCGGGTGTTAACCCGATTTCGCCAGCGCTTGCCGACATCACCGCTTACTGAATCGAGACCCAATCAGGCCCGCACTTAACAGGAGCCGTTTTCACAAACCGCTTTGCCTTGAACCAAAACCATTGAACCCGACCGGACGATTGTATTATTATCCCGACCGGACGATTGTACTATTATTTATCCCGACCGGACGATTGTATTATTATCTTGTTCCTCGGCCATTTTCAACAGCGGGACGCCGTTAACCAACTATGCCAACATCCGCAGTTACCCTCCCGACGATCGATCCTACCTCCATTTTTGAATTATTTCGTGGAAGCTACGGCAGCGAATTACTGACTGCAGCGGTCTGCCATTTCAACGTGTTTGAACGTTTGGCAAAGGGTCCCTTAAGCTGGACACAATTGTGCAACGATTTGCAATTAGCACCCCGATCGGCTCATGTCCTGATTACGGCGTTGCGAGCTTTCGACCTGTTGACCACCAACGCTGATGGCGACCTGTCACTGACCGAATTAGCTCATGAGCACCTCGTGCCTGGAGCACCCTTCGACGTCGGTGACTATATCGCTGCGGCCGCCGACAGTCCCGGCGTACAAACCATGGTCCAGTGTTTACGGAGCAACCGGCCCTTGGGTAGCGACGATGAAACGGGAGTTGGTTTTATCTATCGGAATGGCATTCGGTCGGCAATGGATACCACATCCTCGGCTCGACATTTTACACTGTTACTGTCCGGCCGCGCCAAAAATGTCGCGCCTGCTCTGGCGCAACGCGTGTCCATGAACGGAGTCCGCAAGGTTCTTGATGTCGGCGGTGGGACAGGAATTTACACGATTGCACTGTTGCAAAAAAACCCGGGCCTGCGAGGGGTTGTTTTGGACCGTCCTGAAGTTTTAAAGGTTGCCGCCGAAATGGCAGCCGCCTACGGTGTGGCCGACCGGTTGGAGCTTGTGGGTGGGGATATGTTCGTGGATCCACTGCCACAGGATTGCGAAGTGACCCTGTTGTCCAATATTTTGCACGACTGGGATGAACCGGAGTGTCAGCAGCTCGTAAATCGCTGTGTTGCAGCTTTGCCTGTGGACGGGCGACTCTTGATCCATGATGTATTTCTCAACGACGAATTGGATGGCCCCTTACCCATTGCGCTCTATTCGGCTGCCCTGTTTACGGTGACAGAAGGACGAGCTTACAGCGCTAAAGAATATCGACACTGGCTCACCCAAGCCGGATTATCACCGGGTGAAATCATGCCTACGTTGATTCATTGCGGCGTCTTATCGGCGACAAAATAATCTGCTATCGAAAGGTGCCATGAGTCTCGTATTCCCTTTCTTGTTGTTTACTCTCAGCCAACCGGACGACAGGCATTTTGAGCCCCGTGCGCATCATGTTGAGCGACGAGCCGCAGGATGACCAACGAGTTAACGCCCTGGTGAAATTGCCATCGCAGAATTGATTTTCACGAGGTCCACTCGTTGACGAGTCGGCTGTCGGTGCTGGAATCGTCGATGATCTTGATTGAAAAGGAACAGCGATGGGCAATCTTTTCTCACCCCTCCCCACTCAGCTTCCAGAAGAACTCAGACAGGTCCTGGCCAACTCCGCATCCCTCCGCATCGAACGCATCGTCTCTCAGGGTCACGCTTCCCCTGCAGGGTTCTGGTACGATCAGGACGAGAACGAATGGGTTGTCGTGTTGAAAGGCAGGGCCAGGCTGCAATTCCAGGGTGATGAGAAACTACTGGAAATGGGGCCGGGAGATTTCGTCAATATCCTGGCTCATCAACGGCATCGGATCCAATGGACCACCGATCAGGAGCCAACGATTTGGTTGGCCGTGTTTTACCACAGCGATTGACCTGTGGTCAGAATTTAACCACTCATCAACAACCGTAGGCTGCTGACAAAAACAGCCAGCAAGCTAGTGATCGATAAAACATTCCGGCAGGGCAGCCCGCAAATCGGTAGCACCGGTGTCCGTGCTCTGGGTGCCTCTGATTTCAAGATGGCGCAGATTGCTCAGTGCCTTGAGATGCTCCAAGCCTCTGTCAGTGATCTGTGTCGCCCGGAGGCCGAGAACTTTCAGTTGAGTCATTCCCCTGATCGGTAACAACCCTGCATCGGTCATGGAAGTATCGGCGAGATAGAGGTGGGTCAGTTGGGTTAGCCCCTCAAGATACTTCATCCCAGCCGCAGAAATCTGCGAGTTGTTGCTGAGGCTTAACACTTTCAGGTTGGTAAGCCCTTGTAGGTGCTTCATTCCCGCAGCCGTCACCTGGGTGTACTGATAGGAAATTTGATTCCCGCTTAGCCTGCCAGGGAAAATCGTTTATTCCAGGCGTGCGGGTGTGCGAAATTGAGGCCTACCTGAGCACAAAATGCAGGTCGGTGCACACAAAATTCGGGTCGATCCCACAGCGGGTGCGCATCGTGCCCATGCTGATCAGATTGCGAGTGGCATGAATAAGGCCCGCGCGTGGGGTTGGAGGTAAACCGTGCAGGGTTTCTTTAAGTTGGTTGCGACCAGTTTTAATCGGGAAGATCCTGACCTTTGGTTTCGGGCAGGAACAAAATCAGGATGACCCCGACCAGGAATAGTGTGCCCAGCCACGAGACGGCAACCCCCAGATTCATTCCTGGTTGTGCTTTCAGCCAGCCAGAAAAAAACAAGACGGGTACCGCCAGCACGCGGCCACCATTAAAGCAGAAGCTGGTTCCAGTGGCCCGCAAATGCGTGGGAAAAAGTTCGGGAAAGTAAATCGCATACCCGGCGTGCATTCCGAGTGTCAGAAAGCCGAACAGCGGCAGGATCCAGAGCAATTGTTGGTAGGTTTGCGGACCAAAGCAGGTGATCGGCACAATGGCAAAAGCCAACACCTGCATGACGATAAAAGTGGGTCGCCTGCCAAACCTCGCGCAAAGCGGCCCAAATGCCAGCAGGCCCAGCCCGGCGCCGGCTGTCTGGATAATTCCATATGCAAATTTTGCCTGCATTTCCGCCGACTCGGGAACCGCGCCTTCCCGCGCGAGCAGTTCCCGGGCCAGGCCCTGTCCTGCCACGGTCACCGACCAAAATGTTCCCAGTCCAACAGCCGCCAGGCCCATACCCAAAAGTGCCCGGCCACTCCACTTCGGGTTCAAAAGCAGGTCTCTAAAGCTGCCCAGCTGACCGCTCACTTCCTGCAGCTTTGCATCTTGCCACTTTTTGGGTTCTTTGACAGTTGCGCGGACCCAGAGGACCAGGAGGGCGGGCACGATACCCAACAAGTACGCATAGCGCCACTGGGCACCAACGGCCATTCCCGCCAGCGCTGCCAGCCAGGTTCCCAGGACACTGGAAGCGTGAAAAATGCCTGCGGCTTGTGCCCGTGCCCGGGTGGGAAAGACTTCGGCTACGAGGCTTGCCGCCACGGCCCATTCACCGCCGACCCCCATCGCGACAAAAAACCGCAGCGTCCCGACCTGCCACAGCTCGGTGGCAAAGTAGGTAAGACCGGAGAAGAGCGAGTACAGCAGGATGGTGACGATCATGATTGGCCGACGTCCGAAACGATCGGCCAGCGAACCTGCGGCGAGTCCGCCGAAGGTGCCTCCGAGCAGAAAGATTCCGAGAAACCAATCACCGTATTTGCTTACATCCCTGTCGTCACCGCTGGCCGACAAGATATCCGACAGCATCTGGTTACGGGTGATGTTAAAGATTTGGCCTTCATAAACGTCGAAGACCCAGCCAGCTGAAGCGATGACGAGGACCAGCCATTGGTATCGGGTAATGCCTTCGTACCAGTGCTCGTTGTGTTTCATAGGTCCAGTCGATGCAGTCGCGCAAAAAAATCGTTGGGCCGATCCGGGCCAGGAGACCCAGATGATAACGTGTCGCGCGGGCGGGCGACAATACGGTTACGTGCCGAACTGCGACGTTCTGCCTTCTGAAATCCCGTGCAGGTTAAAATCTCCGCAGCAGGTACCAGGGCCTTTGATTGTTTGTGCCTGAACCGTTACAATGCTCACCCGCTTCGTTTTCTGTTTTTCCCCCGCAAAACAAGACTTTTGGACAAACGTTTGATTCTTATGGACCCAGCAAAACTTCTGATATTTTCGTTCACTAAAAGTGAGTACGTTACCGCGTGTGTTGACCATTTACAGGCCGAACTCGGTTGCCAGGAACTTGATCCCAAGGGCGATCTTGCCGAGCAATTCAAGGGCGTAGAAATGGTGATCGATATCGGTGGCCACTCCAGTCGCGAGATGATTGACGCTGCCGTCGACGCAAAGTTCTGGCAAGTGATTGGTACAGGCCTGGATCATTGTGAAGTTCAGTACATTCTGGAGAAAGGGATTTCCCTGGGTAATACGCCAGGGTTTACCAGTGCCCTCGGATTAGCCGAATCTGCCATGATGTACATCTTGATGCTTACCCGCAGATATAACGAGGCACGGGAGAATTTTTTTGAGAGAAATTTTTTTGAGCCGAATGGAAAGACACTGGCTGATTTGACGCTGGGGATCATTGGCTTTGGAGCCAGCGGTCGCCAACTGGCAAAGCGGGCCAAAAGTTTTGGCATGCGGATCGAGGCCATTGACATCAGACCGCTTGATGCTGACCTGCCAGCCGATATGCAGCCCGACTTTTACGGGATGTCGGACCAGCTTGACGAGGCCATTGCGCGGTGTGACGTGCTCTCGTTACATTTGCATCTCACTCCCGAAACGACGCACATTATCGATGCTTCGCGGCTGGCACTGATGAAACCAACGGCTTTTCTTATCAACGTGGCACGTGGGGCGCTGGTGGATGAGGACGCGCTGGCCGAAGCTTTGCTGGGTGGTAAAATCGGCGGAGCGGGGATCGATGTGTTTCGCCAAGAGCCCGCCGATTGTACTCGTCCTGAGTACCAGCTTGCCAATTTTATTGTTACGCCCCATACGTCTGGCCAGACGGATGAGACAGTACGATGTCGGTGCCAGATTGTCATCGACAATGTGCGACGTTTGGATGCGGGCGACGAGCCGCTCCACCTGATCGATGCCAGCATGGGGTTGGGGAAATCATAACGCGGATTAATCTCCACCCGGCCAGGAGGGTGAATCGACTGTAGAAAGGTTTGCCTTGTCGTTCTGCTTTCTCTGCATGCCCCAGGGTGACCAGGCTGGTCCCGGGTGGTGATCGATCCCAAGAATCACGACGCGTCGTACTCGGCACGTTCCAGCTGGGTTGCCCGCACAAACATCGCTCCGATGTAGAGAATGCTGTTGCCAACGTACAACCAAATCATCACGGCTAGAAAAGAGCCAACAACCCCGTAGGCACTGTAACGCCCGGTGGTGAGCACGATCCCAAGGAGTTGCCGAGCCACTTCCCAAAAAATTGACCCAATTGCAGCCGCGGTAAAAGCATCTATCCAATGCACATGCCCCCGTGGGTGGAGCCGATAGAGCAGCGTAAAGACCACCGTGGTTGCTAACAAACTCAAGATAATTGTCAATCCTTCAAGCAGCAGATTGGGATGTCGTGGCAGTGCGAGCCAGACGGAACTTGCCACGCTCAATGTGAAGAGCGCAAGCATCAGAAGTCCCAGGCCAAGCCAACCAATAAAATGCATGACCTCGACCAGCATGTAATCTCGAATTTCCTTCAAGCGATTCTCTTCGGTTCCCAAGCGGACATCCCAGACCAGATCGAAAGATTTCTGCATGTGATAAAAAATAGAGATCAGGCTGCAGGCCAAGGCAGCAATGCCGACCGGTGTGCTCACGTCAGCACCTTTCTGAACCTGTTCCAAAAGTGCCCCTAGCTGGGAGGAGAGGGCCTCCGACCCCTCGTGAGAAACAAGTTCCAGTAACTTGTCTCGCTGGTAGTTGAGTATGTCTGACCGCTTTAAGATCAAGCCGACGATCGATACAGCCACGAGAACGATTGGAAAAAAGGCGACGGCAAAGTGGAACGACTGCGAAGCCGCCATAAAGGTTCCACCTTTGTAACTCCAGAGCTGGCTGGTTTTCACGATGCGGCTGAGCCAACGCCGTTTCATTGTTCGGGCAGGTGAATTTGCCTTTTCCTTAACCGTCAACCTTCAGATTCCTCATGATACGGTTTATGGTGCCCAAGAGGGGTTGCCGGTGGACCTGTGGTCGCTGCCTCGCAACAATCCTTGCCGAAGACTTCGATCTTAACGGAAGCATACCACCTTTCAAGCTGGCCAGAGCAGTGGAAAATTCCATCAGCCACCTGGGCGGACGGGCAGCGGTCGGATTACCCTTAGTTCCC
>CAUZEA010000150.1:0-10900 GCA_963578605.1 Planctomycetota bacterium
AAACGAATCGAGAAGAGTAGCTGCATGCACGGGAGAGGCTCCTTCCAAGAAAAGAACCCCCCTGCAAAAGCCTCTACGCAGAAATTCAGCCTAGCGTTCGGTGAAAATTACTTTGCAGTTCTCCTGCAAAACGTACACGGAAGCTTGACTTCTGTAAGAGCCAAAGTTATTCTAGCTCCTTACTGGCAGTTAACCGTTCGACATTGCCTCTTCAGGCACCGCTAATTTAGTTCAATCAACGACATCTGGATCCTTCTCCCCGCTGCTACCTATTGGCAGTGGGGAATCCGGGAGCATCCGGTTGTCGTTTTTTTTATTGGGGCCATCCCAATGTGAGGGTTGGCAGCGTTTTTACCCGCAATCGACCGTGGGCAACTCTCCCCCAGAGAGAATGAAACCTTTATCGGTCGGTTGCTATTTACCGGGAGAGAACCAATGCGTCTGACTACACTGTTTTTCCCCGCTGTACTTCTGGTCTGTACGTCCCAAATCTATGGCGAACAGTTCTCGGGAATCGGCAATCCGACTGATACGATCTGGGTGGAGACGCCCGACATTACGAACGACACAGAGTTTGTAAATAATGGGTCAATTAGGATCACATCTGCCGGCACGCTGACCAACAACGGCACGCTGCATAACGCGGCTCAGGGCGCTGCATAACGCGGCTCAGGGCTTGGTGATGAACCAGGGCCATCTGAACAACAAGGCGACGTTGAGAAACGACGAGGGCTGCACTCTATTCAACGATGGTACGTTCGAGAATTGGCCGGGCGGCAGGTTGACCAACGAAGGCATGCTGGAAAACCCGCGTTATCTGGTCAACCGGGGCACACTGACCAACAAGGGGGTATGGGTAAATGGTCTAATGACCGGTGGCGTGCTGGACACCTACGGCAGGCTGATCAACGCCGGCACACTGACGAATACCGGCAAGTTGACCATCTCCGTGGGTGCCAACTCCGTGGGTCCGCACCTGATCAACATTCACCTAGGCACGCTGATCAACAAGGAGACGTTGAGCAACCAAGCCGGCAGCACGCTACTCAACGCCGGCACACTGATCAACGCGGCCGGCGGCAAGCTAACCAACAATGGCACGATTGATACGGTCCATGGTACGTTCACCAACAACGGGACGCTAAAGGGTAGCGGGTCGATCAAAGGCAGTTATACCGATCATGGCCATACCGAACCGGGCAATTCAGCCGGTGTGATGACCATTGACGGCGAATATTTCAAAGTTGAGGGCAGCAAAGAGATCGAACTGGGCGGTCATTTTGATGGGGGTGGCGATAAGTCATCCACCGAACATGATTGGCTGGACGTGACGGGGAATGTCGAACTGGCCGGCACCCTGGAGGTTCTGTTGATTGACGGTTTTGAGCTCGCGGAAGGAATGTCGTTCAACTTCCTTCGCGTCGGTGGCACGCTCACCGGTGAGTACGACGGACTTAGCGAAGGTGGTCTGGTGGGTAACTTCAGCGGCGAGGATCTGTTCATCACCTATGCCGCTGGCAGTGGCAACGACGTAGCGATCTATACCATCCCAGAACCCACCACCCTCCTCTTAGCCCTCTTGGCCCTGGTAGCCGCACCGCTTCGAGTGCGGTGCGGGTGAGGGCCTCTGCAGGCCGCGTAGCGACGGATCGTCCCGCAGTCCCTGCGCAGTCCTAACACACTGTGTTAAGGTAACCGCCGGCTAAGCAGTCTCCGAGGACAGGCTCACACCTCCGCTTTCCTCCCATCGAGCTAAAACGGGGCGACCGCCTGATGGTCGGGTTCGAGCATGACAATCAACGCATCCTGGCCACCGAGGTTCTCAAACACCATGTCTGAAACGGGGTCCACGACCGGCTCACCTTCCTGGCCGCCGAGGCTTGACGCCAACTCCAGTTCGTTTTGTTGATACAAGCCCTCACCATCGACAACCAAGTGGTCCGACAGGTTTGTATTCATCAGTGGCTCACCTTCTTGGCCGCCGAGGCTTGACGCCAACTCCAGTTCGTTCGAACGCGGCGGCCGGATGAAGCTGTTGGGCACGCAATTGTCGATAAACGGCTCACCTTCCTGGCCGCCTAGGTAAAGCGGTCCGTCCGTCGGATGCCCTCCCGCCTCCCACACGTGATCACTCGCAATATGATCTGTCACGGGCTCACCTTCCTGGCCGCCTAGGTTTGCGTTTTTTAAGAAGTTAACACTGCCAAACAGCTCTTCGGTGGTGGAGTGCGTCTCGACAGAATACAAATCGCCGGGGTCCAATTCAGCAACCAAGTCGCCGTGGTCAAATCCAGCAACAACAGGGGTGTCTGGTAAATCAGCCGCTGCACCTCCTACGAGGTCGGCAGCAAACAACTGCTTGGCTTCGAGAGCTTCAAACTGGCCACGTCGTTTCGAGTATTTTGAGAGACTCATCTTGGGGTGTCCTTCCATTTCTTGGGATGCGACAGTAACAGGCCAAGTGTTGGCCATTTGTTTGACTGAGCTACCAACACCACAGGTTTCGGACAGGTTCCGAAAAGGTGTTTATTTATCTCAGAATGAGATTAGAGGTGGTTTTCGTCTGGCCAGAACTTACCCCTTATCACCTTAACTACTTTACCCCTTGCCCGGCGTAGCCGGTGCGAAGTTTGACCGGGGGTGGGTCGAGTTCAAGCGGATGTTGTTCCGGAAAATCGCCTGTTTCCGCGTGCAGTTTTTTTACATAAGTTTGGTTCCGAGAGACGGTCTTGTGTCCCAGCTCAAGCAGACTTCCAAAAACTTCGATTTTGGGATAGCGTGCGGAATCATTCGTCACCGAGTCTGCTGCCGCCAAGCGCAGCAAATACAAGACCACCGCCGATCCAGAGCTATTCCAGAACACCCCACAACCACTGGACAAAAGTGGTGAAGAGGATCCGGTTACTTTTTCTCAGCAACCTTTTGCTGGACGTCGACCTGCTCAGTTTTTAACAACTCGGCAACTTTTTCAGAAACTTTATTGGCCAGCAAACCGCTGGGGTCACAGCCGGCAGCTATAGAGCGGATCTTACCACCCTTTTCGATGAGAAAATTGGTGGGCATAACCTTGGTTTGGAATATGTTCCAACTCGTCCCTTTGGTATCAACCGCATACAACATTTTCAGTTTCTTTTGCTTCACATAAGTCTCAACTTTTTTGTCCGGCTCCCGGAAGATCGCCAGACTCGTGAGCCCTTGACCCACATATTCATCATGCAAGGTTTGAAAGTAGATGAGTTCCTTATCACAACCGGCGCAACCACACGTAAGACGAACCAACACCGGCCCTTGCTCGGTCAATTGCGCCAGGTCGATCGTTTTGCCTTGCGAGTCCTGGATCTTGAAATCAGGTGCTTGCGCACCAATAACGACCGTCTTTTTTTCCTCTTCCGCCTTCGTCTCCGTTTTCGAATCCGCGGCTTGCAGTCCCACCGTAATTGTCAAAACAGCCAGCGCCAGGGCGTTACGCAGAAACCATCTCATGAGGTACTCCAATCGGACAATGATACGTGCACCGGGTTGTATAATTTAACCACTCTTATGTAGTTTAATAATTTTAGTCTGCATTAGCAACTTCAAAGTGCTTCGAGACAAAATCGAGGACGTCCACAGCGACGGCGTTTTCGACGCAGCCGACTACACAGTGTGGCAAGATAACGGGGGCGACTGGAAGGATTACCGAACCTGGAAGGATAACTTTGGCCAGTCTATCGCCAGCGGTTCAGAAGGTACGGCTACTGTCCCAGAACCCACCACTCTGCTGTTGGCCCTCTTGGCCCTGACTGCCGCACCGCTGCGAGTGCGGTGCGGGTGATGTGTGGCAGAGGGCCTCTGCAGGCCGCGTAGCGGTGGATCATCGTAGCTTTTCACCCGTGTTGATCTGCATCGGGTGGAGGATGGCCAGACTAACTGACTCTGAATCAGTTGGGCCGGTATCCTACACTAGCATGTAGTCGCGGTGTCGGATGGGTAGTGGGGCACGCGGTACCCGGTACCCGGCTCCTGCCGGTGGATGACGTATTCCCGGCAGGGTAGGATAGAACCCGCTGGATATGGCCGATGGTAACGCGTTTACACGGGGGAGGGCCGACTGATGGGAACGATTCCAGTGGCTACAAGCCATGTTCAAATCACGAACTCGCTCGGCATGAAATTCAACTTGATACCGCCGGGTGGGTTCATGATGGGGAGCCCGACGTCGGAGTGGGGACGCAGGGGCGACGAAACCCAACACCGAGTAAAGATCACCAAGCCGTTTTACATGAGTGTGCATGAAGTGACGCAGTCGCAGTACGAGCGGATGATGGGTAAGAATCCGAGTCACTTCAGTGCATCGGGGGAAGGGTCGTGGGCTCTCCGTCCCGGATTCTTTAGCCGACTCTTGCGAGCCCCCCTTATCGACACATTGCAGTTTCCGGTGGAACAGGTGAGTTGGAACGATGCGGTGGAGTTTTGTAATAGGCTAAGCAAGAGTGAGGGCGTGGAATATCGCTTGCCGACTGAAGCCGAGTGGGAATACGCCTGCCGCGCGGGGGCGACTACCGCTTACAGCTTTGGAGATGACGAGCGTCAGTTGCCGCAGTACGCATGGTACAAGGATAACTTCAGCGAGACCACGCACCCGGTTGGCGAGTTAAAACCGAACGCTTGGGGCCTTTTTGACATGCACGGCAACGTGTGGGAGTGGTGCCAGGACTGGTACGGGGATTATGATCTGCAGGTGGTGAGCGACCCGACAGGTCCGGCGTCGGGCATTCGCCGTGTGTTGCGTGGCGGGGCGTTCTCCTATCGTCCGAGGCTCGTCCGTGCTGCCATCCGCTACAACAGCTTCCGCCCGGACGGCCGTAGCCTCTCTTTTGGTTTTCGTTTGGCCAGAACTATCCCCTTATCACCTTAACCACTTTACCCGTTGCCCGGCGTAGCCGGGGCGAAGTTTGACCGGGGGTGGGGGGGTGTTTTTCTGGGGGCCGTGCTGCCACAGTCACGGCCTTAGACACGCGTATCTTCTGCCATAATTATTACTTTTGGGGCAGGAGCAACTGCAATGTAAACGTTGTTTACATCACCCGTGCCGCACTCGAAGTGGCACGGCGACCAGGGCCAAGAGGGCCAACAGCAGGGTGGTGGGTTCTGGGACGGTGAAGACATCGTACCATCCCTTCGGGAAAACGCTGTCGGCTGAGCTAGTGAAAATGGGCACCGGTCCAGGTGACTTCATCCCAAGCCTGCACGTCAAACAGGGCGTATTCGTTCTTGAAACCCGTGCACGCGGTCCAGGACTTTCACGGGAAGGCTGGCGAACCAGAGGGTCATTTTTCCCCAGCCGCATCTTTTTCGGGGAGTTGTTCTCCTGACCTGGATCTCAGGAGGCGCTCGAAGGATCTCAGGAGGCGCTCGAAGATGCATGTGACACACCCACCGCCTGCTCCACTGACGGTGCCTGCAGTGATTGCAACAAACGGTCGTGATGTGGCACTTAAAACTAACAGGAAACCACCCAATGCACAAAGTAGAATAACAACAACGTCTTTCTTTTGAATATTCATCAGTTTTCTCCAAAATAAAACCATGTTCAGGTCGGTCTGCCCGACCGTTTTACGTAACCGGGGCAGGAGTAAACATTGATGGGCAAAGCGAACGGACTGCTTGTTCCGATTCCGGTTGACCGGTTTGTTGTCACACGTTCATATTTCGTAGCCGGCGACTAAGACTTTTCTACGAAAGGTGAATTCCGGCGTTTGGATTGTCATGGTGACGGTTGTCGGTTTGGCGCCGAAAAGTTTGGCAAGCAATCGGTTGTCCGTAACAGTAAGGTGAACCTTGCCGTCTACAATCTTCGCTTCGCCGTAGTCACCAGCAATATGGCTGCCGTCTTTAGACACAACCCACAGAGTGTGCTGACACGCATCAAGAATGTCCGATAGCGATCCATTTGCCGGTATGGCAGGAGCCATTTTGAACAGCGCTGGGCCGAATTTGTAACCCAATTTGTGATTACCAGTCGCCACACTCCAGTTGTATTCGAGAAAGTCGTTGGGCGTTTCTACGTTGTACCATGACCATTGTTCTCTTTTCGTGGTGGGGAAGATGAATACCGCTTTGCTATGAGAAACATGGGCAACCCATTGCAAGTCTTCGATCGCCGGATCCTTGGACTGCGCCACTAGTTCAACACAAAAAACGGCAATGACGACCAAAGCAATTAGGGAAGACTTCATTTTGAATGTTCCATGGCGTAAGTGGGGCAACTTGCACTCTTGAAAGGGATCGCAGAAAGTACCTCAAGAAGCACCCCAACCACCCGACGTATAAGTAGTCTGCCACTCGGTTTCAGCGACCCCCTAAAGGGGTCGCTGAGGCTGAGAATAAGGCTCGTGCGGCTAAGAGAGGCCTGTGGGCCGATCCTGAGTCCATACCGCCCTGGGAGTGGCGTCGACTCAGCAAAGACGAGAAGGCGAGGGAGAAAGGTATTGCGCCCCCCCTTCAGATAGTGACGGTTTGGGAAGTTCAACGAATGACCAGCCGAAGGCTGCGATGAGCTATTGGATCAGCACCAATAGTCGCAAGCGACACAACTCGGGTTGTCGCTGGTATGAGAATTCTAAAGGCCGTGCGTGCACGGCCAGTGAAGGGGTTGCTTGTAAAGTCTGTGGTGGGTGAGGGATAGGTCGAGTTTGGGCGGCTGCCATATCGTCCATGTGGAAGATGCCTGTCGGGCATGGGAGGGGGTATTCTGAGATACAGAATATGCCAGAGCTAAAGATGAGTAATTTCCCAACCTGGGATGCAAAAGAAACTACTGCTCATGGCGGTCTGCGGAATCCTCAGGAGATAATGTTATGAAACGGCTGATTGTTTTCTTGTTGCTGTCGTGCCTTGCTAGTCGTGGGGCAGAGGCAGATCCACCGCAGGCCGTTGCTCCGTTTGATAGTGATCAAGCCAAAGCCCATCAAAAAGCATGGGCCGATAAACTCGGCGTACCTGTTCAAATCACGAACTACGTTGGCATGAAACTCAACCTGATCCCGCCGGGCGAGTTTGCGATGGGGAGCCCGAAGTCGGAGTCGGGACATCTACCCGACGAAACCCAGCATCTGGTACGGATTACAAAACCGTTTTATTTGAGCTCGCATGAAGTGACACAGGAGCAATACGAACAGGTGATGGGTAAAAATCCCAGCTATCACAATGGTATGGACAAACCGGTCGACACGGTGAGTTGGCAAGATGCAGTGGAGTTTTGCGGTAAGCTCAGCGACGAGGAAGGGGTGGAATATCGCTTGCCGACCGAAGCCGAGTGGGAATACGCCTGCCGCGAGGGAACGACGACCGCTTACAGTTTTGGGGATGACGTTTCCGGGCTTGGCGAATACGCATGGCACATCGGCAATTCGAATTCCACCACGCATCCGGTTGGCGGTTTAAAACCGAACGCTTGGGGTCTTTTTGACATGCACGGCAACGTTTTTGAGTGGTGTCAGGACTGGTACGGCCCTTATGAGAGCCTGCAGGTGGTGAGCGACCCGACAGGTGCGGCGTCGGGCCACTACCGTGTGTTGCGTGGCGGGGCGTTCGTCGATCTACCGAGGCTCGTGCGTGCTGCCGACCGCCACACCGACCAACCGGGCAGCCGTTACCACCTTATTGGTTTTCGTTTGGCCAGAACTTACCCCTTATCTCCTTAACCACTCTACCCCTTGCCCGGCGTAGCCGGGGCGAAGTTTGAGAGGGGGGGTCGAGTTCCAGCGGCTGTCACATCGGGGAATCGCTTGGTCCGGCGTGCACAATTTTCCCGACAAGTGTTGAGGCTGCAAAACACCGCGGCGCCCAGCGGCCTCTAATTTTAGACCTACTTCGTGTCGCCCTGGTCACGCGGTCGCGTTATAACGCGGACATGAAGCCCGTTTCTCTGTAGCGAGACACAGAACCGTCACTTTTCGGCATGAGCACCGGCCCATCACATTAATTCTTGACTCCGCTTAATATATTCTTCAAACGGGTTGTGATCTTCAGCCACGGTAGTGTTATACATTCCGGCCCGCGCCGTGGGGCTCAGGCCGAATTGCGTCGCTATGCGTGAGAACTGGGTAAAGGCGTCCCGCTTGCTGATTTGCCACGCACGCTCCGCCTGGTAGCCCGTGGGCCGATCGCTGTTTGCCAAGGTTGCGAACTCATTCCACCAGTAGCACAGGGCCGAGAGATTCGTGCTGTCCAGTGACGACGCGTAGCCATACTTTCCAAGTGGCTCAGCCAGTTGATCGAAAAGCTTTGCACCGTAAGGCCCGAACTTGTCGAGTCCCAGCAGGTCTTCGGCCTGGCCTTCCCCAATCACGTCTTGTCGGTCGTCGTGGGCCGATGGGTCGTACGTACCTTCTGCCAGGTGCGAAGCGATTGGTTTAGGTCGCCGGCCACCTTGTCCTTTTTGTGGTCCTCGTGTTCCCATGGTGTGCATCCTTTCTGAGAGAAATCCCGAGAGCATAAAACTTACTAGAAAAATTGTGCACACCGGGGCAAATGATTCTCAGGCAGTCGGCCTTTTGAACTCGACCCCCCCCCCGTTTTGGCCAGTCATAGCTGACATTGGTATTAGGCATTCTCTTCGACGTTTTTAGTTGTCAGTAATGCGGCCAGTCGGTGGCATTCGTTGGTAGAGAGTCGCATTCGCAAGCGATCGGCCAGGTGTCGCAATCTAGCGGGGATTGCGCTGGATTCTACGTCGCCTGTTTCAGAATTACCGATTTTTCCCGGGGTTTTTGGGGGTAGTTCGAGTCCCTCCTCCGCTACTTGGGCCTTTCCGCGATGCGTTTTCGCCTGATAAAAAGTAGGGTGGTCGGACAAGGTGCCGGTGGGCTGGGGCGTTAGAGTTTTTTGTTCTGTTCAACGAAACGCCTGTTGAAGTTCAAACTGATCGCTGATCGGTTCACCGGCGATTCGGTACCGGTCGCGGGAAGTGTCACGCCAGCAGCGGTTCCGTTGATTTGTGACACGGGTATGGTATATTGGTGATCATGCATGCCGAGATCGCCGTTACAGTTATGTTGGCATCCTGGCAGCGTGTCACCGAACGATTGAATCGGCGCGTTTTGGCAGGCAGAGTGAACGAGTATTATGAGGCGGTGGTCGCGGACGGCAGCCTTTCTTTTGATGCTGTTTTTCTTGATCCCGACCGTTGGTACGAAGTGGACACGCTCGGGGATCTGCGTGAAGCCGAACGGATGTTCCCGAAGCGTGCCGATGAGGTACCCCCTCGGCACGACCTTGCCACGTCTGGAGCCCGAACGTTCCGCCAAACTACTTAAAGTCGGACAAACCCGCTCGCCGCATTCCCGAATTCGCAACGGGAAGGGACAGACTGAAGAGACTAATACGCCATTACTGAAAAATATGACCAATTTCGATTGTGAATCCCAGGAACGAAAATACGAGTTCATTGCCGGCCAGCATGGCGGTTACTGGCGTCATGGTTTCGTCGACCATGCCTATCTCTATAATCTCTATTTCCCGCCGGATGCACTGCTGGATCATTTTGGAAACCACTTGCGAGAACTGGTTCTGAACTACCCTGTTGCCCAGGACGTCCTTGCCGGTTTAGTCGGCACGTTGATCGGACAACCATCTCAGCGGATCGTCGTTGGCAACGGCGCCGCCGAACTGATCAAGGCCATCTCGGGCAATCTCTCCGGTCGATTGATCGTCCCGGTGCCGTCGTTCAACGAATACGTCAACGCAGCTCAAGCGGATCGGGCTGTGGAGTTTCCCCTCGAGCCGTCCACGCTTGAGTTGGACGTCGACCAGTTTGCCGCCCAGGCCGCTCGCTGCCAGGCCGAGGTTGCCGTCGTCGTGACGCCGAACAACCCGACATCGCTTGTCGTGCCAAGGACCGACCTCCTCCGCTTGGCGAAGAGGCTTGCCGGCCATGACTGCTCGCTCATCGTCGACGAATCCTTCATCGATTTTACCTCCCATCGCGAACAGTTCACGCTGGAGCGAGACATCGAGCACCATCCGAACCTGGCCGTCATCAAGAGCATGAGCAAAGCCTACGGCATCTGCGGGCTGCGCATCGGCTATTTGCTCACCGCCAACAGCGAACTTGCCGAGACGATTCGCGGCCGGATTCCGATCTGGAACATCAACGGCTTTGCCGAGGCGTTTCTTCGCCACGTGCCGAAGTACCGCCGGGAGTTCCGAGAAAGCTGCCGGCAGGTTGCGGCCGATCGGCACGGTCTTTATGGGCAGTTGTGTACGGTTTCGGGGATGACCGTCTACCGACCCGCCGCAAACTTTGTCTTCTGTCGTCTTCCCAACGGTGCGGCCAGCGGTCCCGAGGTGACCCGCCGTCTGTTCGTCGAGCACAACATGTACGTAAAACACTGCCAGGGAAAAACGCTCCCCGACGGCGACCGCTATCTTCGAATTGCCAGCCGCACTCAGCCTGAGAATGGGAAACTGGTCGAAGCGTTGAAAGATATCATCGGCCCGAAAGATCACTGATGCAAAACTCCGATCCGCCGCAACCGGTGAGACCGAGCATCGTTGGCTTTGCCCTGGATCTTCCCAATATCTGTTCTCTGGCGGGGCTTTTCTGCGCGCTGCTCGGAATTTATTACGCGATTCAGGGCGTTTTCCCTGCAGCCATGATCGGCATTCTCTGGGCCGTGGTCTTTGACTGGTTCGACGGAGCGATTGCCCGGCGGCTTGCCGGTCGAACGGCGTCGCAACGGGCCTTTGGAACTCAGCTCGATTCGCTGATTGACGTGGTCAGTTTTGCTATTTGTCCAGCCATCGTGTTACTCAGCTACGGTCAATACAGTCCCTGGTTTGTTCCCGGAGCGTTTGCGATTCTTTCGACAGGAGTGCTGCGACTGAGTTACTTCAACGTATTCGGCCTTATGGACGA
>CAUZEA010000151.1:0-10870 GCA_963578605.1 Planctomycetota bacterium
TTGTGGCAGTTGCGGTCAACCAGTACCACGTCGCCCGGGCAGACCCTTCCGTGCCAGACGATCTTGTTGGCCGTCGATGTACCGTTGAGAACGAAATAAGTGCGATCGGAATCAAATGCCTGTGCGGCGTTCCGTTCAGCCTGCCCGATCACGCTACTGTGTTCGTTCAGCGAGCCAAGTTCCGGTACCGAAATCGACAGGTCGGCCCGAAAAACGTTTTCGCCGTAAAAATCAAAAAAGAGTCGCCCGGCAGGACTCCGCAGAAATGCCACACCGCCCATGTGCCCCGGCGTATGCCAGGCATAGTGGTACTCTCTGGCGTAATCGGTCAGCGCGTTGAAGAAGGGGGGCAGCAGTCGGTCGAGGTACCCCTCCATGTTGCGGCGGATGCGACCGGCCATGAAATCGGGTGTGTCTTCGCTGGTCCAGATGTAGCCATCGATCGCCCCGAGAATGTCGACCGGAATACCTTCGACGCCAAGCCGGTCGGTGGCCAGCAGGATCGGAATCGCGTGGTTGCGGCGCCGGACACCTTCGATCAAGAGTTTGACCAGTTGGCTGCCGTCTCCCCGTTTTTCAGTCAGATCCCAGTCGACCAGCATGCAGCCGATCGCCGGGTCCGACAGAAATCGTTGCCAGCCATCCTCGTAGGTGGTGGCCGTTACGGCATCGACCTCCAGATCCTCCAGTGCGTTGACCAGTGCGCGGAGCGCTTCGCCTGCGGCTGAAGTGTCGTGGAATTCGTCATCGATGATCAGCACGTGCATGGCTGTTCTCCGCTGGGGCTGGGGCAAGTTATCGCGTCATTTTAACGACTTCAGTTTGCCGGCAAATGGGGACACGCATACCGCTGGCAAATAATCGGCAGAAAATAACCGGCACCGAGTTCGAGGCGATTGGACCTTTTTCCGGTGGCCCCCGCATCTCGGCAACCGGCAAGGCTTAATTCGGTAACCCGCAAGGCTTACCAGCGTCCGGCCCTGCCAGGAGATTTTTACTCCGCCCGCCGGTTGCGCATCACCAACGAGTGACAACGAGCAAAATCTGCCATGAGCGTATCGAAAATCGACAAGAAGTTCCTGGCAGTACCGTTAAAAATGCCCAAAACGGGTGCTGCATTGTGGCGATCCCCGGGCGGGGAGACTAAAATTCCTATTAGGTCATGAAGAAGCTGGCAGCCGCCAGCGGCTCAAACCCCAATGGCAGCCTTTTTAGAAACGAATATTGGAATGAATCAGGCCATCAGGTACCGACGTCCAGTGGTGATTGGGGCCATGATTGGTCTGCTTGGATTTGGCGCCGTACCAACCTGCAGGGCTGAAGAGCCCTGGCAGGGGGGACCGGAGACGCCCGCGTCGATACTGGCCCGGAGTGGAGATCTGAATCGCCCGAAAGAAGTGGGTAGCTATTATGCAGCCACGGTTCCAGACACGTTGGATTTGGCGGAACGGGCCCGGTTGGGAGTCAACCATTTCACCTCGATTATCAGCGAAGAGCACGATTACGAAATGTTCTGGCGGGCTGATTTTAATACCAGTGATATGTGGGCCTGGCCTGGCCGTATGTGGTTCCAGCTGCGTGCCAGCCCAAGGCCGTAGAGGCCCTCGCAATGGAACGGCTGATGACCGGAAGCGGGCAACATCTGGAGCGAGAGGGGAAAATGTTGCACATGATGACACGCATGCTTGGCGAAGACGGACTTTATTACGTCCAGCCGTCGCGCGGGAAGAAGCCCTGGCTGGGAGCAGACCAAACGCTGCCGCGGGCGAACGTGCACGGACAGGGACGGATGCTGCGGGCAATGATCATCTGGTATCAGTACACCGGTAATGACCAATGGAAACAACACATCGATAAGATGGTCGACGGCATGGACCGCCACCTGGTGGTTCATAAGGACGATTACGCCTTCGTTCCCACCGGCGGCTGGATCGAATCGAACGAATACAGCCGGTCGAGCTACACCTCACGGGGTTGGAAGACCGTCGAGGAACCCGCCAACGAGAAGAAAGGCGAGGAAGGCTCTCTCTTCAACCATCAAGGTCACCTGCCAGGCGCGTTGGCCAACTGGTACATGCTCACCGGTAACGAACAGGCCCTGCGGCTTTCGGGCAGACTGGTGCGGTTTCTGACCAAACCACAGTTCTGGGCGGATGCTCAAAACGGCGACTATCCCGGCGTGGTCGGCGCCGAACATGCTCACTGGCGGGGGCACTTCCATGGCCACATTAACGCCTTGCGGGCCATTCTGGAATACGCCGTAGCCACCAACGATTCGCGGCTGAAGCTCTTTGTCCGAGACGGCTACGAATGGTCCCGGCAGGCGGGTCTTGCCCGTATCGGAATCATGGGGGACGCGCAGGGTTGTGGGCTCGGCCGGGTGATTGGACTTGCCGTCAAGCTGACCGACGCCGATGTGGGCGATTACTGGGAAGACGTCGATTTGTATATCCGTAACCAAGGTACAGAGGCGCAGCTGGTCCCCGCAGATATCCCGCATCTTCAGGAGATGCTTGCGGGCGATCCCGACCCGGCTGTTCCGCCTGACTTGGTCTCGTATTTTGATTTGCGCACGAAGCACCCGAAAGGCCTGCCCGACGGCGTGAAAGCAAAGCGAGTTGTGGGCACGGACGACAACATGCTGCGGGCGTCCATCGGCGGATATACCATGTCGTATCCCCCTTTCAAAACCGGTTGGGCCTTGTGTTGCTCTCCGCACGGCAACATGGGGCTCTTTTACGCGTGGGAAGCCGCCCTGCGGGTTACCGATGGTGTCGCCCGCATCAACCTGCTCCTCAACCGCGCCTCACCCTGGTTGGATGTCCACAGCTCCCTTCCTTATGAGGGAAAGGTGGTCCTCGAAAACAAAAAGGCGAAAGAGGCCTTCGTTCGTATTCCCCTCTGGGTTGATAAGGGGTCGGTAAGCTGCCGGATCGGCTCGCGAAATCTCCAGCCAACGTGGTTTGGTTCTTATCTTCGCTTCACAGGTCTCGAGGCAAGCGACCAGGTCACCATCGAGTTTCCGATCAAGGAGCGAACCGAAACGTGGACCGCACCGGCCCAGGGTCAATACCTCCTGCCCGTAAAAGGAGGGACCAGGTTTACCTGCCGATTTAGAGGCAACACGCTCGTGGAACTAACGCCCCCCGTGTTGCCGGGCTCATGGCTTTATCAACGCCGAGCCAAAAAATACGATGCTCACACCACGCCAACGACGACGGTAACACGTTATGTCGTGACCCAATCGTTGAAGTGGTGAGACCTCGACCCGGGTTGCCGACCATTGCGACAGAAGTGAGCAGAAAGCAGGGGCGAAACCAACTGCGTCTGGCACCACTTACGGGGTGTCGTCGGTGGCTCTGGACGAACGACGAAAACCGGCTGCGGAGCACAGCGCCGAGAGAATCGCGAGCACCACGGTAGCAGGTTCTGGAATGGCGCCGATGCTCAATTCGCCCGTCGCATACAGCGAGCTGGTGTCCCACGCCAGGCCAGCACCCAACTCCGGCAAGTTAACACTGAACTGGCCCTGGAAATTTCCAAAGTCGAGGATATCGAACCGCTCACCTGCCGTCGGCTGGTAACCACCGGTCAGCAAGACCTCGAGCGTGCCATCGGCCCGCAACTCGCCACCCACCGCCAGTACATCGTGCTGACTGTTCGATCTGGTTCCAGCGATCTCTACCTGCAACGTGCCATCCGGGCCCTGGGTGAAATCGCCCGAGATGGTCAGCGTGCCCGGGCTGTTTCCGGGAGCCACTGTTGCACTCGGATTCTCCAGGTTACCCGTCACCGTCCCGGAACCGGTAATCGTGCCACCGGCCCCAACGACCACCCCCCCCTCGGTGAGCAAGGTGTTTCGGATCAAGAGTTCGCCCTCGCCGGCCTTCACCAGGGAATTGCCATTCAGATCGAGCTGGTTGCTGAACTTGAGCGTAGCACCCTGGGCGATGTCGGCGACGGTCACATTATGGATCTCGACTCGAACTTGAAACGTATGCGTTCCCTGGAGGACCTCAAGCCGGGAACTGCCCGTGTCGGCTTCGAGGTGGACCAGGCCCGTTCCCGCAACGGCAACCGTGTGGGCGCTGTCGAAAACGATTTTCTTGGCGGTCACGGCATCATTGGTAAAGACGGTAGTGGGCGCCACTACGCTGGACCCCAGCGTGACGATTTGATCATTCCCATTCGGGACAGAGTTTCCCGCCCAGTTGCTGGCAGTATTCCAATTTCCCCCCTCACCTAAGATCCAGGTACCGTCGGGCAGGGGAGGGCCCGTGTCGTATACGCCAGGAGCGTCTTCGAGTTCCACAAAATCCCAATAGTACGTCGAGCCAACCGAGGCATTCTCATCGCTCAAGACGATTTGGACATTTTCCTGGCCGGAAGGCACTTCAAATTGCAGGAGCAGGTGCCGCCACGGAGTTAGAGTTAACATCCCAGCCGGTTCGAATACCTCGCTACCTTGCAATTCGGCGATCGGGAACCCGGTGTTGGTGGTAACCTTGAGTTTGGGTTCGTTTAAACTGCTCCCGGAACTTCCGTGGACATAGGCCGAAACATTGTAAGTTTGTCCCGCTTCAACGGCAGCCGTGTACGATACCTCGTTGGCAGTGGTACCGCGGATGGTTTTCAGCCCGTAGTCGCCATGCGAAGTGCGGTTGTACAAATCGTGGGTGCTCGCAATGCCTTCCGCGTTGTAATTGAAGATTCCGGTCCAACCGCCGGTTCCCGTCGCCAGGTTCCAACCCGCGGTACTGTTTTCGAACTGGGGATTGCTCACATCCTGGGCCAAATCGCCATCTCCGAAGTAGTCGGTGTTGCCCTGCACGTAATAATGATCCATGGCCTGACCCATGAAATCCGTAGTGAGACCCACGGTGTACCTGTAAGACCCTACACCCGGCATTCGTGAGGCAACCGGGTGGTTGCGAATGGCATGCATCTGGGCATCGAGAAATCCCCAAAATCCAACGTCTGTAGTCGTGTCGGCAGGGTAGGAGCCCTGATAGGACAGCAACGCAAAAATGGTCTTGTCGATCAATCCCGGTGTCTGGTTATCGATAAGGATTGCCATGTTCGCGTGCCAGAGAACATTGCCCGGTGCCGCGCGCTCGTCGATATAGGCTTCAAACAAATTCAGATCTGCGTAGTTGTTGATGCCGTTCCACAAATTCGAATAGGTTGCAGGGTTCCATCCCAATTCCTGGGCAGTAAAAGTTGCAATGATTTTGTCGGGATACTCGGCACGAAGCTGCGCCAGGGCAGCGACAATTCGGTTGGATTCAACGGTGCCATTGGCATACGGAAGAATTTCGTCGATCTCGATGGAATCAAAACCGCCTGGCAATGTCCCCCCCAACGTGTTGTTGAAGGGAGTACTCCACAAATCGACCAGTTGTTGCACGGTGAAAGATGCATTGTATCCCACGGTATAAGTAAAAATTTTTCCCTCGGACCGCAGCTGTTGGACTAACCCGGCATCGGTGGTATTGCCGCCAATGACCGTAAAATGGTCCCTCAGACCCTCGTTGAAAGACTCTGTTCTCTGCCATGAGACGCTGTAGCCATCCTGGTACAAAATCTGGTCGGGCAGTGTGACTGCCTGGACCCACGAGACCCGGCCCAGCAGCCCGATAAGGATCAGGGCCCGCAATGAGTTTGGCAACAGGAGGGATTGACTGATCATTGAGCAACAGGTCTCTCGTATCACCGAAAACATCAGGATCTGGTAAACCGACGTTTCCGCTGGGGACTCAAGTCAAGAACGACCCCGACTCGCCACGGTGTTTATTCTAACACGCGGCACCACCCCTGACGCTGGTGGAACAGAGATTTCGATGTTTTTTCCGGGGGCCAAACATGTCGGCCACTATGGCCGGGGGCGTCAACGGACCTGGCTTCGTGTGGCGTACCCGGCGGGATGATGAACCTATTCGCCAATGGTCAGCTCAAGCATGCCAGAGGGAAACATGCCGACATACTCATGTGGGTACCTGTGCCGGGAAATCAAGGAACCTTCGTCGAGTTCGCGGTAGGGGGAGCATGACGTTTGCGCCACAAGGCTCTCTAGCCTCGCGTCTCCCTACCCCGACGTCAATTCAAAGGCAAACACATTTGGCCCTTCGTCGGTAACCTCTGCTTCGAGTTGGCTCTTTTCGTTGTAGCGGGCGGGCAGGTATTGCTCTTGGACGTCATATTTCTCGCCGCGGTAACGGTCCATTCTCTGCTCGCCCGTCTTTCGATTTGCCGTGATATTCACGCGAAAACGTCCGGCAAACAGTCCGCGGCGCGGCGCGATACGGTACTTGCTCTGCTCGATCGTGGCACCTGCGGTAGGCCCACCGGTGCCAGCGATGGGTAAAAACTCAATCGACCCTTCCGGCAGCGGCTTGCCATCGAGGGTGACTTTGCCGGAGACCGAAAGCCGACCGTCGTTGTCGCCGCACCCAACCGAGACCACAGCGAGCAACAGCAGGCTCAGAAACAGGCAAAACAACCGGTGGCAATTGGCACACAGGCTCTCTGGCGGCCGATTGCGGGAAGAGGTCCGGCGGTTTTGTGGAGCGGTCTGCCAGCCAGATTGGTAGTTCAGAAAAGCGTGAAACAGCGTGGTTTCAACCATATTTCCTGTAGACAACGGGGATTTTTTTAAATTTAATACTGGGCATCCCTAGCAGTTGGGGTTACCATAAAAAGGAAACTCGTTCTCGTTCTTGGGCGTTGCCCGAGTCGGAGTTCTCGTTCTTGGACGTTGCCCGAGTCGGAGTGAGAGATCCTAAAGAGACTACCAGCGTGTTGCTGGGTGTGTACAGGGAGGTATTGGTTTTCGCGACCGGCTGCTGGACCAGAGGTCGCCATTCTTATTTGGAGGTTTGATCTAATGCATGTAAAGCTTGGTGCGACATTGTTAGTAGGTTGGCCTGGCAGCTGGTAGCGCGGCTGTAGCCGACAATCTCTACTTCACCATTGATTCTGGTGACAACGACACGCTGATGATGGTCACGGGCCTCACACGTGGTTCATCCGGTGGCGGGCTCGGTAGTGAGCCGGGTTTCAGGGTTGCCGCAACCGGCTCTGACGGCATTGGCGCGATCGACGCTGCCATGATTGGTGGCCAGCCACGGGTGGCAACCGGTGGTCAGATCATCCACATTTGGGACGGCAACAACATTGGTTACCTTCGACATGGTGATCCCACAGGGCCTGGCGACAACAACCCGGTTCGCGAACTTGTGATGGGCGAAATTGGTGGTAACCCTGACCGGTTGGTGATTGCACGGGAAACAGCGACTGGTGCTACCAACATTCTAGTACAGATGTTTGAGCCATCGACGATGACTCATATCATGACGCCCGGTCCGCATAATACCATTGGAAATGCTGTTGGTATGGCAAGAGGTAACTTTACTGACGATGCCCCGGGAAGCGAAGTCGTCATCGGTACGACTGACCTGGCAACACTCAACAAGTCTCCTGGGTTCCAGCTTTACATACGGGGTGATAACCTGGGATGGCTCGGCCAGCAACCAATTCAGGTGATGAGCGATGTTGCAGCCGGTGACTTGGCGCCGGGACTGAACAACGACGAGGCAATTTTCACGGGTAACATTGGTGGAGATTCGGGGCCTGGTATCGGCCAGCAATCGCATATGTTCTCGACTGGACCTGGTTTCTCGATGGATTACCAGTGGGAAAACGGTGGCGGCGGTCCTCACGATCTGCCTTCGGGTGGGGGACTTTTGTTTAACGCAGTCGCTGTTGGACAGCTCGATACAGATCCTGAGCCGGAAATCGCCCTGGTTGGTAACAACGTCGTCCGCGTCCTGAACCATGACGGCAGCTTTGTTTTCCAGAGCGGACCGACTGGCCAGAACATGACCGATGTTGTGATCGCCGACGCGATGGACAACGATGGTGTGAACGAAATCGTCGCGGTTACCGAGGGCGGTTTTGTATTTGCCTTTGGACATAGCGTTGTAGGCGATGCCGCTTCGGCTTTTGCCGGCGGAGCACTGGGCTACTACAGTACTGGTGCTAATCCGATTACCGGTGTGGCCGCGCTGAAGATCATTCCCGAGCCCACCAGTGCATTGTTGTTGCTATTGGCTGCCTGCGGTCTGGCAGCACCACGGCGGCGCTAGGCCGGCTGCGTTTGTCAGTTTGATTTGTGAGTATGTTTTTTCGAGCAGGGGACCAGTCAGGTCCCCTGCTTTTTTATGACAGTGCTGGTTTTTGTTTTTTTGATACAATGGGCTCGGCCGGGTCCACTGCGGCGTGCAGGAGTGAGCCGGAAGTAGCAAAGCATGGTTGTTTCGAAGAACAGGATGGGACTGATGAAAAATCGCCACGAGAATGTGGTCAGGGGTTTCACGCTTATCGAACTCCTGGTGGTGATTGCGATTATTGGCATCCTGATTGCACTCTTGCTCCCTGCCGTGCAGACCGCCCGCGAGTCAGCCCGCCGGATGCAGTGCGCCAACCGCTTGAAACAGATCGGTTTGGCGCTGCACAACTACCACTCGGTTGCAGGTCGGTTTCCCTACGGTGCGAATGCTGGAAACGGGCATCCGGATTCGCCGCCGGACCGGGATGCACACGGATTTCCCGAGTGGCCTTATTTTTTGACCTGGGTCTTCCCCTACCTGGAAAACTCGACCTACGCAGCCCAGATTGCAGAAATCAATTTTGCCCAGCTTTGTGATCCTTGGGAGCCTTTCGGCACATTTGGCTGTCAGGAATGGCCGCCAGGACTTTTAGGCGCACCTTTTCCAGAACTCTTGTGCCCTTCTGACTGGAGTGAAGTGACGGTAAAAAATATTGTGGGTGGGAGAGCTCTAGCGGTAACGAACTTTTTGGGCATGTTTCCAGGAGTCAACGAGCGGGAGATACTGCTGGATTTTCACCCTGAAGTGATACAGGTCTCTTCGCATCGCCGGATGACAGACCAGGAGCATCGTGACCTGGTGAATAATCGGCGGACCGTCTTTGGAATCAACCGGGGAACGCCGATTTCCAAAATTGAAGACGGGTCGAGTAAAACAATCATGGTCACCGAGTACCTCCGCGGTTATGCAAATTGCCTGCGGGGCTGGTTTTATACCAATCGAAGCGGATTCAAGTTTCTGGTGGCAGGAAATACGCCGAATTCCAGTGTCCAGGACAACCTTCATCGTCATTGTGGAGTGGGGGGCGATGCGCCGGAAGTTAACTTGCCATGTACACCCGGGGGAATTGTGTTCAATCAGGCTGCGGCGCGGAGTATGCACCCTGGTGGGGTGAATGCCCTGATGGCCGATGGCGCTGTGAACTTTCACGGTGATTCGATTGACCTGGTCGCCTGGCGGTCGCTCTGCTGGATGAATGATGGTACCGAAGATGGGGTTGGAATGGTGGTGGAGTGAGCAGCCACCAAGCGTGCCGAACAAAAAATAAATTGCATTTTAAATATTTTATTTATCATGAGGCAGGATTTTCTTGTTAGAATCAAGCGGAGTGGATCGTTGTCGGCGGGGCCAGCAGTATCGTCACCTATCAGGGCGGGTTCGCAGGAGTGAACTCTTTTAAAAGGCAGGAGGTCTTTTGTTCATATTGTTCACAAAAGTAAACTGGAAAAAGAATCATGGTGGGATTGAGCAATAAAGGTTTGGCTTTGATTCTCGTGGGCGTCTTGTGGGTGGTTCTGGCGCGGCTGGCCCTACCTGGCTTTGCAGCCGACCGGCTTTTCTTTTTGAACCTGAATTCAGATGTGGGAACCGGTGCCCAGCAGAACAACCTGGGAAAAGTCGACCTGTTGACCCGCAGTGCCGCTGGCGACGAGGGTACGCCGCGCGGAATCGGCAGCGAACTCGGGTATCTCTCCCAGCCCACCAACAACCCGGATGTGCAGGTGCTTGAAGCGGGTACGGTCGGCGGTGTTGGAGAAGTCGCAGTAGGTGGCCAGTACCTGCAGCGGTTTACGCTTGACAAACAGTGGATTGCCCAGTGGGATCCGGCCGGTGGCCCGACTGAGACCCAGTCGATTGACGCGATTGCCTATGGTGATGTGGGAGATCCCGCTTTTGGCCTGACCGACCGGATTGTGGTCACGCGCCGGGTTCATCCTATCGGCGGTGGCGGGGGCGAGAACGATGTGCTAATTCACATGATCAGCGCCAATCCCATGGCAGCCCAGGGAATGGTTTCCAACCCAATTCCCAACCAGGGGGTGGGAAACTCGATTCACATTGGCGAATTCAACAGCGAAACGCCAGGCAATGAAATTTTGATCACAACGACCGAGACCCACAATACCAGCAGTTCTACCGCCGGAGACGCCACAACCGGAAATACGCTACTCTATTATGCGCACTCACCAACCGTCCTGACCCAAGAGGGAGGTGACGGTCAGATGTTCATCAATCGTCCCATTAGCGATGCGGTGGCCGATGACTTCATTCCCAGCAACCCAGGGTTGGAGTACCTGGTCACAGGCAACAACAGTCCCTCGGGAGTTGACGGATTTGGGCAAGGTTCCCACCTCTTTTCCACCACCGACGTCACCGACTACGTCTGGAACCAGATTTTTGAACGGGAGAACGCCCTGGGAGCCTCCCATGGAACGCCCCCGGGAGGACTTTTATTCAACGCGGCGACCTCCGCCAACCTGGACGCGGATCCGGAACCAGAAATTGTGCTGGCCGGTAACGACGTGATCCGCGTGCTGAACCCAGAGGGGGCGCCTACGAATTCTCAGGCTTTCGGCCCGCCGCTGTTTCAATCGGGGCCAACGACGCAGAATTTTATCGATGTTGTGGTGGCTGACGTGCTGGAAGATGATGGCGTTGATGAAATCGTCGCTGCCAGTGACAGCGGGTTGATTTTTGTCTAT
>CAUZEA010000152.1:0-10802 GCA_963578605.1 Planctomycetota bacterium
AGACACTCCACATAGACACTCCACATAGACACTCCACATAGACACTCCACATAGACACTCCACATAGACACTCCACATAGACACTCCACATAGACACTCCACATAGACACTCCACATAGACACTCCACATAGACACTCCATAATTCATTGTGTAACTCAGCAGCGCCAGTAAGCAAAATACTTCCTGTACAACTATGGCATCCAACAATTTTGAGAATCTTTGTGTTGTCGCATTCGAAAGTCGTCGCGCCAACGACATGGCGAGACTGATTCAAAGATATGGCGGTGTGCCCAAGGTAACTCCTTCGATGCGTGAATTGCCTATCGAGGAAAACCAGCCGGTAATTGATTTCGCCAACCGACTTGTTGCAGGGCAAGTCGATGCAGTCATTTTCTTGACCGGCGTTGGTATCCGCTATCTGCTTAAACAAATCGAACATAGCGTGAACCTTCCGCAGTTTCTCGCTGCCGTTAAGGATGTTCACACGATTGTGCGGGGACCCAAGCCACTGGCGGCCCTCCGAGAGCTTGGCATTAATCCCACCTATCAAGTCCCGGAACCCAACACCTGGCGCGAAATACTTGCCACACTCGATGCTCAATTGCCTGTGGCGAACCTGGTGGTGGGATTGCAGGAATACGGCATAACCAATCCAAGCCTCATTGCGGGACTTGAGGCGCGGGGAGCCATTGTCGATCAAATTCGCGTTTATGAATGGGGCTTGCCCGAAGATCCGGCGCCGCTAATCGACAGCGTCCAGCAACTGGCGAACGGGACTTCAAACGTAGTCCTCTTTACCTCGGCCAACCAGATCTGCAACATACTGAAGGTGGCTGACGATTTGGGTATTGAAGAAAAACTACGGACTGCCTTGCGGAAAACTGTGGTTGGCTCGATCGGTCCCACAACGAGCGAGATGCTGCGTTCTTGTAATTTGCCCATCGATCTTGAACCTCGGCATCCAAAGATGGGGCCCTTGGTGCAGGCTGCTGCTGAGAAGGCGGTCGCATTGTTGGCCCGCAAGCAGCAAATCGACATCCGCCTGGCGGCTGACATCGCGGATGAAATTGGCACGCAACCCCCTTGGTACAACAGCCCCTTTCTCAAGGCTTGTCGTTTGGAACCCACCGAATTCACACCCATCTGGTTGATGCGGCAAGCGGGTCGTTACTTGCCCGAATACCGAGCTGTCCGGGCTAAGACCTCCTTTTTGGAACTCTGTAAAAATCCCAGTCTGTGCAGCGAAGTCATGTGCACAACCGTTGAACGGCTCGGCGTCGATGCAGCAATTATCTTCAGCGATTTGCTCCCCATCCTGGAACCGATGGGCATGGAACTGGAGTTTTCTGTCGGCGAAGGTCCTGTGATTCACAATCCCCTCCGCAACGCTGCCGATGTCGATCGCATCCTGGAATTAGAAAGCACCGATTCACTGCACTTTGTCATGGAAACGGTCAAAAAAACGCGGGCTGACTTGCCTGACCGGATCCCACTGATCGGCTTTGCCGGAGCACCCTTCACACTCGCCAGCTACGCCATCGAGGGAGGCTCCAGCCGCTCGTTTCTCCACACCAAAACACTTATGTATCATGACGAGTCGGCCTGGGACGCGCTCATGCAGCGGCTGGCGAGAGCCGTTATACGGTACGTGAACGCCCAGGTCGCGTCAGGGGCGCAAGCCATTCAACTCTTTGACAGTTGGGCAGGTTGTCTTGGCCCGGTCGATTATCGGCAATACGTCCTACCCGCTATGAAAAAGATTCTTGCCGAAATTACTCCAGGTGTACCGGTCATTAGTTTTGCAACCGGAAATCCCGCCCTGCTACCCCTCCTGGCCGAAGCCGGGCCGCATGTCGTCGGTGTCGACTGGCGGATCGAAATCGCGCCAGCCTGGAAACTGGTTGGCGAAGACCATGCCGTGCAAGGAAACCTCGATCCGCTCGTCCTGCTGGCTGACCGTACCAAAATTCGACAGCGCGCGGCTACAATTCTCGACCAGGTTGGCGGAAACCCGGGACATATTTTTAACCTCGGACATGGCGTGCTGCCACAAACTCCACCAGACAATGCCCGCGCACTGGTCGACATCGTGCATGAAATTAGCAGTCAACGAAATTAGCCGTTCATATCAAGCAGCAGGTCGTTACGGCATCTCTTGCTGCACAATCAGATATTCCCGGTTAATCTGCCCCCCGAGGAGATGTTGTTGAATGATTTGTTCAAGCACCGGGGGATCACAACTGTGGTACCAGGCCCCCTCGGGGTAGACAACAGCAATGGGACCACCCGCACAAACTCGCAGGCAATTCGCCTTCGTCCGAAGTATGCCACCCTGCTCGCTCAGTTTTAGTTCTTTCAAGCGACGTTTGAGGTAGTTCCAAGCCTCCAGGGAACGCTGCTTTTCGCAGCACTTCGGTTGTGTCTGGTCGCAGCATAGAAAAATGTGCCGCCTGGCAGCAGTCACACCAACTTGTTCGGCCAGCTTGTCCAGCGGAACGCCAGCTCCAGATAGATCGGACATGGAAACAACCGGTTAACGTGCATTCTCGGAAAATAACTTGTCACCAAAGATTGCAGAAACCATCGATGAAACGAATCCTCCTGGTTTCACGACCATAACTGCCTGGCGTTCTACCCGATTTTTCTTGTTCCCCACAACTCAAACCTTGGATCCCAAGACGCCAACCAGAACCTCCTCCACTGATTGTCCAACCCAAACTGTCACTCCGCAGAAGAATCGGGAAGCTTCTGTTCGTGCTCGATTCGGCCAAACAAATGACCACCATGGTTGGCTCCCTGCCAATAGCCGGCATAGCGGTCGTTGTAAATCAACACCCGCGCACTGAAAACACCAAACCCCGGTACCGCCAGCCGATCGAGTTGAATGACCGGTGTATCGCCAGCCCACGCGACTGGCAGGGCCAGGGGTACCGTCAAATCATGGTCGCCATATTGGATGCGCACCGGAAAAAGCCAGCGGTCGCCTTGAAGCTTGCGGACCTCACCCAACGTGTATTTCTCAGGAGTGAGCGTTCCGCCTGGTTTGGCGTCGTCGGTAAAGTGGCCTACAAGATTCGACCCGGACAACTGCTCCGCAAACCGCGTTTCCAGTTCTGCACGGTCGGCAATCCCGTCCAGGTAGCTTGCGTTGTTCTCGACCGGCTGCAAGTTGTGCTTTTCCTCGGCACCGGTAGGCACGTTCGTCGCAAACACCAACAACCCGAATGGAAGCCAACACTGCCATGGTGCCAATCGCCGATCGGTCCCTTTCGCTGTTGGTATCACGATCGTCTCGTTTCGTTGTTAAGGAAAAAACCGATTAGCTGGCATCGCCGGAAGTGCTCCGCCCCTCCGTGAACCCGGTGGGATCGGGAACAGACTGCTAACTTTCACCCATTCTATGCAATTGCTAAAGAGACTGATAGCACTTGGGGTCAAGGATTGGACTATTCTATCACCTCCACCGTAATCAACGCCAAAGTGTCGGCAGCGACTCTCCGATAATTAGAAAAGGCGCGTTGCGGCAATACCGCAGAGTGCTAGCGAACACTTCTAAGCTTTAATCCCACCCCACGAGCCAGACCTATGACACTTTCCCTCAACAAGACGACCCTGTTGTTGTTTGTTCCTTTATTGTTGATGAGTGCTCGTGCACCGGCAACTGTCGTCCCCGGCACAGGAACATTCATCAGCTACGTAGGAGATAATTTCGAAAATCCTGACTGGAGTTTCATACACAACCACCCAAAAAGCTCTCAAGAAACGAGTTTCTCAGAGAATGGCAGTGGCGGTGGGCGGAAAGGTCGCTCGGTGAATGGCCGCTGGTTCGAAGGCCCCAAACGAGGCCAACCTGATACGCTCCGTGTCGTCGCCACCCCGGCGGGTGGCTTGCAAGGTAGTCGGGGTTCGCTGCTCATGCAGACACTCAACTCGGGTATTCCGGGACGACTTTCCAATCAAACCGAACAGGACGATTTGATTGTCGATTGCACGAGCCGACTCAAGACCAACATTCGGCCATCCGAAACGCCAAATTTCGTGGTTCGCATTTTCTTGCCACCTCCGGAATTCTGGGAAAACCGTTCTGGACCGCATTTTGGCCTGCGTGCCGGTTGCTCGGCCACTGCGACGAAGTCTTCTGGTGGTTTCTTCGGTGGTCGCAAAACGACCAACGAACCCTACTGGCCTGGAATGTGGGTCCACTTTCGTAGTGAAACAAGCAAGAATCAAGACAAGGATTCCGCTTTCCTGAAGGTCCGTGGGGATCGTCTCGGACGCGATTTCTTTGTCCGCGAACTCGATCAGTTCGGCTGGTGGACATTCGGGATGTCGATCACACCTGACGGGCAGGTGCATTACTATGCAAGCCCTGGCGTCGACCCACTGACACCGGAGGACCACCTCACTTCGCAATACCCCTATAGTTTCCGGGCTCTCTCGTTTCGGACATTCTTTTTCAACGTTTGCAACCGGAATGATGGTGTCAGTCGCTCGACACCTTTTGTAATTGACGATCCTCAGCTCTACCTGGTCAACGCAGACCGTGTCGCGGGAATACTCCAACGAGACATAGATCGGAAGGCAAGAATCGCAGCGGCGAAGAAAGCTCGTGAGGAAAAAATTGCCCAGCAAAGGCAACTCGCCAGAAAACGTGCTGAAGAACGCAAGCAAGCTCAGGCTGCAAAACGCGCACAAGCGAAACAACAAGCGAGTGGGCGAAAATCGAGGTCACCGACTGCTCAAAAAACCAACCAACCACGTCGTGGCACCACCAGCAAAAGCAGCAAGTCCGCCCGCCAAGGTTCTCCGACCCGCAAGCGTTAAACCTGCCCGCTTGATGTGGGGGATTCCCGGCGTCGACTCCCTGCGCGCGTTTTGCGTGACAGGAAATGGGAATCCCTCCAGGAGGGGTGCCGGGTTCTGAGGTGCGACCGCGCCAGCGAAGAGCCTGTGCACGATCTATCGTGGCTGCCCCAGCGACGGCTCGGACAACAGAAATATCCGATCGCTATTGGGTTACTTCGGTCGGTTCGGCCAATTCATTCTGCGGATCGATCTCTTCTGGTGGTGGTTCAGGGGGACCACCCGTAATCAAGTCGAGTTCGATCTTCGACTCGAGCTGCCGCAAAATCGCGTCGGTTGGCTGACGCTTGAACTTGAAGTCATCGATCACAAACTGTCTGGTCCCACCACCGGATTCAAAAAATACCTTGGCGATTCCTTTGCCTTTCCATTTTCGTTTTTCCAGCCGTATTACCGTATCGTAGGTAAATTCGGGACCCCAGCTGGCATGTACTCCCGAGTCATCTCCTTCGATCCAGCGCCCCCGGGCCCGTAACACACCCACCAAAAACCAGATCCCCAATGGCGTACAAATCGCCGCCATTACGTAGTTGAAAACAATGTCGATATCTGACTTGGGTTCTCCTGGATCTTGTAGTGACCAGTTTTTTGAACGGGCATAATCGATCCACTCGGTTTCGAAGTTCTCTTGCTCTTTCAATTCTTCATATTTGTGCGCCCGCACTCGCTGGGCGGGATACTTGATGGCTGCGTCGTGCAGCGACCAAAGCCCGAATCCAAAGCCGAACAGCCCGATCAGTAAGAACCGGATGTAAAAGCCCATGTTGACGTCCGCACGAATCTTCATTTGGAACGATTCCCAGGGTTGAGTTTAATGTTTCCCCGAACGAGTCACTGGACCAAGCCACTCGTTTCACTCACGCATATCCGCCTGATATTACCTCAGCAAGCGACCGCTGCCATCAGTGACTGGAGCCTCCGCTCTTCAGAATTATAGATTGCTTCTGGGGAGGGTGATACCGGTCGAAAAATTCATGGGATACCCACTATCGCAAGCACAGCGTTGACAATTCTCATCAAGCTCTCACGATCGATACCAAGAATGGTAAGCGCGGCATTGACAATTCCCATCAATCCCTCACCAGCGATTAAACCGGAGGCAACCGCAAAATTGAACCGTTCAACCGATTTGGGGCTGATCATTTTCCAGATCCACCAGACGCACAAACCATAAAACATGACCAACGAGTAATAGGCCGGAATGATGAACGCAATCCCCATTGCCAGACCACTGGGCACAAACGCCTTGATGGCCTCTATCTTGCGTACGAGCGGAATCATCACCCCAACCACACATGCCACAGCAACCGCTTCCTCCGCGCGGGGTGGCAACGCTCCCAATCCGTTGTTCAGCAACTCCGCCATGGCTTTCCAGGCAAATGCAGCAGGAGCGGGTAGTTTTTCGCCACCCAGCGTGTAGGCGTTGGTCAGCAATTCGTAGACCGGAACGGCAAACAGGATGCCTGCGCAAATTCCAGCCAACTGGGCCAGAAACTGCTTGCGCGGTGCTGCCCGGAGCAGGTAACCGGTCTTGAGGTCCTGCATCATGTCCGCCGCCTGGGACGCCCCCCCCCCGGTAATCGCCGCGGCCATCAGGTTCGTGGTCATTTGGCCAGGTGCCAGGCCTCCGAACACCAACTGGGTGACCTTTCCCATGCCCCCCACCGGATTGATGTCGGTCTCGCCGACCGAACGCGTCGCTACCGTCGAAAGGACTGCTGAAAGGACAATCGCGATCAGGGAAAGGTACCAGGGAATACCAAAAACCGTTTGCGCGATGACAAGCGTCACGACGGACCCGGCGGCCAGGCCTCCGATCCACCAATGATTGGGAATATACTGATCGTCTGCTTGTGCAGCCTGGTCGATTGCCGCGGGAAATTTCAACGCCCGGTAAAAAGTTCGCCACGACATGGCCACCGAGGTCAACGCTTCGCTGACCATCAAGGCCACTCCAGGCCAGAGAATCCAGCCACGCGGGCCTTGCTTGTAATCCATCACGTCGCCTGGTGCCCAACCATACTGTTGTGCCAGCGGTCCCAACACACCCCAGGCGATGAAGGCACCCACCACCAGTGAAAGTACCACTCTCGGGCCGATCAAAAATCCAGCACCAAACAAGGAGGGACCCAGGTAAATGCTGAAAGTCCAGCCGGCCGCCAGTTCCAACCACAACACGGGCAACCACTGGTGCAGGGGAGGCTTTTCCAACTCCGGCAAAAAATGACTGGCAAGCGTAAACAGACCGGCAGCTAATCCGCAGAAAATCAAAACCCGGGCCTTGGCCATCGCTTCGGCCGCTTCACTGAACATGGCCAGAATCGTTTCGGCCGTCGCCAGCCCGGTGGGAAATCGTAGCTTGTCGACCTCCACAACCTGCCGCCGCAATGGCACGGCATAAAACACCCCCAGAAATGCCACCGCCACGGACCACAGCATTAACGCCGTCCACGGAATCTCATGACCCAACAAATTCATCGCGGGAATCGCCGCCAGCAAACCGGCCGCCGATGACATCGACCCAGCTGCAGATCCCGCGGTTTGTGCCGTATTGGTTTCGAGTACGCTAAGTCGTTTGCCGACCACGGCAAACACTGCAAAACCCAACACGGCTGTGATGATTGAAGCACCAAACGACCAGCCAATTTTCAAACCAATGTAAATATTGGTACATGAAACCACGCTACCTATCAGGCAACCGGCAATGATCGCCCGTGTGGTAAGCTGTGCTTCGCCGGGAAATGGTGTGTAAAGTCGCTCATCTTGCTCACCAGCATTAGTAACTTCGTGATCGTCAGCCATTGACCGAACCTCATCGGGATTATTATCGCTCGTGCGAGAAAACTGCCCTTGCTGACTCTGGCCGGAGGAAATTCAAGACGCCACTCCCTGAGCGACGCAGTATACAAAACGCCCCACTCGGCCGAATCCTCAATCGAGCGCCGTTTTCCCCAGCTTGGATGCTTTTTTGCACTGTAGATCGTCACCAGCCGGTTCGGCAAAATCCAGCCAGCAAGCCGACTAGTCGAGTCGATAAAAGGATGTCGCATTGTCGTGAAACAGCTTACGACGTTCCTCCTCAGAGTAACCGCTCACCGCAGTCAAAAGCGTTGAAATCCATTCCTGCAACTCGGCTGCCTGGGTGACCACCGGCCAGTCACCCCCAAACATGACGCGATCCGGGCCAAAGTTCTCCCACGTGACATCGATGTAAGGCTGCAGGTCGGCCAGGGTCCAATGTTTCATATCCGCTTCGACGACCAGCCCCGACATCTTGCACCACGTGTTTTCCATCCGTGCCAACTCGCCGATCTGTTTGCGCCAGGGATCAAGCTCTCCTTGACCAATATTCGGTTTGCCAATGTGATCGAGGATGAATCGTACATCCGGACATCGGCGTACAAGTTCCAGGGCACCCGCAAACTGTTCTTCCCCCTTGATGCAAATCTCAAAGTGGAAATCGAAAAGTTCCAACAGCTGCACGCCGCGAACAAAACCTGCCCGCAGACAGAATTCCAGATCGTCTTCATACTGGATGATGCGACGAATACCCTTGATGAATCGATTGTCAGCGAACTCCGCCAGCGCGTCGCGGGCCGCATCCCCTTGCTCCAAGGGAGCCCAAGGCACAATGCCCGCAATGCGGGGATCTTCTTTGGCCAGCGCCGTGACCCACTCCGCCTCCTGGACATATTGATCCTGATCGGCTTCGCACTGCACAAAAACCATTTTGGCTACCTGTTGCGACCCAATCGCCCGCTGGTAGTCGGCCAGTAAAAATGGTCGGTTGAGCACTTCCACATCTTTGATCCAGGCATAAGAAAGATGCGCCGGGTCCCAAAGATGCATATGCGTGTCGATGATTGGAATGTTTGTCATGGATCGCTCTGGGGATACGTGGTTCGGCAATTCTCAACGAGTGAAATTGTCAGTTCCACTTGGAAAAACCGGCAAGCCCTACCGCTTCTCGACTTGTTTACAGATGTGATCAAGCACGCTGGGAAAATAAAGCAATACCGTGTAGTGATTGCCCGGGTAGCGGATGTGGTGCTCACGCTCTAAACCGGCGGCCGACGCCAAAGCCTCGGCAAAACGGATGGGTACAACCCGATCGTCCCGGGCAGAGTAGAGCCACGTTGTTTCCTTATCAAGACGATGGGCAATTCGGGTTGGCTCGATTTGCCAGAGCAATTCCTTGAGCTGCTCTTCCGTCGCACCTGTCTCCAATAGACCTTCGCGGAACCTGGCCGTGTCGCGCTGACCAGTACGGACCAACTCGTCGAGATTGCCACCGGCAAGTACCAGAAACACGTTCTCGAAGGCACCGTCCAGGCTGGCTGCCAGTGCCGCCGCGAACCCACCCAGGCTCGTCCCCTGCAAACTGATATGATGCGACTCGACGTGTGGCAGCACCGCAACGGCATCCCGCGCGCGGCGAATGTCCGACACACCTTGCCGAAAAAGAGTCACAATGTCAGGCCGTGCCGGAGCCCCTTCCCCACGCCGCAAGCCATAAAAAGGTAATTGCACCATGAACGCGTGGAAACCCTTCAGGCGAATGCTTCTGGCAATCAGCCGACCGGCGGCCATGTCGCTACCTGACTCATGAACCACCACAACTGCTGGCGCCGTTTTGATGGAACCCTCAGGTGTCTTGGCAGAGTACCACTCGATTGCCACCTGGTCGTTCTCTCGCTGGCCACTCGTTACCGGCGAGGGAAACCGCACCAACCGGTCAAAATCTTCACCCGCGGCCAATCGACTCTCAACCTGGAAAGGAGCCGGCTCCCATTGAAATCCGCTCAGGCAATCGCTGGCATCCTCCAAGCGATCCTCCAGCGGACCAAGCGTGTCACGGGCAGTATGCGTCTGAACCTGGCCAGACCGATCGGCAGCCACCGAATTGGCGGAGGCCACGCTTAACAACAGAACGCTTGACACGAGAATTCGCCATTTCCAGTCGTCACACATCATCGTCTTGTTCCAGCCCCCCGCACCGCAGGACGACCCCTCACTCTCCTCCAGCCTAAACCGTAAGCAACGTGTCAGCAATGACGGTCAGGCGAACGCCTGCATCTGGCACCGCATTGCCAGATTGCTCAGCCAGGGTGAAGGAATTCGTCGTGGAAGACTGGGCGAAACGAAGCAAGCCGCGGCCTGCCAGCCACGGCTTCCTGCTGTCAGCAGCCACTCGCAGAACCGGTTGCAGTCGAAGTGAGAATTATTGCTTTTTCTCCCCCAGCACGGTGATCCGCTTCGATGAATTCGAACCTTTGTGAGATTTGGCATTTCGTTGTGAGTGATGCGGTGAGGGCTTCTCTTTCTGCGACTTTCCCGTTGTCGGGCCAACGGCCGACAACACCACCGGAGGCTGGCGACGGGCCATGCCCTGCCTGGAGGTTACCGGCCCGTAACCTGCAACCCAGGTCTGTCGGTACGCAATCCCACCCGTGTCGACATCCTGGATCTCCAGTTGGACCCAGCCATTCTCGTCGACTGCATCTCGCAGCGCGTAGTTCCACGCACCCCTGAAAGTGAGCGGCATGCCATTGAGCGCAAGAATGATGTCCCCCCGCTCCAGACCCATAGTCGCCGCCAATCCTCGGCAACGAACTCTCACGACCTGTTCGCCAACCCCGTAGACCGTGCGACTCGAAAAACCAAATTTGGGTAAATGGTGCTGACCTCCCGAATGACAAGGTGTCTCGACCGCAGACGCCAGCTTGGCAGCATCGGCGAGGGGACTGTTTCGCATACCCCCCATGAAAGTGCCGGCAACGAGCAGGGGCATAAGGGAACGGATGGAAATGAACATGGCTGGGTCTCCTGGACGGTTGTTCGGAGAGAGGGTTCCATCGCATGGGAACGCTGTCTACATTTTGCAACCACCACGCCAATTGCAATCACTGTGCCAATTGCAATCGCTGTGCCAGTTGCA
>CAUZEA010000153.1:0-10514 GCA_963578605.1 Planctomycetota bacterium
GAAGATCGGCTCTCCTCCGACCGCGCCAAATGCGCGGGCAGGGCTGTTCACGCCCCCTGGAATGAGTTCTTTGGCTCTGCTAAATAGAGTTTCGCTACCCCCGCAGCCACCGGTCAGGTGCGCAAATGCAGCAGACTGGGTTTGGTCAGGCATTGTTGAGCTTCTCCGTCAGGGATTGAGTGCCTGGAGTCGTGCTTGGGCTGTTTCGACGATCTCGTTCGCCCATGATTGATCATGGTAAAGGTTAACGATGGCTTGATAAATTTCCTGTGCTTGCTGTGGTTCTTCAGCAGTCAATTCTTCAGCAAGGCGCAGTCTCGCCAGTAAAAGCGGCCACTCACGGGCAGCCAGATTGGCCACGATCGACTTTAATTCGCGCTGGCGTCCTGCGGCAAGTTGCAAACAAGCGGCGTGGCGTTCCACCTTCTTTTCATCCAAAGGACCGGAAGTCGCTCTGCTATGCAGGGCGAGAATTGCTGCAAACTTCTTCTCCGCGGCTGCGGGATCACGTTGAGCAAGTTCAAGAGCCGCCAGGCAATGTCGTTCGATGGGCAAAAGTCTGCTGTCGGAATCGGGAGCATTGCGAGACTGGTTCAAAAGCTTTCGCTCAAGCCTGTCGATGTCCAGTTTTCGCCGGTATTCGCCAATTTCGTCAGCTCGGGGATCTTCGGGAAAACGCTCCAGGAATTCCCGAATTTCTTTATCCACCTCCCGCAGCGCATCGGCATCTGCCGAGCCAACTGATGCGTTAATTCGCTCATAGAGGTCGTCGGCTGAGTCGGGTCGACCCAGGTAAAAGAAGCCAGCCATAATGCAACCCAGGACAAGAGTGAATCCGGCTACTTGGACCACCAGCCCCCTCCAGGTAGTTTGTTCGGCAAGTCTCTTCCGTCGTACTTCGTCTTCGACGGTTGTAAATCGGGTGCGTTCGGCAGGCTTTCTCTCGGATACGTGCAACTCGGCCGGATGGGCTGCGGTAAGCGACGAAAGATCTGCGCCACCCTCAACAGAATCGTGGGGCAGTACCCCCATGGTGGGTGCGTCGGAAGGAACATCGCTGTCGGACACCGACGATTCGGGTGGGTTGATGACGTCGCTGACCGCGGTTTGCGAGCGTGTCGTCGAAAGCTCGTTATCCAAATCTCCCGCTCCGCTTCCCGCGCCGTCAGCCCCCTCGCCTGACAAAAATTTATCTTTCCCCGGACGTGATAACGCTTTGAGCATAGCCTCCAGGTGCCGGGCAATCACCAACGTGTTGGGAAAGCGGTCGGCTGGTTCTTTCGACAAGAGTTGCTGGATGGTGCGTTCCATCTGGGCGGGAGTGTCGCGTGCGTAACGGCGCACTGGCTCTGGTTCGGCGAACCGTTGCAACTGCAACATTTCGGGCAAACTATTTGCACGAAATGGTGACCGCCCCGTCAGCAAGGCATACATCACACCCCCCAGACTGTACTGGTCACAACGTTCGGTGACAGGGCGGCCATCGGCTTGCTCGGGCGACATGTAATCGGCCGTTCCCAGTACCCCGCCGGCAGTTGTCAATTGCGTGCTACCAAACAAACGGGCAATGCCAAAGTCTGCCAGTTTCACGTGGTCTGCGGCGTCGATCAGAATATTGGCCGGTTTGATATCGCGGTGCACCACCCCGTGATCATGAGCGTGTTTCAGTGCGCGACAAAGCTGAATCGTAATCTCAGCCACCTCGCGCCAATTGAAATGGCGACGCGTCTTGAGTTCCTCTTCAAGACTCGTGCCGTCGACCAATTCCATCGAGTAGAAAAGAACACCGTCTTGCTCGCCGTAACCGTACAAGCGGACAATGCCCTCATGTCGGAGTGCCTTGAGTGATTCGATTTCGGCATCGAACCGTTCACGAAACCCCTCGGTTTGTGCCAGCTGTGGATTTAACGCTTTCACCGCGACAAGCTCGTCGCTGGTCGTATCGGTCGCTTCGTAGACCGAGCCCATCCCACCTTTACCGATGGTTTTTCCGAGTTTGTAGGGGCCAAGCCGGGTTAAATTCATGGTCAATTCGGTTCCCGATTACGGCAGACTCCAAAAAACTGGCTGATTTGGAGCAAGCGTCCCCGCGGGGCATTCTGCTTGCATGGTAGCACCTCAGAAAGGACTGAGCTAGAAAACACAATCCATTCAAAACCAGGGGCCTGCTGCCAGTACCCTCCAGCTTCTCTTGAGAAGATAAACCAATTGGGGTAAAAGCCGCAGTCCATTCTCGTGCCTGACGAAACTCAAGCCGCTGTAGTATGGCCCGGGTGAGAGCCAATGGGCACCGTCCGCCAGTGTGGATGAGTTCAACGACTCGACCGCAAGCAATCGGCGCCGGATCGATCCTTGCCGGTCTGCTTCAAGGAGCCCTGAAAAATGTGTTCTAGCACGAAGTTTCCTGTTTTGTTGGGTTTGTTCGTTGCACTTTTTGTCACCTTCGAGATGTCGATCGCCGGGCCAACACTGCCTTATCGGGCATTTGCGACCACTCCTGACATTGAAGTCCGCAGCGGAGCTGGGGAAGAATATTACGTAACCGGCACAATTCCAGAAAACGGCGAGGTGGAAGTTCACCAGCACCTTGTGGGTGGGTGGCTGGCAATCCGGCCACCCGAGGGCAGTTTAAGCTGGGTTTTCGGGCGTCATGTCAAGTTGATCGATCCGACGCGTGGGCGGATCAATAAAGATAATGCCCCCTCTCGAATTGGTAGCTATCACCACCACAAACGGCAAGTCATTCAGGTTCGATTCCGCAAAAATGAACAGATCTTTATTGTCGGCCAAGAGGAACAAAACGGTCAACTGTGGTACCAGATCGCGCCACCTTCGGGTGAATTCCGCTACGTGAGAGCCCGCGACCTGAAAACGGGACCAGCCATCCCTAAGGCTCCAGTCGCCGGGCTCAAGCAACAAGCTGCTGAAAACAAGGGAGCGGGCTGGATCGCCCGAATATCGCATGACCACCTCCTCGACAAGTCATCTTCGGCTGAAGGCAAAAATACGGAGCGTCCCCCAACGTTCGCGGTTTCTGACAAATCATCAGCCTCGCCCACCGCGAAAACAACGGCACCGCAGTCCGACTTCCTGCCCCCGATAGTCGGTGCCAGCGAAGAGGTCCCACCTTTGTCGAACCCCCCCGTAACGGTCGAGCAAACTTTACCGCAATCGGCTCGCAACCGGTTCAAGCCGGTCGGTTCAGCGACGCCTCCGCAACCGCCAGCCGATGAAACGCCCCTCCCGAATCAGACCCAACCAGAGCAAGACCAAAACACCTCGCCAGCCGAAAACGCTTCCACGGGCCAATCCCCTGCGACAGCAGCCAACGGGCCGCCAACGGCCGCACGAGAATTCGATCCCGAATTCACGCGACAACTCGTAAACCTCGATTTGCAACTCTCCCAGGCGGTCGTTCAGCAACGCGACTCCTGGCAACTGGATGACCTGAAACGACAGACCGAAGCCCTGCTAAACAGGGCCGTGACAGTTTCTGAACGGGAAGCTGCCCAACACGTGCTCCACAAGATCAACCGTTTTGCAGAGATTCAGCACCGCGGGCGGCAGGCACCACCTGGGACGAATCCGCTTGTCCCTCAATACGGCCAGATGGCACCGTTGAGCGTGGCCGCGCGCACGCCCCAGCCAGCGTCCCAACCGGTCGCTGCCCGTTCACCGATCGTTGGCCTCCCAGACATCTCGGGGACGCCGCCACCTCGTCCCGCATCATCTCGCAAACGGCGCAGTCGCTACGTTGCCGAAGGGTTGTTGCGCCCTGTGGTTTCTAGACGTCCAAACGCGCCGCAGTACGCCTTGGTGGATGGAACAGGAAAGGTCACCTCGTTCGTAAAGCCTACTCCAGATATCGATCTCAAACCATTTCTGGGGCAGCGAGTGGGAGTGGTAGGGCGTCAAACCTACCTGCCTGAACTGCGCCAAACGTTGGTAACAGCCGGGCGCGTGACACCACTTGACGATGCTTCCTTTCGCCGGTAGTTACCCTTCCAGCGGATCTTTGGGCACACGGGGCAAAGCATCGATTGCCCGCACACAATCTCTCTCTTGACTTGAGGTCATCCCACGAGCCACAGGCAGCGGGACCGGATCCAGCCTGCGGCGACGTATCTCACCCTCGACTTCGGGTAATTTCGCCGTACGACTGTTAATCCATATTTTTAGCAGTTGGAGCATCCTGACAATTGCCTGTCGTTGCCGAGCAGCCCAAGCGTAACCGGCTTGCCAGACGACGACGGTGAGGGAAGTCACTGCTACCAAAGTGACTACCGCGTGCCGCATCATACGTACTCGTCAATGGTTGGAAGAGGGACCTGAAACGGCGCCATCCGCCAGGTGTTTTCGGGAACAGAACGCGTTTCCAACAAGACCAGCTCATTTCGAACCCCGTTTGCTTCATCAGCCAAATCCGTCGGGATCCGCACCTGTGATGGTGAAGATCCCGCACCCAGGTATATTCCCCGCCCGCACCGTCCACCAATACCTAAGGTCTTAAACAACCAGGGCGATGCACTGATCTCTCTGGATCAGTCCCATTTTGGTTGGCGATCCATAGCCAATCTGTCCGAAATAATTTATCGGACCCGCAAAGTCGGTCCGGTTGCTAGCACGGTAGTGTGGCCAACTCAGGCTGCAAATCTTTGGGGGAAAAGACTGTATGGTATTGATCTGCGCGTTCCGTGCGATGGTTTCATTTCGCTGCAACAACTGTCTGGCTGTACGGCATGATTTGTTGACCCTGGCAACGAGCATGCTGATCGGTGCAACGGCATTGGTGCTAGCGTGTGTGCGGCACGAAGTGCAGGCAGCCCAGCCACTGGGCGCGACATCCAAGCGTCAGGCTCGCGAAGAGGCCAAACGGGCAATCCCGTGGCGTCAACTCACCGTCCAACAGCGGCAAGCCGTGCAAAGTGTCTGCAAAAAGTCGAATATTTATCGCCGTCTTCCCGTGCAGGTCATCGACTGCGATCCGGAAATCTTTTCATTCTTGATGCAACGCCCCGAAGTGGTCGCCGATATCTGGCGGACCTTGGGTGTCAGCAAACTGAAGGTCGAGCGACAGGGCCCGCAAACGTATTCTGCCGAAGATGGCATGGGAACGACCGGCCAGTTCAGTTTTCTGAGCGCCGAATGGGGAAAAAACGCATTTAACCGCGTCCTCATTTTCTCCGAGGGCAGTTTCCAGGGAAAACCGCTTCCCCGTCCCATTCACGCGCGTTGCGTCATGCTCTTGCGAACCGGTTCGGTCGTCGAAACCAATGGCCGGACCTACGTGACGGCCAGACTCGACACTTTTCTGGACATTGAACACATGGGGGTGGAACTTGTGGCCAAAATTATCCAGCCACTCATCACACGGGTTGCCGACCACAACTTCACCGAAACCCTTACTTTCGTCAGCAATTTCTCACGCGCCGCCGAGCAAAATCCCGCTGGGGTGGAACACTTTGCTCAGCGACTCGATGCACTGGACAGTGCCACACGCGACCAACTCATCAAACTGTGCTACGCTGCCGGAAGATCCATAAAAGCCGGTCAGGAAGAGGGCAAAAAGGTCGCTTCTTTAGCTCCACCAGAAATGGAACCGTCGACAGAGTAGTAAACCAGGCACAGCGTTTATGCTGACGCGCCAAACCGCTGCTGTGCTAACTCCGTCACTGCTTTGAGATCAATCTTTCCGCTACCCAGCAGCGGGATCTCCTCGACCTGCATGAAGTTGTGAACTGCAGGAACCCAAACCAGCGGCAAACCGGCAGCCACCAATTCACCGCAGATCGTTTCGGCTGACTTGCTGAGCGGTTTGTGCACGACGACCAGCTTTTCTCCCTTCCGCTCATCGGGAACGGCTGTAACCACAACCAGCACCTCTTCTGCGTCCTCGTCGGCGACACACTGCTGAATCGTTTCCTCGACTCGAACGTGGGGAATCATCTCGCCACCGATTTTTGAGAAACGACTTTCTCGTCCCGTGATCGTAATGAAACCATCTTCATCGATGGTGGCGATGTCGCCGGTTACATACCATCCATCGCGAAGTACCTCTGCAGATTTCTCCGGCTGGCCCAGGTATCCTTTCATCACACTCGTACCACTTACCAACAACATGCCTGGCTGCCCGGCTGGTAAATCGACTCCCGTTTCCTGATCTACCACCTTCACCTTCACATGCTCGACCGGACGTCCTACGGTCCCCTCTTTGAAATCAATTTCCCCTGCCACGCAGTGGGACCGGCTGGGAGGCACATTCGCCGAAACCAGGGGCGACAGTTCGGTTGCACCATAGCCTTCGGTGGGACGCACACCAAATTTCTGATTGAATTCGTCCGATACCGCGGTGGGAAGTTTTTCGGCTCCGACAACAACAACATTCAAATGGGCAAAGTCTTCAGCCGGACAACGCTTCACATAAGATCTCAAGAAAGTCGGCGTCGCCAACAGAATGGTCGCCCGATACTTCTTGGCCAGTTTGCCAATCGCACGTGCGTCGAGGGGAGTGAAGTGGTAGGTTGCGGAAAAGCCAAGCGCCATCGGCCCCCAAAATGTGACGGTGTACCCGAAGGAATGGAAGAATGGGAGAATCCCGAGAATCGTATCTTCGCGTTGCGGTCGCACAGTCTGAGCGATGGCATCAACATTCGAAGCCACGTTCAGATAAGTCAGCATCACCCCTTTCGGATCCCCGGTTGAACCCGAAGTAAAAATGACCGTGAGCACGTCATCGGGATCGATTCGATTCAAGCCGAGCAACCAGTCAAGCAGTGCTGCCGGAAACAAATACGCCTCAATGGCTGCAACCGCTTTGTCCAGCCAAGTCACCTTGTCACGAAAATCTTCCAGATAAAGGACCTCGCCATCGAGATCCAAGTTGAGTTTCTCCATCACGCGGCGGCTTGTCAGCACGTGTTGAATCTCGGCTCTCGCGATGCAAGCGTTCACAAGCTCCGAAGTAGCCGTATAGTTCAGATTAGCCGTCACGCGACCCGCCAGGGTTACCGCGGCATTGACGATGACGGCCCCGACCGATGGCGGTAGTAAAATCCCAATTTGCTGTTCCCCGACGGCGAAAACCTCGCGCATCAGCAACCGGCGCAAAATGAGAATCCGCATCAGCAAACTGCCACCAGATAACACCTGTCCGCTGGAATCAGATACCTTCAGACGAAACTGCGCCTGTCGGCAACTGCGGATCATGGCACGAGGAAGGATCAACGTTTCGTCCCGTACGAGGGGCAAGGGCACACGTGCGGCCCAAGATAGCAATCAAGAGCAGATTCCGGTAGCCCCATCCCCGCTTATTCTCTGCCAGCACTGAAAGCTGGACTCTGCCCAACCGGCTCCCGGCATTGGCATGGTTGTCTCTCGGAAAATCGGTAACTCCCCGGTATTACTCCCGCTTTCGGCCAGTGACTAAAGTCCTTGGCCAGTGACTGAAGTCCTCCCTGCAAATCCCTGCAAACCGTATTCCGTTCGAGTCCACCATCACCAACGATGAACCCACGACGTGTTGTACCCGTGTCTTGAGTGCCGCATCTTGGAAATCAACGTAGGACACCAGGGTGTTCTCCCTTGTTCGTGCATCATCCTCGGATCGTCAAAGCCGCTACGCCAATTATGGAACCGCTCTAGCCAGCCGCGCTGCAGGCAAAATACCGGACTGCGATTACCCGACCATCAGGCTGATTTGACGGCGGAAAACCGGTCTTTCCGGCACAAACCCTACACGCCTCCGCCACCTCACGACTGGTGCAAAGCGGACCATCGGCTCTGCGGTGAAGTCCCTCCGCAATTCGTGCGATGAAAACGATAGGAAGCTGAATCCTCCCGGCAGTTCCCGCAAGAGTCCCGCTTGCAGAAACTCAGCCAGGTACCCACACCGACGGGGTCCCTCTCTCCCCAGTGAATGACTATCATGGACCTGAATCGACATCAGTTTTTTTTTCTCGGGATTCTGCTGCTGTTTGTGGGCCTGCAGGTTCGCATGGTAAGTGCCTACGTGTTGAATGAAAACGCGACTCAGTTTCTGACGGAACGAGCTTCCGGCCAGAGCTCTATTTCGGCTGCCACCCGAAGTGCTGGTGCTACATCAAATAAGGTGCTTGAACCACCCGAATGGCTCGGATGGTGCCTGATCTCAGTGGCAACGGTCTGTATTCTGCACAGTCTGGCCATGCCCCGGCCAGATTAAGTTGCGGGAGCGTGAAATCACGATCTCCAACGGTAGAATACCGCCTGGTGTGTGCTCGCCCTCCCGGAGTGCCCGTTGACACCCCTGGCAGACCGCGTCAGAATCGTAGCTGGTTGTTATTTCTGATCCACCTCCTGGTTCCGTAGGCATGCCGTACGATGAGCACACCGAAGCGCATCAATGTCATCGAATTTGGCGAGATTACCGTCGTCACTTTCAACGATTCGAAAATTCTTGACGAGGAAGAAATCCAAGAGTTGGGGCAAGAATTGTACGATCTGGTTGAAAGGGACGGTCGAAAAAAGATCATCCTGAATTTCGGCGCGGTCGAGTTTTTGTCGAGTGCTGCACTCGGCAAACTGATTGGATTTGAGAAACGGATCAAGCTGAATTCAGCTGCTTTGATGCTAACCAACATTCGTCCCGAGATCTACGAAGTTTTTGCGATCACCAAGTTAACCAAGCTGTTTGAGATTAAGGATGACGAAGCGGATGCATTAGCTCTCATGTAGCGACAGCCGCCCGAGAGCGGTAGGGGCATGGACTAAGATTGGACATTCAGCCCCAAAGATAATCCGGAGATGTCGCTCGTCGAAATTCGATCTGGGTCGTTGTTTTTCGCCCTATGCGGAAGCACTCATTGGCATGCCAGACCAAGCCTGGACATGGACGCTCAAAACGACGCTCGTCAGCCGGCGGGGCGCTCATGTACCATGCATGGAAGATATCCTTGTTCGGCTTTCGGGACTCGGCTGGCAGCGGCATGATCTCTTCGGGATTGAGATAACCCTCGAAGAAACTCTTTCGAACGCTATTCATCATGGCAACAAATTCGACGAAAGTAAACAGGTTTTCTTACTCTGCAAAATCAGCTCCGAACAATTCTGGTTGCAGGTCCGCGATGAAGGCGAAGGCTTTATTCCCGACCAGGTTCCCGATTGCACGACTGATGAGAATCTCGAGGCTTGTGGGGGCCGAGGGCTGTTCCTGATTCAAGCGTATATGAACCGTGTTACCTATAATGACACGGGAAATTGTGTCACACTGGAAAAGACTCGTACTCTGGAAAAAGCCGACAAGTTGAACCCACACAATACGACGGGTGACTAAAGGTTTTTGCCAATCACCCCCCTTCGATCAAAAATTTTCGCTGATGGCTTCCTATCGTGTTCTTTACTGGCATGAATTCCCAGCTCAAATTAAAGCGACCGACGGTGCGACTGAGGCCAACGTGGCTCTCGACCCGTCCTTCACGGAAAGAATTGACCGCACCGCAATGAAGCGAGGAATGTGGGGTACCGAAGAGTATCTCGACGGCTGGCAATGGGGTGAACCTCTTGAACGCGACGGTACCGCTCAGGAAGTTGCTGAAGCGGTCAAGCTGGAGTTGGAAGCTTCGCTCTGAACCCATGATTGTCTGCCATGCCAGTCCATCTCAAGATCAATTCGATCGACATCGAAACTAGTCCCGGAAAAACCCTTTTCGATCACGCCGAGCAGCACGGCATTCAGGTGCCCACGTCTTGCCTCAAGCAAGGTAAGTGTCGCGAGTGCCTCATGGAAATCGTTGCTGGCATGGACTTGCTCTCGGATCGAGCACCCGAGGAAGCCCATCTGACAGACAATTTCCGACTCTCGTGCCGGGCCCAAGTCGTCGGAACCAGCGGCACCGTCAAGTGTCACACGATGCGCCGGGCCGCGCTACGCATCGTCGAAAGTGGCACCGCACTAGCTGCTTTCACCAGGACCGACCAGATCGACCCTGCGGTTACACGGGCTGGAAACCAAATCTTCCTGTCCGGCGAACCGATCGCGCAATCTCCCGAGGCCATCCATGGCCTGGCGATGGATCTGGGAACAACAACCGTTGTGTTGCGGTTAATTGATTTAGAAACTGGCCAACTCGTGGCTAGCACATCGTTCGAAAATCCACAACGCTTTGGCGGGTCAGATGTCATGGCTCGTATCAAGTACGATTCGGACCATAAGGGAAAGCTGCTGCAACGCGTTCTGCTAGGATACTTGTCCCGAGCCATTGAATCGCTACCTGTCGATCCCGCGACCATCTACGAACTGACCGTGGCCGGAAACTCCACCATGCGTGACCTGTTCTTCGGTCTCAATGTCGAATCTATCGGACAAAAACCGTATCGCTCCCTCACGGAACATGAGTTTCTCGATCACAATCGCACCACAACGAGCCTGGCAGTCGAAGCAAAACGGCTCCGCCTGCCCATCCATCCTGCGGCCCGAGTCTACGGCCTGCCCCTGGTCAGCGGTCACGTGGGCGCCGATGCGGCCGCCTGCCTCCTGG
>CAUZEA010000154.1:0-10423 GCA_963578605.1 Planctomycetota bacterium
GTTCTCGAACGAGCCACCGTGAATCACCATGGCTTCGGAGATCTCCGCTCCCACCGGTAGCTCGAAGGGCGGTATGCGCTGCGCCAGCGGCACCGAACTTCCGGCCATCAGGGGAATCCCCAGTTGGCTTGCCGTGTCACACATTTGTTTGGCCCAGTCCCATCGGTGACTGAATTGCTTGTCATTGAAGTAGGGGACAAACCGACCCGAGCGCCGCATGACGGCCACACTCTCATCAAAAAATCGCTTGCGCGGATACTGGACGACCCATTCCCGTACCCGTGGATACTGACCGTTCTCTCCAATCGCCAGGACCGCATCAACGGCCAGTTCTTTGCCTCCCAGACACAGGGCCTGGTCGATGGTTTTAAACAGCGGGATGTTGTATTCGCGTGACACGTCATGGGCCATATCTCCCTGTTCACGGAACTGGTCACCCCAAAAGGAGACGATGTCCACGCCCGGATCGATGATCTGACCGTTGAAGGGGTATTTCTCGAGGAAGTTCTCCAGGATCACGTGGGCGTGAGAGAGACGCGTGAGTTCGGTGAACAGGCAGGCCACCTTCGGACGCCGCGGTCGAGCAGCGGGTGTCGCCCTGGCCAGCGAGTTGCCCAGAAGCAGCCCTCCGCCCCAGGCTCCGGTGCGCCCTAGAAATTCGCGGCGGCTGCCGCCGTTAAACCAATACCGTTTCGGATCGCCCTGTAGCGCGTTTTCCACGTAATTTCTCATCTCGAATCCTCCTCCAGAATCATCCTCTGCCGCGAGATGATCATAGCGGGGTACTTCAACCAGATCAACCGAATCGGCCAGCCAACAGGTGAATCCCGGCAGGACGTGGAGAGAATTCAATGACAGGTATTCGACTTGAACTACCAGACCCGGGCAGTTCGCAACCGCCCAGGCATCAGAGGAGTCGCCAGGCCCGCAACAAGCCGCGCGAATCCACAAAAGAAATCGATGCCTGGAGTAATCTGGCGGCTGGCTGTCGTTGCTTCAGAGGATTTCCTGCGGATAGGTGTTGAACGAACAAAGTGCTTCGGCATAGCGCACCCCGCAAGTCTGTCCCCGGTACTGAGCCAACGCTTCTTTGGCGCGTTGCGGTTGTTGTGGATCGTAGGGGACGTTGCCCGACAACGCCATCAGACGACCGAGCCACTCCATGGCCTTGGGCCACTCGTCGGTGATGTCGACAAACGTGTTCGGTTCGAAACCGATCGTGTGCCGCGGGCCGTTGTCATACCAGAATGTTTGTGCGGGAGGCTTGAACTGCAGCGCGGGTCTGAGCAACCGGTCTCCGTGCCTGAGCGTGATACTGCTCAGGCGCGATGTCACTTCATGGTCCGAATGCCGATCATGGGGCCAGAGCATGAAGGCCACATGGGGTTGAATGCGGGCGATGGCTTCTGCCACCTTGCGCTTCGCGTTGACTTCGACATCAAACTTCATCTCGGAAAAGTCAAGAAACTGCTTTTCGACACCAAATTCTGCACACAGCTCGACCGTTCCACGAATCAGTTCTTTCTCACGACCACGGACGGGCCTCCAATTGGTATAGTCGCCAATCAGTGAAAGAATCACGACGCGGTGATTCTTGCGAACCGCCTGCAACAGAATGCCAGGAATGCCGAACACGCAGTCGTCGTAATGGGCGCCGATGCCAAGAACCGTCTTTACCATTCAGGAAACTCGCTAAAAAGAATCTCTTTCGCTGCCAAGGGGCGTTATTGAACCACCCGCAAATACTGGGCTGAGTATAGGCCGGTTTACACGGGGCGTAAACCGGTAACGCCTTGGATGGTGATGCCGGAACACGGTTGGAAGTCTGTCCCAACAGAATGGCTCGCCCGCACAAATCGTCCCAGGTGTTTCTCACGACCGCGACCGGAAGACAGCACGGATTTTTACGATTCAAAAAAATCTACTGCCCCGGTATCAAGTTGATAGCAAGCAGGGATGACACGTATTTGATTCTCTTGCACCGCTTTTGACAGGATGGGATCTTGTTGTTCCAGTAAGTGCACCACTCGTTTGATGTTACAGTGGATCGCGTTTTCGAGTGGATCCCCGTCCAGGTCTTTTGCTTCCTCGATAGCAGGTTGAATGGCGTCAACGATCGAATGGATATGTCCTGGCCCGTCGTACCCTTGCAAGGCAGCGGTCACAGCGCCACAGCGTTGATGTCCCAGCACAACGATAAGTTGCACTCCCAGGTGTTTGACGGCGTATTCCAGGCTGCCGATGTTTTCTGGACTCGTCACGTTGCCGGCGACACGAACGACAAATAAGTCGCCGATGCTAGTGTCGAACGCCAATTCAGGAACCGATCTGGAATCAGCGCAACCGAGGATCGCCGCAAACGGCTTCTGGCCGTCAATCAGCGCTCGACGCGTTGCTGCTTCCGTGTGTGGATACCGACTTTCACCGCGCACGTATCTCGCATTTCCATCCTTCAATCGTTGAATCGCTTCATCGGCGGATATCATAGGTCTCACTCCTCAAAACACCGCTGGAGGTTTATTTTTGGTGAATGTGAATAGGTTGCTGTCTTAAAAAAGGCGCGGGCCTCCTTCGCTCGCGCTACTCCCTAAGGATGAAATCCTTGCTCCACAATTTCTTCTTCCGATTCCTCTGAATCCAGAATGTCGAGGTGTTTGGTGTCAAAAAATCGGGTCATTGACATACGGAAAGGGACCAGGAGTGCGATCAGGAGGGGGAAGAAAATCCCCAGGGAAAACCCCTGTATCTTCGCGGTTTTGAGAATCCAGAGTGACATGAGGCCCAGAAGTTGTAACGCGGTAAAAGCGTGGATTGTTTTGCGTGGGACCGTTCGGATGTAGTGGGTTTTTGGATAGAGTGCCGGATCGGTAATCCACAATCGGATGCGGTCGAAGAAGTCGTTGCCTCCCAACGTGGCAAATCCCATGTAAAGAAACAGGCCGAACAGTACCGCATTGGGAATTAAGTTGATGAGCGGTAGCAGGAGTAATGAACAACCGATCAAGAGGTGAACAACTAATGGGGAAATGCGATTCTCCCGGACTTCCTTGATGCGTTCCCGCATTTCGCCACCGAGATTGACGGTCTCCTGAGTCGCCAGGCTTTTGACGTGGTTCAGGGCATGCACCGTCGCCGCGACCATCCAGGGCAGGCCAAACACCGAACCAATCAACGTAATCAAACCAACCACCAACAAATCGAGGTGAAAGCCGGCGCCCTTCGTCAAACGATTTCCCGGCGCGTTGACAAGTCGTGTGGTGATATTTTGATCCAAATAGAGAAGGATCGTTGCCATCAAAGCGGGAATAATGGAGGCAAAGATTACCCATGTGGGGATTGAGAACATATCGACCATGCTGGGTGGTACAAATGTTTCTGGCACATCGGCAACTTTCAACGTGACGCCATCGGGAGTGCCAATCTGGATTGTGGAATCGCCCAGCGAGAGGTTTGCATGCAGCGCACCAAAAGAGACCGCGACAATACTCATGATGCCAATCGCGATGGATGGTCCAAAATCTGCCAGAAATTCTCGCAGCGTCCAGCTCAGGTAATTGCTGTTGCGAAGCGCTTTGAGGTTTCGCGCAATCATGAATGTTCCCAAGGCCAAGACAAGGGTCAAAAACGCGGTGTCGTGTGAGATCTGGTCTTGCCCTTCGGGCGGGTGTGTAAACGGAAAGACCATGTCCTTGACGGCTTCCACGATAAAGATCAACGCGACCAACGCCGCGAAAATTTCATCCGTGAAACGGGTGAAATATTTCATCAGGTAGCTGAGATCGGTAACCGCGCAAATGATGAGCAAAATCCCTGACCACACGCCCACCCACGCATAGGTGGGCAGAAAATCGATGCCGACGCTTTCACAGGTCGCGTAAAGCAAGCCGGTAAAAATGACGATGGGGCCCGTGCCTCCGAGGATGGTGAGGGGCTGACCGGAGAATAACGCGAAACAGACGCCACCGATGGCAGTGACGATCAACATCTCGGATGTGCCAATTTCTCCGTTGGTGGCGACCGACGTCAACAGCCCAAAGGCAATCGCGTTGGCCAGGCACGCGAAAAACATGAAGAGGGAAGACCCGAGCACCTTCAGGTGAAACCCCTGGTAGAAATCGCTCGCGTAATGGGGAGCTCGGCGTTTGATATCGTCAATCAGACCCCCGCAAAAGCGGCCAGTTCGTTCTAAACCTTGGTTCGTTTCGTTCATATTTTTTCTCAGCTATGCTCTTCAATGGTTTTGATGCAAGCGGTATCCGAAGTCAGAGACAGGGGAAGGCGATGGAGGGTGGGACCAGAAGTTTGGCCGCGTGTTGAAAGGATGCCGAACGCCGCACCGAGACTGATGGCCCCGAAACTAACGGTGAGTCCGGCAACCAGATTTCTGGAAAGTTCAGCGCCGAAACTAAGGTGAGTGGTGTGGGAGGTTTTAGGTGTCATCGACAAGAGTTCGCCAAACGGAAGTGAACGACTGCAAGTAGGATGTGCCAGCGACACAAAAGAATGGAAACAGGCAAATCCGTCGAAGCGGCAATCATGATGATTCAAAATCAAATTGCCCTTGTGCGTCTTTGACAATTCGCGGCAACACGACAACAATTACGCAAAGACAAGGTGCGGTGAGGTGATCCACGCTGGTGTAGAGCGCCCCTGATGTTGGCCCGCAAATCCAGTGCATTACACGTGGATCGCTGCCGGCGCAACAACCGGGTGAACCAGAAAATCCGTTAACAGAGCATCGGCGAACGCAGGCCGTTACAGAAACAATGTCCCGCCGTACGATGCGAAGGAGAAGGGTGGGCAGGCCTGGCACAAGAGTGAACCTGGCCGCAGCGCTCTCTTTGAGTGCGATTCCCGCGAGACGACGCTCGTTGGAACCGGCCGGCTCCAACATGTGAGACACTCTCGTCTTCTGCAAATGTGACTTCGCTTGATTCCAGCCACTCGGTCGCGGGTAAACCGGGAACCAGCCCCCCGAACAAAATCACCGCGGCGGCAACCGTCTGACTCAAAAAACTGAGACGCACTCGCTGGAAGGCTGATTGAGTTGGTGAAGACATGACGGCCGCGAGAGTTGTGGTTCGCTGAAGCATGCTGACCGAGTCAGCAAAACAAACAATTTCCCTTGAAAGCAGTGCAAACATTTCGACTCACACCGACAACAAGTGCGGATTCTAGACCAGTTTTGCCGACGCTGTCAACCAGATTTTCCCGCCAGGATGTTTTACCTAACCGTGAAGGGTGAGCGAACGAATATCGGGTAAAACGGGTGACAATATTTTATTTGCAATCTCGAAAATCTTATGACCCCAATTCCCAACCGCCGCGGACCACCCGCAGTGGGACCTGGTCTCCTCTGAATCGTGACCTGTGGCACCAAGAAAGACACAAACCCCGAGAAACAGAACGTTTCCCGGGGTTTATCGGAGTCGGGGCGACTGGATTTGAACCAGCGACCTCTGCGTCCCGAACGCAGCGGTGATGATTCGCAACCAGTTACCGAGCAGCACGTTAGTACACTGGTCTCGGCAGTTTGCACCAGGGTTTGCACCAGCGAAGAGGAATCCGTGCACGAAAGCATCGAATCGTTAGCTGCCGAGTTACGGCAAACACTGCGACCTGACCAGTGCCGTCGACTCGCCGAACTCCTGGTCCAGGAGGGAAACGCGCGGGGAGGGCACTTCATCACAAAATGACATGCGCCGAGCCGCTGGTCGATGTCACGCCGCGTAAAGAATTGCGGCGGCGCAGATGACAATTTCGACCGGGGGCCCCAAGCCTTCCCCTGGCGATCCCCTGCCCCACCCCGGCTCCCTGCCGACGGATACTAGTAAACTCCCTCCGGAGCGCAAAGTGTTTTTCGCGGGTAAGCTACGCACTGCCCGAACACTTCACACTACTCGGGAATCGCGCTGTTTTGCTTGCCGGAACTCGCGCCCGCAAGGCGCCGGGGTGGGGTGAACGGTGGTGGTTTTATGTGTTTTATTGGCTGGAATGGGTGCTAAACTGGTCAGTCACGATTCAAGGGTTTTTCTGCGGGGAGAAAGTGAATGCGTAAATTAGCGCTGGTGATTGTTCTTCTGACATGGGTGGTTCCCGCCAGGGCGACGGTGGTGACGACAGGGGATGTCGCTCCGGGTGGTACCGGCACGCAACCTGACCCTTGGAATGTTGGGGAGAGTCTAGCTGTGGGCAACTCGGACACCGGCACGTTGAACATCGAGTCAGGTGGCGAAGTCTCCAATACGACGGGCCTGCTCGGTTTACAATCCGGCTCAACAGGATCTGCGACGGTCAGCGGTACCGACTCGACGTGGACCAACTCAAGTTGGCTGTCCGTGGGCTTTATGGGCTCCGGCACACTGAACGTCGAGTCAGGTGGCGAAGTCTTCAGCACGGAGGGTCTGCTTGGTTTACAGACTGGCTCAACAGGGATGGCAACGGTCAGCGGCGCCGGTTCGAAGTGGACCAACTCGGATTCTCTTTACATCGGCGGCGGCAACTTGGGATCCGGTGGTAGCGGAACATTAAACCTTCACGAAAGCGGCGAGGTTGCCGCCACCAACACCGTCAAGCTGTGGTCCACGGGAACCATCAACCTGGATGGTGGTATCCTGACTACCGGTTCTTTCGATAATAGTGAATCAGGCACATTGAAATTTGTTGACGGCACGTTAACGGTCAGTGGTGCAGGTGGTTCTTTCGATCCAGGCACGGCCGACTTGAAAATTGACGGCATGATCTCAACCGACCTGCCTGAATTGGTGATTGCCGGCACGGCCCATGCCACGTTGTCGGGTGACACGATTGTTGGATCGAGTCAACAGGGGAAACTCTTTGTCGATTCTGGAGGCGTGGTTTCCAACACGACCGGTTACATCGGCCGCTATTCCGGCTCTACCGGAATTGCGACAATAACCGGCGCCGGGTCAAAGTGGACCAACTCGGGCCCCCTAGAGGTGGGCAGGTTTGGCGACGGCACGCTCAATATTACCAGCGGCGGACTGGTAGAAGTAGCCGGTGCCACTTCGGTAGCGAAGTACGCCGACTCGAAAGGTTTCATCCATTTTGACAATGGCACACTGTCCACAGGAGGCCTTATAAGTTCACTTGAGGATCTCAGCGGCACAGGGACGATCCACACCCACGGGCTGATCAGTGATGTCGACCTGGTCTTTGATGCCACGCACGGCTTGGTGCAGTCTTTCGCTCTTGCTAATCCGGGACAGAACATCAGCGTCCATCTTGACGTGAATGGAGTCGGCCGAATGGGAGCAGGGCACAGTAGCAGCGGCACTTTGCAAATTGCAGATGGCGTGACTGTTTCCTCCCCGTCGGGTTACGTCGGTTATAAAGCTGGCTCAACAGGAATTGCAACGGTCACCGGCGAGAATTCGAAGTGGACCAACTCGCAGTGGCTGGTAGTGGGCAACAAGGGTAACGGCACGTTGAATGTTGAGTCAGGTGGCGAGGTCTCCAGTTACTCTGGTTCCATCGGCAACACATATGGATCAACGGGCGTAGCGACGGTAAGCGGTGCGGGTTCGAAGTGGACCAACTCGAACACCCTGACGGTGGGCAGCGCTGGCAACGGAACGCTGAACATCGAGGACGGGGGCGAGGTATTGAACACTTACAGTCGGATCGGGGTGGCCTACAACCCAAGCGGCGTGGGGACAGTGACGGTCAGCGGCGCAGGTTCGAAGTGGATCAACTCAAGCTTCCTGACTGTGGGACACACGGGAAAAGGCACACTGATCGTTGAGGACGGGGGCGAGGTCTACAGTTCCGAGGGCACGATTGCTGATTGGGAACTTGTGTGCCCCCTTTGTGATGAGGGGTACTTCGATTACCTCGTCGCCGTCGATGGTCAGGGGACCGTGACGGTCAGTGGCGAGGGTTCGAAGTGGATCAACTCGGGGAAACTGTCTGTGGGTGACCACGGCTGGGGAATACTGAATATCAAGGGAGGGGGCTTGGTTTCTAATACCATCGGTGTCATCAGTGAAATCTACAGCTCAACGGGAATGGTAACAGTCAGCGGCGCGGGCTCGAAGTGGATCAACTCGGGCTTACTGACGGTGGGTGACAATGGCGACGGCACAATGATCGTCGAGGCAGGTGGCGAGGTCTCCAGCGTTAACGGTGCGATCTCTGATGTGGTCGAGTTGTGTCCGTACCTCGGTACCACCTTCTACGGTTGCGACTTTCGTGATCTCAAGGGGGCGGTAACGATCACCGGCGCGGGTTCGAAATGGACGATCTCGGGCTCCCTGATTGTGGGAGGACCCGAAGCTGACGCCACGCTGAACATTGAGTCCGGGGGCCAGGTCTCCAATACCAGCGGACTCATCGCTTATGAATCCGATTCAAAGGCCACGGTCACGATCACTGGCAGCGATTCAGTCTGGTCTAACGACGGGGACCTATTCATTGGCGGCAATGGCTCGGTCGCAGGTGGAACAGCGACCGTGACGGTCGGCTCCGGCGGGACACTCTCGGTAGCCGGCGACACGACAATCTACTCCGCAGCCGCGCTCACGATCGGTGACGCGACGTTGAATACGTCGATCCTGAATCTGGACGGGGGCACGTTCACTGCACCGGACCTGTCGGGGATGAACACGTTGCAGTTCAACGCGGGCAGCCTGAGCGTGACGGGTCAGGCGGGCCTGGCCATCGACGCAGCTGGACCGCTTGGCGCATTAGAACTGCATGCGGGCGACGCGTTGAATGTGGAACACACGCTGACGGTCGCCTCGGGTGTGACTGTAACAGTCAGTGCGGCCGTCGTCGAGGTTGGCGGTCTTGCCGGGGCGGGTAACCTAACCTTCGAGACGGGTACCTACGCGCTGGGTAAAATATCCGACAACGTCGGTATTGCCCTGGCCGGCACACTCGGTGTGGGCCAGGCCAACCTCTCGTTGGTCGATGCCGACGGAGTCGACCTGGGCAGCACGACCACACTTGCCGGCGGGACGCTCGGCTCGCTCACCGGGTTTGCACTCGACTCGGGTGATGCCATCAGTGGTCATGGGGACCTCTTCGGTGACCTGGACCTGGGCAGCGACGGCACGGTTGCAGGTAGCGGAACGGGCCTCTCGATCTATGGCGATGTTTCCGGTTCCGGAGACATCAGCAACACCACGATTTACGGCAACATCGATGTGGGCAGTAGCGCCGGTCAGTTAGCGCTGACTGATGTTGTGCTCAGTTCTGCCGGGACCCTGAGCCTGGAGATCGGCGGTCCGGACTGGCAACAGTACGACCGGGTAACGCTGAACGGAACCACAGCGCTGGCCGGAAATCTCGAAGTCTCGCTGATCGACGGCTTCCTGCCCCAGGTGGGGGACACCTACGGCCTGTTCAGCTTGGCGCCGAGGCTGAACTTGCAGGGGGGGTTCAATAGCTTGGTGCTGCCCGACCTCGAGGCCATCTCGTGGGACACCAGTAGTTTGCTGACCAGTGGTAGTCTTCTGGCAATTGCTGACCCCTGTGCCCTCGGCGGAGACGCCAGTTGCGACACGGATGACCTGAACGCATTGATTGCCGCGTTGAACACCACAGATGTGTTATTTGATCTGACGTCAGACGGTGTGGTGGATGTGGCTGATCTGGACGAGTGGTTAAGCCTGGCCGCCACGGAAAACGGTTATAGCTCACCCTATCTACGTGGTGACCTTCATTTGGATCGGGATGTCGACCTCAGTGACTACAACATGCTGACCCTTTACTTCAATCCCAGCGGCACCTACGGTCCCTATCTGTGGGACCATGCCAATTTCGACGGCGACAACGACGTCGACCTGGCAGACTACAACGCGCTGGCGAGTAACTTTTCGCCCGCCGGTTACGGCGCTGCAGCCGTGCCCGAACCGGCCAGCGCACTTCTTGCACTGCTGGGCATGCTGTTATTCAGCGCGTGTCGCAGGCTTTCGGTGTTAAGCTAAGAACTGGCTCTTAGCATTTTCCCGCGGCTGCGACGCTGCTTTAGTTTTGGTTTGTGCCCCGGTGTTCCAGACTTGATTTCTGAAAGAACGTGGTTTTAGAAATCGCCGGGGGGGGGCCAGGGACTCCAGAAGATTACTCTGGGACAACCTGTTCGACCAATTAGAGCTTGGGGATCGGGATGAGTTGCGTGGGTCGGGACGGTGCACTGGGTCGACTGGGTCGACTGGGTCCAGGTGCCGGTCTGCGTTGGTAGTAGGGAAACAGTTCGATCCCAAAACCGCTCGACATCTCTTTTTCCGCTCGCCCAGCCCAGGGAGTTTCCGGGTGGTTCTCGATTACCGCAGCGAACCATTTCTTGGCTTGCCTGACATATTCTGAAGTGACATCGCCGGTAATCATTTCCTGGCGACGTGCTACCGACCAGTGAATCAGGTGCACGTTCGGTTCTGGCATCAAGGGCACCACTTTCGGG
>CAUZEA010000155.1:0-10274 GCA_963578605.1 Planctomycetota bacterium
CCGTGGTGGAACCATCGCCCCAGTTGATACGGACGGTGTGGGTGTCCTCGGTGCCCGGATCGTCGAAGTCCAGGTTGAGGGTCGCCAGCTGGTGTTCGTCGATGGTGACGACCGGCTCGATCACCAGGCCACTGGGCGCCACATTACGAACCTCGACGTAAGTGCCAGCCGCAGTACTGCCGCCATCGTCGTCGGTGACCGTGACGTTGATCGCGTAGATACCCTGGGCCGTGCCGGCGGGGTTGTCGTCCAGGTACTGGTGGGTGGTAGTGAGATTACGGGCCCCGACCGACAGGGTGAGGTTCTCTGGGGTGGAACCATCGCCCCAGTCGATACTGACGGTGTGGGTGTCCTCGGTGCCCGGATCGTCGAAGGCCAGGCTGAGGGTCGCCAGCTGGTGTTCGTCGATGGTGACGACCGGCTCGATCACCAGGCCACTGGGCGCCACATTATCGACCATGACCGAGGTGCCGACTGCGGTGCTGCCGCCATCGTCGTCGGTGACCGTGACGTTAATTGCGTAATCGTTGAAGGCCAGGTTGGGGTTGTCGTCCAGGTACTGGTGGATGATGGTGAGACTACGGGCCCCGACCGACAGGGTGAGGTTCTCTGGGGTGGAACCATCGCCCCAGTCGATACTGGCGGTGTGAGTGTCTTCGGTGCCCGGATCGTCGAAGTCCAGGTTGAGGGTCGCCAGCTGGTGTTCGTCGACAGTGACGACCGGCTCGATCACCAGACCACTGGGCGCCACATTACGAACTTCGACGTAAGTGCCAGCCGCAGTACTGTTGCCATCGTCGTTGGTGACCGTGACGTTGATGGCGTAGATGTCCTGGGGCGTCCCCGTGGGGTTGTCGTCCAGGTACTGGTGCATGGTGGTGAGATAACGGACCCCGGCCGCCAGGGTGAGGTTCTCTGGGGTGGAACCATCGCCCCAGTCGATACTAGCGGTGTGGGTGTCGTCGGTGCCCGGATCGTTGAAGGCCAGGCTGAGGGTCGCCAGCTGGTGTTCGTCGACGGTGCCGACCGGCTCGACCACCAGGCCACTAGGCGCCTCATTGTGGGCCTCGTCCAGCACGTTGGATGACGATGCAACATCGATATCATTCAACTGGAGGCCAAGGTCATCTGGGTTGGTAGTTTCGGCGGTTTGCCCTGCCTGATATACGTCGGTCCAATCGAACTGGGGTGTTGTCGCGTTGTTGTTATCGGCGCTTGCAACAAGGGGGTCTCCCTGGGCGGCAAGAGCTGGATCGACGAGACTCTGAATCGAGGCATTGAGAACACGGCGAGGTTCAAGCTTGCGGACGGCTGGATGGCTCCACAGCGATTCCCGCGGACAACGTTGGCGTCGTTGTTTGCCGCGTCTTAAGCGGGCGGACAGCTGATCAAGCCGTGAAGACCTGCGCATATTTTGAAGTTTCCCGATCCGTTGTCCCTGGTCTGGCTTCGCGGTGAAAAAGGATTCGTTTGGAGTTGACTTGGGGAGGAGGTAGCCGGGTTTGACCGGAGGACGATGCGTCGCTCGATGCGGCGATGGATGTTGGAAGAATGCGAATAGGAAGCGGACAAGCTGCTGGGGCAAAAAAATTGCCTGGAAACAGTGTAGTGGCCCGAATTCTATTATCACGACCAGGGGGCCAGAATGTCAAACATTCTGATCACGTGCATCCCTTGATGAGGTAGTAATTTGCGGCATTTTAGGCCTGTCCTGGCAGGTGGTTCGGACTTGCATCTCCCTGGACACGGAGGGTGGCAAGCTTTGCGGTTTGTGTTGATTTTGCTGGAGGTGGATCTGCGGAGGGGTCGAAGTACGAATGATGTCGCTGCGTCTCTCCGCCTTTTAGTCGCTGCGTCTCTCCGCCTTTTAGAGGTTCTTATGTGTTTTGAGCGTATTATCAGTCAGATCCTGGACAGATGGCAATTCAACCCGTTGCGGATGTTCAGCACATACGGCTGGGCATTAGTCCTGAGTTTTGCACTGGCTGGAGCGGGGGCGCTGGCGGACAGTCCACTTAAGTTGGACCAAAATCCTGGTGTTCAACCGCTATCGTCGACGGGTTCCATTCGGACCGACGGGACGAAGATTCTTTCCACGACGGTCCCTTCAAGTGAGTTAGGGACCTTGCCCTCTGATTCAGGGTTTGCTTTGCCGTCAGTCGCACCACCTACGGTTACTGTGGGCGTGATTAGAAACATTCCGATTGCCGATCCAAACAAGTGCCACGGTTTGCCGGGCCTGGTAAGCGAACCCTGCATGCGCCCAATATGTGGTCCGCAAAATTGCGGGTCCGCAAATCTTTCGGGAGTGACTCGTCCGACACAGATATTCAGGCCGGACGGCGCAGAATCGGAAATTTCGTCGTTGTTTTTGGTCGACCGATCTGTTTGCCTGGCTCAGCTTGAGCAACTGGAAGAGGCGGGAGAGATCCCTGCCGAGTTCAACACGCCCAGTTGGATTTCAAAGCCGATGAATTCGCTGGGAGTGAATATTGAAATGCCACCGGGTGATTTGCCGGAAAGCCATACGGATCATCAGCACGACGGGCCGTGTGATCCGCAGCAGTGTGGTCGTGGTTGGTCCAGCTTTTACTATTACTTTGCAGCGACCGGCCTCTACTACAACCCTCTTTACTTCGAAGAGGTGAATCTCGAACGTTTTGGATATGGATGTTCGTGTTGTCTGCAACCAGTTGCTTCGGCTGCCCACTTCTTCGCGCGCGTACCCGCGTTGCCCTACTTGATGGGTACCGATTGTCCCGGGGAATGCAATTACGCGTTGGGACATTACCGACCAGGCAGCTGTGTCCCTTGGCGGCGAAATTGTGTTCCGCTTAATGGTCGGGGGGGACTTAGCCAGGCTGGCGCGGTTATGGGTCTGGTATTCCTGTTGCCTTGATCTGAGGTACGTTGGAGAGTCTCCCCACACGCCACCCTGGTCGAGTCGGGTCTGCCAGGGCTTCGGCCGTTGAAAGCACGTTTATTGCCAGGGGGACGTGCCCCAGGTCAGGCAGGCAAACGAAATGTCTGTGCAAGCCAGCGGAGGATGCGACGCCCCAGTTGCATCGGCATGGTGGTCACCTTCGCCCGTCCACGAGTTCCAATGAGCAGGCCATGTGGAGTGTCCGTAAACTGGACGCGGACCCGGAAGTAGGCATCTTCACCTCCCGGTGGCGTCAATCCTGCCGAGAGTCGTTCCAGGGGGGTCGGCTCGTTTTGGAGCAGGCGATTGCTGCTGACGTCGCGCTGGGCCACTTCGACAACTTGACCGTACAGCACGTCGTGGGGTCGTTCATCGAGTTCCAGGCGTACTTCTTGCCCGGTGCCAATCCGTTGGGCTTCCGCATCTTTGACAAGCAAGACCGCTTCCAACGCGGTTGGATCACCGACCCAACAAATGAGTGTGCCTGGCTCAACCAGGGCCCCCAGATTCTCTGCATCGAGAATGGTACCCGACCATGTCGGCAGTTGGTTTTGCTGGTCGGATGGTTGGGGAATCGGTGGCACTGGCAAGACCGTCCCCGCTTGCGGGGCTTTCAGTATCAAACGGTTGGCCTCATGGCGAAGATCTACGAGTTGTGCTTGGATGGAAGTGAGCGTTGCCCGAGCAGCTGGAATCTCGGCACCCGCAGTCTCATCTTGTCCCCGCAGTATTTCGAGATGTTCCAGCTGCAGGGCTTGAAGTCTCTTGTGTCCCTCCAGTTGGGTCAGATTTCGCATGACTTCGCTATTGTCAAGCCGAGCGATGGGTTGTCCCGCCTTGACTGTGGTACCGACGGGTGCCGCGTTGACGAGTTTGCCTGCGACGGTCGCATAGACACGCACAGCCTTCTCAGGCATCAAGATAACGGGTGCGGCAACACGGTAGGGGACCGGTAACATCATCAGGCCAAAAGCAGCGGCAACAGTCAGCAGCAAACTAAACGCCACGCGCCTACTGCCAATCTGGCGGCGACGAATTGGGTTGCGCAAGAAGTGGGCTGTACTCATGAGGGGTCCCAAGATTGCGCTTCCGACAACGGCGATGCCCACGCCGTAGGCGAGGCCTTCGAGATGCAGCGGATGCAGAAATGTGACTAACATCCAAAGGATCCCTGTCAGGACCAAAGCGAGGTAGAGCTTTGAGCACATGCCATAGAGGGCGAGCCAGCCACGGTGACGTTCAGGGACCAGTACGTCTTCGAAATCTTTTAATCCCAACAGCCAGCGGGCACTGATTTGCCGGAGCACTTGTCGCGATCGTTGCCAGAGATTTGGAGTCGCAGTGAGATCCGAGAGGATGTAGTAACCGTCATATCGCAAGAGCGGGTTGGCATTAATGACAAGCGTGCTGACCGTACAGACCAACACGATATCGAGTGCGACCAGCTGGAGAATCCCGGGTTGACTGTACCACCAGACGATCACTGCCAAGGCTGCGAGCACGAACTCCACAATCATCCCAGCCGCTGAAATAAGGATTCGCTGACGGCGGTCTGGTAGCTGCCAGGCGTCTGACACATCGCAATACAAGCACGGGGTAAAAGCCAGGAGCAGCAAGCCGAGTTCGTGAACTTCCCGGCCAAAATGTTTACAGGCTAGAGCGTGTCCCAGTTCGTGCAGGATCTTGACCACCGCAATCGCAAGCATCAGCCAGCCTACATTGCGGAAGTCGGCAAGTTGGTCCAAGTCAGGCAGGCGGGTCCAAAACTCTTTGAAGTGCCCGACGACAAGTGTCGCCGCAAATAATACGAGCAGGCCTGCCAACGCGGTTGTTCGCCATGAGAAGAGCCACCGACACTTCGCATGGACTGCCGTGAGCCAACGATCTGGATCGATGCCCCGAAAACGGATTGCCAGAATCTTTGTCCAGGCGAAGGACCATCGACGTCGTTGCTCCTGATCTCGTTTTTCGAGCAATTCGCGTGCCTGACCAGGAGTCGTGCTGACCACGATACCGGCTTTGTGCAACCGGTGGAGGAATCCCCACATGGCTTCGTGCGAAAGTCGTTCCGGGGCAAATTTGGCTTCGTAGTCGCGGCACAGTTTGGCCAGGCTGGTTGGTGTTCGCAAACAATCGAGCAGAAAATACTCTTGCGGCGTGAATTGATGATGTTCAAGGGTGAGCGGATCTTTGACCATCCAGACCTGTCCAGTCGCCATTTCAACCGGTACGGCAACCAGGTCTGGTCGCAGTCGCAAATTCAGAAGCCGCTCAATCGAAGCGAGTTCATCCATAGCGTGTCTCGCTCTGCGAGGCTCTTGGGTTAAGGGAACAGCATCAGCCCAATTACGGTACGTCGGGAGCGGAGGTTTTCACCCACATCTGCACGCGCTGGCCGGGGCGAAGCCGTCGATCGGTGTTGTCGATTTCCGCCCAGATGCGAACTTGTTTAGTAATCGGGTCCATTTCCGGGCTGACAAATACGACCTTGCCCGAGATTTCATCGTCAGTCGTCGAGCTTTGAAACTGGTCGCCCGCGTAGGGGGCTAGTCGTACGGGCGATCCTGCCAACTGTGTGCCAACCTGTTCGGCTGGCACAAACCCTTCTGCCTTGAGCCGGTCGATGGCCACCATGCGGAGAACTTGTTCTCCGGGCTCGACCCATTCTGCTGCGCGAACATAAACCTCCACCACGGTACCTGCGAAAGGTGCTCTTAGTTGTCTCTGAGTGATTTGCAGCCGCGCTGCTTCCAGTTGTTGTTCGTGAAGCAGCACTTGGAATTGTTCAAGAGTTATGTCAAATTCTGCTTGCTCATATCCCAGGCCATTTTTATCGACGGTCAGTTGCTCAACGTCGATTTGCGATTGGGAAACACTTTTTGGAGATCGTTTATTCGATTCTTTTGACCTTTGTAACTCGGCCTTGGCCACCTCGTGTGCTTTGGAGGCGTAACGCAGGCTCACATCATTGTCAGCCTTATGGCGGGCTGCTTCCAGCTCGATCTCTGCGGTACGCTCAGCGGTGCGGGCCACCTGGTCATTGACCTGTGCCAGCAACGCTCCTTTGGCAACCTGTTGGCCTTCATGCACATCGACCGCTGTGAGCACACCTGCTTGCTGGGCAGGAACCTCTGCTTCGTTGATCAGGCGAAGGATGACCGATTGCACTTCAACTTCACGACCGAATGCCGTGTGAAAATCAATGGCGAACAGAAGTGCCACAACGCCGCAGTAAAAAGTCATACCATGCATTGTTTCAAACGGTTTCATCAAAAGGTGGCCAGGCGGCGCACTGCATCCCACAGGTCATGCAGCCAGACATAGCCCAGCGAGCGGCGGCCGCAGGCAATCCGTGCACGTACCGTCATCCCAGGACGAAGCTCCAAAACCGGTTCTCCATCAGGAGCAGCCTTATCCCAAGCAACGGTTACCCGCGCCGTTGGGGAATGCCCCGGTTCGTTGGCGGTTGGTTCAACAATTCGGGCAATTTCGGTCACATGTCCTTGGTACTGGTGACGTTCATCGGCGGTTAGCCGAAATTCAACAGGCAGTTCAGGGACGTCTGTCTGGCGGGCTGCGACCACATACCCAATCCGGTCGTCAGCAACGTTAAGTTCGAGCTGCCACGACGACTCCAGGTCGGCTATGGTCAACAAAGCCTGTCCACGCTCCACAGGACGAGCGGTGAGTAATCCCGTGACATCCCAGGTGATAATTTCGCCGGCAATGGGACTCCGGACAATCAGTGATTTGCGCTGCTGATCCAGAAGTTCGAGCTCCTGTCGCAGGTTGGTAAGCTGTTGTTCCAGTTTGCGTTGTTCAGCCGAAAGCCGGTAGCTTTCCAGCCTGGTGACCTTGCCAGCCGCACGCCCCGTTTTGGTAGCTTGGACCGCTTCGAGCTGCTCAATCGTTGTGCTGATTTGTCCTGTGACCCGTTTTGACTCCAGTTCGAGAATGGGATCATGCAGCCGGAGGAGTTCATCTCCAGCTTGGACACGTTGATCAGGTTGCACCAGCACTTCCTCGATCAGTCCACTCCGCGAGGCGAAGATATTTCGGCGAAGCTGGGGTTGGAGTATCCCACCCGTTTCGACGTAAAAGTCTGTTGGAATAAAGCACAGCGCTAAGATGACGACAACAAGAGCCACTGCAGCGGCAATGGTTTTGAAAAAATAATGCGGCAGGAACAGGTTGCCAACCCGTTCGAAAGACTCACTCAGCCACCGCAGGGGAAGTCGGTCCCAGCGGGCTGCCTGAGCGAAGGCTGTGGCGCATACCTCACCCACCTCGACGATCCGGTCATGGACCAAGGGGCTGGAGTTGGTGTCGAACTGTTCGGCAATCAAAACCGCCAGCACCTCAGACCGCTGTTGGGACGAATTGTCCCTGTTGGCATGCCTCAGGTTATCTTCTTCAGGTGGAAGAGTGATCGGGACGATCGCAACCTCTCGGGCATGGGATTGATCAACGTACTCCTCAAATTGTTCCGCCACCTGAGGCAAGTTTTCGGTTTTTCCTTCGGTGTAATAAATGGGTTCGTTAAAACCTCGTACAACGGCAGCTAATTGTTCGATTTGGTACACCGTCTGAGAACGCCGTTCCACTCGGTGAATGCCACTGGTCGCAATCAAGCGACATTTCCCTCGACCAGGGATAACAACACTCAGGCGATCGCAGCCAAGTAATTGGCAGCCCTCATTGGCAACCTCATAGGCGGTGTGACGTCTGCCCACCGCCTGGTGAACACGCTGGCTGAATGAGAATAACTGGCGGTGGTAGTTCCTCGTAGTGCGAAGTCCTGCCAGTTCAAGAAATGCATGGAATTCCGCGGCGATTTCACACACGGCTTGGAGAAATCGTTCTTGCCCCTTGTACGCGCGAAGGCTCTGGCCGGCGGGAGCAATGATTTCGATGATGCCTGGCGTTGCTGACGGTTCCTCAACAGGCCGCCTCGACTCGGTGTCATCGTACCCCTGGTTGTTGGTACGAATTGTGTTGACCGCACCGACGATCAACACAACCGATTGGCCATTGGCCATCGTATTGACCGACAGGACTCCACCGGATGCTGCGACTTGCGCAAGGATTGCTTCGTGTTCGGCCTGCCCCGCTTCATTCGTTCCAAAATCGGCAGCGTGCCAGCCTTCGGTCGCCAGCGGCTGCATGGTTTGGTCGGCGGCCCTCAGCCAGACGGCTCCTCCAACCGCTGCCAATGTTTTCACACAGTGATCGATCACCTGGCCGTAGAATTGCTCAGCTGATCCGCACTGCCGCGCCGCGGTGGTGAGTTCGTCCACAACCTCTTCCAGCTCTTGCCAGGTGGCCATGGGGGAACCCACAGGAGTTTTCAGCGGCTCGGGGGCGATGGGCGAACTTTCTGCAGACATAATCGCATTATAGTCATTTCTTCCCAGTCCACGCCGGTTCGCAGTGTTCTCAAGTCACCGCAAATTGTGAACCGGTGCCGGTGACGGCGATTGTAGGGCGGGTTCGGGGACTACGGCCGACCAACGTTCAAGATGGGTTGTTTGCATAAAAAGATCTGGTTCTATTGATTTTAGTAGTTTTTCTGATTGTCGTTGGTCGAAGCATTCGTTGTGACACGGGCTCGAGTCGTATGGGCATGCAAGCTGTGCCTCTGGTCGCAGACCGTGTTCCTTCCTCTCCGGGTACTGTCAGAGAACAAGGGAGGAAGCCTGTCAACAAGCCATTGCACGTCGTGTTCATGCTGGTTTTGCAAGCCCAGATTGCACCCTGATTTCCCAGTGTGTTGATTAAACGGACACTCCGTTGGACCGACCGCCGATCCGCATCGAGCGTTGCGAACGATTCCTATGCCCGCATTCTGGCGAATCGCAATGATGCACCGACCCTTAGCCCACGTCCTTTATGTTGCACTGGCGACAGCCCTTGGGGTAGCTGGTTGCCGCACGCATCACGGTAAGGACTTCAAGGCTTGTGGTCCGACCAGGGATTACGAGCAGGTCGTTGCCGACATTGATTACCCTGCCACAAGTGCATGCACGGACCGTTATTCGGAGGGTGCGTTGGTTTCGATCAAGCCGTGGTCGTTAGGTGAAAAGGTCCAGCCCGAATTCGTGGACATCGAGCTGGACGAGGTCATCTATTTGGCGATGTCGAATTCCCGTGTTTTGCGTGGTCTTGGCGGGACAGTTGTGCGGGCTCCCGAAGCAACGGAGACGCAATTCGATCCGGCGATTCAGGAGACGGATCCACGATTTGGTGTTGAAGCTGCGTTGAGTAACTTCGATGCCGAGTTTTCTTCGGAAGTCTTCTTCGACAAGAATGATCGCCAGCTAAACAACCTGTTTTTCGGCGGAGGCATTCGGCAGTTTAGTCAAGATTTGATGAATTGGGATACGGAGATCAGTAAACTGGCTGTCACTGGTTCGGAATTTGTAATCCGCCACCATATCGATTACGACGCCAACGACGCACCGGCCAATGCCTTTCCATCAGCCTTTTATGCCTGGATTGAGGGTGAGATTCGCCACCCACTCTTGCAGGGTGGTGGTACGCAGTTTAATCGTATCTCCGGCCGAAGCCGGATTCCCGGGCTGTACAACGGAGTGCTCATCGCACGGCTGAATACGGATGTTCAACTCACCGACTTTGAAATTGCAGTTCGTGACCTGGTGAGCAACATTGAGAATGTTTACTGGGACCTCTACTTTGCATACCGGGATTTAGACGCCAAGATCGCCGCTCGCGATGCCGCGCTGGGCACCTGGCGGCGGATTCATGCATTGTATTTGGAGGGGCGAAGGGGTGGCGAGGCCGAAAAAGAATCACAAGCACGCGAGCAATTCTACCGCTTTCAAGAAGAAGTACAGAACGCCCTGAGTGGTCGCTTGGCTGACGGGACTCGCACCAACAATGGTAGTATCGGTGGGACCTTCCGTGGCAATGGAGGTGTTTATGTCACCGAAAGGCGCCTGCGGTTGTTGATGGGATTGCCCTCGACCGATGGCAAACTCTTGCGCCCAGCTCACGACCCGGTGATCTGCCAAATCGACTTTGACTGGGACCAGATTTCTCATGAAGCAAGGACCCGTCGGGCAGAATTGCGTCGGCAGAAATGGCAAATCCGCCGTCGAGAACTGGAACTGATCGCGAGCAAAAATTACCTTTTGCCGCAACTTGATGCGGTTGGATTATATCGCTGGCGCGGTTTTGGAAAACATCTGTTTGGTGCCGTTGATGTCACTCCACCGGTCGTAGGCGATCCGGTCAGTGGCGCTAGCGCCTACGACCAGCTTGTTGGTGGCAACTATCAAGAGTGGCAGTTGGGGGTGGAATTCAGCTTGCCAATCGGTTTCCGTCGTGCCCA
>CAUZEA010000156.1:0-10152 GCA_963578605.1 Planctomycetota bacterium
CAACGATCACGCGGCTGTCATCAAATCCAGCGCCACCCGGCAAAATCAACTCCTCCGTTGGGATCATCCCCTCGTCATTGGAATTGACAGAGTTACCATCGAACGGACTGCAATACGGGCCGCAAGTACCACCCGAAGGCAACCCGCTGTACGGGTTGCAATAAGCAGGTACTTCAACCTCGCCATCACAGTAGAGATCGGCGTTGGTCGGCGAAACTGTCTCCAAACCAGGACCACCACAAGGGACCTCGCAGGAGTCGATCGCGTCGACGAATTCGGGCGTTACCAGAATGAGCAACTCAATCTCGTTGACCTTTTCTTCGGTTTTTCGAAAGGGCACTCCGAGGATGGGAATGTCTGCTAAAAAGGGAATCCCACTCACCTGTGTTTCAATACGTTCCTGAATCAAGCCGGCCAGGGCGAACGTCTGCCCCGCCTTCAGTTCCACGGCCGTATCGACCTCTCGAACCGTGAGTGCTGGAATGACCGAGTTCTGAATTGTCACGCTCCGCGAAGCATCGATCTCGCTGATCCGGGGGCGTACTTCCAAACGAATATTGCCGTTTCCCAGGACGATCGGCAAGAAATCGACCTGTGTCCCAAAAGGTTTGTATTCGATCGACGTGGTCCCAAGACTTTGCGGCACAAGGATGGGAATCTCACCCCCCACATTGAACCGGGCAGGACGTCCGCTCAGGGCAACCAGGTTTGGCTCGGCAAGTATCTTGGCAATGTTGTGCTGTTGCAAAGCGTCGAGGAAACCAAAAAACACATTGTTGCCATCGACAATGCCGAACTCAAACGTCTGGGCACCGTTCGTTGCAACTTCAACTTGCCCCGCCGTATTTTGGGAAATCGCCGAAATCAGGCCGCTAACGCTACTACTGACAAATCCACCACTGCCACTTACTTGAGCAAAGTCGACCCCCAAACGACGGAGCTTCGTTCGTGACACTTCCATCACCTGAACCTTGAGCAGAATCTGTTGCACGCCACCAACCGTGATGTTGTTGATCACCTTCGGGGCATAATCTTCCGCCAGCTGCGTGATCTGACTGACGTAGTCGGGGCGGTCTACAAAGCCTTTCAGGACGAGGCTTTCGCTGTAACGGTAGATATCGATTGACGAATGCGGAAACTGTGTCTTCAAGGCATGTTTCAGCTCGCTGACGTCTCCGTAGATCAAGACGTCAATCGTGTGAAACACGCCGTCTTCGTCTTTCAGGTTGACCTGAGTGACCCCCGGTTTCTTGGCGGAGATCTGCACTTGCTTGTCAGACAGCGGCGTGACAACCAGCAATTCGGGGTTGTTCACCTGGACGAACGGGATCCGCTTGTCAAGCGTAAGAATTCGACTGGTGTTGGTCGTGAGCTCAAGCTTATCGTTCAAACCGCTGACCTTACGGATGATCGATGGGTTGGACCGTGGTAACCCAAGCGAGTTTTCTGCAACAGCGGCCGGCAGCACGTTCCCGCAGAGCCACACCAGGCTGGCTAGGGCCAGTAATTGGCGTTGAGCGTCGCCCCGTTGGTGGGCACACCCCCCATGACCTGTTTTGTACATCCTTGCTACTTCCTTGCTACTTCCTTGCTACTTCCTTGCTACTTCCTTGGGTGTTCGCACCACCTGCAGTGCGATCATCGTCACCGCCCCAGGGGAGAATCTACGGCAATACGACGGCGGGGCCGCTGGCAAAGTTCTGCACCCGTGTTCATTCCGCACCTTCCAGCTCAATCGGAAAATCGTCCAGCCTCTTTTCTGTATAGTTGCCTTCACCGACCACTGGCCCGCCCGGCAAAGGGACCGTTGCCGCAATTCCTGACCAAACTCCCGAACCTGGACTCACTGGCTGCGGTCTGCCGACCGTTCGTGCACCAGTTCGAATGGGTTTACCGGTTTCGGCATCGAAGAGTTGTTCGGTGACCACATCCGCCAGCACGATTTCCATGCGGAAAGGCTCCTCTGGCTCCGGTAGGGTACTTTCAACAGCCCTTAACAAGCTACCTGACCGCGTCGCGGAAACTTGATCCTGATGGTCGACTGGTTGCTGTTCTTTTTTGCGGCTGTTGCGCTGGCTACCGTCGTTCAAGAGCTCGTCGAGCGTGATTTCTGTCCAGGCAACCACACTCTCGTCGTCGGGGTTACGGGGAATCAAGCTGATCTCGCCCACTTTTTCACCCAGGTTCACCTTGCCGGATTGCTCTGGCGTCAACAGCAGTGAAATGGTCTTGGCAATCGTGCGGACATCGTCGCCTTCGGCGCTACGATGGACTGCCTGGTCAACCGCATAAACCCGAATGTTCTGCAGGATGGTTTTTGTTTTCGGCTCGTGGATGCCGTTGCGGGGATCGCGCCGGACAAAAAGCTGTATGTCCACGCGATCGCCGGGGCTCAACAGCCCAGCGGCACTGGTCTCGGCGTCGACGGCAATCGTCACCAACCGCATTTCGGTAGGGATCTGTGAAATCGGGTCAGCAATTTGCCCGGCAGCAAGTAGTTTGGCCTCGAGAATGGGCTCACCTTCAATAATCGCTGTTCGTGGGCGTCGACCTTCTAAATCCTCCAGTTGGGCAATGGCTCCGCGGGGAATCTTGTCCTTGGGCCAGTCCTGGAACGAAACCATGGACGGGTCGATCGGATCGCCCAGATTGATATTGTGCAGGGCAACGTAAATTGGCTTCGTTTCAACCATCAGCTGGGTTTGGTGGTTGTCCAACACCTGGCTGATTCCGATCGAGGCCACGATACCGCATCCCCCGGCAAGGGCGAGCAGAGTCAGAGATTTGGTTCGCATGGCACACCCCCCCGTTCGTGGCTGCGACTGACAATTCCGCGGAACGGATGCTTTGACAAAAAATCTCGGCCCAAAAGGCAGTCGCTACCTTATCAGTTTCTTCGACATGATCGATACAATGTGGAAAGGCAAAGTCCCAACAAATCGTATCGCCAGAAAGCTACGAGCAGGGTTTCTCTGCCCACGGACTTCCGGTAACCGCTGTTAAATGAGCATTCCTGTGAGAGAAAAGTACGCGATTGTTCCGATGGCGATCGGAATCCCATAAGGCAACAGCAGCATCGCTGGCTTCCGCCGGGCTGCTATCGCCGATAGCTTTTCTGGATCCTGGATGGACAAAATTTCGTGCCAAATCATCCAGAACTGTCGGTGGTGTTTGTTCCACGCCTGGCGGGAAAGCACCATCAACACTGCAATCACACCGCCGGTGAGTGCCGAAAACGCAAAAGCGTAGATGGTAACCGCGCTCCATACCCAGGCACCAATTCCAGCCATCAGTTTGACGTCACCGGCACCCATTCCGCCAATAGCGTAGGCAGGTAGCAACAAAAGCAAGCCAACAGCCGTGCCCAGCAGACTGTAAAGCAAACCTTCCCACCAGGGATAGCCAGCAAGCACAGCGCTGTAGCCCCAACCCGATACGATCATCGGAAAGGTCAGCCAGTTCGGAACCTTCAACTTCAAACCATCGATGACAGCCGCCACGATCAGGGTCACAGTGACCAGCCAAATGGGCCAATTCTCAACGATCGCTTCGCTTAACGGTTCCATTCCAAACATTTCTTGGTCTGTTCACGAAGGAGAATTCGTGGTTTGTGCGTACAGCGTTGCATAAGGCTAGACACGCAGGCCGAAGAAAAAGCTCAACACGACAGTTACGGCTGTGAAAAAGTAGCACGCCACTTCCACGGCCGAACTGAAAACCTCGCTGGGCAACACAGAGTACACGCCTGGGCTCCAACTACGAGTTTTTCAAGCTGCAAATTTTGCAAGCTGCAGGCCACACACGCCGTGACCGTTGCTAACAAAAGCGTAGGTTACAAATGGCCTCTCGACAGGCGATTAATGTGCACCTCGCTGGAAACCGTGTGACGGCGACGCGAATCCGCACGCTGCCCCCCACCAAAACGAACGAATGTGCGTATTTTACAAGTCCCACGCCTTGCAGCATAAAAACCGACAATGTGACAAAAAAACCCTCAGCAACGAAACACGTTGCCGAGGGGGGTCGGTGACTCAATCGCATGTAGGGTGTTGGCCAGTAAGTCGGGCGTTAGCCGCCCAATTGAGCTGCAATATTTGTGAATGCGTCCGAGGCACTCGTTCCAACTGAACGAATTGCGGTCAAACAAACAATCACAATCAGGGCCAGCATGACGGCATACTCAACTGCCGTGGGACCATCTTCCGAGACCAGGAAACGTTGCACATTCTTTGCGAGCTTCTTCATTGTATCCTCCGATTCCCAGTGTGGGCCGTGCAGGCCTACACCCAACAAAAGTGATGGGAACTTTCAAAAAAGTTCATTCCCGGTAAACGACTTTTCCCAGCGGTCGAAAACTCCCTCTCGACGGACCTGAAACACGCTGGTAAAAGTCCTGCCCAAACCGATCACACGCACGTCGGTCAACCCCTTGGTGGCCGTCGGAAGCAGACCGGGTGTTGCCACAGGCAACTGCCAACATCCTTTCGGGTACCAGGCAGTTTGCACATCGGCAAACTCTTGGATTTGCGTCCCAGCCTGACGGCCGGTTTGCCCTTTTTTGAGGATGACGACACAACAGGCCCTTTGGCTCATTACGGCGACTCTTCGCCCAACACGCTGTAGCCTTACCCGAATCTCTGGTCTGATCAGGAATCGGAACGCCGAACGGCAAACTAGGAAAAGAGAAGCTGTTGTTAGGCGAAACGTGTTCGCCTTCACAGTGAACCCTATGCCATAAACAGCCTGTGTCAAACTCGCCCGTTGAGCAAATCTTCAAATTTTTTCCCAGCCCCCGGGATGCCGCCCCGTTATAACCGGCCCTTCCCTTCCCTTGCCAGGCCGACGACAAGTACACCCCGCAACCTGGGTTTGAAGTGGTGGTCCACATTGCCAGACGTTCGCAGGTGACTTTTAAAAAGCTCACCTGCCCACGCCGTCTTCATCCGCACGCTAGCACCCCAGGCGGCCGCAAGTCGGCTTGCCCGCAAACGGAAGACTCAGGTAGCCTGCACCCATCCTGCTCAACCACAAACCGGGCAGGACTTCGACCAGGAAAGGAAATCCCTGCCATGCACGCCGTTTGCCTGTCACTTCTTGTCGCCCTTGGCCTGGGCATTGCTGGACAGGCGGGAGTGGTCTTTGAATTTGAATCCCGCGATTACGCCCCTGCAACTTCTCCGCTTCAGACGGTGCTGATGGTTGCCGACGGAGGCAACTTTGCGATGGAAATCGACGGCGATCATTACGGTCCTGGAGGTCGCCTGATTTATCGAGGCGCTTCCCAGGAGGTGTGCGTCGTTAACTACCGGACAGAAACGTACTTCGTGATCGACCTCCAAACCCTCCAAACTCTGTCTGCACAAATCAAGCAAACCATCAACCAGGCCGGACAACTCACACTACAAAACCCGGCCGAAGGTCAAGCAATCGTGCAACAATTGATCACCGGTCAGCCTCCGGCAACTCACCCGCCGGCGATCACCGTTGTTGATACCGGAGAACGAACCCGGGTTAATGGCTATCCGTGCGTTCGGCATGAAGTCCTCCGCGATGGGACCAAGGTTCGCGATGTCTGGATCACGGACTGGGGCAACGTGGACGGTGGCCGGGAAATTTCCGCCGTTTTTACCGCAATGGCACAGTTCGTTCAAAACATCAATCAGTCGCTACCAGTCGACTCCGGTAGCTCTTTCGAAGATAACATCTTTGCCTCTCTGAAAAACGTCAACGGTTTTCCGGTCGCCAGTCGAGACTATCAGTCCGACGGCAATACCGATACCGAAACCACGCTGCGGGGCGCGACCCGTTATCAGCTCAGCCCGGCTGCCTTTCTGCCACCACCCGGTTACCGCCAGCAATCGTTATTGGGCCCCTGACCCACCCATTCGCCCAGGACAACCCGATCCAAATCGGTAATTTGCAAGCGAAAACGACAAGGCGCAGATCTCGCCAAGGCTCCTCCGGGCGTACTCCCCTGGGCAACCTGTAGGCCCTTCTGGACCGCAGACGTGTTGTTGACGCATTCCCCGACCACCCGCTGGTCGTACCCGTGTTTTCCCAACCGGGAGTCTTAGCGGGACACATGCAGTCGGCACCCTGCGGGAACTGGATACGACGTTTTCACAGCTCGCTGAAAAAAGGCCGCGTCGTTCCGCCGGGAATCGTAGTTTCAGGCCATCCGCAGCCGTCTCGTGTCGTTCCGGGCTTGCGAAATCTGGCTGTAATTACAGTCTCAACACGTCGGGGTGACAGAATTTTTCTTTCCCACCTGTCGGGGGGAGACCTGCAATCTTGATTTCCACCACAGGCCGTCTGCTCAAGTCGTGTCCCCAGTGAGGAAACCGCCTATGAAATACCTACTTTTGGCCACTTTTAGAAGATTTGCAAAGAGACCGTGCTTGTTGCCAGTCTGCCGAGAAAAATCGCATGACCAACACACGGACTCCTCCGATCGGTGGCTGTTGGTAACCAACAAACAACAGTGGTTGATGGTCGACACATTTCGTGATCGGTAACAACCACACCCAAAAAATGTCCAGCCCACGGCACCGGCCCCACCCTGGAGAAGGCCATCAGGCTCCAACTGGAATCCGGTGAAAAGAAGGGACCTGTTCTTAAACACCCGGGCAATGACACCCCTATCCCTGTTTTAAGTCGTCAACGAACCGTTCAACTTAGCGACTCCTGTCGCAAAACTCCCTTAAGGAAAAGGAATAAGGTCCCATGAAATTCTCACACAAACTTACCACGATCCTCGCCACGCCTTTGGTGGCAATTCTTCTCGCTTCACTTGCTTTTGCCGTTCCGGTAAAAGTCTTTTACTACGACACCGACCATTGTGACCCGCTCATGGTTCCCAGAGACGTCGACGAACTGGGAATCGGACCCAATTTCGTTCTGGATCCCCCGCTCGATCCCCCGTTGGATCCTCCCGTTATTGACGTCCCCGGTACCATTGACCTTTCAATCAACTCAGATCTTACCGACCCCGTACTTACGGTAGATCCCGGGGTGCCAGGAGTGCCAACGGACCCAATTGATCCGTCGGATCCTGTTCGCGGCCCGTTCCCGAGAGACGAAGAAATCTCGGCGTTCGCGATTGAAAATTATATGCCTGTCTGCTCACACTCCGATAATCCCAACCTGCCAGACTCGATTGTGTCGATCACCAATCTCACCAGTCCAGCACGGTCTTTTTCGACGCTGTGGTATGTGGCGAACCCCAACACCTACATTTCGAACTGGGACGGACAGGTTGGTCAGGAAGGATTTGAAGATTCTGGGATGGGAGCGGCTTTTCAGATCGACAACAAAGGTCACAACCAACCGTTACTGGAAGAGAGTGGTATCGCCAATGGAATTTTTGAACCAGGTGAAACGTGGAGATTCGTGGTTCAGGACTATGACTCCGGCAGATTAGGACTCGACGCGGCAAGTTTCACGTCGATCGGCGTTGCTGGTGGTTCGCTCGTGGGTGGAGAATCGTCAGGTAGTATTATTGGCATTCCCATTCCCGAACCGAGTGCGTTGGTTTTACTGGCGATCGGTCTGGTTTGTCCTGTCTTACGGCGAGGCACGCGTCGCCGACAAGCACCGCTGGGAAGCAGCATCCCCGCGGCGCCAGCCACCTTCACTCCCAACCACGCCCGCCAACTGGTGCGAACCGTTAGTGCGATCGTGGTGGCAGTTACGCTGGTTGCGACAACCGCACAAGCTCAGGTTATCGACCGCTTTTTTACGGTCCAGCCAATCCAGGTCTGTAACGACGCGGGAGGCAGCTGTGCCCCAACTCCCATGTTCCAGGCAGAGACTGAAAAAATCTATGCCCAGGCAGGTGTCGCCCCAATTTTTCTGCCAACCACCCAGTTAAACGATACGGCGCTGTTGTCTTCTTCTTCGGTCCTAGATCTCGACGTGCCAGGTAGTGGACAGCACGCCGATCCGTCAACCATCAACATGTGGTTCGTCGAAGACATGCCAACCAGCCCCGGGTTCGTCCTTTATGGGGAAGCCTATAACGGCGCTAACGGAGTCGCCATCAATGGCACGGCGGTGCAAAACTTCAACGGGGGTGTTGGCCGGATTGACACCGTCGCCCACGAGTTGGGACACAATCTGGGACTTGGCCACAGCGATTTTGGTGGCGGTGGTGCCAATAATCTCGTCACAAGCGGGAGTGCCAGAGACGTCCCCGGTGGCATTGGCCACATTACTCCCGACGGCGACAACCTCAGTCAGCTCACGGATGCCCAAATTACCGAACTGCGTACATCGCCGTTTCTCAATACCGTCCCCGAAGTGCTCGTCGATACGAACGGCTCAACCCCGTACAGTGTCAATGACTTCTTCCTGGTCGATTTCTCCAGTGGCCCGGTGGGCATGTCCCTGACGAGCCTCACGATGGATCTGAGTCCCGTAAATGCGTTTCTCGATCCAACAAATGCTACCCCCGGCATCGACGGAAGCGCGTTTGCAATCGATCCTGGCTCTCTGGTTGGCCTGAACGCCGCCGATATCACCCCCAGCGGCGATACTGATGGTAGCCAACTGTTGACGATTGACTTTGCCGTAGACTCGTTCACGACCGGAGACTCGTTCCGCTTTGGAATCGACGTTGACCTGTTCACCGCGATTGACTCGTTCGGCGCCACGCCCGAACAGCTTATTGGCACAGTTTTCTCCTTTGAATTTGAGGACGGCCTCGGTTCCGAAGCAGAAATTGCAGAGGACCTCATTGCCAGTTCGATCAAGCCGGTCAACTTCTTGTCATTTACCGGTAACCCCTGGTCAAGGGCTATCGATCTGCCCGTCGAGTGGCACCTCGATCCCGACCCGATTCGCATCGGTGTCCCTGAACCCTCCAGCCTGGTCATGGTCGGACTCGGCCTGGTCTTGACCGTCGGCTTGAAACCTGGCCGAAGGAATCAGCGGCTTGCCTGACCCCCTGCGGTGGCACGCCCACGTTTCGAGAAAACTTAAAACATTCGCCAGACAATTCCGACAGTAAAACTGGTTAACACTTCCCCGTGTCATGCAAATGACGCGGGGATTTTTTGTGAAACTGCACTCGGAAGTCACAGACCACCCGGTTACCGCCAGCAATCGTTATTGGCCCCCTGTGGGATACACCGTGTCGGCACCCTGCGGGAACTGGATGCGACGTTTTCACAGATTGCTGAAAAAGGCCTCACCGTTCCGACCGGACCGTGGTTACGGGCCCTCCGCAGCCGTCTCGTACCGTACTGGGCTTGCGAAATCTGGCCGCAATAACGGCCTCAACTCGTCGGGGCGACAAAAATTTTTTCTTTCGAGTGTCGGGGAGAGGCCCAAAATCTTGATTTCCACCACAGGCCCTCCAATCAAGTCGGGTCCCGAGTGAGGAAACCGCCTATGAAACACCCATCCCAGCCACTTTTAGAGGATTTGTGAAGAGACCGTGCTTGTTGCCAGGCTACTAAACAAAATCGCGTGACCAACAACCACTCCAAAGAACTGACCGCAGCAGGCTGTGAAGTTCTAACTTGATTCCGGTGAAAAGAAGAGACTTGTCTTCAATTTCCGAGGTAATGACACCCCTGTCCATGTTTTAAGTCGTTAAAGAACCGTTCAATTTAGCGACTCGTTTACTGCACACTCTCCCCATGTAAAAGGAAAAGGTCCTATGAAATTTTCACAACACTTTGCAATGTTTCTCTCTGCCCCTTTGGTAGCAAGCCTACTGACATCACTTGCTTTTTCCGTTCCGGTAAAAGTCTATTACGACGACACCAGCCATTGTGACCCGCTCATGGTTCCCAGAGACGTTGACGAACTGGGAATCGGACAGTCTTTGGTCGTCGCCGGTACAACCAACGGTCTGTTCCCGAAAGACGAAGAAATCTCCGCGTTCGCGTTTGAAGAATTTTTGACTGTCTGCCCAGACTCCGATGATCCCGACAGGCGGGACTCGATTGTGTCGATTACCAATCTCACCAGCCCAGCACGGTCTTTTTCCTCGCTATGGTATGTGGCAAACCCCAACACCCACATTTCAAACTGGGACGGATATGTCGGTCAACAAGGATTTGAAGACTACGGGGTAGGACTGGCTTTTCGGATCGACGACAAAGGTCACAACAAACCGTTGCTGTCCGAAAGCGGCCTCTCCAATGG